>JAFQZM010000030.1 GCA_017405875.1 bacterium
AGACATATTACATTCGAGCTTATGCTACGAATTTGCAGGGAACTGCTTACGGCAACGAAGTAACATTGAATTTTAATGCTGTTCCAGCGGCTGTTACAACCAATAGTGTTTCAAATATAGATGCGACAACGGCAACATTGAGCGGCAATATTACTGCTATTGGAGATCCTGCTTATACTGAAAAAGGTTTTGTTTATAGCAAGACTCCAAATCCGACTACCAGTAACAACAAAGTTAAAGTGTCAGGCAGCGGAAGCGGAACCTTTACATACAATTTAACAGGTTTGGAGACTCAGGTTACCTACTATGTAAAGGCTTATGTCATAAGTAATAACAATGTCAGATATGGAAGCGAGGTAAGTTTTTATACGGAGTCTCCTTATTATTATGTGTTAAAAGGTGCCGGTCTTATGGTTCAAAAAAGTGATCTTTCAGCAGCAGCCAATAACTGGAATTCATCTAACACGATGGCTAATTCTTCTACGCTTGGAGGTTTTTCCGACTGGAGATTGCCGACTGTTGACGAGCTGAGTATTTTGTATCAAAACAGAGATGTTATAGGTGGATTCCGAGTTGTGACCAATCTTAGCACATGTAATGATGAAGTGCCTATATACTGGTCTTCGACCGTAGGTTCTGAAAGTGGAAAATATAAGGTGGTATTCTTCAATGATTCAGGAGCAGTAGATGAGCTTGAAGCCACAGAATCAGGTGCTATACTTCAACAGGGGTGTTGTGATTACGATATCTGGTCAGCTACATGTAAACGTTTTTTCTACATTAATTTTAGAAGTTATGCACGTGCTGTCAGGACAATACACTGATAAGCCAACAAATATGTTTTTATAGATGATTTCCAAATGAAACGAAGTCACCCGGTATCAAATCAATTCTCCCGTCTTTCGGTCAAATAGACTTCTTTCTGTGAAGTCTGAAACGCCTCATTTATTCGCAGGTTAACCCGTCAACTTTCCCAAAAATCACAAAATTTACCGCTTTAACAAGCAAATAACGCAAGTTTTGATCAGAACATCATATTCTCTTTCATAAACAGCGGTATGTTGAAGTGCTTGATCCCGTTTCTGCGCTGAATCAGATCGTTTCTGGTTAAAAGGTATTTCGGATAGTTGTCTTTTATTTCTTCAAGCGGACGGTATTCCCGGTCTTCGGTCTTGATGTCGTTCATGATCGTCATGGAGACCTGAACGTATGAATAATCATGGTTACGTTCCAAAATAAAGTCGCATTCCAGCTTGCCGATCCTGCCGACGCTGACTTCGTAGCCTTTCGACTTGGCATAAATGTAGACAATGTTTTCAAGTGCCGGACCGTAGTTTATGTGCTTGTTCGCGTTCACGGCAAAATAAAAACCCAAATCGGCGAGGTAATATTTCTGCTCTCCGGATATCGATTTTCTCGATTTCAGGTCGAACCGGTAGCACGGATAAATGATTTTTGCATCTTCAAGTATGGTCAGATAGCGTTTTAATGTTTCCCTTCTTACTGGACAGCCGTTTTTGGCGAGGTCGTTGAGAATGTTGGTGAGGCTTACGGTCGCGCCGAAATTGTTGATGATGTAACGCTGGACAGTCTCGAATACTGAAATTTTTCTGACTTTAACACGTCTTTTAATGTCTTTTTGAAAAATTTCTTTAATGATTTCCTTGAGGTAAACATCTTTGTCCTCGCCTGAATACTGTATCGTTCTCGGGAATCCTCCTTCTGAAATATAAGCGTCAAATTCGGCGGTGAGATCCGCACTGACATCTTTACCGAAAAACTTTTTCATTCCCAGATATTCTTCAAAACTCAGGGTGTAAAGCTCGAATTCGAGATAGCGTCCTGTCAGTTTGGTGGCAAGTTCGCCGCTTAAAAGATAGGAGTTCGAGCCTGTGATAAAGATCGAAAACTCCTCTTCTTCCCTGAAACCGTTGATAATTTCCTCAAAATTTCTGACGTTTTGGATCTCGTCGATAAACAGGTATTTGATCCCCGCTGCGCCGGACATTTCTTCAATCTTTGCATCAAGCTGGTCGGCTGTTTTTATGTTCCTGTATCCGCGTTTGTCCAAATTCAGGTAAATAATATTTTCTGATTTGACACCGGATGCGAGAATTTCGTCAGCGATTGTTTGCATGAGGCATGATTTGCCGCATCTTCGGACACCGGTTATCACTTTGATCATATCTGTGTCGTGATAAAATCCGCGTATTTTCTTCAAGTAATTTTCGCGTTTGTAAAGTTTCATAAAAACACCTCCGAAGTCACCGTTCAACATCTTTCAGAGCATAAACAAAATCTTCGTTATTTGCAAGTTAAACCGTAAACTTTTTACAAAATCACAAAATCTACCGCTTTAAATGCCGGATAACGCAGTTTTTCTCACGCCTCCCACAACTTGAAGTTATGTGGGATGCACACGTCCTCGTCGCTTGCTTCGACCAAGCTCAGCAACCGGAGACTGAGATTCTTTGCTACGCTCAGAATGACGACCGCTTATTCCTCGCCACACTGGAGAGGGACCAAGAGTGAGGTCAGAGACGGGAATAAAAGGGATGAGGTTTGTTTTTTATGCCAAAAAAATCCTGATTTCATTTGAAACCGAGCTCCGTTTGTGCTATTTTGCCGCGGTTTTTGTGTGTTGAGGTTATTGTGCATAAAAATATTGTTTTTTTCTTTCTGATTTTTCTTGTTTTCAGCCTTTCAGCCGATATTTCGCAGGAGTTTGATTTTCTCCACAGCGCGTCATTTTCGTTCAGGAACAATGTTCCTTATATTCGGGTGCACGTCAAAAGTTACGAGAACGGTACAAAAATTGAAAATATAAAAAGTTTTGAGTGCGGAAGCAGCGAGATTGCGGCTAAATCATTCACTTTTTCGGTAAGCAAATTCTCTCCGGCAGTCGTGAAATACAGGATTGCTTTTCAGGAACTTGCGCAGAGTGAGCTTAGAAGTCATGCGGAAAAGGCGAAACTCTGGAGCATGAAAACCGGTATGGAGACTGATATTTTCGTTCACGGCGCGATATTTTCGATAAACAAGTCAACTATTGACAACCGCGAATATTTCATCACTTCAAAAGAGCTTTTCACTAAAGATGAAAGTGAGAAACTTCTAAGTAAATTCAGAGAGTTGTTTCCTGATTACAATATCGTTTCGATTCCGGTGCATGAAAGCAATGCAAGTTCTATAATAAATGTGAAAACTGATGACGGAAAAAATTATAAGTGCCAGAATTTACTTCTTATCCACCCGAAAGCAGGATTCATGGCGGGAAACGATTCATATCCTGGGGATAAAAACTATTTTATAACTCCGCTTGCAGCTTCGAAAGGGGAGCTTGTGATAGAAGATTCAGTCGAAAACATCCTGCAGCGCATCCTTCCTGGAGAAATGTTTTTGTCAGCACCGCTTGAAACGCTCAAAGCGCAGGCTGTTGCAGCGAGGACGGACATTTTCATGCAGCTCGGCAAGCGCCATGTCTCGGAAATATGGCATATCTGCAGCGAAGTCCACTGCCAGAAAGTTATCTGGAACGGAAAGGTCGATTCAAAGTTCGTTCAGGCGGTGAAAGAGACAGAGGGCGAAGTGCTTCTTTTCAACGGAACTCACGTTGCGCGGGCTCCTTACTGCTCAAGTGCGGGCGGCAGAACGGAAGATATCAGAAACGTCTGGTTTACCGCCGAAAAACCTTATCTTTCCGGAGTCTGGGACGGCGATGAACCGCTTCAACTCGACCTTTTGAAAGAAGAGGATCTTGCAAAATTCCTTCAGAGCGACTACGGCGAAGACAATATCAAAATGAATAAAAGGCACCGCTGGGAAGTCCGTTTTACGCAGGAAAAACTGAATTCTCTTGTCAATTCGCGCAAAAATATTGGAAACATCAACAAAATCAATGCCTTGTCACGCGGCGTTTCCGGAAGGATATACAAAATCGAATTTGTCGGAAATTCGGGAAAACTCACGGTTTACGGTGAACTTAACATTAGAAGATTATTGGATAATTTATACAGTTCTGCGTTTCTTGCTCAGAAAGAAGGCGATGAGTGGATTTTCAGCGGAATGGGCTGGGGGCACGGAGTCGGAATGAGCCAGATGGGTGCTGTCTCGCTCGGCAGAAAAGGCAGAGATTTCCGCTTTATTTTGAAGAGATACTATCCGAAAACTGAAATATCAAAAATTTACTAGAGGTGAATGAATTATGGAAAACAAAAAAGTTATGCTCATGATTCTCGACGGGTTCGGGATCAGGGAAAGCAGCGATTTCAACGCGGTAAAAACGGCGAAAACGCCGAATATCGATAAACTTTTGTCTAATTCGCCGAAGTGTCAGCTCTCGGCGAGCGGGCTTGACGTCGGACTTCCGAAAGGTCAGATGGGAAACAGCGAAGTAGGTCACACGAATATCGGCGCCGGAAGAGTCGTTTATCAGGATCTCACAAAGATCGACAGAGCTATCGAAGACGGCAGTTTTTTTGAAAATCCGGTGCTGAAAGAGACCGTGAAAGAGCTCAAGATCCACGGCGGAACGCTTCATCTCATGGGGCTTGTTTCTCCCGGCGGAGTCCACAGTTCGATGGAACACCTCTATGCGCTGCTTGAATTCGGAAAGCGCAACAAACTCGAAGTCGTCGTCCACTGCTTCCTTGACGGCAGGGATACTCCGCCTCAGAGCGCGATAAACTATATCCGTGAACTTGATGAAAAGATGAAAAAAGAAGGTCTCGGTGAAATTGCGACAGTCATGGGCAGATTCTATGCGATGGATAGAGACAACCGCTGGGACAGGGTAGAGCAGGCTTACGACGCTCTGACGATGGGATTGGGACTGCGCGCCGAAACGCCGGTAGACGCGATTTTAAATTCTTACGCAAGAGGCGAATACGACGAATTCGTCAGACCGACGATAATCATGAACGACTGCGGCTTCCCGAAAGGTGTCATGCGCGACGAAGATGCCGTTATCTTCTTCAATTTCAGGGCAGACCGCGCTCGCGAGATCTCGATGGCGCTCAACTTCGACGAATTCAACGGTTTTATGAGAAAGCAGCGCGTCAACTTCAGCCAGTATGCGACGATGACACGCTACCGCGCCGATTTTCCGTTCCCCGTACTTTTCGAGCATGAAGAACTCAAAAACATTCTCGGCGAAGTTGTTTCAAAGGCTGGAAAAACGCAGCTTCGTATTGCCGAGACTGAAAAATACGCTCACGTCACATTCTTTTTCAACGGCGGAAAAGAGACTGTTTTCGACGGTGAAGAGCGTATTCTGGTTCCGTCTCCGAAAGTTCAGACTTACGATCTTAAACCTGAGATGAGTGCCTATGAAGTAACTGAACAACTTCTTGAAAATATTGAAAAATTCGATCTTGTAATACTCAATTTCGCAAATCCCGACATGGTCGGTCACACGGGCGTCATGGAAGCTGCGGTCAAGGCGATCGAAGCGATTGACGAGTGCGTCGGAAAGATCATGGCGAAAGTCGAAAAAGAGGGTAGAGTGCTCATTCTCACAGCCGATCACGGCAACAGCGAGCAGATGTTCGACGAGACGACGAAGGCTCCGCACACCGCGCACACGACGAATCCCGTTCCTTTCGCGGTCTACAACTACGAAAACATCGAACTTCACAACGGAATTTTAGCCGACATTGCGCCGACGATACTCAAAATCATGGGACTTGAAATTCCTGCCGAAATGACGGGAAAAGAACTTTTCTAAAAACAAAAATTCCGGCTAAATATTTTATTTTCCAACTTTTTTACATTTTTCTGAAAAATAAGTAATATCCATGACTGTTTTCGGGGAGCTTAAGTGCTCTCGTTTGATAACTGTTTGATTTTGCAGGAGAAATTCATGAGCAGTGAAAAGGTAAGGACAAGATTCGCGCCGAGTCCGACCGGTTATATGCACGTCGGAAACTTGAGAACGGCTCTTTATGCGTGGCTTATTGCGAGAAAAAATCACGGAACTTTCGTTCTCCGAATTGAAGATACCGACCAGGAAAGAAAGATCGAAGGAGCAGTCGATCTGATCTATCGCACTTTGGCTGAAACGGGGCTTGACCATGATGAAGGTCCCGATGTAGGCGGCGATTACGGCCCTTACGTCCAGAGCGAAAGAATGGCTGCCGGAATTTATATGAAATACGCCGAAGAGCTCATTGAAAAAGGGTATGCCTATAGATGCTTCTGCACGAAAGAGCGTCTTGACGATCTTCGCAAACACTGCGAAGAAAACCACGAGCAGACGAAGTACGACAGACACTGCCTCAGCCTTTCAAAAGAGGAGATCCGGAAAAATCTCGATGCCGGAATTCCTTATGTCATCAGGCAGAAAATGCCCGATTCGGGAACCACTTCGTTCCACGATGAAGTTTACGGCGACATCGAAGTCGAAAATTCGACGATGGACGATCTTATCTTAATAAAATCAGATGGTTATCCGACTTACAATTTCGCAAACGTAGTAGATGACCACCTCATGGGGATCACCCACGTCGTCCGCGGAAGCGAATATCTGATCTCGACCCCGAAATACAACCTTCTTTACGACGCTTTCGGCTGGGAAAAGCCGCATTACGTCCACGTTTCGCCCGTCATGAGAGATGCTCAGCGCAAACTTTCGAAGCGTGACGGAGACGCAAGCTACGCCGATTTCATCAACAAAGGCTGCCTCAAGGACGCACTTCTCAACTATGTTGCGCTTCTTGGCTGGAACCCCGGAAACGACCGCGAAATTTTCACCCTTCCTGAACTTATCGAAGCCTTTGACATAAAGGGAATAGGCAAATCTCCCGCTATTTTCGATGAAGTCAAACTCCGCTGGCTCAACAGTGAGTACATCCGTGCAATGTCTCAGGACGAATTTTTGAAACACGCGATGCCCTTCATCAAGCAGGCTGTAAAACGCGAAGACGTCAACTTCGACGTTATTGCTGCAGGTCTTCACAAGAGAACGGAATACTTCAGCGACGTTATCCCGCAGCTCGATTTCATCGACGAACTGCCCGAATATTCGGCTGACCTTTACGTCAACAAAAAGATGAAGACCGACAAGGAAAATTCGCTTCAGGCGCTTCTTCTGCTGAAACCCGAACTTGAAAAATTCGAGGACTGGGATCACGAAAAACTTTACTACAAAGTCGTCGATATCGCTGAAAAAGCGGGGATAAACAAAAAAGTTCTGCTCTGGTCGATGCGCGTCGCACTCAGCGGAAAAGAACTCACTCCCGGCGGCGGAAGCGACATCGCTGCGATAATCGGCAAAGAGGATTCACTCAGAAGAATCGACAAAGGAATAGAGCTCCTTCAGAAGTAGTTTCTTATAATCCACACAACCCCAAATATTCTGTTTTTAAAATATCTTGATTTGTATTTGTGACATTTATATCTTGCGGAAACGATAGCGGCGCTGCTGTTCATATTTTATTTTTTACATTTAATTTTTTAGGAGATTTTATAATGAATTACGGTGAAAAAATAAGAACAGTACGTGAAAAATTAAAAATCACACAAAAAGAAATGGCTAAAAGTTTAGGAATTTCACAGGCTTATCTTTGTGCTATCGAATCGGGTAAAATGCAGGCAAATGCAAAAGTGATCTTCGGACTTGAAAGGATTTACGGCGTGAAAACCGAATGGCTGGCGGAAAGCGAAGGCGATATTTTTGCCCAAAAACCGCCCGTTGTTGCTGAAAAAGGAAGCCGTTATATCGCTTCATTTATAGGCGAGATCGGTGCTTCAGTCGATGAAGGAAAACTGCTCCTTTTCAACGTGATAAGCGACAACATGGAACCCTGCTTCCTCATCGGTGACGAAGTTCTGGTCGATGTAACGGAGACTCACCTGAAAAATCTGGGAGTCTATCTTTTCGAAATCGAATCAAAGACCGTGCTCAAACGCTTTATCGACGGAGAGTTCGGGAAACTGACCAATGACAAACCGGCGAAGAAAAACAACGACATCATTATGAACAGTTCGATAAAATGTATCGGGAGAGCAGTTTGGATCATAAGAAAGTTGTAGTTTAAAATTCTAAAAACACGGCGGTAATTCCGGAAAATAGGGTTGCCGCCGAATTTCCGTGTGGATTTTCCCAAAATTTAGAGTATATTCGCGCCGAAAGTTTTTCGTTATATCGTAATATCGTTATAACGAGATATCGGCGGCGCGAATTGTAATTGCGAAGCGGTGCAACGGCATAATGGCCGAAAACGGAGTTTGTTGTGAGCGGTCCTGAAGTCATAAATTTCGATAAGGTTTCGTTTTTTTACGGGAAGAACGAGATCCTGCGCGATGTCACCTTTTCGGTAAAAAAGGAGGATTTTTTCGCGATAATAGGTCCTAACGGCGGCGGAAAGACGACGATCCTCAGGCTCATGCTCGGTTTTATCAAGCCGACAAGCGGAAAGATCACGGTTTTCGGCGAAGAACCGGGCAAGAATTTTACGAAGATAGCGTCTGTTCCGCAGTTTTCTTCCCACGACAGGCTTTTTCCGATAACAGTTGAAGAGGTGGTTCTTCAAGGTTTGGTCAAATCGACTTCTTTCCTTCCTTTTTACAGCAAAGCTGAGAAGGCAAAAGCAGAAGACGCGATGAAAAAACTGGGAATTTTAGACCGTGCAGATGCACGTTTCGGCGATCTGTCGGGCGGACTCAAACAGCGGACTCTTATTGCTAGGGCGATAGTGAGCGATCCTGAAATTCTCCTTCTTGACGAGCCTGTCGCAAGTGTTGACAGCTCGGTCGAAAAGGATATTTACGAGATGCTTCTTGACATGAATAAGAAGATCACAATCGTCATGGTTTCTCACGACATCGGTTTTGTTTCGAGTTTCGTAAACAAGATAGGCTGCGTGAACAAAATTTTCGTGGAACACGCTTCGAAAGACGAGATGTGCTGCCTTGAAGAGCATCACGCATACAGCGGAAAAACAACGATGATTCACCATAAGTGCGGGATTTAAATGGATTTTTTTAGTGCACTCTCGACATATTCATTTTTGCAGAATGCGGTTGTGGCTGCGCTTTTGGCGGCACTTTCATGCGGAATTTCGGGAACTTTCGTCCACATAAACCGCATAACTTTTATTGCTGGCGGAATTGCTCACGCGGTTTTGGGCGGAGTGGGTGCTGCGGTATTTTTCGGATTTTCGCCCTTTGCAGGGGCAATAGTTACGGCTCTTATTTTCGCGGTTCTGCTCGGTATAATCAGGCTTAAGGCGACGCAGCACGAAGACACGGTGATAGGAGCGATGTGGGCGTGCGGAATGTCGGCAGGTATAATTTTCATATATCTGACACCGGGTTATGCGGTAAATCTCAACAACTATCTTTTTGGAAATATTCTGCTCGTCTCTAAAAGCGACATAACGGCTCTTTCGGTGCTCGCAGCGCTTGTAATTCTGGTAAGTGCGCTCTTTTTCAGGCAGTTCAAGGCTGTTAGTTTTGATGAGGAAAATGCCGAGCTTCACGGTGTAAAAGCCTCGCTCGTCTATATTCTCATGCTTTCGGTCATTGCGCTCACAGTCGTTGTTCTGATGAAAGTTGTCGGTTTGATTCTCGTTATCGCTTTCATGACTCTGCCTGCTGCGACATCGGCGGTTTTCTGCCGGAAAGTTGGTGCGATAATCGTGCTTTCGATAATTCTGAGCTTCGTTTTCAGCATGAGCGGACTTTTCGTTTCATACACATGGAACCTTCCGACCGGAGCGGTCATCACGCTTGTTTCGGGCGCGGTTTACGCCGCCTCTCTTGTGTTTTCAAAAATCAAAGGATAGAGAATTTATACGATTTTCGGCGTTATTTTTCCACCGGTTTTTTCGACCATTTCGGCGATGAATTTTTCGACGGAAGCAATCGGGATTTTTACTGTGACTGAGCTTCCTTTTTCGGTATAAGTTGTCGATTTTATTTCTAATCCTTCAAATCTGCCGATATAACTCATTGCGATTCCTGTGAAATCGAAAGGAATATCAAGAGTAAGTTCTTTTTTGATGATCACGGTTTCAATTTCACATGAATCAAGTGCCGCTCTCGCCGATGCGCCGTAAGTTCTGGTGAGTCCGCCCGTTCCGAGTTTGATTCCGCCGTAATATCGGACACTTGTCACTAAAACATTGAAAAGTTCTTTACGCAGAATTTCGTTGTAGATCGGTAGTCCTGCCGTGCCGGAAGGTTCGCCGTCGTCGCTGTAGCGGAAAGTTGTGATCTCTCCTTCGCCTAAAAGGTAGGCAAAGCAGATGTGAGTGCAGTCGTAATGTATTTTCCAGAGTTTTTTGACGGTTTCTTCAGCATCTTCTTTTGTCAAAACAGGAAAACACTGAGATATAAAACGGCTGTTTTTCTCTTTTATTTCAATTGGTTGAGTTGATTTAAAGATTGTTTTGTACAGCTCTATCATTATTCTTTTTTTCTTTTAAAGTCTCTTCCGACGGAAGAACGAGAATAAGCACTCCGATTGTGAAAGTTATGATCGCAACGAGCTGAGACGTCGAAAACAGGTTATTGAAGAAAAGTCCGCGGTCGTCAGCCCTGAAAAATTCGATTATGAAGCGGAAAGTGCCGTACATCGTGAGCCAGAGTCCCAGAAGTTCGCCGTCCTTTTTTTTGTGTTTGCGGAAGTAGAACCAGAGAACGAGAAAAATCGAAGATGTCACGAAAGTCGAGACTAACTGAGTCGGAAGGACGGGAAGGGGAAGATCCTTCAAATTAAGAAGAATGTCTCTTGCAAACTGGTTTTTTGCGCTTAAACCGTATCGGAGGAATGTTTCTGCAAACGGAGATGCCGAAATCTCGCCGAAGCAGCAGCCGTTGAGGTAGCATGCGGATCTGCCGAGTCCGAGCCCGAAAGCAAGACCTAAAATGTAGCAGTCCAGATATTTCATGAGCGGCGCTTTGTGCTTCGTGAACCACCAGACTGCGGTGGGGAGTCCGAAAATGACGGTTCCGTAAAACGCGAGTCCTCCTTTCCAGACCGCAAAAATCGCAAGCGGTTTCTGGATGTAAATGTCCAGAAATCCGTCAAAAACGATGTGCATGGCTCTTGCACCGAGATAACCCATTGTAGTAGTGATTACAGCACCTTGCAGTGCCATTTTTATGTCGAGTTTATTGCGTCTGATTTCCCACCATGTCAGAAAATTTCCGACAATGACGCAGATAAAAACTACAAAATAGAAGGATGAAACAGAAAAATCACCGATCGAAAAAAGGGTGGGGCGCATTATTTTGCCTCTTTTTTATTTTTTTCGCGCTTCGGCTGAAGGAAAAGAAGCTCAAAAGCAAGAAGGAAAATCGCAACGACGATAGCGACATCGGCAATGTTGAAAGTCGGCCAGTGGTAGATTTCCCCTGCATGCCAGTCGATGAAGTCGATTACGGCAAAACCTCTGAAAAAGCGGTCGTAAAGGTTGCCGAACGCGCCGGCAAGGATAAGTCCGTAAATTATTTTCATGAATTTAGTTTCGGCGAAAGCGAGAAGAAGATAGAGCACCAAAATTGTGATAAGTGACGAAAAACCCAAGAAAATCAGCTGCCTTACTGAATCAGGGAAGTTTGCGCCGAGCCCCCACAGAGCACCTTTGTTTTCGACGTAAATGAAGTTCCACCAGCTTTCAAAAACGACGATTCCTTCTTTTCCCTTGAGGGTTAAAGCCCAGTTTTTGGTGAAAAGATCAATGAGAAAGACCGGAAGAGTCACGGTGAGCAGATATATTGCGTTTTTCCAGTTGATTTTTGCGATTTTCATAAAGTCCTCATTTCAAAATGCCTCGCGGCTAAAACCGAAGTAATATAATCGGATTTAAAGGTTATGCAAAAAAACTATTTTTTTGAAAAAAATTGCCGCATGAGTAAAATTATGCGCTTTTTGTGGAGGTGCTGATATGAGAAAAAGCTGTTTTTTTGTTTTTCTGGCGTTTTTGTTCGTTATTTCATGTTCTAACGGTGATGATCCTCTGATTCCATGTATAACTGTTGCAGACTGTCCTGACACTTCATATTCCTGTTTTGACGGTTTTTGTGTTCATGCCGGTGCTGTAGTTGATCCTACCGATTCAGACAACGACAGTTCTTCCGGAAACACGGTTCCTGATGATGGTCAGAATGATGATGAAAATTCTTCAGACGGAAACAACAATAATAACGATGGGGATTCGGAACGTCCTGATTCTGTAAACGATAACGAAAATTCTGAACCGTCTTCTGATGATAAAGACAATGAGGAAACTTCCGATTCTGACGGTGCTGAAAGCGGTGACAGTTCTGAAACTTCAGACGATACCGAAGAAAATGACGGCGAAAATAATGACGGAAACAGCGGCGAAAACGATGCTGATTCAAATAATGAAGAAAATGATAATTCTTCAGAAAACAATGACGGCGATGCCGATTCCGATTCGAATGATTCGGAAAATCCCGATGTGGATGCCGATTCAGGGAACAGTGGCGATACAGACAATGATGCAGATGTTGATAATGATACGGATAACGAAGTTGAACTTCCGACTGAACCGGCAGCCTGCGCAGCTGCGATAGCGGCACTGCCTAACGGCGGAAAATATGACTGGGATGATGCTACAACTCAGGGATTTTCGACCAACAACTATTGGAATCTTGTTGAATCTTCGGTTCTTGCGGCAAGAAGCGGTTCCTACAGCTTCGGAAAATATTCCGCCAATAAAGGTTATTCTCAAAATATGGACTACACAGCGGCTTTGGGACCTGCCGATTTGTCTGCCTGCAAAACGTGCATGGTAAAGGCAACTTTTTATGCAAAGGGTAAAAATTATTTTTCGACATGCACAAATTCAAACCGCACTTTTATCCATCCGACCTGCAACGGTGAAGGAATCACAACTGCGACTAATGCGACCGGCGTTTCGTGGAGTCAGACTCCGGCATCACCATGGGTATCAACGAAGGAAGATTCCGGCGTAGAGTTTTTGACATACGCTACAGGCTGCCGCTATACCTCAGATACTATTTGGGTCGATGAATATCACAACAAACCTTTGATGTGGACAATTCCTGATACCTGCCTGACAGATGAGTTCGTTTTCGGCTTGAGGTTCAGAAGCGACACTTCTGTCGAAGGTCATGGTCTTGTTGTTGACGATCTGACGATTTACGCTACGACTAAAAATGAGCCCAAAGGCGAATTTGAATCGGCTGATGGCGGCGAAATCACAGGCTGGGCATGCGATCCCGACGCATATTCGGAAAAAGTTCCCGTCAAAGTCAGATACTACAAAAACAAAAATGAATCCGTCGTCGCGGCTGAACGCAGCGTCGATGCAGAGTCGGAAAGAACCGACCTTACCCAGTGCAACGGAACATACAACCACGGTTTTGAGATTCCGTTTGACGATGAACTTGCTGCCGTTTTGGGCATAGGAACTCACAGTGCTGCTGTTTTTGCCGGCGACCTTCCGGCAGAGTGTGCAGGAAATTACAAACTGATAGGCAAAAAAGAGTTTCAGATAACCAGTTTGGATCCTAAACAACAATAATTTTAAGGAGTTAAAAATGTGTGACTGTATTTTCTGCAAAATTGTAAAAGGCGATATTCCTTCGCCGAGACTTTATGAAGACGAAAATTTCATTGTTATCCGCGACATAAATCCGCTTTGCAAGGTCCATGATCTCATCATCACGAAAAAGCACATTAAATCAGTGAACGAAATCGAAAAAGATGATGAGAAGATTTTTGCGTCGCTTTTCACAGTTGCAAAAAAGATTGCGGCTACGGAAAACATGGCTGAAAGCGGCTACCGTGTAGTCGTAAATTCGGGCAAGGATTCGGGACAGGCTGTTCCTCACTTCCACGCACACGTTCTGGGCGGCGAAGACCTCAAAGGCAAACTTCAGGGAATGTAATCCTAAAAAATGAATATTTTTCTAATCGGGCAGGGGAATGTAGGAACCGCCCTTTCAAATTTTCTTCAAGTTTCCGGAATTACTTATGAAATTCTTGAAAAAGTGCCGGAAAACAAAGACGGAATTCTGTTTTTGGCGGTTTCGGATTCTGCCGTAAAACAGCTTCTTGAAGAAACTTTGCGGAAAAATCCCGAAATTTTTGCGGTCCATTTTTCGGCGGCAACCCATTTTGAAAGCGAACGTGTTTTTCTGCTTCATCCGTATTCTTCAATAAACAAAAAAAGTGAGTTAAATCAAATACTTTTTACGCTTTGGGGCGAAAAGAATCCTGGTTTTGAAAAAATGCTGAAGAAAACAGGGCTTGATTTCGTTTACTGCGGCAGAAATCCCGGTCCGCTTTATCATGCGTCGGCTGTAATGAGCGGAAATTTCACGCAGTTTTTTGCCTTGAAAGCGCTAGAAATTCTCCAGTCGTCAGGCTTTTCAAAAGAAGTTTCAGAGAAACTCATCCGTCAGCTCATAAACTCATCTCTCGACAACATTTTCCGTGACGGAATCAAAGGAATCACAGGACCTGCAGTGCGCGGCGAGATTGATGTTTTGCTTAATGAAATCAATGCGTTATCTGAAAAAGACAAGAAGCTTGCCGAACTCTTCAAAGCCGTGAATCAAGCCATTTCAGAGTCGTTTGCGGAAGCCGCAAAAAACAGATAAAACTTGATTCTAAATGTTTTATCGCTATAATATTCCGCTTTTAGTTTTTTAGGAGGTTTTATTATGTCTATTCCCATTACAAAAGGCGGTTACGAAAAAATAGTTGAAGAAGCAAGACACCTTAAAAAAGTCGAGCGTCCGGCGATAATTGCAAAAATAGCTGAGGCGAGAAGTCACGGCGATCTCAGTGAAAACGCGGAATACCACGCAGCACGCGAAAAACAGAGCTTCATTGAAGGAAGAATCGAATATTTGGACGGTGTAATTGCCGATGCCGAAGTCATTGATGTTGCAAAACTCAGCGGAGACAAAGTCCTTTTCGGCGCAACGGTAAAACTTCTTGACAACGATACTGATGAAGAAGTTGCCTACACGCTTGTCGGCGAAGTTGAAAGCGATCCTGAACACGGAAGAATTTCGATTGCAAGTCCTAAGGGACGTGCTCTGATCGGCAAAATGCTCGGTGATGACGTTGTCGTTCAGACTCCTGCCGGTGCGAGAGAATACGAGATCCTCGAAGTCAAGTATGTTTAATCCTTCGGAAAATTCCGATATATCCAAACTATTTTCTTTTTTGAGTCAGCCGCTTGAATCTGCGGTCGATCTTTCAAAAACACAGCTGAAAAAAATTACAGCCGCTTTGGGAGGCAAAGTTTTCGATTTTTTAGTCGGAAATCTGCCGGAAAGTTACGAAACGCGCTTTCTCGTAACGAAATTTTCTGACTTCGAACGCGGCAGTATCGCCACTTTCAAAGCAAAGGTCGTCTCAGTGAAACGCGGTTTCGGCAAGATCCCGTCTTATCTGAAAGTCGATCTTGCGGGATCACTTGTGACGATCACTTTTTTCGGCAAACTCGGAATGATCTACTGCAATCTCTACAAAGAAGGGGATGAAGTTCTCGTTTCGGGTGAAGTTAGCCCGAAATCTTTTGCGATAAACCTTGTAAATCCCGAAATCTTCAAGTTTGACGAAGGTTGGAAAACGCTTCTCAGCGGCTACATTCCGGTTTACAAAAATATCGTCGGTGTTTCGCATCTTTTCATGCTGAGAACGGCGAAAATGCTCGTGAACATCCTCTCGGAACACCGCGGCGAGTGGCTGCCGGAAAGTCTGAAAAAAGAGTTTGACTTTCCCGATTTTGTCGAATCGCTGATGAACCTTCATTTTCCGCATTTGAGCGCCAATATTGATGAATTGAACGATTTCAAAACGCGCTGGCACAAGCGCATAGCCTTTGACCAGCTTTTCTTTTTCCAGTTCGGCTCGCAGTTTTCGGCAATCGGGATGCGCACGGACAAAAACCGCAGAATTAAAACCGCGTCAGATTTAAGTGTAAGTGTCGAAAAAAACATGGCTTTTGAACTGACCAAGGCGCAGAAACGAGTTCTTGGAGAAATCAGAAGCGACCTCTCTTCGATCTATCCGATGAATAGATTGCTTCAGGGCGATGTCGGCAGCGGAAAAACGGCGGTCATGGTGCTTGCAAGCCTTGATGTCATCGCGAGCGGATACAAAAGCGTGATAATGGCTCCGACCGAAATCCTGGCGGCGCAGCACTACAAAACTATATCAAATATGGTTCCCGAAAATATAAAGATCGAGCTTTTTTTAGGCGGGGTTACGGGCAAAAAAAAGAAAGCCGAGCGGCTTGAAAACGCGAAGAAAGCCGATTTTCTGATCGGTACCCACGCTCTTTTCGAGAATATGGAATTCATGGAGGATATCGGGCTCATCATAATCGACGAGCAGCACCGTTTCGGCGTTTCACAGCGGATGAAGTTACAATCGAAATCGATCCATCCCGATGTTCTCGTAGTCAGTGCGACTCCGATCCCGCGAACTCTTGCACTCACGGTTTACGGCTCGACAGAAATAAGTGTCATTGACGAGATGCCTCCCGGAAGGATCCCTGTCACGACGCGGCTCGTTCCTGCTGAAAATAGAGTAAAAGTCTTTGATTTTGTTACTGAAATCATTAAAAATAAAAACAAGAAAGGATACTGGGTCTGCCCGCTTGTTGAAGAGAGTGAAAGTGAAGAACTGAAATCAGAAATGAAGCATGTCGAAGGTGTTTACGAGGAGTTTTCGCAAGTTCTGGGCGACAAAGCGGCGCTTCTTCACGGCAGGATGAAAGGCGAGGAAAAGAGAATTATCATCGACAGGCTCAAAAATGGTGAAATCAATCTTCTCGTTTCTACGATCGTTGTCGAAGTCGGTGTCGACGTTCCCGATGCGGTATTCATGGTTATCGAAAACGCAGAAAGGTTCGGGCTCGCCCAGCTTCACCAGCTCAGGGGCAGGGTAGGCAGAGGAAAAGAAAAGTCATTCTGCGCACTTATTGCAGGAAGCGATATCAGTGAAAAGGCTTTCAACCGCCTTGATTTTCTCTCAAAAACCGAAAACGGCTTCAAAATAGCCGAATACGACCTCAAAACACGCGGTCCCGGAGCCTTGACCGGCCTCGAACAGAGCGGATTCAAGAATGATGCCTATTTCTTACTGGCTGTCCGCCACGGCGAACTCGTCGAAAAAGCGCGAATATTTACAAAAAATATCCTTGCATCAGGAGATGATGAATATATAAAATTCTGCAACAGAGTTTTTGAGCTCTTTTTTGCGGAACGCTTCAACCGCTTCCGCGCGAGTTAGGATTATTTTTTTGATTGCACTATATATCATCCAGAGTGGTGCTTTAACTTGCATTTTTCAGGAAAATCACAAATTCAGTTTCAGTTCTCTGTTTGAAAGCAGTGATTCAAGAGTGGTTCTGTAATCGGCGATTCCTTTGATTTCTAAGATTGTTGTGATTTTTCGTCCTGCGTCTTTGCTGGATGCGCCGCAGTGATAGAGTTTTTCGTTTTCTCTTCCGAAATCAATAGCGATATACCTGTCGTGGATTCGACCAAGAGAAGCGATGAAATTTATTTTTACATCGGGATATTCCTTCAAAAAATCGTTGTATTCGGTGAGTTTCAATGGATTTTTTCCTTTATTGTCACTAATTATAGTGATTTGAATCCCGCTTTTCGCACTTGCGAGATGGCGCAAAGTCTTTAATCCCAGATAATCATCAATTACAATGATGGAATGTTCTGCAGTTCCATAAATTTTCTGATAAGCGAAATCGGCTTTGAACGGTTCGCCGTCAAGAATCAGTATTTCCTCGTTTCTGATTCCCGTGTCGAAAAGTTTCATAAAATCTGACAATTCATCCTTTTTAACCATATTTTTTTCAATATCCTGAATTTTATCTGACAGTTTTTCCTGCTTGTTTTGAAGCAGTTTCAAATCTTCATAAGGCAGAAGCGGAGTGTTTTGCAAAATATAATGCGCTACTTCGACAAAAACTTCCATTATCAAAATGCTTGCTTCAATCGCTCTGTCCGTGTGCAGCACGGATGTCAGCATCGAAAGTCCGTGTTCGGTGTAGACATAAGGCAAATATTTTGAATACTTACCCTGTTCCAATTCTAAGATGCCAAATTGGCATCTTAGAATTTCGTGATACTCCTCTCTTGAAATTTGAAAGCAGAATTTGGGTGGAAATCGTTTGATATTTCGCTTCATTGCCCTGTTGAGAGCAGCTGTTTCAACTCCGAAATAAGCAGCAATGTCGCTGTCAAGCATGACGCGAAGACCACGGACCTCATAAATCTGTGATTTTACTTTTTCCTTGTCGATCTGATCTAAGAGAATGATTTCTTTTTTGTCAATGATTTCAATTTTATCAGTCATGTTTACACACTCATATTATACAATAAACACAAGATTATTATAGCATAAATTCTAAAAATATCAAACTTAATAATAAATATTTCTCATCAATATATCAATAAAACGCTTGGAAAATTTAAAAAAATTAAGTTGTGTGATAGGATCGGCACAATTGGGCAAACTCTGTCTGCACAAATTCAAAAAAATCTCGCTGATTCTTTGCTTTAAATCGCCGCTTTAACTTGCATTTTTCAGCGAAATAAGGCAAAAATATCCGGCGAATGGATATAGGTGGGAACCCGACTATGCGAGAAATAAAAGTAGACATAAAAGAAAACGAGATTTTGAACTCTGATCCGAAACTTCTGGAGATTCTTCTCAAAGATAATTCTTCCGGGAAAAACATTATCTGGGCAACAAACGATTACGCTTCAAACGGCGAAGGATTCAGCGCGGATGACCAGATTTTGCCTGATTTGATAACTGGTAAAAACGGAGAACTTATCAAACCGAGAACGGAAAAGACAAAGGAGGAAAAACTTGCCAGAATAAGGGACAAAGCGGAAGTTTTTACGCCTTCATGGATCTGCAACCAGATGAACAATCTTGTGGACGAAGCTTGGTTCGGGCGCAAGAACCCATTTAATGTCGAAGGTGACAAGAGTTGGAAAGCGAAAAGGGATAAAATCAGGTTTCCGAAAGACAAAACCTGGCTGGATTATGTCAGGACTACTCGGCTTGAAATCACTTGTGGCGAAGCTCCGTTCCTTGTCAGCAGATACGATACTGTTTCAGGAGAGATAATCCCGATCAAAGAGCGCATCGGACTTCTTGATAGAAAGCTCCGTGTTGTTTCGGAAAATGCAACCACTCAAAAACAATGGTATTTTTGGGCAAAAGAAGCTGTAAAAAGTATTTATGGTTTCGAATGGCAGGGTGACAATGTTCTGCTTGCCAGAGAGAATCTGCTTTTCACATTTTGCGATTATCACGAGAAAAAATTCAGGAGATATCCGAGCAAAGAACAATTCCGCAGAATAGCGGACATCATTTCGTGGAATATCTGGCAGATGGACGGATTGAAGTTCGTAATCCCGAACAGTTGTCACGAAGAACGCTCAATACAATCAGGCTTCTTTTTTGGTGCAGAAGAAGAAAAACTTCATCCTTGTGAAGGCTGTGAAAAGAATGATCCGAACAAACACAACGGTACTTACTGCTACATTATGGATTGGAAAGAAGGCAAAAAAGTTAAATTTGCGGATTCGTTTAACGGGAGGCAAAAATGACATTTAATGCGGCTTTTAAGTATAAACTGATTTACATCTTTGCTATTCCTGATGAAGATCACAAAGGTCTGCTGAAAATAGGAGAGACAACTGTTTCGACAGACAAAAATTTAGAAGAGCTTTCTCCAAATTCAAAAGAGTTAAACCAAGCTGCCAGGGAGCGTATAAGACAATATACCGGAACTGCGGCAATCGATTTCAGGGTGTTGCATACTGAATTGGCTGTTCGTTCTGAGTTAAACAGACTCATCGCTTTTTCAGATAAAGATGTCCATGCTGTTTTGAAGCGTTCGGGGATTAAACCTCACAATTTCCCTGAAAATAAAGGAAGAGAATGGTTCAAAGTTGATCTGGAAACAGCCCAAAATGCTATCAAAGCTGTAAAAGAAGGAAGACAATCCCTTCAAGGAGGCGAAATATTCGATGGAATGACCCCGATTGTTTTTCGTCCCGAACAGAGAAAAGCAATTGATGAGACAAAATTCCGCTTTGAAGTTAGTGACCACATGCTTTGGAACGCAAAAATGCGTTTCGGCAAAACATTGACAGCTCTGCAGCTTGTGAAAGAATGCGGGTTCCAGAAAACGATCATCATCACTCACAGGCCTGTTGTAAACGAGAACTGGTTTGACGATTTTCATAAGATTTTTTATGATACTGATTATAAGTTCGGATCTAAAACCCAAGGCGAAACTATAGAAAAACTCATTGAAAAAGAGGATACAAAATTTGTCTATTTCGCTTCGATTCAGGATTTAAGAGGCTCTGAAGCAGCAGGCGGGAAGTATGATAAGAACATTTACCAGTTTTTGATAGATTGGGATCTTGTAATTACTGATGAAGCACACGAAGGAACTCAGACGAAACTCGGACAAAGCGTTACAAATCTTTTGATTGACCACAAAAAGAAGCCGAAACTGCTTGATTTGTCGGGGACGCCTTTCAATATTCTGAGCAAATACAGCAAAGACGAAGTTTATACTTGGGATTATGTAATGGAGCAGAGAGCTAAAACCGATTGGGAAAAATACCATTTCGGAGACAATAACCCTTATGCCGGACTGCCTAAATTACAGATTTACACATATAATCTCGACAAATTTCTTCCTGGCTATATTGATGCGGAAGATTCTGCTTTCAATTTCCATGAATTTTTCAGAGTTTGGACAGGGAACCCTGCAAAAGATTTCAAACAAATGCCGTCAGATGCAAAAGTCGGTGATTTTATTCACGAAAAAGATGTCAGCAGATTCCTTGATCTCCTTTGCAAAAGTGCTGAGGAGAGCAATTATCCGTATTCTACCGAAGAATTCCGCAATTATTTCAGGCACTCTCTATGGATAGTTCCAGGAGTTAAGGAAGCTAAGGCATTATCGGCGTTGCTTAGCAAACATCCGGTTTTTGGGAATTTCGAAAGAGCCAATGTTGCAGGAGACGGAGACGAAGAGGAGGAATACTCTGATGCAATGAAAAAAGTTCGCAACGCTTTCGGAGAAGATCCGTCGGAAACATATTCAATCACTATTTCCTGCGGCAGACTGACTACCGGCGTGACTGTTCCTGAATGGACTGCTGTATTTATGCTTGCAGGAACATTCTCGACATCTGCTTCAAGTTATATGCAGACGATATTCCGCGTTCAGTCTCCGGCGAATATAAACGGAAAAATCAAAGAAAACTGCTATGTTTTTGACTTTGCTCCCGACAGAACTTTGAAAGTTGTTGCCGAAACCGCCCGCATTGCTTCGCGTCCGGGTGAAAACAACCCGAAAGACGAAGTTGTTTTAGGCGAGTTCCTGAATTTCTGTCCGATCATTTCGATGGAAGGCTCGAATATGAAGCCTTATGATGTGCCGAAATTGATGCAGCAGCTAAAGAAAGTGTATACGGAGAGAGTTGTCAAAAACGGTTTTGATGATCCGCATATTTACAATGAAAATTTGTTGCGTCTGGATGAAGTCGAAATCAAGGATTTTGAAGAACTTAAAAAAATCGTCGGAGTCTCAAAGCAAAGCAAGAAAACAGAGGAGATAGACATTAACGATCAGGGCTTTACCGATGAAGAATATGAAATAATAAAAAAGGCAGAAAATAAGCCGAAAAAGGAACGTTCCAAAGAGGAACTGGCTCTTCTTGAAGAAAAGAAGAAAAAACTGGAGACAAAACAAAAGGCAATTTCTATTCTTCGAGGAATTTCCATCCGCATTCCGCTGTTGGTTTACGGTGCGGATGTTCCTTCAGATGAAGATATTACGGTAGAAAATTTTGCCTCTAAGATAGATCCGCAGTCATGGCAGGAATTTATGCCGAAAGATGTAACGAAAGAACTGTTCAAAAAGTTCACCAAATATTATGACAAAGATATTTTTGTGGCTGCCGGAAAACGGATCCGTCAACTTGCAAAAGCGGCAGACGGATTGCCGCCGACAGAGCGTGTTCAGAAAATCGCAGCACTTTTTGCGACATTCAAAAATCCAGACAAAGAAACAGTGCTCACCCCGTGGCGTGTAGTAAATATGCACATGAGCGAGTGTTTGGGCGGTTATGACTTTTTTGATGAATCGCATGAAGATGTGCTGGGCGAACCGCGTTTTGTCAATCGCGGCGAAGTCACGGCAGAAACCTTGGCAAATACAAAAGCCCGGATTTTGGAAATCAATTCCAAAACTGGCCTGTATCCGCTTTATGTCACATACAGCATTTACCGCAAACGCTGTGAAGAATGCAAAGATGCACTTACACTTGAAAAACAAAAAGAGCTTTGGAATCAGACCATAAAAGACAATGTTTTTGTAATCTGCAAAACACCTATGGCAAAAAGCATAACAAAACGAACATTGGCAGGTTTTACCAATGCAAAAATCAATGCTCACTATTTCGAAGATTTGATCAATCAGTTAAAAAGCAAACCCGATCAATTCAGAGAGAAAGTAATCAAAGGAAGTTATTGGAATAGAGGAGATAAAGAAATGAAATTCAATGCAATAGTCGGAAACCCGCCGTATCAGGAAGAATCTGTTAAACAAATATCGTCAAAAAACGGACAAACGCCAAGAACAAATGTTTTTCATTATTTTCAAATAGCAGCAGACCAGCTTTCTTCTAAATTTGTTTCTTTAATTTATCCTGCTGGAAGATGGATTCATAGAAGTGGCAAAGGCCGGGGGTTAGCACAATTCGGGCTAGAACAAATAAATGACAAGTCACTAGAAAAGATAGACTTTTATTTACATGCACAGGATATTTTTCAAGATGTGGACATTTTTGATGGAATTTCTATGGTTCTAAAAAATAAGGGTAAAACTTCGGATGGTTTTACATACATATATCACGAAAATGGATTTAGTTTTTCTACTCATTTGGATAATCCTGGTGACAGTTTAATGCCGCTTAATCCAAGGGATGGTCTTATTGTTGGTAAAATATCGCAGTTCGTAGAAAAACATAAGCTGCTCTATTTACACGACAGAATATTGCCTAGAAATTTATTTGGCATAGAAAGCAATTTTGTAGAAAGTAATCCGTCTGAAGTTAGGGAAGGATCTAAAAATTCTATAGTTGGTGAATCCGAGATAAAATTGTTTACCAATGACCGTGCTGGAAAAGCAGGACGGGCAAAATGGTATATTGCTAATCGTAATGTTATTAAAACAAACCAAGAATATATCAACGAATGGCAAGTAGTTGTTTCGAGCGCAAATGCTGGCGGGCAAAAGAGAGATAATCAAATTGAAATTATAGATAATCATTCTGCTTTTGGGCGTTCTCGTGTTGCGTTGGCTTCTTTTAAAACGGAAATTGAGGCACAAAACTTCTATAGGTATGCAAATACATATTTAATTCGTTTTATGTTTTTAATGACAGACGAAGCTCTAACATCTCTTGGCAAGAAAGTTCCTGACATTATGGACTATACAAATACGAATAAGTTCCTTGATTTTTCGAAAGATTTGGACCAGCAATTATATGAGTTATTTGACTTGGATTCCGACGAAATACGTTTCATCGAAAGCAAGGTGAGTGAGAGGGAGTAAAAGTTTGTGGATTAAGAACAACATTGTAGAGAGGAGAAAGAGATGGTAAAAATTTTTGTGAGTTATGCGCATACCGATGAGACATTTTTAACAGATAATTTAATTCCCATTTTAAATGAATTAAAGTCGGAAGGTGTTGCCGACTATTTTTATGACAGATTGATAATGCCAGGTGAGGATTTGTTTAAGAAAATTGATGAAAACATGGATGAGTGTGATATATCAATATTATTACTTTCAGAAAGTTATTATCAATCAAATTCTTGTAAAAAAGAAAAATCGCGACTGCTAAACAGAAGAATTTTAGATGGAATTTATCTTTTACCTATGGTTGTATCTTCTTGTGATTGGGAAAGGGACGACGTCATAAAAAACAATTTGCTTTTAAATACTGATGCCAAAGAATTAGATCAATTATCTCCAAATGAATTAAAAACAGAGTTTGAAAAGATAAAGGAAAAATTATCTTTGATTGCCAGGGATATAGAAACAATAAGTGCACTTGACTTTTCAAAATCATTTACAGATTTGCTTGAAGATACCGATGTTTTGAAAACATCTCATCGTTTAAAAGATACTTTATTATTATCTGATGTGTTTATTTATCCTATATTGAAGAAAAATGTGCTTGATAATGAAAAAGAAGAAATAATTTCTTCAGATATGTTTTTTGAAGATTCTAAGGATAGTCGATTCATTTTTATATCCGGGGATGATGTGTCAGGTAAGACTTCTTTAATAAAAAAATTCATCTGTGATATTAAAGAAAAAAATTTTATACCACTACTTTTTTCCTCAACAGATGACCTCGGCGGAGATTTTCTTACAAAAAGATTTAAAAAACAATTTGCTGTTGAAATGCCTGACAAAGAAATTAAAAGACTGCTTGGATCTAATAAAGAACGCATCATAATATTTGTTGATGACTACCATAAAATTAGCAACAGAAGTAAGTTTGTTAATAAGATCGATTCATGTTGTAAAATTGTATGCACCGTAGATTTAATATATTCTCTTGATTTGGAGATAGAAGAAATACATGAGAATATTTCAAGATATTCTATAAAAGAACTTTCGCCTTCAAAGCGAAATGATTTGATACAGAAATGGTTAAGGCTTGGAGAAGATCCATTCCATTCAGATGATTTTTCTCGCGTAAAGGAAATAGATAAAAAAACTGAATTAATAGAATCTATAACATATAAATCATTAAATGGCGGAATTATGCCGGCATACCCCTTTCTAATTTTGTCTATATTAAGCAATTTCGAAACTTTAAATCGCCCACTTAATCAACAAGTAACCTCGTACGGCTATTGTTATGAAGCTTTAATAATTATAGCTTTAACAAAAGTTGGGTTAAAAAGTGATGATCAAATAGCAGGTGCAATAAATTTCTTGTCTAATTTCGCTTACGAACTTTATAAGTTAGGATATCACGAAATGGCCAACATGGATTTCCAAGTATTTCTCGATAATTATGAAAAGAAATTTTCTATACCTTTTAAAAAAGATATTTTTATAGATAAGCTTTTGACAAGCAGATTAATTATAAATAGTCTTGGCAACTATGGGTTTGATTATAAATATATTTATTATTTTTTTGTGGCCATATATTTCTCTAATAATTTTGACGAATTAAAAGAAGAGATAGCAAATATTTGCAAAAACATTCATAGAGATGAAAATGCTTATATAGCGATTTTCTTTTCTCACAATGCAAAATCAGAAGATTTCTATAATATGTTGCTGGAAGAGGCTAATTCTCTTTATTCTAATATTGATATTGCAACTTTGGCAAAGGAAGATATGGGATTTTTTAATAATAGTTGTCAATGGTTGAAATTTACATTACCAAATGAAAGACACAATTATAAAATAGAACGAGCAAACGCTTTAAAACGACCAGAGAAAGAATACTCACATGATGAAGAGATACCTGACGAAACACACGATCAGTATATGTTAAACTTGCGTAAATCAATAAAATTGACTGAAGCAATTGGAATTATTGCAAAAAACAGGTATACTGCTATTCAAAAATTACTTGTCAAGAAACTTTTGACAGCTGCTATAGATTTAAGTTTAAGAGGATTAAATTCATTTTTTGATTTATTTAGAGAAACTAAAAGTCAAGAAAATATCATCAATTTTATTGCAGAGTTTATAAAACAGGAGGAAAACAAAAGGGGTCGAGTAATTAAAGATGAAGAATACCAAAGAATTGCCAATAAAATCTTTTGGAGACTGAATTTTTTTCAAATATATGTTGTGCTTACAAAAACTATTCGATCAATTGGTTCGGAGCATTTGATCCCTTTTGTTGATCAAATTACCAAAGAAAAAGAAACTCCATCATATCAAATAATTTTAGAAGGAATGAAAATGACATATGAAAAGAATGTGGATACCAATAATCTCTCTAATTATATAAAAAAATCGAATAATTACTCTCTTATAGCAAAAAATATATTGCGAATGTTTGTTATAGATTATTGTAGAATGAATCCTGTGAGATTTAATGAAATACAAAAACTAAGCAATAGGTTAGAAATAAAAATAGATAAGTTAAAAAAGTGACCATGCAATGACCGCCATGAATGCTTGGAGGAATTTGTCAGACATGTCTAACAAATCTATAATAAATTCAATGATTATGAAAAAGTTGTGACATGTTGCAACAATTGATGTGTGATTATAGGGGTAGCAAACAATGACCTTACTCGATGAAATAAAATCCGGCGAGAGCCGAACCCTCGAATTTAAGCAGGAACTTCCGCAGGATGCACGAAAGTGGGTGAAGACAATTGTCGCTTTTGCTAACGGTGCGGGCGGCAAATTCGTGATCGGGGTGAACAATCAGCGTGAATTTGTCGGAATTCCGAAAAGTGTTGATCTGTTCGAGCTGAAAGACAACATTTCCGACACTATCGCCCATACTTGCGAACCGCAGATCATGTTTGACATAACGGCTGAAAACATAGAAAACGCACAGCTTCTTGTTGTCACAGTTTTTCCTGGAAACACCACGCCGTATTATGTGAAATCGCAGGGAAAGGAAAACGGAACCTATATCAGGCTCGGTGCGACGACACGCAATGCCGACTGGACTGCTTTGGATGAACTTGCAAACAGAGGCCGCCATGTTTATTATGACGAACTGCCGTTTACTTCGCTGAAAGTTGAAGCTGCTGATATCAACTATCTCTGCAAGGATTTTTCAGAACGCGCTGAGAGGAAGATCACAAAGAACGAATTGAAGAATTTGAATCTTTTTACAGGAGTAAAGCAGAATGTAGCCACGAACGCTTATGCCATACTTCTTGGAAAACACGATTACACCTCGCGTATCCAGTGTGCAAGATTCAGAGGGACTGAGCGCGTCGATTTTCTTGATAAAAAGGAATACGAAGGGCCGCTTTGCGAGCAGATAGACGGCGCATACAAATTTGTTCTAAACTATCTCAGCATGGCGGTAGAAATAAACGGTATTGTCCGCAAAGAAAGATACGAACTTCCGCCGAAAGCCATCCGCGAGCTGATCATAAATGCTGTGATTCATCGGAATTACCAGATGAGTTCCAGTGTTCAGGTCGCAGTTTATGACGACAGAGTAGAGATTTCTTCTCCCGGCAGCATATATGGTTCTTTGACACTGGAAGAAGCCTTGTCAGGCCGCTCTTCTGTCAGAAACAGGACGCTTGCACGCACTTTAGAAAAAATAGATGTTGTTGAAGGCTGGGGAACCGGATTTAAGCGCATTTTTTCTCAATGTGATGAATACGGCGTCAAAAGACCTGAGTTCTTAGAAATCGGCGATATGCTGCGGGTGAATTTTTATCGTCCCTCTTACACCAAAATCGGCGATAAATCGGCGATAAATACTGAAGTCGGCGATAAATCGGTGATAAATACTAAAATCGGCGATAAATCGGCGATAAAATTTAAAGATAAGATTCTGGAATATCTAAAAGATAACACCGAGGCCAAAACACAGGATATTTCGCTGTATATCGGGCTTAAACTATCGAGAACAAAGGATTATCTTTCCGAACTTGTTGAAGAGGGAAAAATCGTAGCCAACGGTGCGAACAAGAACAGAACTTATTCACTGGTAAAAGAAAGAGAGTAAGCAAACCCCAATGACCACCACAAGTGCTTGGAGGAAATATAAATGAATAAAGAAATTGTAAAAAACGATGAAATTCAAACAAATGAAAGACTGAATGTTCTTGCCAATACTATTGTTGACGAAGTGAATCTCACAAAATCGTGTCTTGCACTTAATATAAGTGCCGTCATGGTCAAGACTTATTGGTCTGTTGGACATCACATTGTCGAGTTCGAGCAGGACGGTGGAAAAAAGGCTAAATACGGAACTTCAATGCTGACAAATCTTGCTAAAATTCTGACAATGCGTTTGGGAAGAGGTTACAGCCGCCCAAATCTCAATAATATGCGGAAGTTTTACCTGCTATATCCACTTTGTCAGACTTCTGACAAATTAACATGGAGCCATATCTGCGAGTTAATAACAATAGACGATGATCTTGAACGTAGTTTTTACGAAAAAGAATGTGTGAAAGAAAACTGGGATGTCCGTTCCCTCCGCCGCCAGATGGATTCCGGTCTGTTTTTGAGACTTGCGGCAAGCAAAGACAAGGAAGGAATTCTTGAACTGGCAAAAACAGGCATTGAAATTCAAAAACCAATGGATGTCGTAAAAGACACATACATGCTTGAATTTCTTGGACTTCCTGAAATGGAGCGTTATTCCGAAAGTGATCTGGAACAGCGGATTATTGATAATCTTCAAACCTTTCTGCTTGAACTCGGTAAAGGGTTCGCGTTCATCGGACGGCAGTATCCGATTACAATAAACAATGTTCATTATCATGTGGATTTGGTTTTTTATCACCGGATTTTGAAGTGCTTTGTGCTGATTGATTTAAAGAAAAATTCAGTAAAACACGAAGATATCGGGCAAATGAACATGTATATGGGCTATTTTGCAAAGGAAGAAAACGAACCGAACGACAATCCGCCTATAGGAATTATTCTGAGTCACAACAAAGATGAACTGCTTGTTGAGTATGCAACTTATGGAATGGACAGCAATCTGTTTGTCTCAAAATATGAACTGTATTTGCCAAACCGCGAGGAACTGCGCAAATTGGTTAGCGGAATATTGTCAGAATGAGAGGAATGTTTTGAAAGCTGAATATTCTGCGAGCAATTACCGCAATCTCTTAAAACAGAAAGAAGAATTCATTTCGCATAGAAACGACCCTGTAAAGGAACAAGTAAAGGAACAAGTAAAATCGCTGATTCTTGTTTTAGATGGGGAAAAAAGTAAAAAAGAATTAGTGGAATTGCTAAACTTGAAAGGTTTGAGAAATTTTTCAGAAAAGTATACTTCCCCAGCTCTGGAAGGTGGTTTTATAGAATTGACGCAACCGGATTCTCCGAACAGTCCTACGCAGAAGTATCGCTTAACGGCGAAGGGTTTGGCTTTAAAAAAGGAAATTCTGGAAATTACGAGATAACCACGGAGCCCAACCCAATGCCCTCACTCAACAAACTCAAATCCGGCGCATTCACCCTTGAATTTAAGCGGGAATTGCCGCAGAATGCGGGGAAGATGGGGGACGGAGATAATTTGGAGGTAAGATAGATGGAAAAAGAACTTATTAGCGCGGTAGAAGCAATAAAAACAGCGATTTTGCAGTCGCAATATCAGGCGGCAAAAGATGTGAACCGTGTTCAGCTTATTCTGTATTTCTGTATCGGTCGCTTTCTTTCGTCGAAAAAGGGCAAGAAAACCTGGGGAACAGGCGTTCTTGAAACAATCAGTGCTCAGTTGAGGAAAGAACTGCCAGGTTTGCGTGGATTTTCTGCAGAAAGCCTGAAAAAGATGCGGCAATTCTATGAAAACTGGGCTTTCCTTGAAGATTCAAATTCGACCGTCATAACGGACGAAACACCTGTAACGGCTGAAAAATCGGTAATTACAACTACCGATTTATGAAAAAGATCCTTTGAATACGAATGTAAACACGGAGTCCAAACAATGACCTTACTCGATGAAATCAAATCCGGCGACAAAGGCGGTCTTTGGGAAATTGTAAAATTGTAGAATTGTAGAATAAATTAGGAGGTAAAAATGCTTGTTTGTCCTGTCTGCGGCTGTGACATGGCTGTTTTGGAACTTCACGGAATAGAGATCGATTACTGTTTTTCGTGCGGCGGCATCTGGCTCGATGCCGGAGAACTTGAATATCTCATGGGCGATTCCGAAAAATCAGCCGAAATTCTTAAGTCCTTTCAAGATGTTACGAATTCAAGCAAAGAGAAGAAACGCCCATGTCCCATCTGCGGAAAAGCAATGAAAAAGGTGAGTGTTCCGACATCCGAAACAGAAATAATCATCGACAAATGCCCGAAAGAACACGGTATCTGGTTTGACAAAGACGAACTTTACAGAATAATCAACGAACTCGGCGAATCGAAAAACATGAAAGTCGCAGAGTTTTTGAAGGATATGTTTCAGGGTGAATCGGAGAAAAAATGAAAATAACGAACATATTTTTAAAGAATTTTCTCATAATAAAAAAGTCGAATATCGAATTATCTTCGGGGCTTACGACTGTTACCGGCGAGACCGGCAGCGGAAAGAGCCTCTTTGTTTCGGCGATGAAGGCTCTGCGCGGCGAAAGGCTTGCCAAAACCCTGCTCGGAAAGTGGGGCAAAAGCGGCGAGATCTGTGCCGAGATCGCTTTGGAGAGCAGGGATGACGAGATCAGAAGTCTTATTGCAGGCAACGACATCGAGCCTGAAAACGAACGTCTTCTTGTCCGTCGCGTATTCGGTGACAAAAACGGCGTTTATCTGAATGATACTCCGGTAAGTTCGGCGTTTTTAGCTGCACTTTTAGGTGAAATGATAGAGATCGGAAGCCAGTTCGAGAACAGGGAACTTTTCAAAAAAGACTACCGGATGAAAATTGTTGACCTGAAGGCTGAAGATGCGGCGGTTTTGGCTGAATACAAAGAAATTTTCCATAAAATCCAGTCACTTAGAAAAACGATCGAAGAGCTTAAGGCAAAAGACGACATTTCAAAAAGGGATTATCTGGAATATCAGATCCGAGAAATTGAAAAAATCGAAACTTACGAAAATGAGGAAGCCGAGCTTCTTTCCAAAATAAAATTTGCCGAAAACCGCGTTAAAATCGTGAAATACAGCAGTGAACTTTTAAATTCGCTCAATTCTTCGCTTGATTTTCTGAACAGTGCCGATTCGTCAGCATCAGATCTTGCCGAACTTGATGATATCGGTGATATTCCGGCAAGAGTTTCTGCAGCCGCGATAGAGCTTGACGATATTGCAAAAACATCGGCCACTCTTTTTTCAAAATACGATGAACCAGTTGACGATATTGAAGAAATCCAGACGAAATTCGACAAACTTTCTTCGCTTTTCATGAAGCACGGAGTAACTACCTCGGCTGATTTACTGAAAAAACTCGATACGCTTAATGAAGAGCTTTTCGAGATGAACAAGATCCCGCGGAAAACCGAAGAAGCAGAAAAAGAACTTTCCGCAATGCTCAAAAAAGGGGAGAAACTGGCCGAAGATCTGCGTAAAAAGCGCCTCAAAGCAATAAAGCCGCTTGAAGAAAATATTTTGAAATATCTCCTCAAATTCGGGATGAAAGGAGTCAAGTTCTCGATTCTGCTGAATAAACTTGAAGAACTCAATGAAACCGGTCTCGATGAAGTCGTTTTCGAGATAAATACGATCGGAACCGAAAAAATGTTTGATATTTCATCACTTTCGGGAGGAGAACTTTCGCGGCTTCTGCTTGCTGTAAAACTTATTGATGACGAAGAAGGGAAGGTCATTCTTTTTGATGAGATCGATAGCTCTATCGGCGGAGAAACTGCCCGCAACGCAGCTCTTGAAATGAAAAAAAATTCTCAAAAAAATCAAATAGTTGTAATTACTCACTTCCCGCAGACGGCATCACTTGCAAACACTCACATCGTAGTCAGAAAAAGTGTCGGAGAAGGCGAAGTCGAAACTGAAATCTCTATTCTCGGCAAGGCGGGAAGAATCAAAGAACTTGCCAGAATGATGGGGCAGAGCGATTCATCCGATTTCTTAGCTGCCGCTGAAAAAATGATTGCGGAAGGGTAGTTATTTCGGCTGGTTTTTATTTCGCATCGACTCGAAAAATTCATCGATCCACTTGTTGCACTTTACGAAATCGCCGTTTTGAAGGGCTTCCTTGATTTCAGCCGGAGCATTTTTTTCGATTACGGCGCGCTGTTTGTCTGAAAGTTTGTTGTAATCTTTTTTTATCTGACTGGAGTTCGGATTGTTGAAAACATAGTTGTTGCGCCTTATTTTTTCGAAAACTTTTTTGAGGAAGACTTCGGTTTCGGCGATAATTTCAGTTTCGTTTTTCAACGCCTTTTTCTTAATAAATCCGGACAGCTCCTGCTCAAGATTGGCAGAAAAGTCGGGGATCGTGAGTTCTTCCGGAAGTATGTCGTAAAGTTTTATGCCGAGGTCTGTCGGGATATAGTTCCCGTCATCGGTTTTTATGATGTAGCCGCGTTTCATGAGAAGCGGAGGAAATGACGCTCTCGTCGCCGCAGTGCCGATTCCGTCAGCCTCTTTCAGCGCTTTTTTGAGCTGCGGATCTTTGATCTGGAGATGCGCTTTTTCCATAAGGGTGAGAAGCGAGGCGTCCTTGAAAAGTTTCGGCGGTTTCGTCATGTCTTCTTTCATTTCGATACGGCCGTCAAGCGAATCGTTTTTCTTGTAACTGACTGATATTATTTGATCTTCTTCGTCTGGAACAGATTTGTTCTCGTTATTGAGTTCCGCATCGTCGGTTGCTTTCTTTTTATCAGATTTGATAAATTCAAGATAACCTAAATCGGTATAATTCTTGAATTTTGCAAGGAAAAGATATTCGTCGATTTTTCCGTGGAATTCGGTCGTGTCACCCTTCGCCGGATTGAGAAGAGTTGCACAGAATCTCTTTACGATGAGATCAAAAATCAGTTTTTCGCCGCCGGAAAGTACCGGAACGGTGTTTTTGTCGTAGGAAAGAACCGGAATTATCGCGTAGTGACCTTCGAGTTTTCCGATGTATTTTGAATTGAGTTCAAGGGTCGGATTCTGCGCTTTTACCGCCATTACGAGCGGTTTGTAGTTGTCAAAACGGTAAATCAGGTTCATCGCGTGGCGCAGCTCTTTTGCTTCCTGCTCGCTGAGAACGGAGCAGTCGGTTCTGGGATAACTTATTAAATCGTATTTTTCGTAAAGATTCTGAGCGTGTTTCAAAGTGTCATCGGGCGAAATCCCGTAACGGGTTGCGGCATCTTTCTGGAGCGCTTTAAGGTCGTAAAGGCTGGGCGCGTACTCAACGAACTTTTTCTTCTTAATACTTGTAATCGTTAAGTTTTTGCCTTCCAAAGATGCTGCGATTCTGTCAGCTTCGGCAAGATCGGTCGTTTTGAAAATGCGGTCGTCCTCGTCAACCATCTGGAAAGCGACACCTTCTTTAGATAAAAATGTGAAAGTTCTGAAAGGCTCCGGTTTAAAATCACGGTTTTCAAAAAATCTCTTAATTATTTCAGCGAGTAACCAAGTCTGAACCCGCCCGATGCTTACCGGTTTTCCCGGAGTTCCGTATTTCACGCTGTAAAGAATCGTGAGCTGGATTCCGATGAGCCAGTCGACGATTTCGCGCGTTTTTGCCGCTTTGTAGTAACCTTCGTATTCGGTGTAGCTTTTTCTTGCTTCGAACGCCTTTTTTATTTCGGGCGCAGTCTCGCTGTGAAGCCAGATTCTCGTGATTTTGTCAGTTGAAACAGAGCCGTTTTCCGTAGCGATTTCAAGGATGTTTCGGTGAATCAGTTCTCCTTCGCGGTCAGGGTCGGCACCCAGAATGATTTCGGTCGCGTTTTTCAAAGCTCTTTCGATTTCGCCGAAAACCTGCTTGTTTGTCACCATGTGCCTGAAATCTTTGGGAATAAACGGCAGAAACTGTAAAAGATCACGCCAGAAGGGTTTCTTTCCGCTTTGAAAATGATCCTGAAGATAAAATTCAAGGTCTTGAAGCGATTCAATGTGACCGACGCTGGAAACGACCTTGACTTCGCTGCCAAGTGCCGCCTCCATTTTGCGTTTCATGGAGGGTTTTTCGACAATCATTACTCTCATTTGTTGTTTTTCCAAATGATTTCAAGGTTTTTATCAAGTTCATGCATGGCGGAGTAGGGGTTTGTCCTGCCGTCAATGATTCCCTGCGTCCAGTCTTCGATTATGCCTTTTGAATTGAGCATGTTCATAATTTCATAACCGATTCTGTCCATCGCTTTATGCTTGAATTGATTGATGATTTTGTCTTTTTTGACATTCAAGCCGTTGTCTTTGAGCCATGAGTTTCTGTCAGAAATGGAATCCATAAGTCTGCCGATTCCCTGATTTTCGGTGGCAATAGTTTCAACTACCGGCGGGACCCACAGAAAACGGTGTTTGTTGAGATTGATTATCATGTTTATTTCGGCGAGAAGTTTCTCTTTGCCGTCTTTGTCGGCTTTGTTTACGACGAAAATATCGGCAATTTCCATGATTCCGGCTTTCAAAGCCTGAATGTCATCGCCGAGTCCGGGAACTAAAACCAAAAGGACGGTGTCCGCGATGCTCATAACGTCGATTTCACTCTGTCCGACGCCGACGGTTTCAACGATGAGAACGTCAAATCCGACACTTTTCATCAGATTGAGAACGTCAATCGTTGCCGGAGCGAGACCTCCCAGACTTCCGCGGCTTCCCATCGAGCGGATGAAAACCCCAGGATCGGATGCATGATCGGACATTCTTATTCTGTCGCCAAGAATCGCGCCGCCCGAAAAAGGGGAGCTCGGGTCAACTGCTACTACTCCGACTGTTTTGCCTAAGTTTCTGTATTCTTTGATGATTCTGTCGGTAAGAGAACTTTTTCCTGCTCCGGGAGGACCGGTGATTCCGATTGTTACAGTTTCAGAGTTTTCTTTGTAGAGCGACATGAGGTCGTCTTCGTAACCGCTGCGGTTGTTTTCGATCTTTGAAATCAGTTTTGCCAAAGATCTGAAATCCATAATGAGATCACTGCTCATTTTTTCCTCTTTTTATATTTAAAAGTTCTATTTTTGCGGCACATTCGGCGATATTTTCATCAAGGTTAAATTTTGCAATAAGTTCCTGTTTTTTTTGACAGATTTCTTCTTCTGAAATTTCAGGGACACACGGAGAAACATTCTTTTTTTCTGTTTTGGTCTTTTTGAAAAACTCCGGTTTTATTTCGAATTTCAGTTTAGAAACGCTCTCTGTTTCAAAGCAGAAATTAGTCTTGTTTATGATTACCGATGCAAATTTTGAGGCGATTGAAAGAACCATATTATTGGGAACGGCAATAGTCAGCATTTTCTGTTTCAGCTCTAACGGTATCATGTTCCTTGAATTGCTCTTTCCAACAATGTTTGGCCAATTCATCAATATTATTAAGATATTATTGTGAGAATCCGAGACTAGGGTTTTGATCGATTTTACCTGAGAAAACCGTTGTTTCATCACTGTTTACGCCTGATTTTTCTGGAGTTTTCTGCACTGGACAAGGTTGTGAAGCATCATCGCATTCGTGACTGTGCCGACTCCGCCGGGAACCGGAGAATAGTTGATTCTGCTTTCCTCATTTTCCTGATCTATTATCATGTCGCCCACGACTTTGCCTTCTTCGGTGACGTGAATTCCGACATCAACAACGCTCGCGCCGTCTTTGATTTCGCTTGATTTTACTATTCCGCGTGTTCCGGCACAAACAGCAACAATGTCAGCGTTATGTATCAAATCTTTAAGGTTCGAAGTTCCTCTGTGAGCGACTGTCGGAGTGGCGTTTCTGTTCAAAAAGAGCTTGAAAAGGGGAAGTCCGACGATATAACTGCGCCCGATAACCAGCACATTTTTGCCGGCAAAATCGATTCGATAGTGCTCAAGCAGTTTTATAGAAGCGGCGGAAGTGCAGGGAATCAGGTCTTCATTCTTCGAAGTAAAGATTTTTCCCTGATTAAAATATGTGATTGCATCAACGTCTTTGAGCGGGTTTATTCCGGTCAGAAGTTCATGCTCGGGAATTTTTATCGGCAGCGGAAGTTCGACCATGATTCCGGTTATCGAATCGTCTTTATTGAGTTGTTCGAGCCTTTTGAAAAAAGCGTCGTGAGTCATTTTTTCGTCAACCGGAACGACTTCGATTTTAGCGTTTATTTTTTTCAGCCATTTTTCCTTTGTTTTGAGATAACTTTCGGCTGCGCCGTCATTGAGCGGATGAAAAACCGCGAGAGTTAGACCTGTAAGATCTTCTTCTAAAAGTTTTGAAACTATTCCGTCAGCCGCGTCTTTACCTTTAAATAGCATTTTAACTCCTTGATTATTTTGACATTTTCATTATTTCCAATTCTTTTGCAATGGCATCCATCGCTGGTTTTTCCTCAACTAAAACTCCGTCAATGGTCGTTTTCAGAGTGTTGTTTGCCTTTTCGAGTTCTTTTGCGATCTCTTTCACATCCTTTTTTTCGAAAGCTTTGTTTCTGAGTTCGTTCCAGTCGTTGTAAGCCTGCTGCATTCCGAGTGAAAGTCTGTGAATATCCTGAACTTTTTTCCTGTCTTTCGCAAAAGTCGTCTCCTTCCACTCTTCATCCATATCGGCATAATGCGGTTTTGACCACTTTTGTTTAAGCATTTCAATGAGTTTTGTGTCTATGTCGTAGTATCTTTTGCATTTGCTCTGTATCGTTTTTACCAAAGTTGCGGCCTGGGAAAATACTTTGTTTTTGTGTTTTGAAGCGAGAACTTCCATGTCTCTGACAGTGTTTTTGTAAGTGTTGTCGTTCGGTCTGAATTCCTGATAAAGCGTGTATCCGTCGTTGTGTAAAATGGCTACCTGAACAGGTTCCTTTGCCGAGAGAATGAATGTAAAGAGAGAAAAAAACAAGCTGAAAACTGATAAAACAAAGAATCTTTTCATTTTGACCTCCAAAAACGACGCGCGGGATTATAGCGGATTGGAAATAAATTCAAATAAAAAAATCGTTGTTCCTATCGAAGTTGCTTCGACAGACTCAGCAACCGCTGTTACCGGTCATTGAGCTAAGTCGAAATGTTTTTTCTTATTCTTCTTGAATTCAGCGGGAAAATCGTTAAAATTCCGCGTTTTTTTGTTGGAGAGAGATGAAAAAGTTTTTTGTCATCATATTTTCGTTATTCGCGTTTCTGTCGTGTGCCGCTCCGTTCGGGGTCTATCACAAAGTGAAAAAGAACGAAACTCTCTACAGTATTGCACAGCTTTACGGAACGAGTGTTGACAATCTGGAGAAAAACAATAATATCCCCGACGCAAAAAAGATCATGCCCGGAGATTACATCTTCGTTCCGGGTGTGGCTGCTCCGCTCGAAACAAGTGGAAAAGCGTCAGTTGCTCCTTCAAATGCGAAAAAAGAAGTTCATAAGGATGTAAAAACCGATAAACCGGCAGGCAAATCTGCTCCGAAGGCGAAAACCAATGCTCCTTCCAAGGCGGCGAAACCCGGAAAACCGAGCCAGTATATCTGGCCGGTAAAAGGGGTGGTCACTTCAAAATTCGGGACCCGCTGGGGGAAAAAGCACAGCGGAATCGACATCGGATGCCCGGAAGGAACTCCGATTTACGCCGCGGCTGACGGAAAGGTCGTTTTTTCCGGTGAAAAAAGCGGATACGGTCTGACAATCATAATTTTACATCCCGATAACAGTTTTACGATTTATGCGCACAATTCGAAAAATCTCGTAAGTGAACAGAAGTCGGTCAGGAAAGGCGAGAAGATCGCTCTTGTCGGACAGACGGGAAAGGCAACCGGACCTCACCTTCATTTCGAGATAAGAAAAGGATCGGAACCGGTTGATCCTTTGGAGAATTTGCCCAAGACGGTCCCATAGCTCAGACGGATAGAGCGGTCGCCTCCTAAGTGACAGGTCACAGGTTCGACTCCTGTTGGGATCGCCACTTTTTTTGTTTGGTTTTTTCGCAGGTGATTGGTGAAAACTCTCTCTTTCAAATTTGTTTTTGAGCTGCTTCTTGCATTCGCGCTGTTTTCCTTCATTCTTTATTCTCTGGAAATTTCGCAGTTTCTTTTTCCTCACTTTCCGATAGTTGCAACAATTTTATACACGGAAAAAAACACAAGAAAAAGAATAACTTACATGATTCTGGCGACGTTGATATATTCTCAGGCTGCAACTCCGCTGCCGTTTCTGTTTATTCTGACGGTCGCACTTCAGATCTACATTCTGACGGTCGCTTTTTTTGCTTCGACGGCGTTTGACTATTCTCTGACGGCACTTCTTAACGCTATACTTTCTTCATTGATGATAAATTTCGACAAACTTCTCTATACTTACGTTTTCACCGGAGAATTTTCCGCTTTTTCATTCCTTTTCCCGTCAGCTTTTTCGGCATTCCTGCTGATTTTTCTGTTTGTCGTTTTCAAGCCGAAAGTCGACACTCTTTTTTATAAGGAGACTTGGCTGTGAGGATTCTCAATCAGGCGGATGAAGTCAAAAATATATGCCGGAAGACGCGCCCTTTGATTTATATAATATTTTTTTCGTTTCTGGCTCTTCTTGTCCGCGTTTTCGTTCTTCAGGTCATTCACGGAGACGAATTTTACGGCAGATCGCGCGACAATTTCATTCTGAGTGAGAAGATTTTCCCGGCGCGCGGTGAGATCCTTTTTTCTGACGGTGTTGTCATGGCTTCGACGGAGCCTTCATTCAAAATATCGATCGTTCCCATATTTTTTGCCAAAAGCGACCAGATGGAAGAACAGGTCGACAGACTGAGTTCGCTGATAGAGCTTTCGAAAAATGAAAAAAAGCGTCTTCTTTCAAAGCTGGAAGGGTGCTACGGCAGATGCAAGTATCTTCCGATGCTTGTCAAAGACGAGATTCCCAAAAAGAAAATTCTTAGTTATTCCGGATACTTGACTAATTTTACCGGAACGATTATTTCTTCTTCATACAGGCGTGTCTATCCTTACGGCGAAACGACGGCGCACATAACGGGATATGTCTCAAAGATAAACCAGTCGGAGCTTGAAACATATACGACGTACGATCCTGAAGATTCAACAGGAAAAACGGGACTTGAAAAGTGGTATGAAAACGAGCTTCACGGCGGATACGGCGAAACTTTCCACGTCATTGACTATTTAGGGCGGAAAATCGAGCTTCCGGAAAACATTGACGGCGCCATTCCCGAGACGAAACACGCCTCAAAAGGCGATTCTGTGCGCACGACGGTTGTTTCTTACCTTCAGGAGACTGCCGCTTCAGCATTGGGTGAGCTCAGCGGCGCAGTCGTTCTTATGGAAGTAAAAACCGGAAGGATTTTAGCGCTTTACTCAGGTCCTTCCTACGATTCGAACCTTCTTTCGAGAAAGAGAATCCCTGAAAAAATCTGGCGCGAATACAGCCAGAGCATACTTCACCCGCTGCTCAACAAAGTAATCAGACAGACTTATTTCCCAGGTTCGACTTTCAAGATAATCCCTGCCGTGACGGGGCTTCACTACAAAATGATCACGCCGAAATCGACTTATCTGTGCAGCGGATGCCTTTCTTTCGGACGCGATACCAAGTGCTGCTGGAGCAGAGGCGGGCACGGTTTTATGAACCTTTACCATTCACTGAAAGAGAGCTGCGATATTTATTACTACTATCTTTCGCAGGAATTGGGAATCGATAAAATGACCCGTTTTGCCGCTCTCTTCGGAGTCGGAACGGCGACAGGCATCGATCTTCCGGGCGAAGAAAACGGGATCCTGCCGACGCGAAGCTGGTTTGCGATGAATTATCCCGGAATGAGAATCAACAACGGAATGCTGATGAACATGTCGATCGGGCAGGGCGACATCAGGATGACTCCGCTTCAGATTGCAGTCGCATACGCCGCTTTTGCAAACGGAGGAGTCATCGTAAAGCCTAAAATCGTTGACGAAATCATTCACGAAGACGGCTCTTCCACCGAAATCGAAAACGAAATCGTCCGTGTTCTAGACATAAAACAGCAGCACTTCAACGATGTGAACAAAGCTCTCTGGTCTGTCACGAACGAGCCGGGCGGAACAGCATTTCATCACGCCGATCACACAATTCCCGATGCAGCCGGAAAGACCGGAACAAGCCAGGTCGTCTCCAACGCTGAAAGAAGAAGTGTCGACCAGACTGAGGATGAAAAGAAATTCCTCATGCAGGATGACGCACTTTTCGCGGCATTTTTTCCGTACAAAAATCCCGAAGTCGTTGCCGTTGCCGTTGTTGAAAGCGGTGCTCACGGAGGCAGTACTGCGGCTCCGATCGTCTATAAAATGCTCAAATCATACCATCTGAAAGCTAAAGTCAGCGAGTGATTTACTCCGGATATTCGATTTGGACTTTCGTTTTGCAGCGCTTGCAGACGACGTAAGTTCCGCGGAAAAGGGGAGAAAGCTGGAAAGTGAAATTTCCGCACTGACACGGGAAGGATTCCCACGAATTTTTGTTTTTCCTCTTGAAAACCAGTTCGTCTCCGCCGTTTCCGGTCGCTGCGGCGTTATTATCTCCTGAAACGGAAAGTTCTTTTCTGCAACGCGGGCAGACAACTTTCATGCGCAGATCACTCGGCGGGAGCTTGATTTTAAGGCCGCATTCGCAGGTTACGATTTTGAAACCTGTGTTTGCAAGAATAATATCGGCGACATCTGTTCTCGATTCTGTGAATTTTTCGGTGCTTTCGGCTCTGACTGCTTCCGATTTGTCAGATTCAAGCGTCGTTTTCGAGAAAAGTCCTGAAGTTGAAAGCTCTTTTTCATAAAGTTTCTGGTAATTTTCAAGCGAAACTTTGCCTCCGTGCTGAAGCTGCGTCAGAATGGCTATACGCTTGTAAATCGGCGGGTGGGTCGAGGCTGAAAAGAGCGAATCTTCGTCTACACCGGCAAAATGCGGGTTGACGATGAACATAGGAGCCGTGATCTTGCTGACGAAATCAACGGACGAGTGTTTTGCTATTTTCTCCAAAGCCGAAGCGAGTCCTATTGGGTAGCGGGTGAGTCTTGCAGCTGATGCGTCGGCCAGGTATTCTCGTTTTTTAGAAATCGTGAAGTAGAAAATACGCGCTAAAATCGGAGCGACGATCGCAAAAAGGAGTATTACGAGAATTACAACCGGATGCCCGCCCGAAAAACCTCCTTTTTTACGCGATCTTCTGTTGCTTGAATTTGCAGCAACAGTGCCTCTCAGCATGACGTTGGAAAGCATCGTGATCGTACCGAGCATTACTCCCGCAAAAGTCATGAAGAGAACGTCGCGGTTTAAAATGTGGCTCATTTCATGGGCAATTACGCCTTGGATTTCATCGCGGTTAAGGTTTTCCACAAGTCCTCTCGTGACGCAGATCGCAGTTTTTTCGCTCCTGATTCCAGTAGCAAAAGCGTTAAGACCGTGACTTTCGATTATGTAGATTTCCGGCATTACTGCAAGTCCTGCCGCGATTTTCATCTCTTCTACGATGTTGTAAAGCTGCGGATAGCTTTCGGGTGTAACGACGACCGCCATATTGAAGTGAAGAACGATGTCGTCTCCGGCAAAGTAGGCGACTGCCGACTGAACCGCCCAGAGAAGAACTCCGATAAGAGCCCCCCAGAGCATTCCCTTGACCCAGTCAATCGAGTAGAAACCCGCTCCGATGGCACCCGAAAGCGAGACCATGAGAATAAACATCAAAATCAGCACGAAAAGCGATTTACGCTTGTTTATTCTTATAAGTTCCCACATGAAAAAGCCTTAAATTTCAGAATGTTACCTTCGGAGCCTGTTTTTCTGCCTTATCTTCTATCTCGAAGAAATCGGACTGTTTGAAGCTGAACATAGCGGCAACCATATTGGTCGGGAACATTTCAACAGCGTTGTTGTAGCCCATAACGGCGTCGTTGTAAGCCTGACGAGCAAAAGCGACCTTGTTTTCGGTCGAAGTAAGCTCTTCCTGAAGAGCGAGAAAGTTCTGATTTGCCTTGAGCTCGGGATAATTTTCGAATGTGAGCATCATTTTTGCAAGAGCACTGTCGAGATTTGCAGCCGCAGCGCTGACTTCCTTGACGTCGCCTTTGTTTATTGCCGACATAGCCTGAGCGCGGGCTTCGGTAACTTTGATGAAAGTTTCGCTTTCGTGCTTCATATAGCCTTTCGCCGTTTCGACGAGGTTCGGAATGAGGTCAAAACGTCTTTTGAGCTGGACGTCGATCTGACTCCACGAGTTGCGTACGATGTTCCTGAGCCCTATGAGCTTGTTGTACATCGCAAAAAGGGTAAATACGCAAACTGCGACAACTACTAAGAAAATAACAAGAAAAGTCATGGTTCCCTCCTGAAAAATAGCAGATAAATCAAACAAACGCGGAATTTTAGCCGAAAAAATTAAAATTGCACTATTTTTCTTATCTCCAACTTAAGCCGCAACTTGACTTTAAAGCGAAAAAGACTACCATTCCGCGTTTTTTTTATGCTTATTTAATATGGAGTTTTTACTATGGATTACAGCAAAACGCTCAATCTGCCGCAGACCGATTTCCCGATGAAGGCGAATCTTCCGGTAAAAGAGGTCGAAATTTTGAAAAAATGGGAGGAAAACAAGATCTATTCCAAGATTCTGGAGCAGAACGACGGAAAACCGACATTCGTTCTTCACGACGGACCTCCTTATGCAAACGGAAATCTCCACAACGGCCATATTCTCAATAAAACTCTCAAGGATTTTGTCGTAAAGTTCAAAAATATGACGGGAAAATACACTCCGCTCATTCCGGGCTGGGACTGCCACGGTCTTCCGATCGAGCTCAAAACGGCTGAAAAGCTGGGCTCGAAGCGCAAAGAGATGACGAAAAGCCAGTTTCTGGAAGAATGCAAGAAGTTCGCGATGAACTGGGTGAATGTCCAGCGCGAAGGCTTCAAGCGAATCGGCGTCCTTGCAGACTGGGATCATCCTTATGTCACGCTTGATCCGAAGTATGAAGGCTGCATCGCCCACCAGTTCGCGAAAGTTGCAGAGTCAGGCGCACTTTTCAAGGCGAAAAAGCCCGTTTACTGGTGCACGAGCTGCGAAACTGCGCTTGCTGAAGCCGAGATCGAATACGACAACCATCAGTCTCCTTCGATCTACGTAAAATTCCCGCTTATCGACAAACTTGAAGAGCTTGAAGGGGAGAAAGTGAACTTCGTTATCTGGACAACGACTCCGTGGACTCTTCCGGCTAACCTTGCTATCGCGCTCAACCCCGAATTCAAATACTCGGCTGTAAAATACAACGGCGAAGTCTTCATCGTCGCAAGCGTTCTTAAAGATTCGTTCATCAAGGCTGTAAGAGCCGAAAATCCCGAAGTCATCGCTGAATTCGACGCGATGAGATTTGAAGGAATGAAGGCAAAACACCCCTTCATCGACCGCGAATCGATAATCGTTTATGCCGACTATGTCACTGCCGATGCTGGTACGGGCTGCGTTCACACCGCTCCGGGACACGGCGCAGACGACTACGTTACCGGTCTCAAATACGGTCTTGAGCCTTATGCTCCGGTCAACGGCAGCGGTATTATCGACGAAAACATCCCCGTAATCGGCGGAATGCACGTTTTCAAGGCAAACCCCGTCATCACGGAATACCTTTACAACACGGGATACCTTCTCAACAAACCGGGCGAAATGATAGATCACAGCTATCCGCACTGCTGGAGATGCCACAAACCGGTCATTTTCAGAGCGACCGAACAGTGGTTCATTTCGATGGACGACACCGGACTTCGCAAAAAATGCTTAGATGAGATCGCAAAAGTCCGCATGGTTCCTGAGTGGGGAAGAAAGAGAATCGTTCCGATGCTCGAAAAAGCTCCGAACTGGTGCATTTCGCGTCAGAGAAGCTGGGGCGTTCCGATAATCGCTTTCTCATGCGACGACTGCGGTGAAAAGATAGTTGACGGAGCTATCGCACACAAAGTTGCAGACGAGATTTCCGAAAAGGGAATCCAGGTCTGGCACGACAAGACTGCTGCGGAATTCCTTCCGGCAGGATTCAAATGCCCGAAATGCGGCGGCACGCACATCAGCAAGGAAAACGACATTCTTGACGTATGGTTCGACAGCGGCGTAAGCTGGGCGAAAGTTCTGAACGGTGAAAAAGGTTTCACTTTCCCGGCTGACCTTTACCTCGAAGGAAGCGACCAGCACAGAGGATGGTTCCAGTCTTCGCTCAAAATGAGCGTCCTCATCAACGGCAAAGCTCCCTACAAAAACCTCATCACGCACGGATTCATCGTTGACGAGAAAGGCGAAAAGATTTCGAAGAGCAAAGGAAACTTCATCGATCCGCAGGTCAAGATCAATAAATACGGTGCAGAAATACTCAGACTCTGGGTCGCATGTGAAGACTACAGCGACGACAACAGGATCGGAGACTCGATTATCGAAAGCTGCGCTACTGCATACAGAAAAATGAGAAATACGATCAGATTCATGTTCGGTTTCGTCAACGATTTCGACCCCGAAACGATGAGCTTTAAGAAAGAAGAACTCACTTCTCTCGACAGATGGGCTTATCTCACATGGCAGGAAAGGCTTAAAGATATCCGTGAATACTATGAAAACTACGAGTTCCACCGCGTTTACCATGAAATGCTCGATTTCTTCACTATCCCGATGAGCGCAATTTACCTCGACATCATCAAAGACCGCTACACGATGCGTGCTGACGACAAGAGACGCAGAATGACTCAGAGCGTCGTTTATTCGATTCTTTCTGATGTCGTAAAAGCTCTTGCTCCGATACTCAGTTTCACCTGTGAAGAGGCTTACGGATATTTGAAAGGTGCCAAGAAGGAAAGCGTTTTCCTTGAGCAGTTCCCCGAATCAAATTTCAATGACGAAGACGCGAAATTCCTTGAAAAGTGGCAGACTGTTCTCGATACCAAAAACGCAGTTCAGAAAAAGCTCGAAGTTCTCCGCGCAGACAAGACGATCGGTCACTCGCTTGATGCAAAAGTCAGAATTTACTACGAAAACAATCCTCTTCTTGATTCAGAGCTTGCCAACCTTGAATCGATTTTCATAGTTTCCGCTTTTGAAAAGGCGCAAACGGCAGAAGGTCTTGAAAAAGTCGAAGATATGGATCTCTGGATCGGCGTAACGACAGCTGAAGGCGAAAAATGCCCGCGCTGCTGGAAAAAGAGAGTGCTTCACGACTATTCCGAAGAGATGACCGGCATCTGCGAAAGCTGCTACGAAGCTATCAAATAGTTTTTATCCTGAATTTTTCAAAAATACTTTTAAAAAATCTGATTTTGTATAAAATACCGCGTCGCATTCTTTTAAGACGGAGGTTTCTATGAAAAAGATCGTTTCTATTATGGTGTGTTTTTTAACTGCATTCATTTTGTCATGCGGTGATTCGGTGACTACTGACAGCACATCGTGCGTAACCGCCTTTGACTGTCCTGACGGTAAGATTTGTTCAGGCGGAATGTGTGTTGATCCTTCAGGAGATACATCTGAAAAAGGTGACAACGACGGCAGCAGCAGCGAACTTCCTGACGAAGGCGGCAATGTTCCCGGCGGTGATGATTCTGACACTTCGTCAAACGACACTCCGGAAAATCCGGACACTCCCGACACTCCGAATGACAACAATGACAACGATACAGAAACTCCGGAAACTCCGAGCGACAATGATGCTGAAAACACTGAAGATTCTGACAGCGTAAGCGACAACGATACAGAAACTCCTGAAAATCCGGGCGACAACGACACTGAAAACCCTGAAGGTTCCGACAGCGTTACAGATAACGACATAAGCGATACATCAGATACTTCGGATACAACGGATACCTCAGACACATCTGACACGAGCGACACTTCAGATACCGCTGATACCACTGATACCACCGATACGGCAGACACCGATACAACGGACACAACTGATACCGGCACAGCCGATACGGGTGATACCACTGATACAACGACAGACACTGACACAGCTGACACGACAGACACCGGTACACCTGAAGAGGTTTGTGAGTTCATTATGCACGAATGTATAAATCCTATCACCGATTTCGGCTGTCTTCCTGATATGGCAAGCGAAGCGGTAGATTATGACGGTCATTATCTTTGTGACGGTCTCGACAATGACTGCGACGGCAAAGTTGATGAAGGCTGCGGCTGCAAGCCGGGTGAAACTCAGCCGTGTTTCGGAGGCAAACCGAATCAGAGAAATGTCGGAACCTGCCGCGACGGTATTCAGTCATGCGTTCCTGATGCCTACGGCAATTGGGGTTGGGGTGAGTGTACCGGAGGTATTCTTCCTCAGGATACAGATGTCTGTGACCTCGCCGACAACGACTGCAACGGCTGCATTGACGACGGTCTCTGCTGCAATCCGCCTATAAATTGTAATTACGATATCGGCACGGCTCAGCCTTTTAACGACAAGATAATTGACGGAAACCAGATTTACGATACCAGCCACTTGTTCAATGATGCCGCGACGGCAACTTGGACATGGACTTTGACGAAAGGTCCCTGCGACCTGGTTCTCGGCACAACAAATTTCTTTATGAAAGGTGCAACGACAGCGGCTGGACTTGCAGGCGACGGTACGAGGACAACTACTGTCAGCGGTGCAGGTCTTTCCTGGTTCAAGGTCAAATTCCTCCTTTCGGGAAGTTACAAACTTAAACTGAAAGTTACACGTACAAACGGCGAAGTTTACGAGTGCGAATGGATTTTGAGAGTTGTTTCCAACGGTCTCAGAATCGAGCTCTGCTGGGATACGGCAAATTCTGTTGATGTCGATCTGCATCTGGGTAAAAACGGGGTGACGACTGGATGGACCTCGGTAGAAGATTGGGCAGCAGGAGAAAGCAACTTGTCGGAATGTTTCTGGTACAATTGTGATACAAGCAGAACTTATAGGGGAACCAATCCTACTTGGGGATACGGTTCTACTATGAACTATGATGCGAACGGAAATTGGACATCAATGCCGAATCCGCGTCTAGATCTTGACAACAGAGCTGAAGGGTTGAAACCCGAAAACATCAACCTCGACAATCCGAATGACGGCGACATTTTCAGAGTTATGGTTCATCATTTTACAGAACCTGAAGAAGAATGTGTTGATTGGGGATTTTTGGAGTTGTGGTGTGATGAATATGAGTATATTTATACTTATACACATCCTGTGGTAAATGTTTACTGCGGCGGTTCGCTCAAAGCAACTTATGGTGCCGATAGCGGAACACGCTTGTATGATTTTAAAGATCAAAATGATTCATGGAAAGTCGTTGAAATCAAGTGGGTAGGCGATGTCACGAGTGACGAGTGTGAACTTACTCCGAATCTCGGTGTTGCTGACGGATATGTTCCGAATTACAGCAGCTGGTAAAACTTCTTGAACTGATAGTCCTATCCTTCAATTTCCTGAAATTTCTAACGAATTGGAACTTACAAAAAATACTTTAAAAAAATTTAATTATATGTATAATAATGAGATTTTTTGTTGTTTAGGAGGCAACTATGAAAAAACTCTTTTTTATTCTTATCTGTTTTTCAGCCGCATTCATTATGTCGTGCGGCGGCTCCGAAGGCGGCAGCGGTAAAGCATGTGAAAGCACTTTGGACTGCAATGTTGGAGAAGTATGCTCCAATGGAACATGCCGTTCAAAGAATTCTGCAAACGATGGTAGCGGAGAAGACGGTGAACTTCCAGACGGTGGAAACGGACACGGTTCCGGCGGCAACGATGGAGAAACAACCGATGACAGCGATCCGACAGGCAACAATGATGACCTGGCTGGAAACTGCAAACCCGGTGAAACAAAGGAATGCTCATATCAGGGTCCTGAGGAAACTAAAGATGTCGGACCTTGCAAGGCTGGTGTAAGCACATGTAAGGAAGACGGAAATTGGGGAAAATGCGAAGGTGCAGTAGAACCTGTTCTTGAAAACAATGAAGAGCTTTGCACCAACGGTATTGACGATGACTGTGACGGAACAGTCGATAACGGAATAAACAACGCTTGCAGTTACTGGCATGACGATGAGGTTTCAGATGCCGATGCCGACACAACAAGCGACCCCGGCATTATCGATGTCGGTTACACGGGAGATTACAGCGATGCTTACCAGATTCCGTCTGATGCGCTTGAAACAGTATGCACGGATGAATGTATTCCTGAGAAAGCCGAGTGTCTTCCGAATAATATAGTCGAAGGTGAGGTCGATTCGGCTCTCTGCAACGGACTTGATGATGACTGTGACGGCGAGGTCGATGAAGGCTGTCCATGCTCTCCCGGTCAGACTCAGGCTTGTTTCCTTGGTCCGAAAAACTACAGAAACAAGGGAACATGTGCAGACGGTACTCAGACTTGCAAAGTCACGATGCGCGGCACCAGATCTGTCGGAAGATGGGGTGAATGTGTAGGCGGAATCAGTCCGACACAGGATGTTTGTGATAATGCCGATAACAACTGCAACGGCTGTGATGATGACAAACTCTGCTGTCAGCCGCCTATTGACTGCGCTTATAATCTCACAGCAGACGGAGATTTCCTTCCATTCAAATATAAGATAATCGACGGAAAGCAGATTTACGATGCCGGTCACAAATTTAACGATGCAGACACGGCAACATGGACTTGGACTTTGACGAAAGGTCCCTGCGATGAAGTTCTTGGAAAAGTCAATTCTTATGTTAAGGGCGGAAAAACTCTGGCAGAAGTCGGGGATGTTGACACGGATAACGGTACCCAAAACACTGTTGTCAGCGGAGTCGGTTTATCTCAGTTTAAAGTTAAATTCAGACTTTCCGGTAATTACAAACTTCACCTTAAAGTCGATCGAGGAAACGGCGAAATTTATGAGTGTGAATGGGTAATCAGAGTTGTTTCAGCCGGTCTAAGAATCGAGCTCTGCTGGGATACAAATAATACAGTAGATGTCGATCTTCACATGGGTAAAAATGGTAAAACCTCTGATTGGGCGTCTAGTAGTGCTTGTTACTTCAGCACCAAAAATCCTGATTGGGGATATCTGAAGACGGACAACTATAATAAAGATGGCGTTTGGACGCAAAATATGAATAACCCGCGTCTTGATATTGACAATGTTCATGCTGGTGCGATTCCGGAAAATATCAACATTGACAATCCTGAACCGAACGATGTCTTCAGAGTCGGAGCGCGTTATTATCCTTCTACCAGTCCTGATAATAAGGTCACACACCCTGTAATAAATGTTTACTGCGGTGGAACACTCAAAGCGACTTATGGTGTAGATCCTCAGGTCAACAATTTCAAAAACAAAGATGATTTCTGGAAAGTTGTCGAGGTAAAATGGGTCGGTGATTACTCAAGCGATGCGTGTGAACTTACTCCAAAATGGGATGACTCTACTGGCTATGTTGTAAACAAACAAGCAGTTCCTGGCTATTCCAGCTGGTAAAAATCAATTAAAATCCTGAAAATTTTGATGCCGCCGTTTCATAACGGCGGCATTTTTTTATCGTTATAACGATTCGCGCCGTTCAATTTAATCGTTGACACATTCTATACGTAACGGCGTTACATCGTCACGTCGTTACGATAAGATTGAGATTATTGGGATTGGGATTAATCGACTGTGATTGATTTGCTGACGTTTTTCGGAACGTCGGGGTGAACACCGTGGTTCTGGATTTCGGAGCGGTTGAGATATTTCATTTTGGCAACGCTCATCTTGAGAGCGAGAAGCTGAAGGACAACAGCCGCTTCAAAGACGAAAATGTTTTTGTCGCCCGTTCTCGGAAGTTCGATGAACTTCGACCAGTAGTTTTCCGCATTTGCCGGAACGCCGAGAGCCGCATTTTTAAGGTCTTCGTCGTCTTCGGCGATGAGAACGATGTCGGCACCGCGGATCTTGTGAGTATGGATCTGCGAAATAGTGATTCGTTTGTCTCTTTCATCAGGCGGGCAGACGAAAACAAGCGGGTAGTTCGAGAAAAAATCTTCGATGTTTACGCTGTCGTTGAAGAGGTCTGCAACCTGTTTTGTAAGAGCGCGTTCTTCCGATGAAGCAAACGATTTTTCGACAAAATCTTCAGTCATTCTACGGAATTTCAGGTTTTTGGTCATGTTGATGACGTTGCGGATGATCTCTGAATTTCCCTCTTTTTCCGAGAAGAAGCCTTTCGAGAACATCTTTTCGCTCATTTCGATGAGGTTTCCGAGAAGTTTTTCCATGTCGGTAAGCGAATAAATCGTGTTTTTGCCAAGGATCGTGTTCGGGCCGTGCTTGAATTCAGCCGCGTCGTAACCTTCTGTGTGGTTGAGGACGACTTCCCTGATTTTAAGCGCTCCTTCCTTTGCAATGCCGGTAAGCGAAGTTCCGAGAATGTGAATCGACGGTTTCATGAAAAGTTTGTATGCGACATCTCCCACCGGAACATCGATATTTTTAAGTGTAAAATCCATAAAGTATTTGATTTTACTAAGATTGTTCATAACTTTTTCTTCGCTGTTCTTTACGAGTGCCGCGAGAATGTAGAAAAGTGCGATCTGGCTTATGAACGATTTCGTTGCTGCGACTGCGATCTCGGAGCCGCACATGATCGGAAGGTAAAAATCGCTTTTTTCCTGTGGAAGAGTCGAATTTTCGTTGTTGACGATCGTGATGAGCGTTATTTTTTCGCTCATTTTTCTTACTTCGTTGAAAATATCGACCAGATCTTTCGTTTCTCCGCTCTGGCTGACGCCGATAACGACGTCTTTGTCGGAAAGCGAATTTATGTAGCACGACCTGAAAGCGCCGGGATTCGATGTGATGAGCGAAATGTCGGTCATGTTGTTGAAGAAGTAGGCAGCGGTAAGCGATGCGTGATAGGAAGTTCCGCTTGCAATGAGGAAAATTCTTCCACCGTTTTTCTTCGTAGCCTTGAGAGCGGCGACGAGTTTGTCACGGAATTTGATTATCATTCTTTTCTTTTTCCAGATGAGCATCGAATCGATGAGCCAGAGCTCTTTGAAAAATCCGCCGTCAGCCGAGTAAAGCTCTTCGAGAAGCGTTTTTTCTTCGGAGCGGAAGCTGAAATGACGCGGGTTCGGAGCGAAAGCAAGTGCTTTGTCGCAGATTTCGCGGAAAGTCGGAAGATTGCGGATTTTCTCGAATTCTGCCGAAAGCTCTTTTTTGTCGTAAAGGTCGTAAAGAGCAAGGAGAGAGTAGAGGATCTCACGCGCCGAGTCGCAGTTTTCTTCAAAAACGGAGTAAAGATCTTTTTCTTCCTTTGAATTGAAGTAGTAAAGCATCAGATTTTCGATGTTTTTCGGGGAAGAGTAGATTTCCTGCTCCATGAAGAAGTGATATTTCGGCTGAAGCTGGATGTCAGCGATGTTGAGTCTGCTTCTGCTGAGTTTCGGAACCCATTCTCTGTTTTCTTCGAGTGAGAAAAGTTTGTAGTTTTCGCTGTCAAAGTAGATTCCTTCGCCTTCCGACATCGGAATGAGAAATCTTGTTTTCGAAAGGATCGAAGTGAGGTCGCTCGAAACAACGATGAAGTTGCCTGAAGCGTCTGAGCCTTTGCCGGCATAAAGCGATGAACCGGCCTTGATTGCGAAAACGCCCGGAAGTTCGGGAAGAGTAACGCATGCCGCATAGCTTCCTTCAATCATTTTCTGAGCCTTTCTTATAGCCTTTATCATAACAGCGATTTTTTCGTCGTTGGTTTTCGGAGCTTTCTTTGCGGTAAGAGACGCATAGAAGTGCTCAACAAGGTGAACGACCATTTCTCCGTCGTTGTCGGAAAGGACGTCATGACCGTTTTCAGAAAGGAAAACCTTGAGTTTGTCTGTGTTGCTGACATTTCCGTTGTGTGCTCCGACCATGTGGACGAGACAGTTGACTTCATGCGGCTGCGCGTTGACGTCGGTTACTGCTCCGTAAGTCGCCCAGCGTACCTGACCGATGAATTTGAATCCGCCGTATTTTGCAAGTTCAAGCTGCTCGACGACTTTCGAAGGTGCGCCGACTTTTTTTCTCAGCGTGACCGAGCCGTCCTCTTTTATAAATGCCGCGCCTGTTGAGTCGTAACCGCGGTATTCAAGTTTTTTAAGCAAATTCGAAGCTTCGATTCCAAGATTGACGATATCGCCTGCATAGACGATTGAAACTACTCCGCACATAAAAACTCTCCTAATTTATTAAAAAATAAAAAAAACAGTCAGAAGTTCGTTCAAAACGAAACTGCAACCGCGGAATTTTGCAGATTTTTTGATTTTTTGCAATTTTTATCTTTAATAATTCAATGTTTTGTTTTTATTGACGGGTTTTTTAGCGTGGATTTTTTCATTTTTTCACTTTTCAGGCGTTTCGAGGCGTTTTTGATCTGCGAAACTTCCGGCAGAAAACGGGCTGCAGGTCTTTTTCTCATCTTTGCCCTGATGATACCCGGTTCAATGAAATTCCTTTTTATTTTCGCGTTGTCCGCAAGACTTCTTCCGGCTCTTGTTGCTGAGAAAAAAATGAGATTTTTCCTCTCTCTTCCGTTTTCAAGGACAGAACTGTTTATCTATTCGTTTTTATTAGGTTTTTCACTCATTTTTACGACTAATGCGATAGGGTGGGCGCTTTTTGACAGCGGCAGTTCGCCCGAATTTCTGAAATATTTCATTTTTTATGCTTTTTATTTCGGCATGACGCTGATATACGCGCTTAAAATAGGCTCGATGATGCTTCTGCCGATGCTGACCCTTCTTTTTGACCTGATTTCTCCTTTCGTTGCAACGGAATTTTTTGCCGTATATTCGCAATTCAGCCCGATTTATCAGCAGAATCAGCCGCTTGCTCTTGCGGTATCGGTTGCGGTGCTTGCAATTTCCTATGCCATGTTCGTTTTCGGAAGGGGCGAAAAATGGTGATATCTCTCGAAAACGCCGTCAAAATTTTCGGAAAAACCAGAGTGGTTGACGATGTCACCGTAAAATTCCGTTCAGGAAACATTTCGGTAGTGGTGGGCGATCACGGAGCAGGGAAGAGGACTCTGCTCAGACTCCTTGCAGGCGAACTGAAGCCCGATTCAGGCAAAGTGATTGCAAAACCTGGAACTTCCAAAGGATTCTCCTATGAAAACGGCGATTTTTCTCCGAAATTGAAAACTGCAGATCTCTGCACGGTCTGGATGCTGCTTTACAAAAATTTCGATATAAAAATTTTCCGTTCAATGCTGGCTGAAGGCGGAATCGCCGAAAACAGCAGATTTTCGCACCTTTCAAATGCCCAGAAAAGCTGGTTTTCCGCTTCTCTTCTTATTGCAAGCAATGCCGACATAATGATTTTCGACGAGCCTTTGAAGTATTTCGATTCCGAAATGAAAATCAGATTTTTAGAAATACTGGATAATGCGGCAAAACAGGATAAGACCGTCATTGTTAGTTCAAATGAAATAGTTGATTTTGAAAAGTCGGCAGGTTTTGTCGCCGCGCTGAGTAACGGAAATTTGGTACTTTCCGGAGAAACTGAAACGCTGCTTGCCTCGCACAGACTCATGCCCGGTGCTTCAACGATTTCTCCCGATTTCAAAGTCATCGGCCCTGTTCTTAACGAAAGGCTTGTGGAAACGACTGATGAAGTCGGAAGAAACGCGACTTTAAAAGAGATTGTTCTTGGATATGTAAACGGAAGCAGTTCTTAGATTTTCTTTATTTGGATTCTTCCTGTTTCGGAGCTTTTTCAAAAGAAAGAAGTTCGACTTCGAAAATGAGTGCAGCGTTAGGACCGATTTTTTCTCCTGCGCCGCCTTCGCCGTAAGCGAGTTCAGACGGGATGAAGAATTTGTATTTAGCGCCTTTCTTCATAAGCTGAACGCCTTCAGTCCAGCCTTTGATAACTCTGTTGAGAGGGAATTTCGCCGGCTCGTTTCTTTTGTATGAGCTGTCGAATTCGGTGCCGTCGAGAAGTGTGCCGCGGTAGTGGACTTCAACGATGTCTTCAGCAGCGGGGCTTTCGCCTTCACCTTCTGTTTCAACGATGTACTGAAGACCAGATTCTGTCGTTTTTACGCCTTCTTTGGTTTTGTTTTCAGCAAGAAATTTATCTCCGGCTTCTTTGTTTTCGGCAGCCTTTTTGGTTCTTTCTTCCATCATTTTCGTGATCATTTCGGTCTGGAATTCCTGAAGAGCGGTACCGATTTCCTCTTCCGTCATTTTGGATTCAGCGCCTGTGAAAGCGGCTTTGAAACCAGCCAGAAATGCGTTGAGGTCAAAATCGAAATTCTGTCTCTTCAAGTTTCTGCCTACATCGCTTCCGAGTGCATAACCGTATTTTACCTGCTTGTCGGAATCGATTTTCTCTTTTGAGATTTCGCCGTTTCCGGAGCTGCTGCAATTTCCGCATGCGCAGAAAAACATCGAAACAGCCATAATAGCGCAACAAATAACCTTTTTCATTTTTCCTCCTAAAAAAACAAGTTAAAAAAACAAAGCCGCCGATGTTATCAAAATTTATTGTAAAAGCAACATATTATTTTGAAAGAACTCGGAACGCAGTGGTTCAATGAGGTTGACATTCTTTTTGCCGCAATTAAAATTTCCCGCTTTTTGTTTGTGTCCGTTATAGGAGAAAATCATGGCTAACGATTTGTTTTCATTGAAGATTGTTGTTCCGGAAGGTGTTCGAGAAGTTTCCGTTGCTGCAGGAACTAAATTTATCGATCTCGCTCCGGAATATCAGGAAAACTACAAGTGCCGCATAATAGGCGCGGTTTTCAACAACGAACTCTGCGACCTCTGCAAAGAGATTCCCGGGGAAGGCAGAGTGGAATTTTTCACGATGCAGAACAAGGACGGCTACCTGTTTTATCTGAGAAGCATCCTTTTCGTGCTGATAAAGGCGAGCAAAGAGCTTTTTCCTCATGCGATACTGCACATCGAATACAGCATAGGAAACGGTTATTACTGCTGGTTTGAAGGGCTTGACTGGCTCGAAGCCGGTGATGTAGAGCGTCTTTCGGCGAAAATGAGGGAAATGGTCGAAGCCGACATTCCTTTCGTAAGGCAGAATGTTCCGACCAGTCAGGCGATAGAAGAGTTCAAAAAGCAGGATCTCACCGACAAAGTTTCGCTTTTCAAAATAAGAAAACAGCCGCGGACGAATATTTACTGGCTCAACTCAACTATCGGATATTTCTCGGGTTATCTTCTTCCTTCGACTTCATACTGCGACAAATTCCAGCTTATACACTACAAAAACGGTATAGTTCTTCTAATTCCGACCGTCGCAGAACCTGACAAAGTTCCCGCATTTCAGGACAGTCCCAAATATTTCAACATCATTCAGGAGCACAACGAGTGGCTTGACGTTCTTGAACTTGATACCTGCGCGAAACTCAACGACTGGATAAGGCGTGGATTCAGCAACAAAATAATTCTTCTGTGCGAAGCGCTGCATGAAAAGAAGCTGGCGAAGATCGCAGACGAAGTTTACAGACGCCGCAAAGTTGTGAAAATAGTTTCGATCGCCGGGCCGAGTTCGAGCGGAAAAACGACCACGGCAAACAGGCTCTGCGTGCAGCTTCGCGTGAACGGTCTTAAACCTTTCCTCATTTCGCTTGACGATTACTTTATCGACCGCGATAAAACTCCGCTCGACGAGAAGGGCGAGCACGATTTCGAGTCGCTTTCGGCGATAAATATCGAGCTTTTCAACAAAAATCTGAACGATCTGATGAGCGGGCGTGAAGTTACGCTTCCGAGATACGATTTCAAAACGGGGAAAAGCTGCACAGACGGTAAAACGATGGTACTTCCCGAAAACGGCGTTCTTGTTATCGAAGGAATCCACGGGCTTAATCCGAATCTTTACGCCGATGTTCCGTCTTACTGCATATACAAAATCTACGTCAGCGCGCTCACTGCTTTAAATATCGATAATCACAACAGAATTCCGACAACTGACGGCAGGATCCTGCGCCGGATGGTGCGCGATTTCCAGTATCGCGGACATTCTCCGATAGAGACTTTAAAACGCTGGGCTTCGGTCAGAAACGGAGAGGACAACAACATTTTCCCGTATCAGGAAAACGCCGACATCATGTTCAATTCGACTTTCGTTTATGAGTTCAGCGTCATGAAAAAATATGCAGAACCTCTTCTGAAACAGGTCCCGGCCGATATTCCCGAATACCGCGAAGTAAAAAGGCTTCTCAAATTCCTCTCGTTTTTTGAAGATATGGACGATTCAACGATTCCGCCGAATTCGATCCTTCGCGAATTTATCGGCAACAGTATCTTCCGGTAGAGACGTTTCCTGAAACGTCTCAAATGACGTAATTCGTTAATCCAGATTGGATTCTTTCTGTTTTTCCATTTTCTTTTCGATGTTCTTCACGCGGTCTCTGATTGTCGGGAAGAACCTGTTGTGACGGTTTTCGCGCATCGACTGCTCGTAGAAGTTTTTCGCTCTTTCAAGCTGGTTCATCTTTTCGTAGCAGACGCCGAGCAGAAGTTCGGAACGGTCTTTAGGAAGATCTTTTTTCGTATTTATGAAAAGAAAACGCTCGAATGCGATAGCCGCCTTGTTGTAGTCTTTCATTCGGTAGTAGGAGAGGGCAGTGAGATAGAAAAGATTTCCGATATGGTCGCCTGTTGAAGAAATATCAAGACTGTCTTTGAATCTGTCGATTGCCGCTTCGTAACTTTTGCGTTTGAAAAGCGTTTCGCCTTCCTCATACTTTTTAAGAGCCGCTTTCTGCTTGATCATGCTCGTTTCGTTGTCGATGATCGTTCTTTCAAGACGGGAAAGTGCAGAAAGGTTGAACTCGCCGTAAAGTTTGAAAGCGTTGTCGGGATCGCCTTCCTTCAGCGCGAGATAGAGGTTGTAAGCCTTGATATCGTTGTTTTCCATCGAGAAAATCTTGTCTTTCAGCTCTGAGACCTCTTTTTCGAGGTATTTGTTGTGCTCTTCGCGGATTCTGCTCTGGTTCGCGTAATTTGCCGCCTGCGACCTGAAATAGAAAAAGAACGAAAGAATGATGACTATGCCCAAAATAATGAAAGTGGCAAAATAACGTGTTGCCTGATTCTGTTCTTTTGTATTGACTTTGCGGTTGATCTCTTTTATCGCCGCATCGAGACTGCCCTGATTGTTCATTATGTGGGTCATCAGACGGCGCATCTCCTTGATGTCGTCAATGCCGTGAGGCTTCTCGTTTTTCGGTTGTTCCTGAATTTTATTTTCCTTATTTTCCTTGTTTTCGACCATTTCAGCCTCGCAAAAAACGAGGGAGTCTAATTTATTTGCACGGAATTACAAAAAAAATAGGAAAAATAGATAATTTTGCTATCCTGCGTGCCGTATTTTTGGACTTTGGGAGATTGAAATGAGTAATTCCTATTTTGAATTCAAACCGATAAGTTTCAGAGGCGAAGTTGCCGTCGTAGCACCTTCGTCGCCGTTTGAAAAAACCGTTTTCAATGCCGGTATAACCGAGCTTAAACTTAACAAAATCAAGCCTGTAATCGATAAAAACGCTTTTGCGAAAGAGAGTTTTCTTGCGGGAAGCGACGAACTGCGGGCAGAATCGCTTGTCAACGCTTTCACGAGCGAAAATATCGAGGCTGTCTGGACTGCGCGCGGCGGTTACGGTTCTTTGAGGCTTCTTGAAAAACTGCAGGAAAACATTGATAAAATCAAGGCAAACCCGAAACTTTTCATAGGTTTCAGCGATGTCACTGCACTTCATGCATGGCTTGTAGACAAATGCGGTTTCGTCACAATTCACGGACCGAACATAACCACTTTGAATTCTATCGACCGCTTTTCCAAGGCTCAGATTTTCGAACTTCTGCAGGGAAAAGACAGGGCTTTCACGATTTTCAACAAAAACATGAGAGCACTCAATCCGGGAAAAGCAAAAGGAGTCGTCAAAGGCGGCAATTTAACGACGCTCGTTTCGATGATCGGAACGCCGTTTGAGCCTGATTTCAAAGATTCGATACTTTTCATCGAAGAGGTGAACGAAGTGCCTTACCGCGTCGACAGACTGCTGACACAAATGCGTCTTGCCGGCAAATTCAAAGGGATAAAAGCTCTCATTTTCGGCGAATTTTCATACAGAGAGTTCAGGCCGCCGGCTGAAAAAAGCGTAAATCCGTTTGCGATGCTGGAAACGATCGGTTTGGACAAGTCGATCCCTGTTGTCTGCAACTTCCCGGCTGGTCACGGTCAGCAGAACATGGCTTTCATGCTCGGCGCGGTTGCGGAACTCGATACCGAAGCAAAAACGCTTAGATACTGATTTTATTGGTAAATTATGGCTGAAAAACGAACAAAAGAAGAGATGATCTCTTTGGCTTATGATTTGCAGAACGCTATTACGGCATTCTGCGGTCACAGACCTTTGCGTATAACGACTAATAAGGATTTCAAGCTGTTACGGGTCGTATGGATGCGTGATTACGAGCGGAAAGATTGGTACAACGGTGTGGGGATGAAGATCCTGCTTTCCGCTTTTTCGGACAAACATCACATTCAAGTACGTGAGATCACTGCCGAAGAGAGCAAAGAATCAGCGGTATGGCTCACAAAGGCTGAAAACGATCCTGAAAGACACGGAACGAATCGATGATTTTTGTTTTTATTCTTGTTTTCCTTTTATTTTCAACTGAAATTTTTGCCGGAGAGTGTGACAATTCTTTTATTGTGCTTCCCAAGATTTATCAGAAGGAAGGAGAGGAAAATAAATGCAGGTTCAATCCGCTGCTTCACGTCAGCACCGATGACAGAAACGTTTACGACTATTTCGAAGCGCAGAATTCGGAACCCAAAGACTCTTTTTCGATTCTTCCGCGCGGTTTTTACGACACAAGAAATGATCTTAAATCGCTCTATCCGATCCTTCCTTTTGTAAACGGCGTGAAAAAGGAAGACCGTTGGAAAAACTCATGGCAGATCGTGTCAAAAGTAGGGGCGGGCTATTATTTTTCAAACAAAGACGGCAACTTCATATCAGGCGCCGGAGGGCGTAAATTCGACAAAGGTTCGACGATGATAACCAGTCAGAGCGGAAACGCCGTTTTTCTCGATTCGTGGGCGTTTTACTGGGAACTTGAGGAAAAAAACACTTTTAAATCAGGCAATTCCATAGCTTCGACCGATGTCGATTTCAGGCGTTTTTACGCAAAAATGAAAATGTGGAAATTCTCGATTATGGCGGGAAAGGACACCGTTCATCTGGGACCTGGCGAATACGGTATGCTGATATCTTCCAACGCCGAACCGTTTTATATGGTCAAATTGCAGAATGAGCAGACTATCCATCTTGGCGGCGACTGGAACTTCATTGTTTTCAACGGCTGGCTCCGCGAAGAGCGCAACGATGTCTCCAATCCGCAACTTATGGCGATGAGGCTCACTTACAGACCTCCTAAAATGTTCAGCTTTTTCGAACTCGGAATGACTCGCAGCATGCTGTACGGCGGCAAAGGTATGCCGGAATATGTTTTGACAGATTATCCCTATCTGCTGACCGGCGCATCCGACAATGTTATGAACAGCAAGTGGGATGTCGACAGTTATGCGTCGATAGATTTCACTTTCAACATTCCTATGTACAAACTCAATCCGGCAATCAAAGTCTTTAAATTCTATATTCAGGAATCAGGTACCGACCTGGCGGCGATATGGCAGGTCGAAGACAAAATCGAACTGCTTCTCCCTTATGTATTTTTCCGTTTTCTTGAAAGAGGTTATCTCATAGGACTTTTTGCAGCTACTGAAAAAGACGTTATGCGTCTCGAGTATACAAAAACGTCATTAACTTACTATTACAACCATATCTATAACAAGGAAGGTTTTAGCTACCACGGACTTTCTTTAGGGCATCCGTTCGGAAGGAACCATCAGGCGATACGGTTCAACCACAGGCACTATTTCAGCAATGCATTTTCTTTCAAGTGGGAGATAGGTTTCTACCAGATGGGCTGTGCAACTTCAAAAGACGGCAATTCGAATATTACTGCAATCTATCCGTTTTTCTCGCTCAGAGACGGGATTCTCAGGCGCGGATACGGAAACATCTGGTTTGACTGGATCTTCTACGGTCACTTGATCCGCGGCTACGTTTCAGTTGATGCCGGACCGAAAACGGACAAAAATCTTTCACCGATATTCCTTTCTGTTACTGACAAAGCTTCCGTTGATATTCTGACCGGCTTGTCAATTATAATAAAGTTCTGATAAATTCGATTAGTATTTCTGGCCTGCGAGGTTCTCTGCGACGTTGTGGTTCTCAGCGCTCATAGTGTTGAGATTGTTGAGAATGTCGATAAACTGAATCGATGCGCTGCCGTCGCATATCTTCTCTTTGATTCTGTTGAAATGCTGGACTTTCGCATCTTTTATGAGCTTTTTGATCCTGATTCTGATAACGAGAGCTTCATCGGCATAAACAGGGATATCCTCTCCGTTTTTGAAGATCGTGACCGACTTTTTGAAATGTTCGATATTCTCGTCAAGGATCTGGTTGATAGTTTCTATTGCCTCTGCTGAAAAAGTAGCGTTGTTTCTTTTCAGTTTGTCGATTATCTGGGAAATGTGTTCAACGCAGTCGGCAATCTTTTCAAAATTGTGTGCCAGACCTATGCGGCTTGCAACGATCTTTGCATCACCGGGAGAGATCGCACGGACTGAAAGAGCGATGAGGAACTGAGTAAGCTGATACTGATATTTGTCGATCCTGTCTTCGTTCTTGGCAATTTCATCAGTTATTTCGGCAACTTGAACAGGGTCTTTCAAAGACATTTCACGCAGCATATCCAAGTTTTTGATAACGTAATCGGACATTGTGAGGAGTTCTTTTTCGCACTCCATAATGGCAATCGACGGCGTGCTGAACATACTTGTCTGAAGTTTGACGAGGTTTTCGGGCATCTCGATTTTGCCTTTGTCTTTGTTGGGAAATATTTTCTCGACAAGTTTTGCAAGCTGGCTGACGAACGGGATGCAGATGATAAGAGTCGTTACGTTGAATACAGTGTGACCCATCGCGATGTGGACGGTGAGCATCTCCTCGGGAGTTCCCGGAATCATAAGATCAACGATATCTTTATACGGACGGAAAACCAGAAGCAGGAGCGTAACTCCGATACATCTGAAAATGACCTGCGACAGAGCTGTTCTCTTTGCGTTTACCGTGCCTCCTACTGCAGCGAGAGCACCGGTCGAACTTGCGCCGATGTTGCTTCCTAAAACGACTGCGAGCGCACCTTCGAAGTTGATGAGCCCCTGGCTAGCAAGTGCGATCACGATACCGACCATAGCGCTGCTCGACTGAGTGATGCAGGTGGTGATGATACCGACTAAAACGCCGAGGAGGATCGAAGCATAGGTCGAACCGTCGATGCTCTGGAACATCCTGACGAAAGTTTCGCTCTCTTTAAGCGGTGCAAAGCCGCTTTTCATAGTCTCCATTCCGAGGAAAAGGATACCGAAGCCGTAGATGAGCTCTCCGATATACTGCCATGACTTGTTTTTAGAGAAAAGGCGCAGCATGACGCCGATACCGATGAGGGGCAGAGAGAAAGCCGAAACATTGAGCGTGACGATCCAGCCCGTGACCGTGGTTCCGATGCTGGCACCCAGACCGACACCTATTGCCTGCTGGACTGTCATTAGCCCGGCATTGACAAAACCTATAGTCATGACGGTCGTTGCACCGCTCGACTGAATTATTGCAGTGATGAGAAAACCGACAAAAGCACCGACGAAACGGTTCGAAGTGAGGACTTTGAGGATCTTTCTCAGTTTGTCGCCGGCCGCTTTCTGGACACTTTCGCTCATCACTTTCATGCCCATGAAGAAAAGGCCCAGACCGCCGAGCGTGTGGAAAATTATGTAACTCCAGTTCATAAAGAGTTTCTCCAAAAAATATCAAAAAACGGTGGATTTTAACTTGAGAAAAAAGGCAAGGTCAAGGTTTTTTTATAATCTGAAGCACCAAAAGCACGGCAAAATTCAAAAAATCGGCGTAAACAGTTTTTATTCCGAAAATTTCCGCGGGGAAAACGCGGGCACTTCCTCCGAATTTTATCCAGACAAACAGAAAATATGCTGAAATCATGAGTCCGACCGTGAATCCGGCAGAAGCCAGAAGACGCGAGAAAAACGATTTCTTGAGCAGTGCTGAAAGGATTATTGCAATGTAGGCGTTTCCGTAAACATAGCAGATCGGAATATTGCTGAAAGTAGGAACCCTGAAAGGATTCAAGTGCAGTTGCGCCAGAAGGATAAAAGAGACCGAAAGACCGAAGATGGCAAGTGCGAAGAAGAGTTTTTCCTTGAAACTCATAATAGAGTACTCCATTTTTCGATCATAAAATACCAGAAGGGAAGGGTGACAAGCGAAAAAATCGTCGAAAAAGTGACGATCCCGCTCACGACTTCCTTATCCGAATCGAGGAAATCGGCAAAAAAAGGAGAAGTCGCGGCACTCGGCATGACCGATTCCATGAGAATTACTTTTTTTGTAGTAATATCAACACCTTTAAAGCAGAAGGAAACGATTAAAAGTGTCACAATGCCGACTGCGATCCCGAAAATCGTGCGGAAAAAAGTTCCTGAAACGACGGGGCGGATCGTCTCTTTTTTGAGCATTATAGAAAGTGAAAGTCCTACTGTGAAAAGTATCGCCGGAATGGTTATGTTTGCTATCGAATTTATGCTCTGCGTAAGCCACGCAGGAATCTTCACTCCGTAAAAATTCATCGCCATAGCCAGAAAAGCGGAAAGAACAGGCGGAATTGCATTTGATGTAAGTGCGTGAATTATTTTGTCTTTTGAAGTCTGACCTGATGAAGTGCGCGATAAAAACCAGATCATTGTAAAACCGGTAGAGAGGACTGCCGGCCAGAAAAACATAGAGAAAAATACGCCGCGGGTAAAGCCGCTTTCGCCGTAAAAATAGGAGAGGACGCCCCAGCCTAAATAACTGTAGTTGCCGACGAAACTTCCGACGCAGAAACTGTTGGAAACTTTTTTATCCGATGATGAAAGACCCCGCAGCGAAATGACAAGAACTGCTGAAATTACAAGTATCAGGCAGAGCGATGCTATCATCGGAAGCATCTGACTGAACTCTTTCGTATCTGCGTTGTAGAGGTTTCTGAAAATGAGGAACGGAACCGTGACTTTTATTACGAATTTCCGAAGAACTGCCGATTCCTTGTCGGGAAAAAGTTTGAGCTGTTTGAATATCCAGCCTAAAAATATCGGAAAATTTATCGTCAGAACCAGTTCAAGCAGCTTCAAGGCAGCCTCATTCCAAAAAAACGCGCAATTTTAAAGAAAGTTCTTAAAAAAACAAGTTCCGTTGCCGTCGCAGTTCTTTTGCGCCGCAGTCGGAATCACGTAATTACGTTATAACGATATTACGGTAAGATTTGCGGAGGCGGCAATTAAAAAATTTGACAACTGCCTTTTTAATTGTTGTAGTTACCCGTTTTTTGGCTTATTTAACAACCGATATTTTTATGGAGTAAAACATGGAAAACAGAGCTCACAACTTTTTTGCAGGTCCTGCAGCGCTTCCGCTTGAAGTTCTCAAGCAGGCTCAGGCAGAACTTCTCAATTTCAGAGGCACAGGCGTTTCCGTTATGGAAATCAGCCACAGAGACAAAGCATTCATCGCTGTAACAGAAGAAGCTGAGGCAGATCTTAAAAAACTTCTCGGTCTCGGTGACGACTATGCCGTTCTTTTCCTCGGCGGCGGTGCAACGCATCAGTTTATTATGCTCCCGATGAACGTTCTCAACGAAGGCGACTGCGCTGACTACGTTGATTCCGGTAACTGGGCACACAGAGCTTACGAAGAAGCATGCATCCAGGCTGACTGGGCGAAAGCAAAGGCTAACTGCGTAGCTTCGACAAGAGAGCTTGAGAAGAAATACTGCGTTCTTCCCGAAGCAAAACAGGAAAACATGAACCCGAACGCAAAATACCTTCATTTCTGCTCGAACAACACGATCTACGGAACCCAGTTCTTCGAAAAGAACTATCCGAAACCTCTCCCGGGTGTTCCGCTCGTAGCTGATATGTCGAGCGGTTTCATGTCGCACAAATTCGATGCAACGAAATTCGACATGATTTATGCAGGTGCTCAGAAAAACGTCGGCCCCGCTGGTGTAACCGTCGTTGTAATCAAAAAGTCATGGGCAGAAACCTTCAACAAGAAAGGCTTCCAGCTTCCGAAGACTCTCGACTACAAAGTTCAGATCGAAAAAGGCAGCATGTTCAATACGCCGCCGTGCTTCAACATCTATATCACCGGCCTTGTCTTCAAATGGATGCTCGAAATGGGCGGCCTTGAGGCAATGGAAAAGAGAAACGACAAGAAACAGAAGATGATCTACGGTGCAATCGACAATTCGAACGGCTTCTACAGAGGCTATGTACAGAATCCGGAACACCGTTCATGGATGAACGTAACCTTCAACCTTCCGACTCCGGAACTTGAAGAAGAGTTCGTAAAATCGGCAAAAGCTCAGGGTATGCTCGGTCTTAAAGGCTACAGAACCCTCGGCGGAATCAGAGCCAGCATCTACAACTCAACTTCTCCGGAAAGCGTTGAAACGCTCGTTAACTTCATGGAATCTTTCAGAAAAGCTCACTAACTTTAAGTTAAGTGGATATTTTCAGGGCGCGGCGAAAGTCGCGCCTTTTTTATATCTCCTTAAAACCATATTGAATTTAAATATTATTCTTGACTTTAGAGTGCGAAGCTGTATGCTTCTGCGGCTTTTGCGGGCGTAACTCAGTTGGTAGAGTGTCGGCTTCCCAAGCCGGATGTCGCGGGTCCGAGTCCCGTCGCCCGCTCCATTTTTTTAAGATGGTGCCACCGTGAAGATAAAGAATTTTCTCGCTTCATTATTTTTCCTTTTCATAGGTTTTATTTTTTTGATAAAATTTGTCTTTTATCCGCTTTCTTCTTTTGTTATGCGGGAAAAATTCGGTGTTTTCTACGATTTCGAGTCTCCTCACTTAGCCCTTGACGGTACGTTTTCCGTTAAAAACCTTATCGTTTTATATCAGGATTCTCTGAGTGCTAAAAGCGGAACAGTCTCTTTCAGCATCGGGAAAAAGTTTTCAGGACTTTTCAAAAACCACGTTACCGTAAAGAGTTTTGAAATGACTGACGTCAGGATATCAGTCGATACCAAGTTTTTCGGGCAGAACGGCGAACAGGCAGAAGAAGGCGAAGACAGCGGAGATTCAGGGCTTCCCAACAGAATACCGTTCTTTCCGATTGAAGAGATGAACATTAAAAATCTCGATTTTGTCGTGAAAGACGGAGAAAAATCTCTTTTCAGTACGAAAAAAGTATCTCTTGCGGGAAATGAGCTTTACCGCCTCGATATGCCCGATGTTTTCATCGCAGCCAACTCCGTGATGAAAAAGGATATTTCGCTTGATCTCGCCTTTGGTTTTACTGCCGAAGACAGAAATTACGCACTCAATCTCCTTAAAGTTAACTCCGAGCTTTTTTCGATAAATGCTGAACAGCCGCAGGATAACAAGGATGTTTTCGGCGGAAGTATCGAGGTAAAATTAAACGAACTCGGAGAGATGTTCGGAATTGATCTTGCAGGCGAGTTTTTCCTTGATTTTACTATGGAAAATCTTGCCACATACATTCCGAGGCTGATGAAGAGCAAAACTTACAAAGGGTTGCCGCCGGAGCCGCAGAATATCGGCAAACTCAATCTTGACATCTTTAACGCGCTTCCTGAAACCGACCTTCTTATTTCGATTTCCGATCTCAATGTCGAAGGTTTCAAACCTTGGGATGTCCACGGAAAAATCAAGATGACTCCGACTAAAACGTTCATCGAAAGGCTCAACTTCTTCCATAAAAACAAGGTCAATATATCTGTCGACGGCGAATTTCCTTATGCTGAAAGAAACGTCAAAGGCTTTGTCAGACTTTACGACTTCGATTTCGACAACTGTCTGCGCAGGATGACTCAGACCGGTCTTGTAAACATGATCGCTTCGGGAACGGTTTCATACCGTTTCGATGTCGACAAACTTCGTGCGGAAGATATGGAGGCAAATCTTGTCGTCACCGAATTTGACGTTATGAACAAAGAGCTTCTCGATCTGCCGCGCGATGTCTATGTCACCGGGCATCTGGCGATAGGCGCCGACGGAGTTGACCTCAAAGATGCCGTTGCAAGAACGATCGACGAGTCCTCTCACGTCATTCTGAAAGGTTCATACTACGGTTTTGCCGATACGATGAAGTTCCACATTCCGATAGTCAAAGGCTCCTACATCGATCTCGGCAGGGATATAAAACAGATTGCAGGCTTCAACGTCAAGGGCAAAGGTCCGATAGAAGTTCTTGTTACGAGTTTTTACACCAATCCGCTCATCACAAGCAATTTCAAAGGAAAGGCTTGCCACATGGCCGGATTCAACTCCGATATGTGCGATATCGACATAAACCTCAAGGATTTTGTTTTCGACATAGTCATCAACGAGATAAGGCAAAAGACGATTTCTTCGAAAGATTCGATAGTTACGATCGATTTCAGCGATGATGACTTTCCGGTTTACTTCAAAATCAACAAAGCAGAGGGAAAACTTTCCGACGCTTCGGCTCTTTTCGGAGTTGACACCAGTGATTTTTCCGGAACGGCGATGCTGCAGGCCGAAGGTCTTTTCAAAAACGGACTTTCCAAGCTGAGCGCACAGGCTAAAATCAAGGATTTCAGAAAAAAAGGGGAGGACGGCGGAATAAAAATCGCAGATTTGCTCGAAGTCGATCTCTTTGAAAAAGATGCTGAAAATCTTGGGGCAAAAGGTGAAATAGTTTACGGCAGAAACAAGATAAAAGTCGATGCGGAACTCGCAAAAGCCGACCTCAACAGCAGGATAACCGCTTATTTTGACTCTTTTTATCCGGAAGATTTTGATTTTTATGAAGATATAAAATTCGATAAGCCGACTCTGGACGTAAAACTCAGCGGAATCCTTTCTTCACCCGATTCAAGCGGTCGTCTTGAAATTCCCAAACTTGAAGTCTACGGTGTAAAAACGGGAGATTTCTTCGTCGAAGCGAAATATTCAGGAGAAGATCAGATGCTTTTCGTGAAAGGCGGATTCGGAACAAATGTTGAATTTTCGGCTGAAGTCCCTGATTTTGATCAGGAAAAATTCAAAGCCGATGCGTCAATCAAAAATTTCGTCTACAAAAATGATGACTTGTTTGTCAAACTTTCGCTGGATGCAGCAATACGCGGAGACAAAGTGAATATCGATTTTACAGATCTTAGGGCGAAAAAGGCCGATATTTTTGCTCAGAACGTGAAACCATTTGAAATCGCAGGAGATTTCACCAGACTTTCATTGACTGACAAGGCATATTTCAAAGGGGATGCGCTTGATTTTTATATCGAAGGCGGACTTGATCTTGAAAAATTTGATCCGTATCTCCATGCAGACGGAACATTTTTCGTGAAAAAGCTCGCTGCGAAGGAGACTTACCGCGCGAACAACCTCGACGGAAAGATACTTTTCGATGTTTCCTACAAAAATTCGAATTTCGACGGCAAACTGGATCTCATCGACTTCGCATACATTCTGCAGGATCCTAGAGTCGTTCTCAAAAACTTCAACGGAACTCTGCTTGTCGAAAACAACAAATGGACTTTAGAAAGCCTTTCGGGAAGTGCGGGAGACGGAAAACTCAGTCTGACAGGTCAGGGGAAAGGTTTCAGTCCGATCGAAAACGCCTCGCTGAATATTTCGGCTGTAAACCTTACCGGAAAATATGCTGCAGTAGGCGATTTTGCTGTTTCGGCAGACCTTGATTTTATTGCATTTTCGGAAGACCAGTTCTCTCTGAGCGGCGATGTCGAGCTTAAAAATATCATTTACAACCAGCCGCTTTCTCTCGACAGTGATTTCATAAAAATGATTTCCAAGCTCGGCAAAAAGAAGGCAAGTTCGCAGCTTGACAAGAGCAATCCGATCGACCTCAACCTGAAAATAACGGGCAAAAATAATATCCGCATAAGGACCAATCTCATTCAGTCAGACCTTTTTATGGATCTTGTTCTCAGCGGAACGACTGCAAAACCCGATCTCGACGGGACGATCGTCATCAAAAACGGCAAACTTGAGTACAAGCAGAATGATTTCAGCGTAACCAGAGGAAACATCGTTTTTGACGGCAGCGGCATAAACCCGTATCTCGATTTAGAATCAACACGCAACGTCACAACGAAAATTCAGGACACAAACAAGGATTTCCGAATCACGATGACAGCTACAGGTTATCCGATAGACGGCGAGCTCAGCGTAACTTTCGACAGCACGCCTCAGCTTGATCAGGAACAGCTCCGTTCGCTTCTGCTGTGGGGAAATGTCGGTGATGAGTTCTCAGGCGATTTAGCTATCGCCGCAGCTACCGATATCATGGGAATAACGACGGAAGTCCGCAAAAACTTTAAACTTTCCAAGTTCGAACTTGTTCCGAAATATTCGGAATACGATGAAAAAACCGTACTCAAACTTATCGCGGAAAAGGAGATTTACAGGAATTTGTTCCTCATGCTCGAATCAAATCCTGCGGATACGACCGACCAGATAGTTGAACTGAAGTACAGAACAAAACTTCTGGAAGGAATTTTAGGCTGGAAAAACAAGGATATGCTCGAATCGAATTACGGCGGTATCGGGTTTGACCTGAAACTTGAATATGTTTTTGAATAGGTGTGATATGACTTTACTTACTGAAATGTCGGAAGAAAAACTCGATTCTCTGATAGAGCGCGCCGACGAACTTTTTAGAACAGGGCAGTGCTGTCCGATAAAATGCGGCGGAAAAATTCCCCGTTTCTGCGGAGCTGTTGAAGAGGGAATAAAGGTCGCAAGCTATGCCGTTCACGACGGAGAAGAACCTCCGGTAAGCGGCTGGAACGGCGCCGGAAACGTCTTTTTTTCGGGTTGCAGCGCAAAGTGCGTCTTCTGCCAGAACTGGCCTATCAGCCAGGAAAATAACGGAAAAATTTATTCGATAGATGAGTTCGCCGCTCATATAACTAAATTATTGGCCAAAAAAGTGCATAATATCAATCTCGTGACAAGTGACCATTATCTCGGAAAAGTGCTTAGAGCCTTTAAAAAAATCAGAGGCGAAATCAAAGTTCCGATAGTTTACAACTGCAACGGAGCGCAGACTGAAGAGCTTTTCAAAATCATTCTGGAGATAAGCGATATCTTTCTTTTTGATGTCAAATACGTTACAAACGAACCCGCGAAAGAGCTCTGCGCGATAAAACATTACGCCGATGTTGTCTTAAAATGCCTCGACATGCTTCTTGAAAAAAATATCCCGTGGGTTGAAAACGATCTCGGAATCCTGCAGAAAGGGCTTATAATCAGGCATCTGGTTTTACCGAATTATACTGATAACTCTCTGAAAACACTTGAAGTTTTAAACGAATACAAAAAACGCGGTCTCAATTTCAAAATAGCACTCATGAGCCAGTATTTCCCGGCTTATAAGGCGCTTGACAACCCGAAACTGAACCGTCAGCTGCATAAAGATGAATATGAACAGGTGGCTGAACTTGCCGACAAATACGGTTTTGACGGCTGGATTCAGGATCTCGAAGAGGAAGTGACCGATGAAACACAGGATTAGTGTCCCGTGTACCGATGAACAGTATGAAAAAATAGTGAAAAAAGCGGAAGAACTGGATCTTTCTCCAAAGGAATTTGCACTTTTCACGATGCTTAACAGTCAGATAAAAGTTGTGATCGGGCAGGACCCGCTGTTAGCAAAAATAGAGCGTGCCGTAAATCTTCTGGATAGCGGCATGATTGATAAAAAAGAGTTTGATATCATTAAGGAAAGGCTTTTTTCGGAAATCAAAAATGAGAAAAATTAAGATCCTGCTTTTTGCAACTCTCATACTTTATTTTTCATCGCTTTCAGCTTTCGAAAAAGAGATTTTCTGCGAGCCTTCACTTATTTTTCCCGAAATTTTTCTAATTGAATCGGCACACACTTTTTCCTACACTCTGGCTGATACTTTCTACAAAGACAGCGACGCGCTTTTTAACTACCTGAATTCAGTCGATTTTTCGCAGGAACAGTTTGCCGTACGCTATATCTACTACCTGCGGACAAGGCAGTTCATGCCGGCGCTTATGCTGATGATGACGATGGTGAATCTCAACGCCTATCCGTCATCTTTTCCGAATCCTTACGATGAATTTTTCAACCTGCTGCAGATGGCGGCAAACGACATAAACGAACACGCTTCGGGAAGTGACACTTTTTCTTTCGAAGATCCTGATATTTCAGGAGAAAATGAAAGGTATGTCCGCTCTCTTCTTTCAAACGATTCCGCAAACGAGCCTATGACTGCAGCTGATCTTTCAGGGAAAATGACTGCTGAAATCGTTATCAATTTCGCTGCGGTCAACATGAGAAACAAGCGTCTCGGCAGAGAAAACAAAATCACGCTTAAAACAGTATTTTTCATTCTCGGATCGTCATTTAAAACCATTCTTTCAAACATCGAAAACGGGGTAAATCTTGAAAACGATCCTTTTTTCAAGGAGCTTTTCAACCGTTTCGTTGCGATGCACAAGGATGAGAAAGAAATCTTGAGTTCATTTGTCTACAATTTTGTCGAAAAGATTTACGGCTTGAAAAAAGATGTCGGGCTTTACCGCTATATTCTTCTGCGTCAGTTCGGAATGATTGAAAACGCGGCAGAAAGCTGGCTTGATTTCAAAGACGTAACAGCAGCCGTCGAGTGGATTGATTCTGTAAAAACTATTGAAAATATTGAGCCTTTTTCTTCACATTTCGTTAAAAACGAAGATGCCTGCAGATATATCACAGAAAAGACCGACTGGATTTTCGGAATGAAGCACTTGAGCAATGAAAGCAAAAAAGAGATTGCCCACACGCTGAAACTTGCCGGAATGATCGAGCAGTGCGGTGATCTGGATTATATCGGACTTGAAAAAAAGGAAGAAAACGGCGATGAAAAACCTTATCCGGAGTGGGCACGTTACGCCGCTTATGCCCTGAAAACTGTAACGGAGCAGGAAATGAGTGAAGAAGAAGCTGTGAAAATCCTCAAAAAAGGGCTTTCTGCCGCTATTTTTTCGATAAAACCCGAAACCGAAGCAGAAAAAGATATGTACGAGATAATGCTTTTTATTTACAGGCATGAAAAGTGCGACGAAGTGCTGAAGGCGATATTCCTGAAGCAGATAACTCACGGAAATATTGACAGAAATGCTTCACTATACCGTGACGCAGTACAGACTTTGGACGATTTTCTTTTTTATTAGGCAAAGATGAACAAAAGCGACTCAAGACTCCTGAAAAAATATATGAACCACATCAAGCTTGAAAAAAGGCTCGCCATGAACAGCGTCGAAGCCTACGAGCGCGATCTTACTGATTTTCTTGAATATCTGGATTCACGCGGGATATGCCTCACGCAGGCCGATTCGGTGAACATCAGCGAATATGTAATCCACCTTTCAAAAGACAAGGATTTCAGCGACCGTTCTTTGGCACGCTCAATTTCGAGCCTCCGCGGATTTCTCAAATTCCTGCTTGAAGATGACTACATAATCCCTGAAATGCTTGAGATTTTGGAGCCTGTCAAACTCAAAAAGTCACTTCCGATATTCCTCACTTACGATGAGCTGCAGAAACTTTTTTCGGTCGTTGACACTTCGACTGCTTCGGGATTCCGCGACAGAACTATGCTTGAAATGTTCTATTCTTCGGGGCTTCGCGTCTCTGAACTTGTTGATCTCAAAATCGGAAACGTCTTCCGCTCGCAGCAGCTTCTGCGCGTTTTCGGCAAAGGAAGCAAGGAAAGAATTGTTCCGTACAGCGACGATGCGGCGCGCTACCTGCACGAATACTTGGACAGGATGCGCTACACACTCATGAAAAAAGGGGATTTCAACGACTACGTTTTCATAAACAACCGCGGCAGCAGGCTTACCCGTCAGGGAATCTGGAAAAAACTAAAGGAATTTGCCGTATTAGCCGGAATAACAAAAGATATTTCCCCGCACAAACTGCGCCACACTTTTGCAACTCATCTGCTTGAAGGAGGTGCTGATCTCAGAAGCGTCCAGATGCTTTTAGGACATTCGAGCATCAACACGACAGAAATTTACACACATGTCGAGCAGGAGGCGATACACCGCGAATTTGATAGAAAACATCCGCGTGAAAACATAAATTTTGAGGATAAAGAGGATGAGTAGATTAGTTTACGCCGTGATTTTAGCTTCCGGAAAGGGCGAAAGAATGAACTGCGGCTTTCCGAAACAGTTTGCCGAGATCAAAGGCAAAACCATAATCGAGCGAAGCATCGAGGCATTCGAAGAGAACGAAAAAACAGATGAGATAATCATCGTTTCCGAGCCTTCAACAATAGAAAAGATAAAAGAGATCGTGCTAAAAAACGGACACAAAAAAGTGACCAAAATCGTTCCAGGCGGAGCGGTAAGAGCTGAAAGTTCATCAATCGGAGTAGGGGAAGTTGTCGAAGATGACGCAAAAGTCCTGATCCACGATGCCGCAAGGCCGTTGGTGACGCAGAGAATAATCAATGACTGTATCACAGCACTCGATTCATGCGACGCCGTGAATGTTGCGATAAAAGCGACCGACACCATCATAGAGGCCGAAAACGGCACAATGAAATCAACCACTGAAAGAAGCCGCATGATGCAGGTGCAGACACCGCAGGGATTCAGGGCGGGCACCATAAAAAAAGCTCATTCCATGGCTAAAAAAGAAGGTTTCGCAGGAGCCACCGATGACTGCGGAATCGTTTTCAGATACGGTTTGTCAGAGATCCGCATCGTCGAAGGAGACAGAACAAACATCAAAATCACATACCCCGAAGATATTCAGATTGCCGAAATGTTTGTCGAGGCGTAGAAAAAATGGCAAAAAGTAGCGTTAAAACTGGACAATATCGCGGAGTTGGTGTAGGAATCCGCACCAAGCAGGATTTTTATCCCGCGTATTAGTATTGTATAAGGAGATCTCAAGTGAGTATTGATTCCGAAATCATAAAAAAGAATGTCGAAAGAGCGATAGAGCAGTTCAGAAACGGCAGGATAGTCATCGTGGTTGATGACGAGAACCGCGAGAATGAAGGCGATTTCGTTGTCGCAGCAGAAAAAATCACGCCCGAAATAGTCAATTTCATGATAAAAAACGGCCGCGGAGTCCTCTGCACGACAATAACCGAAGAACGCTGCAAGGCGCTCGGGCTTGAAATGCAGGTGAACAACAACACTTCGCTTTTAGGAACACCGTTCACAGTCACGGTAGACCTGCTCGGTCACGGCTGCACGACAGGCGTTTCGATGTTTGACAGGGCTTCGACTATCCGCGCTCTGGCTGAAGATTCGACGCGCCCCGAAGACTTGGGAAGACCCGGTCACATCAATCCGCTGCGTGCAAGAAACGGCGGGGTTCTGGTCCGCGCCGGGCACACTGAAGCGACGATAGATCTCGCCAAACTCGCAGGGCTTAAACCGGCTGGCGCGCTTATCGAGATAATCAACGACGACGGCACGATGGCAAGAATGCCGCAGCTTGAAAAGATCGCAGAAAAATACGATTTTCCGATTCTCACGATAGAAAACATCATCGCATACAGGCTTATGACCGAATCTTTGATCGAACAGGTCGCAGACGCCGTCCTTCCGACGCGCTGGGGCGGTGAATTCAAGATCAAAGTTTTCCGCAACAAGCTTGACGGCCTCGAGCACGTCGCTCTGATAAAAGGCGATATCACCGACGGCAGACCTGTGCTTACCCGCGTCCACTCGGAATGTCTGACGGGTGACGCTCTGGGAAGCATCCGCTGCGACTGCGGATACCAGCTTCAGAACGCGATGGAGCTCATCAAGGCTGAGGGCAGGGGGGTCATCCTTTATCTGCGCCAGGAGGGCAGGGGTATAGGGCTCGGGAACAAGATCAAGGCTTACCACCTTCAGGACGAAGGAATGGATACCGTCGAAGCGAATATCGCGCTCGGATTTCCGGCTGACCTCAGAGATTACGGCATCGGAGCACAGATCTTGTCAGAAATAGGAGTCAAAAAGATCAGGCTTCTTACGAATAATCCAAAGAAAATCAAAGGCTTGACCGGTTACGGTCTTGAGATAACGGAACACGTTCCGAATGTCTGCGGAGTCCAGAAGGAAAACCGCAGATACCTTGAAACCAAGCAGAAAAAGATGGGACACACGATTTTCACGTCAGATAAAAAAGATTAATGGAGAATTAAGATGGAAGTAAAAACTTTCGCCGGCGATCTCAGTGCCAAAGGGAAAAAATTCGCGATCATCGTTTCGAGATTCAACAGTCTTCTTTCGGAATCGCTTCTGAAAGGCGCGATCGACTGTCTCGAACGTCACTATGCTGAAAGCGTCGAAGTGATCAAGGTTCCCGGCGCTTTTGAAATTCCTTTTGCGGCAAAAAAAGCTGCTATGTCCAAAAAGTACGACGCGATAGTTTGCCTCGGCGTAATCATCCGCGGCAGCACGCCTCACTTTGATTTCATCGCGGCTGAAACAAGCAAGGGAATCGCTCAGGCTTCTCTTGAAACGGGCGTTTACATGTCGTTCGGGGTACTTACGGTCGATTCGATCGAGCAGGGGATCGAAAGAGCTGGCACGAAAGCGGGCAACAAAGGCTTTGACGCGGCCCTGGCAGCAATAGAGATGCTTAATTTATCGGATAAACTGAAGAAGTAAACGGGAAAAATCATGGGACTTAGAAGACGTTCAAGAGAAAAAACGCTCCAGATCCTTTACAGTATGGAATTCAACAAAAATCAGACTATTCAGGAAGCTGTCGAATCCTATCTGACTTATTTCAACATCGCATCGATGAAGTGGAGCGATAAAAACGAAAATCAGGCGAACAACAACGAGTCGTCCGAGGAAGAAAGCGTTTTTATAACATATCTTCTGACTACCGTAAAAACCAATCTTAAAGAGATCGAAAGACTCATTGAAGAGGCTGCGATAAACTGGAGGATAGAGCGTATCGCGCTGATCGAACGCAACATTCTCAGAATGTCGGTTGCAGAACTTATCGACGAAAACAACGGCGTTCCGTTCAAGGCGACGATAAACGAAGCGATCGACATCGCAAAGAAGTTCGGCAGCAAGGAATCGAGCTCTTTCGTGAACGGCATAATCAATAAAGTAGCAGATATTATCGACATCAAAAACAAAAAATTATGAAACTCAACGGTGAAAGATTTGTTCCGTTCTGCACAGTCATACTTGCAAAGATCGAGAAATATGAAGATCTTACGGCTCAGATAAAGGAGTGGTGTGAAAGCGATTCCTTCAATCCGCAGGGCAAGGTTTATCTGGTTGACTGCGACAGGAACAAAGTCAAAATGTTTTCCATCGAAAATAGAAAAACGGTCACGTTTGAAGACGAATATTCGTTTTTCGCTCTTATCCGCTTTATCCAGAAGGCTAAACCTTCCTGCATAATCGATTTCTGCAACAGCGCGCAGTCCAAAGCGATAGTTTATTTTTCACATGCCGGATGTGCGGTATGCGGAAGAAGCATTTTTTCGCTGTTTTTTGCCGAAGCAGGATACAAAAAAGAGGCTTTGGGAAACCTGAAAAAGGCTGTCCCGTGCTTTTTCAACGATCACGAGAAAGAGACACGTTTCGTCTATAGAAGCACCTCTTACGCAGAAATTCCCGCCGAATTTGTTGAGCAGAGCGAAGAAGAAGTCGAAAAAGAGGAAAAGCTCGTCATTGATCTGGGTGGAATTCCCGAAAAACCGACAGGCAGAATCCTGTGGGTCCCGAAAAGAACGACGGCGCGCGGAATGTGGACCGATTTCAAAAATCTGACATATTATGCCGAAAAGGAAAATGTGGTCATAGATGTACATCTCAAAAATGAAAAAGCGAAAAAAAGATTCGACAGCGTATTTTTCATTAAGGGACGAAAAATGGATCTCGACCGATACCTGAATCCAATTGTCTGCGAAAATCTCTCTGACGCGATTTTTGAAAGCGGCTCTCCGGAATACAGAAAAATAATTTTTTCTTTCGGTCTGACTCCCGAATTTTTCAAGATGAAAGCATTGCTCATGCAAACCGGAAAGGAAAAAGCGTCTGACGGTTCGCAAAAACTTACCACAATGAAGAGAATAGGTAACTACCTGAAATGACTTTTCTTTTTATACCGACAACTTCACATAACATATATTATGTAAACTAAATTGGGGATATTCTGGTGGTTTCGTCGCAGATTTCGGCAATTTCTGAAAAACTTATTTCCTGCATGTATAAAGATTCTCTGCCGCAGACCATCCTTTTTCATTCGCCTGCTCTTTCCAATATTGATACTTTAGTTTTCTCGTTTGCGAAGAAACTTATAAAACCGCGCAGGACTATTGATGATGAAAAGTTCGTTTCGCTTTGCTCCGACGGACAGTTCCCCGACTTTATAAACGTCGTCAAAGGTTCGACCGGATCAATCAAAATCGAAGACGTTCATGCCGTTGAAGACGCTCTCCAGTACGCGCCGTTTGAATCTGAAAACCGCATCGTCTATTTCCGTGACGCCGCCGCGATGACTATCCAGTCGCAGAATGCACTTCTTAAAAAAATCGAAGAACCGCCGCAGCGCACTTTTTTCTTTTTGGCCGTAAACAAGCGAAATTCGATTCTCCCGACTGTTCTATCGCGTTCTGTCCCGATTTTCGTTCCTAACGCAAATTTGGAAGTCGGTTTTTCGGAGATATTTGATTACTATCCTTTTCTGGCTGATCTGGCCTCTGAACTGGGAGACGAGATTTTTTCGGCTGAAAAAAACAAACTTTCCTATTTCTGCTCAAATCTCGATTTCAATTCGATAACCAATATAAATAAGATTTATGCCGAAATTACAGACGGCGATATTTTCTCCAAAGAACTTTTGGGCTCGGTCTCTGCCGAAAAAGCCGATTATCTAAAAAAGATGCTGATCAGGATGCGTCTTGCGATCTTAGCTTTCTGCGTCAGAGAAAAAAATCCAGAAATCGCGCAGAAAATAACGGTTTTTTTGTCGAACCAGCAGTATTTTTCACCGGACGCCTCAATATTTTTTACTATATAAACCGGAGGATAACTTATGGATAACAATAGAAAATTCACGAAACTTGACCGAAATCTCGACGTTTCCGAGGAAGAGCTCAAGACTTTACAGGAACTCGAGCGCAACGACGACGGTTTCAAGGACGAAGAAAACTCAAAATATAAAAAAGCCGGAAGTCCGATCGCACCGCTCGGCGGCGGAGACGCGCTTTACTTTGATTACACCGACGAATATCCCGCTTTCGAAGACGTTATCGCGATCCAGTTCCAGCCTGCCGGAAAAATTTACTGGTATTTCTATCCTGAACAGAAAAATCCGGGAAACGAGCTTAAACAGGGCGATATCATCGTGGCATACAGCGAGCGCGGCATGGAACTTGCCACTGTTCTCAACAAAAGCATGGACGATTACAAGCACCAGAACAAGATAAATTTCATCAAAAACGGCTTCGTCAGGAAGGCAGAGGCTGCCGATTTCGAGCGCGAGAAACAGCTTGAAATCAAGGCGCAGTCGGCAAAAGAAGTCATTCTCCGCATCAACAAAGAGCTCGGGATAAAGATGAAAATCATCAAAGTCAAGTACACTCTCGACGACACGAAGGCGATTTTCTACTTCTCGGCAAACGGCAGAGTCGATTTCCGCGAGCTCATCAAACGCCTTGCCTACGAGCTGAAACGCCGCATCGAAATGCGTCAGATCGGTGTCCGCGACACTACAAAAATCATGGGCGGATTAGGTCCCTGCGGACAAACTTTGTGCTGCCGCAAACACATGCACAACTTCATTCCGGTTTCTATAAAAATGGCGAAAGACCAGAATTTCAGCCTCAATCCGAACAAAATTTCGGGCATCTGCGGCCGTCTTTTCTGTTGTTTGGGCTACGAAAACGCGACTTACGAAGAGCTCAGAAAGGATTATCCGCAGGAGGAAACGGCTATTCTCGACAGGTCTTCGAATCGCAAAGGCTACGTTAAAAAAGTGAACGCCATCGGCCAGAATATTACGGTTTTCTTCCCCGAAAACGACGAGAAAAAAGAGAAAGCTGAGGAAAAAACATTCCCGAAATCGGCTCTCGAATTCAATAACGGCTGGTTTATAAACCTTCCCCAGAGCGAGCCCGTTGACCACGATCTTGACAATATCACCCCGATAGTGGCCAAGGAAAAAGAACTTCTGAGGGAATCAGCGAATCCTGAAAATCAGGAAAAAGCTGAAAGACAGGAAAGAACGCAGCAGAATCCTAATAACAGAAGACCTGCCCCGAAAGACTCGTCCAATCCCAATAATCCTAACGCCAAAAGGAATCCGAACTGGCACGGAAACAGAAAAAATTTCAAGAAATTCCCGCCCAGAAAAGAGGGAAAGGAAAATCAGGAACAGAATAAGGAATAATAAACAAAATGTTTATCGATACTCATGCACATATTTTTATGACTGTTACAGAGAAAAACATTTCTCTTGAGAGCATCATCGACGAACTGCATGAAAATCAGGTTGATACGGTTTTGGATATCTGCGGAAGCGAGCACGAATTGGAATATCACAAAAGTGTAGAAGAAACGTTTCTAAAAAACAACATTAATTTCTACGCTGCTGCTGGAATTCACCCTCAAGAATCATCAAATTTCATTGATTCAGATATTTCATGGATCGCAAAAAATAAGGAAAATATTATTGCTGTAGGCGAAGTCGGATTAGATTTTTTCTACGACTTTTCTCCGAAAGAAATTCAGTTAAAAATGCTTCGAAAGATGATTGAACAAACCATAGAACTTCAAAAACCAGTTTTAATCCATGGAAGATGCGGAGAAGCCCAGATTTTCGACATGCTCAACGAATACGGTTTTGACGATAAAAAGGTCCTTTTTCACTGTTATACCGGAGATCTTGAAACGGCTGAAAAAATACTCGAAAAAGGATGGAATATCTCATTTTCCGGAATTCTGACTTTCAAGAAATCTGCCGATGTCTTAAACATATTTAATCACACAAACATAAACAATATGTTTTTTGAAACCGACTCTCCTTTCCTCGCTCCGGTTCCTTTTCGCGGAAAACCGAACACTCCGGGAAAGGTGAGATACGTTTATAACTTTGCGGCCGATCTTTTAAATATGAAACAGGACGATCTTGCCGTTCAAATAAGGAAAAACTTCAACGAATTTTTTAATTTAAACATTTAATGCAGAAAAAAGCAGCTTTTACAACAACGGTCCCAGTCGAAGTCATTCTTGCTTCAGGATACATCCCGCTTGATTTAAACAACATTTTTGTTTCGGCTGAAAACCCTTCGGCGTTTGTCGAAAAAGCTGAGTTTTCTGGTTTTGCAGGAAGTTCGTGCGCCTGGATAAAAGGTCTCTATTCAGTCCTCGTTTCTCCCGAACTCAACAAAGATTTCGGTGTCTTCATCGCCGTTACCGAAGGCGACTGCTCTAACGCCAAAGTTTTAGAGCAGATAGTTGCAATGGAAACCGGGATCAGAACTTTCATCTTCAACTTCCCCTACCAGCGCGATATTGCAAAAATGCGCAGTGAAATCGAAAGGTTTGCCGAATTTATGGGAACTGATTACAAAAGCTGCGTCAAAGTTTGGGAAGATCTCAAGAATCTGCGAAAAAAGCTGAAAATAATTGATGAAACTTCATATTTATATCCAGGCAGCGTGACCGGCGAAGAAAATCATCTTTTCTTAGTCTCATCCTCCGATTTCTGCGGAGACCCCACCGAATATGAAAAGAAAGTCGATGATTTTATTAAGGAACTCGAACACAGAAAGCATTTTGCAGACCCCTCACGCAAAAAAATAGCATACCTCGGAGTTCCGCCGATCGTTCCGATACATGCGTTTCTGGAATCGAGACACGCGACCGTGATTTTCAACGAGATCCAGCGCGAATTCGCGATGCTCGGCGAATGTAACTCCATCGAAGAACAGTACATAAACTACACCTACCCCTACTCCGCCGCTTTCCGCTTTGAAAAAGCGATTGCCGAAATCGAAAAACGCAAGCCGGACGGGATCATCCACTATGTTCAGTCATTCTGCCACCGCCAGCTCGAAGACATAATCCTGCGGCAGCTCCTCAAAAATCACGGGCTGAACATCCCGCTTCTCACCCTTGAATTCGACAAACCGGCAAACAAGATCGATGCACGTGTCGCCACGAGGATCGAAGCTTTTCTGGAAACCATCTGAACTTTTTCTCGTTAAACGGCAGTTATCGCATATATTTTTTGAAAAATTGAAAAAATACCCACGATAACTGGCAAATAACGCTTTTTTTGGATATCACCACTACAAATCTACATAAAAACATTCCAATCAATAAAAAAATCGTTATAATATCGGGCGTTTTGTTTTTTTATGGATTGGATATGTGCAACACACCTCAAAAAGAAATGTCTGAACGCGATATTATTACAAAATTCATTATTCCTGCTATAGCGCAAAGCGGTTGGAGCCAGCAGCAAATACGCGAAGAAGTCTCTTTTACGGCAGGTCGAATCTTTGTAAAAGGAAAAAAGACCAGCCGCGGAGAGAAGAAACGCGCTGACATCATTCTTTATTATAAGCCTAACATTCCCGTCGCGGTGATCGAGGCAAAGGATGCAGATCACTCGGTCGGTGCCGGAATGCAGCAGGCTTTGGATTATGCGGAAACTCTGGATATTCCTGTGGCAATAAGCTCTAATGGAAGCGGTTTTGTCATTCAATATCGAAAAAACTGCAACGACGTCGTTACGGAAAAGATTGATTTGAATCTTTTTCCGGGACCTGAAACTTTGTGGGAATATTACAAACGCTACAACGGGCTTTCCGACGGAGCGAGTGAAAAGACCGCGCTTTCAGGATATTTCTTCGGATCGGACTGCTACCCTCCGCGCTACTATCAGCGTATTGCAATAAACCGCACGGTTGAAGCCATTTCCCGCGGACAGGAGCGGATTCTTCTTGTCATGGCGACCGGAACCGGCAAAACATATACCGCTTTCCAAATTATCTACCGTCTGTGGAAAAGCGGTGTGAAAAAGCGTATTCTTTATCTTGCTGACCGCAAGAACCTGATCTCGCAGACCAAAACAGGTGACTTCAAACATTTCAAGGACAAGCTTACGATTATAGAAAACAAAAAAATCGATAAGGCCTACGAAATCTACCTTGCGCTTTATCAGGGGCTTACGAATTACGACGGTGAAACCGATGCTTATTTGCAGTTCAGTCCGAACTTTTTCGATTTGATAATTGTTGACGAGTGTCATCGCGGCTCGGTTGATGAAGACAAGGCATGGCACAAGATTCTGACATATTTTACCGGTGCAACGCAGATAGGTATGACGGCTACTCCGAGAGAGACTAAAACTCTTTCAAATATCGAATATTTCGGCGATCCGATCTATGTTTACTCGCTAAAACAGGGGATCGATGACGGATTTCTGGCTCCTTATAAGGTTCTTCGTGTCGGGATGAACACCGATCTTGAAGGTTACCGCCCTGAGCACGGCAAAACCGATATAAACGGTGAACTTGTCGAAGACCGTCTTTACAACACGAAGGATTTCGACCGGACGATCGTGATTGACGAACGCACCGATTTGGTGGCGCGGAAAATTATGGAATTTCTTATCAATTCCGATCCGATGGCAAAAACGATTGTTTTCTGCGTTGACATTGAACATGCAGAGCGTATGCGTCAGGCACTTTTGCGCTATGCTCCGCGTGAAATCACGGCAAAAACCGACAAATACATTGTGCGCATTACCGGTGATGAGCCGTTGGCAGCAGGCTATCTTTACAACTTTACAAATCCAGAAAGCCCCTACCCTGTAATTGCGACTACGTCGAAACTTATGACTACCGGCACTGACACGAAGACCTGCAAACTGATCGTGCTTGATTCAAACATCGGAAGCATGACCGAATTCAAGCAGATAATCGGGCGCGGAACCAGAATAAAGGAAGATTTCGGGAAAAGATATTTTACGATAATCGATTTCCGCAATGCGACAGACAAGTTCGCCGACAAAGATTTTGACGGTGCTCCTGTAAAAATCAAAGAAGCGACGCAGAACGACAAACTTTCGGAAAACATGATTGACGGCGCAGATGAAGAAGTTCCTGAATACGAATACCCCGACACAGAAAATTCAGGAACATCTTTTATTGCAGAACCATCGGCGGTTGAGCCTGTCGAAACCGACATGCACGAAAAAGTCCGCGTCGCAGGTGTCGATGTGCGGATTTTAAGCGAACGCAGGCAGTTTTTGGACGCAAGCGGACGTCTTATCACCACAAGCCTCAAGGAATACACGCGCCAGGGATTAGTCAAGTCATACCGCACACTGGACAACTTTCTGCAAAGCTGGAACGATGCCGACAAAAAGCTGGCGATCCTCAAAGAACTCGAAGCACAGGGCCTGGAACTTGAAGAACTTCAGGAAGAAACCAAATCGGATCTTGACATTTTCGACCTCATCTGCCACATCGCGTGGGATGCTCCGGCTCTTACGAGAAAAGAACGCGCCGAGAACGTCAAAAAGCGCAACTATTGGACAAAATACGGAGACAAAGCCCGCGCCGTTCTTGCCGCTTTGCTTGAAAAATATGCGGAAAACGGCATAGAAAACATTGAAGACATGAAGATTCTGACAGTCGAACCGCTCAAAAATTTCGGAACTCCGCAGGAAATCGTTAATATCTTCGGCGGCAAATCCAACTATCTTGCAGCAGTCAAAGAACTTGAAGCGGAAATTTACAGGGCAGCGTAAAAAATGACTCAGTGGAAGAAAGTGAAAATCGGAGATTTTCTAACAGAACGTGAAGGACGATTCAAACCAGATGATAAAACCATCGCAAATTATCAGCGTTTGGATAAAATCGATTTTTCAGGCACAATTCATCTTTCCACGAAACCCACAAAAACCGACATGATTTTGGTTTATCCTGGCGATTTGGTTATTTCAGGAATAAATGTAGCAAAAGGCGCGATCACAGTATATCAAGGAAAAGAACCTGTTTGCGCGACCATTCACTATTCTTCCTACACATTCAATCCTACTCTGGTTGATTTGGACTATTTCAAATACTTCGTGAAAAGCCCAGCTTTTGTGGAAGCTCTTAAACAACAAGTAAAAGGCGGAATAAAAACAGAAATTAAGCCCAAGCATCTGCTTCCGATAGAAATCTCTATTCCGGACTTGCAAGAACAAAAACTCATTGTTGCTGAAATCTCAGAAAATTTGAATAAAATTGGACAGTTGACAACAGAAATAGAATCTCAAAAATCCTACATAAAACAACTTCGTCAGAACATCCTGCAAGATGCCATCGAAGGAAAACTCACCGCCGACTGGCGCAAAGACCATCCCGTAATCAAAGGTGATCCCAATTACGACGCAGAAGCATTGCTTGAACAGATTCAAAAAGAAAAAACTGATAAAAAACAGAAGAAATTACCGCCGATTACGGCAGAAGAAAAACATTTTGACATTCCTGAAGGATGGAAATGGGTAAAGTTAGAGAATGTTTGTAACTCTATTACTGACGGCGACCATTTACCACCTCCCAAAACAGCACAAGGAATACCTTTTATTGTTATTTCAGATGTTTCTTCAGGTATCATTGACTTTAAAGGAAACAGATTCGTTACCAACGAATACTATAAAAAATTGCCGTTTGAAAAAAAAACAATAGAAGGAGATATCCTTTATACTGTTACTGGTTCTTACGGAATTCCTATACTTGTGAATGAATTAAAATTTTGTGTTCAAAGACATATTGGAATTATTAAACCAAATCCAATAATAAAAGATTTTGCCTATTTTTGCTTAATGAGTCCTATTATTAAAAAACAAGCTGATTCTGTAGCTTGGGGAGTCGCAGTAAAAACAATTCCAATAAAGGAATTGCGTCAATTTTTATTGCCGCTTCCCCCGCTCGCAGAGCAACAAGAAATCGTAACAAAAACAAAAATATTGTTGAATAAAATCACTGAATTAGAGAGTCAAATCCAAGAACGAGAAAATATAGCGAAACAACTTATGCAGAGCATACTGAAGGATGCGTTTGGGGAGGGATGTAAGTATGAATAATGAGCACATAAAAGAATACTGTAAAAAATTTATTGAATCTGAAAAGAATCCTCAATTTGCTCTGTTTATCAAAGGAGACTGGGGAACAGGAAAAACTTTTTTTGTTAATAAATTGTTGAAAGAATTATTTTATGAATGCAAAAAAAATAAAAAAAATCCATATTATGCCTTATTTATCAAAGACTGGGGAAGAGGAAACATTTGTTTTGCTAATGAATTTTTGCAAGAACTAAACGAAGATACAAATATTCAGGAATCAGATATCGTTAAGATAAGCTTGTTTGGAGTAGAAACAAGTGATGACATAGATTTGAAAATATATCAAGCAATTCATCCGCTTCTATCTTCTAGAAACATGAAAATTATTGGAGCATTTGCTAGAACAGCTTTAAAATTAGGAACCAATATAGATTTCAATAAAGATGGAACAAACGATGTGTCATTGACTTTAGGAGGATTTTCATTTGGAAAATCAAAAAAGGTTAATGCGATACAGAAAAAACTGTTGATTGTTGATGACTTTGAACGAGCTTCAATGCCTCCTTGGAAAATTTTCGGCTATTTTTCTGAGCTCATTACTGAATCAGATACAAGAGTGATTTTTATTGGAAATGAAGAAAAAATTTCGGAACAGGATGAAGGAAATCGAGAATATTTGCAAATAAAAGAAAAAACCATAGGTATGGAATTTCAAATAGAGCCCGATTTTGATGAAGCCATAAATCAATTTTTATCTGAATTTAATTTTGCAGAAAAAGAAGAATTGAGGAAAAATGTTGCTGAAATCGCAGAAAAATTAAACTGCAAAAATTTAAGGATAATTAAGCAAGCACTTTTCAATCTAAATTTTTTTATGGATGTTATTGATAGATTTGAAGAGGAGGATAAAGAAAAAAGCATTATTGTCTTTTTGATGCTTTTCATTCAAAAAAGTCTAAATCTCATTAATAAGGATGATGATATTATAAAAGCTATAAATGTGTATTTTAACACAGGACTTCCATACAAAAAATTTTTGGATCAAAAAAAATCCTTTGATTACATTTACAATAATTACCAAAAAGGGTATGTTCCGCTTTTTAATAATTGGTCTTCCATTATATTTGAAGGAAATTATAGAGGAGACTTACTGAAAGAAAGTTACAAAAATGAGAAAAAGGCCATTGAAGAATCTCAAAAAGATTCCAGAAAAGCAGTGTTTAAATTGTTGGATTTCTACGCTATGGATAAAACCACCTTTTCTCAAACAGTAGAAAAGGCACAAAAAGAATTTAAATCTGGTAATTACTATCATCCTGGGGTATTTTTGCATTATGCCAATATAATGTTGATGTTTGCCAATTGGAAACTTATACCAGAATCGGTTGATGATATAAAAGAAGACTTTAAACAATTTTTTACTGATAAAGAGGAACAAATTGTTTCGGAACAAGATTGGGAAATGCTAAAAACAAGCTATGGTGGTTATGCTTATAATATTGAAGATCCTGATTTCTTGCAGATTTTTAAAAAAGCAGAGTCTTTAAATAATAAAAAAATCTTAGAAAAAACAAAAAGTGATATAAAAAATGATGCCGATTTAAACGATGTATCTTTGTTTTGCAGCAACATTCGTCATAATGCAAATAACTGTTATTATCAACACCCTATTTTAAGTTATTTGGATATGGATGAATTTTACAAAAAGTTGAGTGAAATTTCAGCAGACAATCAAGAGCGTATCGTTGAAAGTTTTGAGGAACGTTATGGAAAAACAGCGGAAACAGATTCTAACGGACTTATTGAAGAATATCGTGCAGATTATGAAAATTTAAAAAAACTTGCTGAAAAGTACCGAGAAGACACCAAAGACTATCAATATGATCCACAAGCCTTTAGAAAGCATTTTGTTGCGAATAGGTGGGCTAAATTGGTGGAGTATTTTGAAAAAAATTTAAAGAATTAATTTATTTAGAGGTCTTAAATGTCAGAATCCCAAAACACTGAATACAAAGAATCTTGGCGCGATGAATATCTGAAATGGATCTGCGGCTTTGCAAATGCGCAGGGCGGAAAACTTTACATCGGTATTGACGACCATGGAAAAGTTGTCGGCGTAAAAAACGCGAAAAAACTGATGGAAGATATTCCGAATAAGATTCAGTCAGGACTTGGCATCATTGCCGAGGTAAATAAAAAGTCTGATGGTGATCTGGATTATATTGAGATCGTCGTTTCGCCGAGTTCCTATCCGGTTAGTTACCACGGCGAATTTCATTACAGAAGCGGCAGCACAAAACAGCAGCTAACAGGCATCGCACTGACGGAATTCATTATGAAAAAAACAGGTGTCCGCTGGGAAGATGCGACTGTCGAAAACATCAGTGTTGATGATCTGGACAATGAAAGTTTCAAAATTTTCAGACGCGAAGCGTTGCGCAGCAAGAGAATGTCGCCTGAAGATTTAAACATTTCCAATGAAGAACTTTTGAAAAAGCTGCATCTGATTTCCGACGGAAAACTGAAGCGTTCCGCCGTTTTGCTGTTTTATAACGACCCGAGCATTCTGCAAAACGGAAGTTACGTAAAAATCGGTAAATTCGGTGTCGGGCCTGATTTGCAATATCAGGATACGATCGAGGAATCTCTTATCCAGATTGCAGACAAAGTAATCAATCTGATTTATCTGAAATATCTGAAAGCCAAAATCACCTACGAAAACGATAAACGCGTGGAAACATACCCTTTTGCGCGTGATGCGATCCGCGAAGCCGTGTACAATGCCTTGATTCACAATGTCTATATGTTCGGAATTCCGATTCAAATCCGTATTGAAGAGGAGGCAATAATTATAAGCAACTCCTGCATTCTGCCGGAAGGCTGGACTTCCGAGACATTTTTGCAGACTCATGAATCCAAACCCTATAATCCGGATATTGCCAATGTTTTTTATCGGGCAGGCTATATTGAAAACTGGGGACGAGGCATTGAAAAAATCTGTAACGCCTGCCGTGATCTTGGTGCAGAGGTGCCGAGATACGAAGTGCGCGGGAACGGAATCCGGATTCATTTTGCAGCTTTACAAAGTGCTCTTTTTAAAAATGATGGTGCAAATGAGGGATTAAATGAGGGATTAAATGAGGGATTAAATCTTTCTGATAAAGAAAAAATCATTATTGAATTGATCAGAAAACATCCTATGACTTCAAATGCAATAATAAGTGAAACTGATTTCTCTCATGCGACTGTTGAGCGCGCAGTCAAAAAACTTTCAGAACTTTCTGTGATTGTTCGTGAGGGGGCAAAGAAAACTGGTTATTGGAAAATAAAGGAGAAATAAATGCCGAATATAAACGGAATCATAAAAACTTTACAGAACATCATGCGTAAAGATGCCGGTGTTTCCGGCGACGCACAGAGAATTGAGCAGCTCGGCTGGATGATAACGCTCAAAATCATGGACGACAAAGATGCGGAACTGGAACTTTTGAATGATGATTATGTTTCGGTGATCCCGGAAGAGTTGCGCTGGCGCGCATGGGCAGCCGACAGCGAAGGCATTACCGGCGATGCGCTCAAAGATTTCGTAGACAACAGACTTTTCCCAGGCTTGCAGAACCTTGACGTTACGGGCAGTGACGGCGAAAGCGTGAACAGACGGGCGGTTTTAGTGCGCGATATTTTTGCCGGAACGAACAACTACATGAAAAACAGCACGATTATCCGGCAGGTTGTGAACAAACTGAATGAGATCGATTTTAATGCGAGCGAGGACCGCCATGTTTTCGGCGATATTTACGAAGGCCTTTTGCGTGATCTGCAAAGTGCCGGAAACTACGGAGAATTTTACACACCAAGAGCTGTCACTGAAATCATGACGGAGATTGTCAATCCGCGTCTTGGCGAGAAAGTTCTTGATCCAGCCTGCGGAACAGGCGGATTTTTGACAAGCGCGATAGAAAATATCAGAAAGCAGGATGTTCACTCGGTGGAAGATTTGCACGAACTTGAAAACAATATCCTCGGGCAGGAATTGAAGCCTCTGCCGTTTATGCTTTGCGTCACAAATCTGATTCTGCACGATATTGAGGTGCCGAATATTATTAACGGCGACAGCCTGAACCGCGAATACACAAGCATCGGCGCAAAAGAAAGAGTAGATGTAATTCTTGCAAATCCACCTTTCGGCGCAAGTGTAAGCGACGGCGTGGAAACGAACTATCCCGCTCAGTTCAGAACAACGGAAAGTGCCGATTTGTTCCTGCTTTTAATGATGCGCTATCTGCGTAACGGCGGCAGGGCTGCAATAGTTTTACCGGACGGATCTCTGACAGGAGACGGCGTAAAACAAAGGATCCGCGAGGAATTTTTAACACAGTGCAACGTCCACACAATCGTTCGCCTGCCGAATTCGGTCTTTCAGCCTTATGCAAGCGTGGCAACAAACCTGCTGTTTTTCACAAAAGGAGAACCGACAAAGGAAATCTGGTACTGGGAACACAAACTGCCCGAAGGACAAAAGTCGTATTCCAAGACAAAACCGATCCAAAAATCTGAATTTGCTTCTCTTCTTGCATGGTGGAACAACCGCAGCGAAAACGATACGGCTTGGAAAGTTCCCATAGAAAAAATTTCTGAAAACGGCTGGAATCTCGACATAAAGAATCCTTTCCTGAAAGAAGATGAAATCACTTATTCTACAGCAGAACTCCTTGATATGCTTCATGAATCATTCGTAAAAAGCGAAAGTCTGCTGGAAGAGTTGAGGAAAGCAGACAAAAATTGATTTGGCGACATAATCTTTGCGGAGTATATGTAATGACTCTCGACATATACGAAAGCCTTACCGAAAGCATAGAAGCAAAACTTGATGCTGCGGATATTCAGGCGGAAGAGATTTCAGAACGCCTCTCTCATGATGATGTTTTTGACGCTGTCCGCGCTCCGACAAATCTCCCCTCACCCTTTTCAAAAGGAATTTTGCCGATCCTGCGGTAGCACTTCATTCCGAAATGGAATAAACTGAATCTCAACAAGGCGCGAGTATCGGGAACTATCGCAAAAATTGCGACACTTGGATGAGTTGTCCGATTTTTACGTACAATTGGATTGAACTATTTCCAATTTGGAAACAGTTGTTATTTCCTCAAAAAATAGCCTGAAACATTTCACCTATTTCATTTCGATTCTTCGTCTTCGTCAATGACCGAAGGCTTGCTGTCATGCAAAAGATGCTGGTTGTCGATTGCATTAGACGGAGATACCACTTTTTTACCGGTCTTTTTCTCGAGTTCTGTTCTTGCGTTTTTAGCGATAGTTGCTCCGTCAACGGCATTCTGAACATGATCTTTGAAGTTGTGAGGATCTCTTGATTCCGAAATTTCTTTTGTCGAAAGTTCGGCAAGCATATTCAGAACAAGTTCCTGATTCGTCATGTTGTCGCGGAGGTTTTCTTTCTTTAAGCCTTTGAATTCCTTATATTCTTTGGCGGTTTTGCCCGCCCAAATCTTGTATATTATATCTGTCAGAGTTGCGAACTGAACACCGTCCTGCAGTCCGCGCCTTTTCCATTCGTCAGTCAGGTCTTTTCTGATTTCCATGCTTTTCAGACGCTGGTTTATCCAGCTTTCGGAGTAGCCGAGCTGCCTGTATGCAATCAGAGCACGGTTTATTGATATTTCAGGATCTTTGATTTCGTCAAGACGTTCTCTTGCGACCTGTGCCATCCACAGTTTGAAGGGTTCTGCTTTCGGCGAAGGAACCGATTGGATCAGACGGAAAAGCTGTTCCGTTGTCATGCAGTCAGTCGGACGCATTTTCCCGTCTGCAGCAATCATTTTGAACTGTCCGATTTTTTCGGACAGTTGACTTCCTTCAGCAATAAGTTTGTTTTTTAAGTCATTCCAGTATTTCCTTGGCCTGTCAGAATCGGTCAGAACCGCAATGACATCAACCACTGAAAAATACCATTCCTCTGTTTCTTTGTTCCAAAGTGTGCGGACTTGTTTTTCTTCAAAAATTTTGATTTGAGTGTTTTTTACTTCTTCCATTGTGTAACCTCCAAATAAAAACGTGTAATTATAATTAAATATTTCTAAAAGTAAAATTGTTTTTCTAGAAAAATTCTTTTATTTCTAAAATTTCTTTCTATAATATTTTAGTTTTTGTGATTTTTTAATATGGAGAATGAAAACAAATGTTGATTTATGGTTTGCGGACAAGCCGCCCGCGCCCGCATTCGTAAAACCCCTTAAAAATATTTATTGATTTTTCCGAAAAAATAATTAAGGTGCGCTCTACTTTTCCGGAATTTGCCGGCCTTTTAAAATTTGAGTTGTTTTTAAGGAGAAAAAATTGAAGTATTTGGTCACATCAGCTTTGCCTTATGCGAACGGGCCGATCCACCTCGGTCACCTCGCAGGGGCTTACCTTCCCGCCGATGTTTTCGTGCGCTATCTCCGCAATATGAAGAGAGATGTCGTCTACGTCTGCGGAACGGATGAACACGGCGTCCCGATCACGATCAACGCGGAATCGCGCGGTATCACCCCCGAAGACGTCGTAAAAGAGAATCACGAGCTTATCGCACGCGGTTTTGAGATGGCTGAAATGTCTTTTGATATATTTTCAGGAACGCACAACGATATCGAAAAGGAACTTTCGCAGGATTTCTTCAAGAGACTCGATAAAAACGGATTCATTTCAGTAAGAGACGTCGAACAGTTCTACTGCGAACACGACAAGATGTTCCTCCCCGACCGCTATGTCGAAGGGACCTGCCCCATCTGCAAAGATCCGGGTGCCCGCGGAGACCAGTGCGACAAGTGCGGAAATGCGCTCAATTCGCTTGATCTTATCAATCCGAAATGCAAGATATGCGGTCAGACTCCGGTGAAGAAAAGCTCGAAACACTGGTTCCTTGATCTCGACAAATTTGAAAAAAGGCTCGATGAATGGCTTGAAACCAAGACGAACTGGAAAAGCAACGTCAAGGCTTTCTGCAAACAGTGGTTTGAAAGAGGTCTCGAGCCGAGAGGTATCACCCGCGATATCTCCTGGGGCGTTCCCGTTCCCATCGAAGGAGCCGAAGGAAAAGTTCTTTACGTCTGGTTTGATGCGCCCATCGGCTACATTGCCTTCACGAAAGAGCTTTTCGCCAAAAGAGGCCTCGATGAAAACGAATGGGAAAAATGGTGGAAAGGCGGCGACGATGTCAAACTCATCCACTTCATCGGCAAGGACAACATTGTTTTCCACTCGATAATATGGCCTGCTATGCTTATGGGTCAGGAAGACGGCTGGAAACTTCCAGACGAAATTCCGGCAAACGAATTCCTCAATCTCGAAGGTCAGAAGATCTCCACAAGCAGGAACTGGGCGATCTGGGTTCACGACTTCCTTGAAAGATTCAACCCCGATTCGGTCAGATTCTACCTTGCTACGATCGCTCCCGAAACAAAAGACTCCGACTTCTCGTTCAAAGGTTTCCAGGATGCGAATAACGGCATGCTCGCCGCGATCTACGGCAACTTCGTAAACAGAAACCTGGCCTTCATCAACAAGTTTTTCGGCGGAAAGATCGAGGGAGAGATCAAATTCTCGGAAGACGACGACAAAATGTGGGAAGATGTCAACAAGGAACTTAAGGAAGTTCTCGACTGCTACGAAACTTTCCGCGTGAGAGACGCAGCTTTCCACATCATGGAAATAGGAAGAATCGCGAACAAATACTTCGACGCAATGGCTCCGTGGGCACTCAGAAAGAGCGATCCGGCGCGCTGCAACGGCGTATTTGTCAACTGCCTTAACCTTATCAACACTATCGCAACGGTCATGGAGCCGATAACTCCGGCCGCAAGCAGAAAAGTCAAACGAATGCTTAATCTGCCTGAAGTGTTTGATTTTACTAAACTTTCTGAACACGCCATTAAAGATGGCATAAAGCTTGGTGAAGTTGAGATACTTTTCGGGATGATCGACGACGAAACTATCGCCGCCGAGAAATCGAGATTAGGCAACAATCATTGATACCATAGCTCACATTTTTATTTTTTTGTAAGGCTGAACTGCACTTATGGGGGTATTTTTGCTTTGCTCACATTTTTTTTGGAGGAAAAATTATGAGTGACAAAATTATTGAGCTCGTCGGAATTTCGAAAGAATTCGACGGCGGCACTTTGGCTGTCTCCGACTTCAATCTTCACGTGAACCGCGGAGAATTCGTGACGTTTTTAGGCCCGTCGGGCTGCGGCAAGACGACTACGCTGCGTATGATCGCAGGTTTCGAGCTTCCGACAAAGGGAAAGATCCTGCTTGACGGCAAGGATATAACGAACCTTCCGCCCTATCTGCGTCCGGTAAACACCGTTTTCCAGCGCTACGCACTTTTCCCCCATCTGAACGTTTACGACAACATCGCGTTCGGACTTAAACTTAAGAAAACATTCACGAAAGCAGAGATCAACAAAAAAGTGAGCAAAGCTTTGCAGATGGTCGATCTTGAAGACTTCGAAAAAAGAAAAGTCACTACCCTTTCGGGCGGCCAGCAGCAGAGAATCGCGATAGCACGCGCTATCGTCAACGAGCCTGAGATCCTTCTTCTCGACGAACCGCTCGGCGCTCTCGACCTAAAAATGAGAAAGGACATGCAGCTTGAGCTCAAGGATATGCAGAGAAAGCTCGGAATAACCTTCATCTACGTCACGCACGACCAGGAGGAAGCCCTCACGATGAGCGACAGGATCGTCGTAATGAAGGACGGCGAGATCCAGCAGATCGGTACTCCGCAGGACATCTACAACGAACCGACGAATGCTTTCGTTGCCGATTTTATCGGCGAGAGCAACATTTACAACGGTACGATCGTAGGTGACAGAAAAGTCCGCTTCATCAACAAGGTTTTCGACTGCGTTGACGATTTCGAGATCAATGCGAAAGTCGATGTCGTTGTCAGACCTGAAGATGTCGAGATCGTAAAACCCGAAGAAGGAATAGTTTCGGGTCAGATAGTCTCCTCTATTTTTAAAGGTGTTCACTACGAAATGATCATGATGGTCGGCAAAAGCGAAGTCATGATCCAGTCAACGAAAGAGGTCAAAGTCGGCGACACGATCGGTATCAGAGTTAGCCCAGACAACATCCACATCATGAAACGCGACTTCGTTTCGAACGTTTACGACGGTTACATCGACAAGATCAACAAAGTCCACTTTGCCGAAGGTGCTTTCGAGTGCGACGTCACGCAGCTCTACCCCGGCTCTCACCTCGATTCCGAAGGTTATGTCATCACGACGACGGGCGAAAAAATCGATCTCACCAATGTTCCGGTCAGAGTCGAAGTCGGCCTCAAGGATATCGAGATCATCGACAACGACGAAGACGGCGATGCATGCGGCTCAATAATTTCAATAGTTTACAAAGGCGACCACTACCAGATCATCATCTGCACAGATGAAGAAGAGGAAGAGATCGTCTGCGACACCGAATACCTCTGGAACGAAAACGACCGTGTCAGCGTCAAGATACCGAAGGATAAGATCAAACTTACTTTGAAGGCGGTGGAAAAGAAATGAACGGACTGAAATTTTCAAGAAAACAGCTGGGCATTCCCTACGCGGTCTTTCTCATCGCGTTCGTCGTAGTGCCGCTACTGCTCATAATCCTTTATGCTTTCACTAAAAAAGTTCCCGCAGACAAGGCGACTTTCACTATCGCGGGCGAATCGGTCTCTTTCGCCGTTTCGAATTTCTCCGACTTTTTCTCGAAATCGGCGAACATCAGAGTCCTTTTCGTAAGTTTCGGTCTTGCGATGATCACGACGGTCGTAAGCCTGCTCATCGCGTATCCGGTCGCCTACATCCTTTCGAAATCGAAATTCAACAAAGGCGGCGTTCTCCTCGTCCTTTTCATCCTTCCGCTCTGGATAAATTTCGTTCTCAGAACGGCGGCGATGAAAGAGCTGCTTTACTTCATCGGGATGTACAAATCGAACAGTTTCAGCTTCGTAAACACCCTTATCGGCATGGTTTACGACTATCTTCCGTTCGTCATCATGCCGCTTTATTCGGTTTTGATGAAGATAGACAAAAGTTATGCCGAAGCGAGCGCTGATCTCGGTGCAAAACCGGCAACTACATTCCTTTCAGTCACGCTTCCGCTGTCGATGCCCGGAATCGTAAGCGCGGTCTCGATGGTCCTTCTGCCGACAACGACAAGCTACGTCATCAGCGATACGCTCGGCAACGGAAACGTCACGATCGTCGGCAAGATAATAGAAACCCAGTTCCTCACGATGGATAACTGGCACGCAGGAAGCACGATCGCCCTCGTTCTTCTTGTGATAATCTTCTTTTCGATGTTTCTCAGCGGCAAATTCACTGAAGAGAAAGACAGCAGCGCAACAAGAGGTACACTATGGTAAAGAAAATAATCGGCGGAAGCTATATATCTCTGGTTTTATTCCTTCTTTACGCCCCTATCCTGCTTCTTTTCGTCTACAGTTTCAATATGTCGAGAGAAATAGGAATCTGGTCTAACGAATGGGGATTCGACCTTTACTACAAGCTCTGGAGCAATTCAGACCTTATGCAGACTGTTGTCAACACGATAGTTCTTGCCCTTGCTGCAGGATTTATCTCTACTGTTCTCGGCACGATGGGAGCGATCGGTATTTTCTACTCGAACCACCGCGTGAACAAAACGATGAATGTCCTTACGCAGATACCGATGATAAACGCGGAAGTCGTCACGGCAATATCCATCGCCCTCATCTGCACGATGTTCGGTTTCGGAAGGTCGTATGCATCGCTTCTTATCGGACACGTCGTTCTCACCGTTCCGTTCGTCGTTCTTTCGGTCATCCCGAAACTCAAACAGATGGACAACAACCTTTACGAAGCAGTACTTGACCTCGGTGCAACACCGACGAAAGCGATATTCCTCATCGTGATCCCTGAGATCCTTCCTGGAATCATTTCGGGTTTCCTGCTTGCGATAAACATTTCGCTTGACGACTACATCATCACGAGTTTCACAAAACCTTCGACTTTCAAGACTATCTCGACTTATGTTTACGACGCCTACGCAAAGGGCGGAAAAAGCTCTTCCGTTCCCGCGCTCAGGGCTCTGTTCGCGATAATTTTTGTCGTAATGATCGCTTATGTGGTCATTCATTCCATTATACAATCTAGAAAATCAAGACTGGAGGGGTCAAGATGAAGAAATTTTTTGCACTTTTTCTTTCTTTTTCACTTTGGTTCAGCCTTCTTCCGCTTTTCGGTGAAGGTGACGTCGTAGAACTCAAGGTCTACAACTGGGAAGATTACATCTCTATCGATGACGGCAGCGGAGAAAGCGTTGATTTAATTAAGAAATTCGAACAGCACTGCAAAGAGAAGTTCGGTCTTAACGTAAAAGTCAAATACTCGACTTTCGGAACGCTTGAAAATATGTACAACGAGCTCCAGCTCACCAAAACGAAGACTGCTGACGGCTCATACACCTACGCTTACGACCTTGTATGCCCGTCCGACTACATGCTTCAGAAGATGATAATCGAAGGAATGGTCGAAAAGTACGACTACACCATCGAAGAAGGCAAACTCGGCCACGTCAACGGCTACTATGACAACGCTTCGAAATTCATCGTTGACCTTTTCAAAAAATACGGCTGGCAGGATTATGCAACCGTTTACATGTGGGGAACGATGGGCTTTGTCTACAATCCCGAAGTTTTCGCGAAACTCCCCGACTACAAAAAAGGTGACGAAGCTCACTGGGATTTCATCTGGAAAGAATACGCAAAGAACCTCGGCACGATCAAAGATTCTATCCGCGACACTTATGCTCTCGCACTCGGATACGTCTACAGAGACGAACTCACAGAACTTGCGAAAAGTTTCAAGGCAGGCTCTCTCACGAAAGAAGAATATGCCGACAAACTCGTAACCCTTTTCAACAGAGCCGACGAAAAATCGGTAAACAAAGTCGAAGAAGCACTTTCAGTCCTCAAGGAAAACATCTACGGATTTGAAGTAGACAGCGGCAAAAAAGACATGGCTACCGGCAAGATCGCGATCAACTTCGCATGGAGCGGAGACGCAGTATACACGCTCGACACCGCTGACGAAGACGAAAACGGCGCAGAACTCTACTACGCTGTTCCCGAAGAAGGCAGCAACATCTGGTTCGACGGCTGGGTAATGCCCAAAGGCGCCAACGTTCCCCTTGCACAGGAATTCATCAACTTCCTCGCACAGCCCGAAAACGCAAAGGCAAACATGGATTACATCGGCTACACCAGCGCTATCGGCGGTGAAGAGATGTTCGAAAACTGCGTAGAGAACTACGGAACCTACATCATGGTCGAATGCGAAGCTCCGAAAGAAGGCGAAGCTGAAAAAACTGAAGAAAAACCTGCTGAAGGTGAAGAAAAAGCCGAAGCCGAAGAAGAGGAA
>JAFQZM010000031.1 GCA_017405875.1 bacterium
TCTGCGCCGCCTACTGCTGCCAGAGTCTTCGTGATCGCTGCCGTCAACGTCGTTTTGCCGTGGTCTACGTGACCTATCGTACCGATGTTTACATGCGGTTTGCTTCTTTCAAATTTCGCTTTTGCCATTTTTTCCTCCTTTTAAAAGGTTATATTATCTTCCGCCAAGGTTTTCATTGATTAAACCCAAGTGGAGCCCTCGATCGGAATCGAACCGATGACCTCATCCTTACCAAGGATGCACTCTAGCCGACTGAGCTACGAGGGCATTCCATAAAAGAATGGAGCGGGAAACGGGATTCGAACCCGCGACCCTTAGCTTGGAAGGCTAATGCTCTAGCCAGCTGAGCTATTCCCGCTCAAAAGTGGTGGAGGGGGGAGGATTCGAACCTCCGAAGCCATCGGCGGCAGATTTACAGTCTGATCCCTTTGACCGCTCGGGAACCCCTCCGTAAAAAAAGTGGAGCTAGCGATGGGACTTGAACCCGCAACCTTCCGATTACAAGTCGGGAGCTCTGCCAATTGAGCTACGCTAGCACTATGCTCAAGTTTCAAACAGCGTTAAAGCAGGGCGAAGATACGCGAAAAGTTTTAAAAGTCAAGATTTTTTTTAAAAAAATCACTTTTTTCTGCAGATTCACGAAAAAATCCTGTTCGCCGCGCCTTGAAAAACAGGGCTTCCGGCACAAAATCACCGTGCATCACATTTCCCCCGTTTTTTATTTATTAGAGTTTATATTCCCTATATTTTTACGATTTTCCACTACTTCCTGCCAAACTTGATTTTTGATTTTCTTGGTGCTACATTGCCCCGCATTTCGCTTATTACTATTATTTTTGGAGGAAAAAAATGGCAGCAAAAGGTTTGGTTGAAATCTCAGTAGAGACCTGCAAAGGCTGCGGTCTGTGCGTTCACTACTGTCCAATGAAGTGCCTGGCTATCAACGAAGCCGACACGAACTCTTACGGTCTGCATTACGCTCAGAGCGTCGAACCCGACAAATGCATCGGTTGCGCTAACTGCGCTGTAATGTGTCCTGACGGCGCGATCACCGTTTACAAACAGTCTAACTAATAATGGAGGCGGACGTGGACAAAAAGATAGCTTTTATGAAAGGCAACGAGGCGCTTGCTGAAGCTGCTCTCAGAGCTGGCATGACCGGTTACTTCGGATACCCCATCACTCCCCAGACGGAAGTCATAGAGTATCTCTGCAAAGAGGCTCCGAAATATCCGAAATTCACTGTTCTTCAGGCAGAAAGTGAAGTTTCTTCAATCAACATGGTTTACGGCGCTGCAGCTGCAGGCGGCAGAATCATGACGACGACCTCTTCACCGGGTTTCTCCCTTATGCAGGAAGGTATCTCCTACATCGCATGTGCCGACATTCCGTGCGTAATCGCGAACGTTCAGCGCGGCGGTCCCGGTCTCGGAACCATTCAGCCCAGCCAGGGTGACTACTTCCAGTCGGTAAAAGGCGGCGGTCACGGTGACTACAAACTCATCGTTTTCGCTCCGAACTCCGTTCAGGAAGTCGTTGACTACACATACAACGCATTCGACCTTGCAACGAAATGGATGTGTCCGGTTCTCATTCTTTCCGACGGCGCGATCGGCCAGATGATGGAAAAAGTCATCCTTCCGGAACCGATCCCTGCAAGAACCGCTGAAGAAATGAGAGACGAAAAACCGTGGGCAACCAACGGCAAAGGCAAGAGAACGAAAAGAAACATCATCACTTCTCTCAACATCCAGTCCGATGCGATGGAAAGAAGAAACAACGAGCTTCAGGAAAAATACCGCAAGATCGAAGGCGAAGAAGTCCGCTACGAAACCTACAAGGCTGACGATGCGGAAATCCTCATCACCGCTTACGGTCTTTCGAGCCGTGTCTGCAAAAAGGCAGTTGACATCGCACGCGAGCAGGGTCTCAAGCTCGGTCTCGTCAGACCTATCACTCTGTGGCCTTTCCCGACCAAAGTCATCGACGAATTCGCTGCGAAACCGAACGTAAAATTCTTCATGGATGTCGAAATGAACGTCGGTCAGATGATCGAAGACGTCAAACTCGTAGTCAACGGACGCAAACCGGTTTACTTCTACGGCAGAACAGGCGGTATCCTTGCTACGGCAGAAGAAATCCTTGAACAAATCAAAGCTAAAATGTAGGGGGAAGAAATGAAAGAAGGATATACACTCGTTTATAAAAGACCCGACACGCTTCTTAAAACAAGAATGCACTACTGCCCGGGCTGTTTCCACTCGATTCTTCACAAACTCATCATGGAAGTTGTAGAAGAAATGGGTATCCAGAACGATGTTATCGGCGTTAGCCCGGTCGGCTGCTCGGTTTTCGCTTACGATTACATGGACGTTGACTTCCAGGAAGCTGCTCACGGAAGAGCTTGCGCTGTAGCAACAGGCATCAAGAGAACCCTTCCGAACCACCCGGTTTTCACCTATCAGGGCGACGGCGACCTCGCTGCTATAGGTCTTGCTGAGACGATGCACGCTTGCAACCGCGGTGAGAAATTCTCGATCTTCTTCGTAAACAACGCGATTTACGGTATGACCGGCGGTCAGATGGCTCCGACGACACTCGAAGGTCAGATCACCACGACGAGCCCCTACGGCAGAGATCCGAAGAATGTAGGTTACCCGATGAAAATGGCTGAAATGGTCAGCCAGCTTCCGGGTGTCGCTTACTGCGAAAGAGTCTGCCTCAACAATCCGGTTAACGTCAGAAAAGCTAAGAAATCGATCCGCAAATGCTTCGAGATCCAGGCTCAGAACCTTGGAACGACTTTCCTTGAAGTTGTTTCCAACTGCCCGACGAACTGGAGACTTTCACCGATCAAAACGCTTGACTTCGTTGAAAACAACATGCTCAAGTACTACCCGCTCGGTGTTAAGAAAGATGTAACCGCAGAGAACAAATAAGGGAGGAAAATATGTTAGCTGAAATGATTTTCGCAGGATTCGGCGGACAGGGCGTCCTTTCGATGGGCAAAAACCTTGCCTATGCTGCAATTGAAGATGGAAAAGAAGTAAGCTGGATGCCTTCTTACGGCCCGGAGCAGAGAGGCGGCACGGCAAACTGCATGGTAAACGTCAGCGACGAACCCATCGCAAGCCCGATCGTTCAGGCTTATGACGCAGCAGTCGTTTTCAACCAGCCTTCGCTTGAAAAATTCGAGTCGAAAGTAAAACCCGGCGGCGTTCTTGTTTGGGAAAGCTCCACGATCAAAAAGAAACCGACCCGCACCGACATCACCGTCGTTGCAATTCCGGCAATCGAGATCGCTACAAACGAGCTGAAAAATACTCAGGTCATGAATATGATCGCTCTCGGCGCACTTCTCAAACACCTTCCGGTAGTCCAGATCGAGACCGTTATCAAAGCTCTCGAGCACACGCTTCCGGAAAGACACCACAAACTCATCCCGCTCAACGAGCAGGCTATGAGGATCGGTTGGGACAGAGCGTAATTTTAGCGTTTCACCTTTTCAGGCGGCTCTTCGGAGCCGCTTTTTTTTGCCTTTTAAGATTCCAAATTCTTGTCGGAGCGCGGGGCGGCTCGTCCGCAATTTGTCTTGTTTTCATATCTTTTAGTTGTGGCAGAGATAACGCTTATACACAGGACATTACGGTTTTAAATCAATAAGCAAAAAATATTCTTGCAAAACGTATTCAAAAACAATATAATTAAAATCTCAGAAGTTCCTTGATATTTTTGAACTTTTAATTTTGCCATTTATCAACCATATTATGGAGATCAAAATAAAAAAAGTATTTTGTTTGTTGTTTTGTATTTTGTGCTCCTCTGGAATTTTATCGGCAAAATTGCTGACGCATTTTGAATTTGAAGATTCGCTGGAAGACAGCGTCGGCGATAACAACGGAACTTTTAAAGGATCAAGTTCTGTAACTTATCAAACAGGCAGAAACGGGAAGGCTCTTGTTTTCAATGGAACAAGTGATTATTTGGAATTTGGCAAAGGAGATTTTAATCCTGCTCAGTTTGGAGGGCGTTATTCCATCTCAATGTGGGTTCTTTCCCAGGAACAGGCTTCATCAACAAACAACAACAGTTATATCGGAAAACATACAAGCTCAGGTGATAATGCCATTCTTTTCGGTTATTGGGATGGAAAACTTTCTTTAAGAATAAAAAGCGATCTGGTGCAGATTTCTTCTATAAGCGAACCGGTAAACTATTGGGCTCACTATGTTGTTTCCGCGAGAGAATACAATAATAATGGAACAACTTCTGTTGTAATTTATAAAAACGGTTCACAGGTTTGGAGTGGAACATTAAATGATGTTGCAGGAGATTTCGAGGAAGATGACAAGCCTTGGGTTTTGGGCATGGATTGGGATTCTGCCACTTCAAAAACAGATTTTTTCAAAGGGAAAATGGATGATGTCCGCATTTACGATTGGAATATTACTCCAGACGAAGTTAAAGAGATATATTACAAAGAAGCGGCCAAAATCCACTTAACTATGGACAATACTTTTAATGCTTCGGCAGGTTCAATTTCCGGCAGTCAAGTTGGAGGAACATATTTCAAACAAGGTATGGAAAATCAGTCGGCATATTTTGATGGAGTTGATGACTATGTTAAGTTTGGATCTGGAGTTACAGATCCTCGCGGTTCGGGAACGACGACACGCAAATATACAATCAGTATGTGGGTAAAATCCAATGAACAGGCAACTTCATCAAATAACAATGCCTATATAGCCAAACATAATAGCAGCAACGGAGATGTTTTCCGGTTCGGCTATTGGAACAATAAACTGATTCTCAAAATCGGCGCAAGTTCAGCAGATATTTCAACTTCGGCAGAACCGACATCTTGGACTCATTATGCAATCACTGCAACGGAAAACTTATCTGCTTCAACGACTTCTGCTACAGTTTATAGAAACGGTTCTCAAATCTGGACAGGAACGATTTCTGCGGTGATGGGCACATTTACCTCCAGTTACAAACCATGGGTTCTTGGCAGAAGACTGGGGAACACCGGGGATTATTTGTGGGGTGAAATAGATAATGTCCGTTTTTATGGGAGCGTATTGAACGCAACGGCAATACAGGCTCTTTACCGTAGTGAATTCAGTGGAGTTAGATATTGCAATACAGACCAGAATTCTGCCGGATGCACAGTGGTGAATGATACTGTTTATAATCTTGGTAGCCAACCTTCCTGGCTGATTCCCACTCCTGGATTTAACGGGATTCCTATTTATCTTCCAATATCCCAGACAAGCATCGAATCAATAAAAGTTTCTGAGGGTTGGGAAGCATATTTGTGTACACAGACTAATCATCAGGGTGAATGTCATTATTACGACGATGGTTTTTATAATTCGTCGAACTTGTTTTTCCCGTCATCTATAATAAACAATGTTTATTCGATGACTGTTCAGCCATCTTCTTTCAGTGCCGCAAAGAAGTTCTTCGGCTATAAAAGAGCTGACGACTATAAGGATTCTCCGTCGGGTTTTGCTTATATCTATGCACTTTCTGATTTCGAAAAACCTACAAAAGCCAACGAATTCCGAAGACTTTTTCTTAACAGTTATGACAGATATAATTTTTCCGGTAATCTTCAACACACCATAACAGGCACAAACCGTGCGGCTTCTGTTGAATTGTATGGTGATGTTTATTTGGAAATTGATAACGACAGCAACACTCAAGGTTACGGATATCTTATGACATCACACAATAATTTTAATAGGAATATACCAAATTATCCGGAACTGGATTTTCGTCAGTTTTATAATGACATAAATTTCGCTTATTTGCATGGTAAATATGACAAGGTTGGTGGCGTAGGGTGGTTTTTGGCCAATGATATTTCATATGTATCAAATAGATATACCGTGTGCCTTGAAGGTGTTGAAAAAACATTGGATCACAATCTGACAAGAATAGAATGTGTAAAATATGGCACAAACAACTTACCCTTTGATAGTTATGGTGTTAACAACGATCAAAAAGAATTTTGGGAAAGAATTTATTCTGGTAATAAGCAAAAATTTGAAAGGTATGCGGACAATTATTCTCTTTTAATGCTTTCAGGTCATGGCGAATATTCTTCCTCCGATGGAATAACAATTTATTTGCCATATCGGGACAATAATAATGGTCGGTATATACAAATAACCGGCAATGATTATTATTCAAAAAATTTAGGTAAACAATATACACGTTGGCTGGAGACTACAGCTTGCCACTCAATGGGAGATACGGGTATAAATTGGGCTAAAGTCGGAGATTTTTATTATGATATTTTAACAAGATTAAACGGAATAGGAGGTTATAGAAACAGTTCTTGGTGGGCTTCTAATGATCATCAATTCGATACACATTGGCATGACCTGACTTATAACAACAAAACTATTTCAAAAGCATGGGTGGATTCATGGAGTAAAACATATACCGATACTTCGGGAAGAAATGCTCGATTTTTGACTCTTGAAACATGTAATTGCACCCAGTCAAGTTGTACTGGAACATATATGAAAAATGATTATTTTTATAATGTTTCGACAGGTCCTAAAACACAAAAAACAGGTTTGACAAATTATAATTATTACTGTTTCAGAGATATGCAATCTAATTTTAGTAATTATTCAAGAAATTCAAGCAAGTCATCGCGAGATTATCCAAAAGAATTCACCGCTTATTCCTACGATTCTTTGCCGAATTATATCGTGAATCAACTTTTTGGTGTTAAGATTGACGGAGATAACTCCAAGCTCAGCAATAATACATACAAATATAAAGATGACTCATTGATTCTAACTAAAAAAGACAAAAACATTTCAGCTGTAATGAACAGGAAAATGACTTCATTCGAAGATGAAAAAGAATCGGAGGATATGGTTTGGGACAAATTCAACGAAGCAAAAAATATGGCGGAGACACTGACTTCAATAAAACTTGAATATGTCGGAATATCAAAAGATGTGAACGAAGCTTTTGAAGTAGGCGGAAATGGAGAATCTCTCGGCAAAATGATAAATTCAGTTATCTTCGTTTTCAGTCCTGTAATTGACGGAGTTCCGATCTTCTCCGAAACTATAGAAGTTGAATACGATGCCGAAGGATTCTATCAGGTGCGTTCTAATGTCCCTTATTCCGTATCTAAAATAAGAGAAAGTGAGATCAAATCCGAAGAGCAGGTGGAGGAAAAAATATATTCTGCGCTCGGAAAGGAAGAAGACAAAATAATAGCCTATGTTTTGAACGAAGAAAGAGAATTCATTTTGTCTACTGTTGCAAAAGACGAAGTAAACAAAACATTTTTAATAATTTCAATGGAGGAAGAAAATCATGAGTAAGCAATTATTGATTTTTATCGCAATTTTTGCGGTTGTAGCGACACTTTTTGCGGAAAATGAGACTGTTTCGTGTGAATCAGACTATGGAAAATGTTCCTTTGAACTTTCTGACGAAACATTGTCTCAGAACTGTGTCTGCAGCAACGGAAGGGAATTTAGTGGTTCAGATCCTGTTTTTGAGGGATATACTATGGTTACGGAAGAAGGGTGTTTGTCTGAAATTGATAACTGGTGCAAAAAGATCCCTGCCAACTGCAGTAATGATGCCGGATCCTGCGAAGTGGATAAAAACGGCAAGTACAAATGCTATTGTCACTATGTTGAAGGGCAAAAAACGGGAGACGGATATTTTGGCAAAGAAGGCTGCAACGAAATTCTTGTCGAAACCTGCGGAACCGAAGTGCCGACTCCGAGAAAAGTCTGTGCTGAAGAAATTCTCAATGAGTGTGTTTCCTACTTCGAAAGAATCAAGAATACCTGCTCCAAAGAACCTATAAATGACATCAATGAAATTCTTGATGCTCCGATTGATTATTCAACTGAATCAAGCATAACGGTGCACGAATTTGCAGATTGCTGCCGCAATGAATATTGGAGAAACGAATATAAAAGAGAGTCGGACTGCATTGAAACATTTGATTCATGCGAAGACAAAGAATGCTGCGAATGCACTATCCAAGTAAGCGGCGATGCTGCAAATACCGAAGCTCCGACCGGCGGCGCAACTAAAGAAGACACCGCTGACGGCGATTCAGCAACACCCACAACTGATAAAGTTCCTGCAGAAAACAAAGAAAATAGCAAATCCGACGGCTGTTCGATGCTGTTTGTCTGATTATTTGATTAAAAAGGAGGCAGATCATGAGTAAGAAATCATTTTTTATCGTAATTTCAGCAGTTTTTATGTTTTTAGGTTGCGGAGGCAACGACGGTTTCACGGCAGTCAATGTCGGTGAATGTCTTCATGAAGAACCGGCTTTTTCTTTCAAAGACAGAATTTATACGGGGAATGACAGTTATCCGTGCAAAGAGTATGTCGAAGTGACCGAAAAAAAAGACCACACCATTTCTTTCAACTGGTTCGGCGCGTTTCACTGTGATGATTGGGAATACGGCTATGAAATCGAGGGAATAGAGGAAAATGTTCTGAAAGTCAGCATTAAAGAACGTGATCTCAGCGATTTGGCGACTGACTGCGACAACTGCTGTCGCCTTATGCCGATAGAATACACGGCTTCAACAGCCGAAGAAATCGAATCACTCAAAGGAATCGAAATCAACTACGAAGGCAAAAATCACAAAGCTTATTTCAAGATAAAATAAAAATCCGAAAGCTTCAATTTAAATCTAACATTTCAACTTTGCGTTGATACCGCAGATGCTTCGAGATTCAGGCTATGAACCTTGGAACGACTTTCCTTGAAGTTGTTTCCAACTGCCCGACGAACTGGAGACTTTCACCGATCAAAACACTTGACTTCGTTGAAAACAACATGCTCAAGTACTATCCGCTCGGTGTAAAGAAAGATGTAACCGCAACAGAAGAGAAATAAGGAGGGAAATATGTTAGCTGAAATGATTTTCGCAGGATTCGGCGGACAGGGCGTCCTTTCGATGGGCAAAAACCTTGCCTATGCTGCAATTGAAGACGGCAAGGAAGTAAGCTGGATGCCTTCTTACGGCCCGGAACAGAGGGGCGGTACGGCAAACTGCATGGTAAACATCAGCGACGAACCTATCGCAAGCCCGATCGTTCAGGCTTATGACGCGGCAGTCGTTTTCAACCAGCCTTCGCTTGAAAAATTCGAGTCGAAAGTAAAACCCGGCGGCGTTCTTGTCTGGGAAAGCTCCACGATCAAAAAGCACCCGACCCGCACCGACATCACAGTCGTTGCAATTCCGGCAATAGAAATCGCTACAAACGAGCTCAAAAACACCCAGGTCATGAACATGATCGCCCTCGGCGCACTGCTCAAACACCTTCCGGTCGTTCAGATCGAGACCGTTATCAAGGCTCTCGAGCACACTCTTCCGGAAAGACACCACAAACTCATCCCGCTCAACGAGCAGGCAATGAGGATCGGCTGGGACAGAGCGTAATTTTAGCGTTTCACCTTTTCAGGCGGCTCTTCGGAGCCGCTTTTTTTTGCTTTTTACATACTAGAATTCTTCATTTTCACTATTGAGCAAATTTAAAAAAGACATATAATATTGCGTTTTTTGTTCAAAGATGTTTGGAGGAAAACCATGAAAAAGTTTTTTGTTATTTTCGGAATCTTTGCTCTTGTTTTCCTTATCGGCTGCGGAGACAACATAACAAAGGACGGCTGCACTATAGGCAAATCGTTCGGTACTCATTCTTTGACGAGAAAAAACGTTACTCAAACCTGCGTAAAAGAGATTGCAGCTGCTCTTTTTCCTGACTGCGGATGGCAGTCCAGCGAGGAAAGTGCGTCCGATCACATTGCCAAATTGCAGAGGTTAGAGGCGACTTTCGGAAGCGAATGCAAAGACAAAAATGACGGAAAAGCCATTGAATGTCCCGATTTTATTCCGAAATCTTTAAAACTCACAAAACTTTCCGGATGCGAGGTCTACAGCATTGATCCTCATACCGACTGCATCGCTCCGTGTGCAGACCTCTATTTTTCAACGGATAACGATATTTTCAAAACTGTATATGCCGGAAGCGGATACTCTCAGGATGATAGCTCCTATGATTTTATAAAATCTTCAGGAGACGGCGGCGTTTCTTTGGAATCAAAATTCACAACAGGAGTGAACAAAGCTCTCTTCTCTTGGTCCGAAAAGGGTGAAGACGACACGGAAATAAAAAAAGAAATATTGGTAAAAATGAAAGTTGTTGATCCTGTCACCGGTGAAGGTGAAGAAGAAGAGGAAGAACCTGACGAAGAAACAACTCCGGCGCAGTGCGTGGACAACAAAGGAAAAACACATGACGAAGGAGATAAAATCCCCGATGAATGCAGAACAGCTACTTGTACGAATGGTCAATGGCATTCAGAGGCAGTCGAATGTTACAATGGCTGCTGGGGAAAAGAAGTTGGAGACAAAATGAAGTGGCTCTGTGATGACGGAGTTACCGAAGTTGATTGGTGCACATGCAACGAAATCTGGGATGACGACGGAGTATCTTTCACCTTGGGATGGGGTTGCTACGAAAGGGTTGATCTCAACTGCCCGAACGAGGAATAATCTTTAGCTGGGAAAATAAAGGATAAATACTATGAGCCGAATTTTTCCTTTATTTTTTATGTTTTTTCTCTTTTTAACTTCGTGTGCGACCGCTCCTGAACAGACTGCGGAGGACAAACCGCAGCAGACTGCGCCGAGTCATGTCGAATCGAAATACGGAATACTCATAACTCCTAAAAACATTGAGGTTTTTGAAGTTGACAACAGCAAAAAAACTAAAGATCTCGACAAACTTTTTGCCGAAGCAAACAGGCTTTTCGATGAAAATCAGCTGGAAGAAGCGAAAAAAATTTACTCTGAGATCACCGAAGCCGATCCCAGATACAAACTCGCGTCGTTCTGCCGCTACAACGCAGGTCTTATCGACATAAAACTCAAGAACTGGGAAAGCGCGGAAAAGAATTTTGAAGCGGCTTACACTTCAATGGAAAAGGCGGCAGATAAAAGAGACGCACTCCTCAACTGGTTCGAAGCTGCGAGGAACGTTGGTTTTTGGGAAAAAATCTCTGAAACCGGCGGCAGACTCATTGCCTCATTCCCATCAGCAAACATTTTGAGCGAATCCGACAAGCGCGAACTTTCCCTGCGTTATGCAGAATCGCTGATCATGACCGGAAACATCGAGGAAGGACGCAGACTTGCAGACTACTGGCGGCTCACCATTTTGAAGGAAAATCCGCGTCACGAAGCAGTCTACATCCCCGAACTTGCACTCGCCTATTTCGTTTTAGGCAGAAGTTTCGTCAAAGAATTCAGTGACTTAAAGCTGGATGAAACAACGGAAACTCTTGAAGAAAAATGCAAGAAGATAGTCGAAGCGCAGGCAAAATTTCTGAAAGCGATAAACGTCGGAGTCATCTTCTGGACGAACGCGAGCGCATTTGAAGCGGCGAAACTCTACACAGATCTTTACGCCGAAATGAACTCGCACCCCGTTCCCGACGACCTCACCGACGAAGAAAAATCGGTCTATGAGTGCGAACTCTGGAAAAAAATCTCCGTTCTCCTCAAAAAATCGCGCAAAACACTCATGAAAAGCATCGAAGCGGCTAAAAAAATCGGCGAAGAGAACGAATATATCGACAAAAGCCTCGAAATGATTCAAGAAATAGACCGCATCTACGAAGAAAAAGAAAATACCTGCAGGAAGTAGCTACCCCACACGAAACAAATTTTTTGGAATTTCGTGAAAAATCGTCCAAAAACAGCCGGAATTTTGTGATAAAATTATAAAAAATAACTGGAATTTTGTGAAAATTATGGTAAAAACTGCCAGAATTTTGTGATGGAGTTGCGTAAATGACGGAAATACTTCATAGAAAAATTGATGATTTTCTTCTTGAATGGAAAAAGAATCCGGAAAGGCTTCCGCTTATTGTTAAGGGGGCACGTCAGGTAGGAAAAACTTTCTCGATCAGACATTTTGCCGCAACTTATAAATACTTTGTCGAGATAAATTTTATCGAGGAGCCGAAATACAAAAATATTTTTTCCGGTGGCTATTCGCCCGATGCGGTCATAAAGGAAATAAGTTTCATAAATCCCGCTTTTAAGTTTGTTCCGAAAGAGACTTTGATTTTTTTCGACGAGATGCAGGCCTGTCCCGACTGCGCCACTTGCCTGAAATTCTTCAAGATTGACGGGCGTTATGACGTGATCTGCTCGGGATCAATGCTCGGAATAAACTACAATGAAGTGACTTCCGTCAGTGTCGGCTACAAAAAGGATTTAGAGATGCATTCTCTCGATTTCGAGGAATTTCTTTGGGCGAAAGGCTTCGGAAAAGATCAGATTGCAACGATTTTCCAACACATGAAAAATATTGAGCCTTTCAATCAGAACGAATACTCAGTGTGGCAGGAAAACTTTACTGAATATATGACTCTCGGAGGCATGCCTGCGGTTATCAGGATGTTTGCAGAGCAGAAAAACTTCTCAGGCACTCTTGAAGCGCAAAGGCAGATCCTTGCCGCCTACAAAGAGGATATAACAAAATATGCAGCAGGTCTTGACAAAGGAAAAATCGCCAATGTTTACGACAACATATCTGTTTTTCTAGCAAAAGAGAACAAAAAATATCAGGTGTCGAAAATCGCGACGGGAGCGAGAAACCGCGAGTATGCCGGAACGGTCGAATGGCTCCGAGATGCCGGAATAATCAATATCTGCCACTGTCTTGAAACACCGGAACTGCCGCTGAAAGGCAACTACAAGGCGAACGATTTCAAAATTTATTTCCGCGACACGGGGCTTTTGATTGCTTCACTTGACGAGGAAGCCCAGGAGGATCTGCGCCGGAACAAAAATTTCAATATATACAAAGGTGCGGTTTATGAAAATATCATCGGCGACATGCTCGTCAAGCAGGGATACGAACTTTTTTACTACAAAGACGAAAAATCGACTGTCGAGATGGATTTCTTCGTGCGCGATGCCGATTCCCTTGTTCCTGTCGAAGTCAAAGCGCAGGACAGCGCGACTGCTTCATTGAATAAACTCATTGAAAAAGAAAAGTATCACGACATAAAATACGGCATCAAATTCTGCGGCGGAAACATTGGATTCAACGGAAAATTCTACACCTTCCCGCATTTCTGCGCCCTTTTGCTGAAAAAATGGATTTTTGAGACTAAAATCTCGTCGGATGTAAATTAAATCGAAAACGCAAATTTACGAAGAAAAAGAAAATACCTGCAAAAAGTAGCTATCTCACGCAGCGGACACTAATTGAAGGTATAAAATTATTAGCTATTATTTTATCAGCAGCAGTCACTGCACCATTGGCAAAATTCACTATGTAAACGAAAGAGGAATCTTCAGATCCCATGTAGACAATAGAATGAGACCATAAATTATCCGTTTCCGAAAATTTGCTGTATTTCCCGCTTGAATCGGAAGAACACGAACGACATGAACTATTCAGGCAGCTGCTTGAGAGACACTCTGCCGATACAGCGCATTCTCCACCGGTCACAGTGCCTTCACAATTCCGAATCAACGTCCTGAGTTCATTGATCGTAGGCATTTTCCAGTCATCAAAACCGCCTTCAATAAGGTTTTCACAGTAAGTAACTGCCGGACTCCAGTCCAGATCCAATGATTTTGCAGACCACATCAAACCAGTTGAAAGGTCCTTGCATGGAGTCGGACTTTCGGGACCGCATTCCGAAATAGCGTTGATATCTGAAAGTTTGCATTCTGAACCGTTCCATTTGTATCCCGGATTGCAGATGAACCTGCACTCCGTTTCACTCGGGGTTTCATTGTAGACTCCGGTCGTGTCGGGCTCCCAGCTTTCTCCGTTTAATGTCTGCGGAATACTTGAAAATTCGTTCCATTTTGCGTTTTCAGGAAGTCCTGTGCATGGCTGGATACGGTGATCGCTTCTCACGCAACGCGCTTTAAAATTATCGTATTTATAACTCTTGTCGTAGGACGAGACTCCTCCTGCGAACCTCACTGTCCATGCGTAGCTAGTTTTATCTGACCTGGTTGAAGAAGACCAGAGAAGAACATCGCCGTCATCACCAATTTTGCCGTAATAAGCACCGTTGTTGCCACTCCTGTAATCGCAACCACAAAATTTGGCGCAGCTTTCCTTAAGACAGCCGTCATCTGTAACTCTGCAGTCTCCGTCAGGCTCCGTATTTGCACAATTCCGAATTAGCGTTCTCAGCTCGTCGATTGTCGGCAGTCTCCAGTCGCTGTAGCCGCCTTCTTCCAAATCTTCACAGTATGAAACAGCGGTGCTCCAGTCTATCGGGTTGAGGACTTTCATTGACCACATCAGCTTAGTTTCTGGGTCTTCCCACGGAATGCATTCCTTATTTGAAGAGTCGCATCCTATTTTGCAATTTTCTGCGATCTGCCAGTCATCGTCAGAACAGATACGGAATGCATCGTCGTAACAAACAAGATCGCCTTTGTTTTTGCATCTGCATTTTCCGCTGTAATCGTTACACTCCGAGAATATGCATGTTTCATACTTTTTCCAGTTAAGTTCAAGGTCTACGAAATATCCGCAGTAGCTGTCTCCTTCACGACATTCATAAAAATGACAGTAATAATCCTCTTCTTCATCAAACTCATCATCTTCTTCTTTGCTGCCCGAGCTGCCGTTTTCCGATCTGGCGCATTGGGCATAATATACGGCATAACTGTAAGCGTCATTCATTTTATAAGTATTGTAGACATCGCCGTAAAAAAAACTGATATACCATGCATAGTCCGGGAAATCCGACTGAGTGGAAGACGACCAGAGCATAATTTCACTCTCGCACTCGCCGAGTTTGCTGCACGGGTCATATTCATAAGGTTCGCAGTTACATGCATGGGTCCAGCAATCTTCGAAACTTAAGCAGTTTTCCGTAACAGCGCAGTCTCCACCGGTCTCTATGTGCTGGCAACCCGTGACCAAAGCCCTGAGTTCGTCGATCGTCGGCAGATACCAGTCGGAATATCCGCATTCATCCAGCTTTTTGCAGTATTTCACCGCATCATACCAGTTCATCGGATCTTCGGAATGAGAAGACCACATTATACCGTCGATCGTCTGGCATTTACCACTGTCAGCATCCGTGACAACATCTTCGGAATCATTATCTTCATTCTCATCCTCTTCGTCATCCGGCTCCGTATCTTTCGGATCAGTGTCATCATCATCTTCTTCAGCATCAATGTCCGCATCGACCGCATCATTATCCGCCGCTTCTCCTGTTTCGGTCTCTTTTTTTGAATGAGAGCAGCCGCTCAAAAGAATAAAAAACACTAAAACCGCCAGAGCACAAAAAAGTGTCGTGATTTTCTTCATTTGCGACCTCTGCGAGTCTCGATTTTTAAACCGCAATATTTTATAAAAATTCAATAAAAACACCAATTTTTTTAAATTTGCCCACTGAATGAAAGAAAAAACTTGACATTCAAAAGTTTCTGACTAAAGTGCCGCGTGCCAGAGCGGGAATAACTCAGTGGTAGAGTGCTACCTTGCCAAGGTAGACGTCGCGGGTCCGAATCCCGTTTCCCGCTCCATTTTTTTATGTCCTTTTTCAATCGAAATCCTTTGGTCGGCACCTTAGCCAAGAGGTAAGGCAGAGGTCTGCAAAATCTCCATCTCCGGTTCGAATCCGGAAGGTGCCTCCATTTTCAAACTCATAACCGCCGGAGTGGCGGAATTGGTAGACGCAAGGGACTTAAAATCCCTCGGGATAACCTCCTGTACCGGTTCGAGCCCGGTCTCCGGCACCATTTACAGAACTTCGCAACAAGAATTTAACACCGTTTGCTGTTTTGTGCAGAAATCGCAAAATTTTTTTCGTCAAAAACCGCACTTTCCGCAAAATTTATCCCAGATATTTAAGAAAAAACTCGAAATTTTTCTATTTTTTGTCAACTCGTTCCGTTTGCCGCCACTTATATATAGCGTGAAGGTTCTTTGCAGACCGATCAATTAGTCAACAATATGTTGATTTTTCTGAATTTTGCAGGTATTTTCGGCTGCTCATTGAACGATACGGAGGAATTAAATGGATCAGATATCAAGACTCAAAGCGGATTTCAAACGTGAAATACTAACATGTTTCCCTAAAAAAGCGCAGCAGGAAGGATCTGGAATACCATTGGGAACAATTCTGCACAATATCGGCCATGCGAAAGCTGATATCAAACGAGCTTTTCCGCAGTACGAAATTCCTGAAAGCGACCGCAAAAACGAGAACAATAAATTCGACTGGACGAAATTTTTCGCGGAACAGCTTCCTGAATTTACAGTAACTCACGAAAGATGGAAAGATGGAAAAAAAACAGATGTTTTAAGATACAATTATAAATCAACAAACAACGACAAAGAGGAGGAACAAACTATGACAACCCAAACAGTTGAACAAACAGAAACAATCACCCCCGTCGACAAAACGAATCTGCCGAACAGAATCAAAACTCTGCTCAAATATTTGAACCAGAACCTTTACGGAAAGGAGGAAGCTGTCCGTCTCGCGCTTCTTTCCGCTGTTGCAGGCGAAAGTATTTTCTTTATCGGACTTCCTGGAACTGCAAAAAGCATGATCAGCCGACGGATTGCAGCTGCATTCAGCGATTTTTACAAGGACGGCAAGTTCAACACAGAAAACGGGGGATATTTTGAATATCTGATGAACGAATTTTCAACTCCAGATGAAATATGCGGTCCGGTCGATCTTTCGGCACTCAATGAAACACCGAGCCGCTATACCCGCCAGACAAAAGGCTATCTTCCGAGCGCGAAAGTCGCATTTCTGGATGAAATCTGGAAAAGCGGTCCTGCAATCCTGAACACTCTTCTTACCATTGTAAACGAAAGGATTTTCCACAACGGAAGCGAAATCGAGAAAGTGCCTCTCATATCTCTCGCAGCGGCATCCAACGAACTTCCAGAGAAAAACCGCGGTCTTGAGGCGCTTTGGGACAGATTCATCCTGCGTGTATCGGTAAATCCGGTTTCAAAGGAAGAAGATTTTTTCAAAGTCGTAGATGACGGAAATACAGAAGTTATATCCACGGCAGAACTCACGGAAGTTCTTTTAAGCACCGCCGATGTCGAAAGCTGGCAACCGGAAATCAACAAAATAGAGCTCAGTAGTGAAGCAAAAAATGTAATCACCGCTATCAGAAAAGAACTCACGTCATATAACAAAGACACAAAACACCAAGGTGACGAAAACTATTATATCTCTGACCGCCGCTGGAAAAAAATAGTTCATCTCCTTAAAACAAGTGCGTTTCTTAACGGACGCGATTCTGTTGATCTTATGGACTGTTCACTTATTGAATACTGCATCTGGAATACCGACAAACAGCAGAGTGAAGTTGGTAAAATTATTGAAAAAATCCTCGATCAGCATGGAATAACAGGTGTCGGGAACTCAATCGGCGATATTGTCGACAAGATTGACGAATTCAAAGAAGCAGTTAACGAGAAATGGTTTGAGCATATTGTTGTGAAAGCTGTGGCAGCAAAACCCAAGCCTTATAAAATGAAAAATGGGACTTCTGCTTATAAGTTAATTTCACCAAAACAAATTCAAAGTTATAACTCTATAACACCCACATTTATCTCAGAACAATATCATCATCCTAATTATAATAGATTCGGGGCATATTTTACTTCAGATGGAGAGTTAATTGGAGATTACGACTATTATGTTAAAGAATTTAAACTTCAAGGAAACAAGGCTTGTTGGAAAGATGGATATCGAGGTTATAACTATGAATTTGAAATTGAAACGACAACAGCTGTTCCTGCAAAAGATAAATGGGAACTCAAATTTTTTGAACCAGTTGCCAAAAAAACCATAATGGAAGCCTTCGATAAAAAAGAATATATACCGCTTGCCAATCGGATCGATTCTGAAATCGCTGACTTGCAAAAATTCCGTGATGACAGTGCTGCTCCGTTTGAATCGAATGCTTTTGCTAAGCAGCGTTTCAGCGGGATCCTTTTGCAGCGGATTGATGACATAATACTTGATTTGAAAAAGAAAAAAGATGAACTTGAATCTCTCCGCACCAATTATGCAACGGACAAAAACATAGAATCAAAATTCGAGCTTTGCGATGCTATTATGAAAGACGGTACTTATAAGAATGCAAATGAGCAGAAAGACAACGAAAACATTCTTGCAAAAGTATGTCTAAAAGGCGATCGTGAAAATGTCGCTTTTGGCATGGCATGGGAAAACTTTGACAAGATGAATTTTGATACGGCAAACAAATATGTTTCAAAATACGGCAAGGATTTTCCTGCACCCTATGATTCTGGCTGGATGCTTCCGACGATAGAACAATGGCAGCAGATTTATGAAAATTCTCACAAGAAAAACGATTTTGATTTGTCTGGAAAATATTGGTCATCATCTAAGGATAAAAAACAGGGCGGTGTCTGGTATTTTAATTTTGATACCGGTGAAAAAGAGTGTACTTTGCCGTCGAACCAATATGGAATTGCTATCATCCGCAAACTGGCGCTGTAAATTATGATGAAACAAATTTCAGATAAATCGCTGCATTTCAGCCATGTGGCATTAAAAGATCTTGAAGAAATTCTTAACGAAAAGCCCAATCTTCCGCAAATAAGCAAGATGAGTCAAAAGGACATCCGTTCTTTAAAAGACCAGATGAGGGGATTTTTCGAAGATGTAAAAAAGATCGGCTATAAAAATTTTTCATTTTTAGCTGACTGCAAGGATGTAAGAGATTTTTTAGCCCACACAACAGGCGATATTTCAAATGAAGAGATTTTTGAGAACTTTAAAACATTCTTCAGCTTTGCAGACAAGGCAAAATCGGAACTCGAAGCCAATATCCGGCGGGCTTATTCCCAAAATAAGGAAATCCGCAAGTTCGAGAAATTCGGCTCATCAAATTTCGGTAATGAAATCGAGCGTAAAGCATTGACTCAAAGCCTTGCCGACGCTTTTGACAATTCCATCGAAGATTCGGAAAAGCTGCCTTTTTCCAAAAATCAGGCGGCACAGGAAGCTGAAAAATTCCTGAGAACTGAAAATCAGGAGCAGAAAGAACTCCTTGATTTTGCTGCAAGTCATTCCCGGTTAAGCCAGCAGATTCAGGAAGAAATTCTCAAAACGCTGCAAACTGCCTATGATGAAACAGAGATAACAAATCCCAAAAATCCGTTTTATGATGAGAATCTCTTTCTGCACAAAATGAATCAGCTTTCAGATGAGGAACTGCTTTCAACTCTTGCGGAACAAAAAAAGGAACTTAATAAAACCAAAACAGGCAAAAATAGTTCAGCAGACTTCGGTTTTTATGCAAAACAGTATGAAAAACTGATTGAACCGGAGGAAAAAGAACCGGAAAAGAAAAAAAGCAAAGAATCAAAGCCGAAGAAAATCGATCCGCATGAACTTGAAATCCTTTCCCGAAATTTGAAAAAAGATCTGAACACTTCGCTGCACGAGCGTTACCTGGCATGGCAGCTTGAAGAGATAGACAAAAAAAGGAAAAAATATCTCAAAGAACTGTATGAAAAAATCGCGCAGTTTAAGAAACTTGAGGAGCTTCTTTCGCCTTTCATCAGGAATTTCGGACGTTTATGGGATCTTTCAAAAACAGACTTCAACGATTACGGTTTTGATATCCTGAAAATGAAAGAATTTGCCGAACTGCTTAAAAACGACAAATCCCTGCAGGAACTGGCAGATTTGATAGGCAGACAGAACGGAGAGACCGAGCGTTATGAAAAAGAGCTGCGTGAAAAAATAGATATAAAAACAGAATTTCATCCGAAACCGGCATACCGCGGGCAAATTTCGGGAATACGCCTGAGCGGAGAAATTTCATCAGCCCTGCCCAGTGCGCTTGCCATGTCTGCTAATCCGAAGACAAAACCCTATTTCAACCTGCAAGTTACAGAAAAAAAACTACCTTCATACTCATACACCAACAGGCAGAAGTTTTACCGCGAAGAACGCGGAACAGAAGAAGTTGAAGTTCCGGTAAAAGAAAAGGAGCAGAAAGGTCCTGTCATCATCTGCGTCGATACAAGCGGTTCGATGAACGGAACTCCCGAGCGCGTGGCAAAAACTATAACGTTCGCTCTTGCAAAAAAATGCTTGGAAGAAGAGCGCAAATGTTATCTGATTTCATTTTCGACCGGAATCGAAGTGCAGGATTTGTCCGAATTTGAAAAAGGCAGCGGATTGCTTGAATTAGCAAAGTTTCTGCGAAAATCTTTCAACGGCGGAACCGATGCAGAACCGGCTTTGCAGCATTCTCTGGCACTTTTACAGAAGAACGACTGGAAAAACGCCGATGTTCTTGTTGTAAGTGATATGGTCATGGGAAATTTGTCGGAATCTGTTAAAACAAGCATCAAATCACAGCAGGTGAAAGAAACAAAATTCTACTCCCTGCTCGTGGGCAATTCGGGCAATAAAAACGTCATCGAAGTTTTTGATGAAAACTGGAGCTACGACATCAATTCGCGAGACGCAATGCGGCATTTAGTCAGACAGACTCACAAGCTGAATGAAATAAATAAGAACTAATCAGCTTTCCCAAAAAATTTGTCAAAAATCTCTTCTTCTTTAAAATTACGCAGTTTTTTAATCACTTTTTACGAGGTTGGAGATGAGCGACAACAATTCGGGAGAAAAAAAGATTTTTTCCGGCAAGGAAATGCGTGACCGTATTGAAACTGTTCTTGCCTTTTTAAACCGTAATCTGCGAGGCAGAGAGGAAGCAATCAACCTTTCGCTGCTTTCGGCTGTTGCTGCGGAAGACATTATTCTTTCCGGAAGATCCGACAACGACAAAAAACTTATTCAGTTCTCTATCCAAAGTGCGTTTAAAGATTATTACAGCCATGATCAGTTTGCCCCCCGGTCGTCAGAATACGGCATTGATTCTTTATTCCGTATGGAAAACTCGTCGGAAGCAGATCCCTATAAAGCTGCGGAAAATAATGAAGATTGGGTCCTTAATGTCGAGGTAAAACCGGTTTCGGATGACGACGATTTTTTCAACTTCGTAAACAGTCCCAGCTTCGAGACAATCCCGAATCCCGATAAAGAACAAAAAGCCGCACTGCTTACAATAAAGGAAGTAAAAGAGTGGCAGCCGGTAATCGACAGGGTCGAACTGAGCGAAGAAGCCAAAAGTGTCATTTCAGAAATCAGAAGAAAGTGCTTCGAGTTCTATGTAAGTGACTCCCGCTGGAAAAGAATCGTCCATGTTCTCAAAACCTGCGCTTTCCTGAACGGCAGAAGCAAAGTCGATCTCATCGACTGTCTGCTTATCGACTACGCGATCCCGAACCGTTTTGTCGAAGAGATTCTGAAACGGCATGCAGTTGAGAGCAAACTGGACGGCAAACAGCACGCACAATACAAAGCAAACATATTTACACGCCAGAAATACTACGAAATCCTCAAGGCTTCCATCGACGATAAAAAACTCGAATTGGAACACAAGAAAAAGTTGTACTAAGCTCAAAGCAAACCACTTAATATATTGATCTTTTCCTTCATCAGCTAAATTTTTTCTCAAAAAATCTCTCTTATTTGTCAACTTCACTTTTTTTCGACGCTTATAGATAGGGCGAGAGGTTCTTTGATATGTGAAAAGCGGAATATTTTCAACCGGTCTCCAAAAGATCTTGACACTTGATTTTTTTTTCTTACCCTATTCTCGTTTTTATGATCATTACTACTTTGAACAGATTTACACCTTTTTTGGCTTTAGGCTTATGCCATTTCTTCGCTGACTCACAGAAATGTGAGCCCAACTGGTGTTTTTTTAGTATTCTTTGTTTCCTGGTTGGTAGGCGAATTTTCATTCGAGTTTTCATTTTCGAATGAAGATCTCATTTAACATAATGAGGGAAGAGCCAAAGAAAACAGAGAACGAAATTTTCATAAGTTAGATTTCCTTCTTTGTAAGGCTAGTAATCGGGCTGGCAATCAAGTCAGTAATCAATCTAGTAATTAAAAAAAACTCAAGGGAGGGAATTTATGTCAAAAAAAGATTTACGAGACTCATTAAAACGAATTTTTATCGGTTACAGAAAAATGACTCCTCAGATTGAGTCATCTTTGCTTACGCTTGGGATCGAAATCGGTCGCAAACAGAATCATGTTGTCCTGCTTATTGTCGGGGCTTCAGGCAAACATTCGGTTCCAATCAGCAGCACAGGAAGCGACAAGCGCGAAGGCTTGAATATCGTTACAAAAATTATGAGACTTTTTTAAAGGAGGAAGAATGCGCATACTTATAGTAATTCACGGCTATCCGCCCTTTTATATGGCAGGTTCCGAGGTCTACACCTACAATCTTGCAAGAGAACTTGCGAAAACCAACGATGTTTTCGTGTTTCACCGCATAGAAGAGACAACAGAACCGCTTTATCAAGTTACTGACACAACTAAAGATAGAGTAAATATCCGCTATATCAACAATTATGAGCCGGATAACGCGACATTTTATGACAAATATTTGAATCCTGTTGTTGATGACGCATTCCGCGATTATGTAAAACTTATTCAACCTGATGTTGTCCATGTCGGCCACTTGTCGCATCTTTCAACACAGATCCCGATTATTGCAAAAATGGAATTCGGACTTCCGGTTCTGTTCACGATTCATGATTTCTGGATGTTCTGTCACCGCGGTCAGCTGATAAATCCGAAAGACTGGCAGATCTGCCCTCTGCCGAATATCAGCCAATGCACTGAATGCGCCGCTTTTCACTACAAAAAACCCGATTTCAGCACAGAACTTATAAAAGAGCGCGACGAGCATATACGCAATGTTCTTGACTGCATAGACGTGTTTTTCGCTCCTTCGCATACTTTGGAAAAATTCTGTATTGATATGGGTGTCGAACCGGAAAAAATCTTTTATTCAAAATACGGGTTCAACACTTCCAATATTCAAAAACATCCAAAATTACTGCACGAAAAGATCACTTTTGGTTTCATGGGGCGCATAATCCACACGAAAGGAGTCCATCTTCTGTGCGAAGCTTTCAGCAAAGTACAGGGTAATACCGGACTTGTGATCTGGGGCGATACAGAGAGTGAATACGGTGAAAATTTGGTCAAAAAATATTCCTGTGAAAACATCGAATTCAAGGGAGCCTATCACAACGACAAATTACAGGAAGTCCTTGATTCTTTTGATGTTCTTGTCTGCCCGTCGATCTGGCTCGAAAACGCTCCGCTTGTAATTCAGGAAGCCCAGGCAGCCGAAATTCCTGTTCTGGTGAGTGACAAAGGCGGAATGGCGGAACTTGTCCACGACGGAATCGACGGCTTTACGTTCAAACTCGGAGATACGGATGATCTGCGCTCCAAAATGCAGGATATTGTTGATGATCCGCAGAAGCTGCTTAAGTTGAAAACTCCGATAGAAAAAGTCCGTTCCATGAAAGATGATGCCGCTTTCTGCATTCAGAAATACTCGGAACTGTCAAAGAAAAAAGTTACTTACCCCCACCGCCCGGCACCGTGGAGAGTGACTTTCATCACGAATCCCGACAAATGCAACCTTCACTGCAAAATGTGTGACACCTTTTCTGCCGACAACCGCATCAGGCTGAAAAAATCCAGTCGTCCGGAGATGGATTTCGCCGTTATCGAAAAGACCGTGAATCTTCTTGCTCCGCACGGACTCAAGGAAATTATCCCATCAACAATGGGCGAGCCGCTTTTGTATTCGAACTTCGAAGATCTGATAGAGCTGTGCCGCAGGAACAACATAAAAATGAACCTCACTACAAACGGAACATTCCCGCAAAAAGGCGTGGATTTCTGGGCTCCGAAACTTTTGGAGGTGATTTCCGATGTGAAATTCAGCATCAACGGGATAAATCCTGAAATAAACGAAAGTATCATGTGCGGAATCGACACCGGAAAGCAGCTGCGGAACATCAAACGTTATCTTGATCTTCGCAAAGAACTCGGCAAGAACAGCACAGTCACGCTTCAGTGCACCTTCATGAAGTCCAACCTTTACGAACTGAAGAACATCATTCTCTGGGGAATCGAACACGGTGTCGACAGGATCAAAGGGCATCATTTGTGGAAAACGGCTGATTCTTTAGAAAGCGAAATGCTCAGAACCAAGGAAAACGCTCCGCTTTGGAATGCTGTCTGCGAAGAATGTCATAAAATTGCCGACGGCAGAATAAGACTTGAAAACTTCACTCCAGTCGATTTGAACGAACCGGCCCTTGATTCAAGCGACACAATATGTCAGTTTCTCGGAAAAGAACTCTGGATAGAATACGACGGCTCTTACCAGATTTGCTGCTGTCCCGATGAAGTGCGCAGAGAGTTCGGAGATTTCGGCAATGTCGCGGAACTTTCCCCGCTTGAAATGTGGAACGGCAGGAAATACCGCGACTTTATTGCGAACTGGGGAGAGAGTGAAAACTGCAAAAAATGCAATATGAGGAGGAAAAGATGAAAATCCTCAAGCTTGTATTGCCACTGCAAAATATGACATATCAAAATCTGATAAAAATTTATTATGAAAATTAAGGAGATTAGAGAATGAAACAGTTTGAAATCATACAATCAATGAAAGAAAATGTATTCCCCAAGTCAACCGGCCTTAATGTGGCTCTGCTCATAGGCTCATGCGCAAGAGGAACTCTCACTGCGAAATCCGATATAGACATCTCGCTTTGGATTGACAAAGAACTTTTTGATGTAGACAAATTCATATCATTGTTAAAAGAGTTCGTTGGTGGCATAAAAAAAATTCTTCCGGTAGCAATGCGCGGGAAAATTGCTGTTTATTTTTCGGATTGTCCAAAGATGGAACTGCTAATTTTTTCAACAATTGACGGGCTTGACAGACATTTTCTCGGTTCGGAAATAGAAAACCGGCTGGAAAATGTTTTATTTTCAAAAGACGGAAGTACGAAAGAAAAACTTTTATCTCATTTAAATGCAATCCTTTTGCAAAAAAAAGAGAAGGCTCCTTATGAAAAAGAGAGAATTGTCAGAGAACTTGCCGACAGATTTCTCTATGAATTTGAAAATGCCTCCTCCAAGCACAAAAGAAGTGACAGTTATAAGTTTTATTTTGACTACAATATCGCCTTTCAGATAGCCGTACAACTTTCTTATATTGCTCGCGGAAGTATGGAACATTATTACCTGCCTAAGAACTTTTCAAACGGCATGAGCAATGAAAAAAAAGAGGAATTTATATCCCTTGCCGGCTCATTGGATCTTCAGGAAGCCAATAAGAAAAAAAGATTGCTCCTTGATTTTTTCTATGAAGCGATACAAAACTGCAATATTCATTCAAAAGCAGAAACTGACAACATTAAAGAGTTCCTTGAATCGGTGTATAGCCGTGATTATATTTGGAATTTCAGAGACATTTCTCTTTTTTGCAAACATTGCAAAAGCGGATTGGTTTTCCGTTCCTCAAGTTTTACCAGATATCAGCATGATAAATCGGTTTTTGAATCTGTGATCAAACAATACAAAATCAATTTGATAGTAGATCTGCGTGAAGACAAAGAATTAGAAGGAAACTCTTATGACAAAGAAATATTAGAAACTCACGGCATCAGATATCTTAATCTTGCAATCGATACAAAACGCCCGTTAATAAATTTTGCAGACAACTTGCGGCTTGACATGGAAAAAGAATATCGCTGGTTTGCTGTCGGAAACAAGGATTTCTTTAACAACCTTTTTACTCAAATAAATCCTGAAAAAGATGTAATGATGATCCACTGTTTTGCAGGGAAAGATCGTACAGGTTGTGTCTGTGCACTGATAGAACTCCTTGCCGGAGAATCGAAAAATACTGTAGAAACTGATTATCTTGAAAGTGAAATGGACAGTAAGATCGAATACATAAGAGCATTTATTGATGCGATTGATGAATGCGGAGGAGCTGAAAAATTTTTGTTGTCCTGCGGCATTCCTGCTGAAACAATCGATCTTTGGAAAAAAACTATAAAAAACAAAGAGGTGCGATGAATAACTTTTTAAGCGAAGTCCGGAAAATCAAAAATCCTGGCCGTGAAAAAATTGCCGTTTTAATTCGGCATGGTGAACGTGAAAACATACCGGAAGGAACTTTCGGAAACGAAATTCTCCTGACAGAAAAAGGGAAACATGATTCAACGGAACTTGGGAAACAGCTTGCTGCTTATCGAATTAACAAAATTTTTACCAGTCCCGTCAAACGTTGTGTGCAAACTGCAGAGATGATAAAAAAAGGTTTGAGACAGGATGTTAAGATAATTCTTTCGAACCAGCTTGGGAATCCCGGATTTCATATTTCTAACGGACATACAGCCGGAAAAGCTTTTTTGGATTACGGATGTTTCGGAGTTTTCGAACGATTCTTACACAACGAGAATATCGAAGGTGTTGCCGACGCAAATTCTCTTAGAACCGACGCGGTCAACTGGCTGTATAAAGAAACTCAGGAAAATGGTCTGACCTTGTTTATAACACATGACTCGTTGATTGCTCATTTCGCATTCGCAAACAACATAAGAGAATATTCTCCCGACAATTGGGTCGATTTTCTGGATGGTATAATATTAAATTTTTCAGAGGGAACGAAAAAGTGAAACCTACTCTTGCACTTTACGGAATAAAAGACCGCAACAACACAAAATATCCGGCTTTCGTTCACGATCACAATCTCTGTCTCATGCAGGACGGGAAAATTATTCAGTACCTGCAGCTGGAACGCTACACGCGGCGGAAGTATGACAACCGTTTGGATCTCTTCATTGAAGAACTGGCGGAGAATCGAATTATTGATCTCCCCGAAGATTTTGACTTCGTGTGCGTCAATGATTTTACCGGAAACGCTTTCATTTCCTCTGGCGGAAGATGGCATTTCGAGTCTGATTTCCGGGAAACGCTTTCACCCGAACTGATTCCGGCGCGCGCTTACCTGAACGATGCCGGCGGTTTCGGTGGAAAAGAGTTGCCGGCTTTCTGCTGCCCGCACGAAATCGCACATATTTTTTCCGCTGTTCCTTTTTACGGAGAGTTTAGGGAAAACAGTCTTCTCGTTTCTTTTGACGGGGCTTCAAGCCTTGGAAATTATTCAGCATTTTTGTATCAAAACGCTAAATTGACGCTTGTTGAAAACAATTGGTCGGATTTAGGTTTTGCCTCAAAATTTTTCAACGACAACAAACTTTCCTTTCTTATGCTTGGCGCAGAACAGGCCGAGCATTGCTCCGTTCCCGGGAAACTCATGGGGTTTGCAAGTTGGGGAAAGTATGATCCTGAAATTGAAATCTGGCTCCGTGAAAACGACTTTTTCAACCGCTACAATAATTTCAGCGGAAGCGGAATCCTTGATTCAATCAGGAAGCGCTTCGGTGATGTCTGTTCCGGCTTTGATACTCACAACGCTTTCTTGCAGGATTGTGCGGCAACCTTACAGCATATTTTTGAAAATGCAGTGCTTGAAAAACTCACTTCTCTTCAGGAAAAATTTCATGCCGATTACCTCTATTACGGCGGCGGTTGCGCACTAAACATCGTTACGAACACGAAAATCGTCGAAAGCGGTCTCTTCAAGGATGTGTTTATCGCTCCCTGCTGCAATGACAGCGGCCTAAGCATGGGTGCTGCCGCATTTATGGAAATACAGAAAGGAAACAAAATTCAATTTCACAATCCATATCTCTGCAATGCAGGACTTTCAGAAACAGAATATGAAGTTTCGGATTCTGAAATAAAGGCAACAGCAGAACTTCTTATGCAGCACAAAATTGCAGGGATCTGCAACGGAACAGCGGAAACCGGTCCCCGCGCTCTCGGGAACAGAAGCCTTGTCGCTCTTGCCGACAGCAGAGAACTGGCTCAGAAAATTAGTATGGAAGTAAAAAAACGCGAATGGTATCGTCCGGTTGCACCGATTATGCTGCTTGAGAATGCAAAAACCGTTGTCGAACAGAAAGTGTCATTTCTCGCCCGTTTTATGCTTCAGGACTTCACTGTCAAAAACGGATACCGTGAAAAAATGGCCGGAGTGGTTCATGCGAACAACACTGCGAGGATACAGACTGTTGCGGACAAATCAGAAAATCCGTTTATGTTCCGCCTTCTTTCTTTTCTGCATGAAAAATACGGAGTCAATGCGCTTATCAACACATCTTTCAATGCACAGGGCGAACCGATAGTCCATACTGCGCAGCAGGCTTTACAGTCAGCGAAAAAAATGAAACTTGATGGAATAGTGATTAACGGAAAATTGGAGGTTTTAAGATGAACTGGCGTGAAATAAAAGATGATCAAACTGAAAAACGGTTTTATTTTAACGGGGAGCCCCTTTTCAAACAGTTCAAGTCGCTTCTCAAATTCCACGAACCGGGACTCGCACCTGTTGAGGATGAAAGCGGCTGGTATCATATTGATGTCAACGGAAATGAAATATATCCGGAACGTTACGAGCGGACTTTCGGTTTCTACTGCAATCGTGCTGCAGTAACATCAAAAGAGGGTTGTTTTCACATCGGAACGGACGGAAAATCGGCATATTCCGAACGATATGCATGGTGTGGAAATTTTCAGGAAAACATCTGCACTGTCCGTGACAAAAACGTCAACTATTTTCACATTGATACGGACGGGAAGCGGCTTTACAAGGAAAACTATCTTTATGCCGGTGATTTCCGCGACGGAATTGCCTGCGTAAAATGTTCCGACGGTTTTTGGCGGCATATAAAGGCAGACGGCACTTTTCTGAACTCAAAAGGCTTTCTGGATCTGGGAGTTTTCCACAAAAATATCGCTCCAGCCCGTGACGAAAATGGCTGGTTTCATTCGGATGTCAGAGGCGAACCTCTTTATGCCGAGAGATATCTGAACATTGAACCGTTCTACAACGGATTCGCCCTGGTAACGAATTTCGACTGGTCAAAAAAAATAATCAACGAAAAAGGTGAGGTGATCTTATGTCTTTAAAAAACAAAAAAATTCTGGTAACAGGCGCACTAGGCTTCATCGGACGCACACTTTTGGAGACTTTAATCGAACAAGACTGCGGTGCGGAACTTTACGGAATCGATATAAAAAAGTTCCCTGAAAATGCCGAAAAACTGAGATCCGTTCATTTTGAGAATATCGACATCAGGGATGAAGATAAAATCAAATCATATATCCGCAAAAACCACTTTGACGGGATCGTGCATCTTGCAGCCGTAAGCCGTGTTGCGGTAGCGGAAGAAGACAAAAAGAAATGCATTGACACGAACTACAAGGGAACAAAATATATTGCCGAAGCCGTAAGTGAGAATCCCGATTCATGGATGATTTTCGGAAGCAGCCGCGAAGTTTACGGTGAACAGGAAAAATTTCCTGTTTCAGAGGATGCGGAACTCCTTCCGTTAAACATTTACGGATTCTATAAACTTGAAGGAGAACGGATCGTTCGGGGAAATGTAAAAAAGCACGTTATCCTCCGTTTTTCGAATGTTTACGGCAATGAATATGATATTCCGGAACGTGTGATTCCAAAATTTACAGCAACTGCCCTTGAAGGCGGCGAGCTGGTTCTGGAAGGCGGCGAACAAATAATAGATTTCACTCATATAGATGACACAGTTTTTGCAATTATCCAATGCATGTCGGCACTTGAAAAAAACGAAATTATGCAGAAAACGATGCATATCCTTCCAGGAATAGGCCGCAATATTACCGATATAATTGATATTTTGCGTAGCAACGGATTGAATTTTTCGGTAAAACGGAATGCTCCACGCAGTTATGATGTCCAAAAATTCATAGGAGACTCAAAAAAATGTAGAGATTTTTTAAAAGGTATCTCTTTTACGGACTTGGAAACAGGAATCCAGAAATTAATCGAAATCTACCAATCGAAAAAAAGAAAATGATAATTTTTTGTCAACTCTCTCATTTTCCACCCCTTACATGTCGTGTAGGCGTTTGATTGACAAGACAAATGGAGGGAAAAGATGAAAGACGATTTCGGAAGAGATTTGAGATGCAAAAGCACGGGAAAGATCTGCTACACTGAAAGAGAAGCGGGAAACGCTCTCAACGGAGCAAAAAAATGCGGACACGCGAACGAGATCCCGAAAAGGAAATATTACTGCTCAAAATGCGGCTGCTACCACCTTACGCACTATTCCTTCTACAAAAGTGACAAACCTCAGCGCGAATTCAGACGAAAACTCAGAAACATTATCGCTTTTGAAGACGACAGAACATGGCACGAAGAATACCGTCTTCTTTGCGTTGCCTAAAACAACCACATAACGGAGGGAAACGATGAAAAATATCTCAATGATCTTACACCTTTGCATGATTACACTCTGCTTGATGTCCGGCTGTTCTTCAAAAGAAGAAGTTCAGAAAGCAAAAAACGAAGGCATAATTCTGCTTCAAGACACTGAAAATGATCCCGATCCTGCCATACGCCGTGAGAAGCAGTCCACTGTAAAAACCGATGTCGCTCCAAATCTTATGTGGTCGCAGCCCTCTCCCGGACCGATGTATTACGACACCATCGCAGAATACTGCGAAGAGCTGCGCGAAGACGGTTTTTCCGACTGGAGAGCGCCGACAACCGGGGAATTGAAATCAATCATGAAGGAGTGTTCCGGTTTCAAGGAAGGAAGCAGCATATTCTACACAGAAAAAGAATCAGACACATTAAAGAGTGATGTCAACGGATTTTTTCTTTACGAGGGCTGTTTCTGGTCTTTTAACGAAAAGGAAAATGACCGAGACTGGTTTAACGGTTACGGGATGATTAGCGGAAGAAAAAGCTGTCTTGCCGATCCTGACTGGCATCCGTGCCGCCCGTGTAAGCGGGATCTCTGCCATGTTGCGTGCGTCAGGGAATCTTCCCCGAAAGATTTTGCCGGAGAAAAAATAATAGAAATCAAAAAAGCAGTTGTTCCCGACAAACTGCAGTGGTCTGAAAGCACGATGTCAGAGAAGAAAAACTACTCGGCTTCCCTACTTTCAGAGCGGCACATTATGTACACCGCCGCAAAAGAAATTTGCGATGAAAGCTGGGTTTGTGAAGAAGAGGAAGAACGGAAAATTCCCTGCGGATACCTGTACCGTGACTGCATGGACGACACTTTCGGGGTGCATGATGCCTATTCATACTGCGAATCTTTAAGAGAAGGAGGTTTCAGCGACTGGCGCCAGCCGACAATAGAAGAATTAAAATCGCTGCACGGCAGATATAAAAAGCCGGAAAAAGATGCAGACGAAAGTTTTTTCCTTGCTGCAAGAAGCAGTCACGGGGTACGCGCTCTCACGGCAAACAGTATCTGGGACGGCTCTCATGCAAGGCCAGACCGGTTCGGCTGGATATACAGCCCCGTGCTGGATCTCGCCCTCTATGTGCCGGTGATAAACCACGATACAAACGTAACCTGCGTGCGCGACAGAAAAGAGGACGACAACAAGGTCAAAACCAAAAATAAACCTGTGAAATCATTGCCAAATTCCAAATCTTTGAAGTGGTCTGCCGAGGCAGCCGATCCGATGACATGGGAAGAAGCAAAAAATTACTGCGCCGACCTTGCGGAAAACAACCATTCCGACTGGCACCTGCCAAACATAGACGAATTGCGCACGCTCATTCAAAACTGCGACAAAACCAAAGCGGGAGGCAAATGCAGGATCAGCGAAAACAGACAGTGCCTTAATGAAAAATGCTGGAGCAAGGATTGCAACGGGTGCGGCAGAATCAACACGCTGCCGGCAAAAACGGAATACTATGAGCTCGGAGAAGAAACAAAGAAACAACTCTTGGAAGAAATAAACGATCCCAAATTCAGCAGAATCAAATCAAACGATGCTTTCTGGTCGTCAACTCTCGACCCGGAAAACACTAAAGAAGCATGGGGCGTTGACTTCTTGAATGCAAGAGTCGGTCATATGACAATACTTATTGACGCATACGATCGCGGAGGAGCACATTCGGCAGATTTTCCGTATATTCTCGACTATAAACTCAAAGTCGTATGTGTAAGGAATAACCAATAATTTAACATCTTTATGCTTTTTGCACAGAATTTTTGTCAACTCAGGGATTTTTTACCGCTTATAAGTGGTGTGAGTTGATGGTCAACTGTAAAATGGAGGTTTTAAAATGACTAAAATCCTAGGAAAATACGAGATAATCAGTGAAGAATCAGGAACTCTTAAAATCGCGCGATACAACGATTGTGATTACCGCATAGAGATCGTGCCTAAGACCTCGGCAAGCGGTAAATACTCCAATATCGCAAAAAACATCAACCTAGTTTCACACCAGAACATCAGCAACCTTAAGATCGAAGAAGATGACAGAAACTTCTATTTTGTCGACAAGAATTTCGACGAAGGATATTCCGAATTGAAACCTGAATGGTTCGGTTCGAACTATGTTTCGCTCATAAAATGCTACCAGCAGATCGTCGATGCTGTAGAGTATATTCACCAGAAAGGTTTTTACCACGGTAATATCAATCCTAAGAACATATTGATCGACAGAGAAGATCATGCCTATCTGCTCGATTTCGGCAGATGCTACATCTATGCGATGATGAACGGTTCGCCGGACAAGCGCTTCTATGCTCCGGAACAGAGAGCCTTAAACGAATGCCGCAAAGAAAGTGATATATACTCGCTAGGGCTTTGCATGCTCGACCTTTTGCTTGAGTCGCACTTCGATTCCTTTAAATTCTCGGAGACTTACAAAGATTTCGATTCTCTGGAAGAAATATACAGGTGCATTGCTGAACATGAAGAGCAGCTTGATAAAACGAATGCTGAACTGCTAATCATCATAAAAGCGATGCTGAACGCTGATCCGGAAGAGCGCATAAAACTGCTTGATGTCCGCAGAAAACTCAACGATTTGCTGAGAGAGATCATGCCCAACAAGACTTTCGGCATTCAAATAGGCGGTCGCGTGCTTGAAAAATGGAGAGAAAACCACGATTGTGAACAGTATGTCGAAAAAGAGGACATTAGGGAAAGAATCGAAGATTACCGCGCCTATTTGGAGTTCGGAAAAGACAAAAGCGACCGCGATGAAATAAAGATCGCTATCGGAGATCTGACATTCTGCTGTTCCGCAAAAGAAAACAGTCATTATTTTTTCTGCTTTGGTATTCTCGAAAGTCCTTCCAAAACAGAACTCCTGCAAAAATACGGGCTTCCGACAGACGACATGTTCAAAATACTCGGCCCGAACGAACATGACTGGAGCTGCGATGATGCAGGAAGCGTGATCGAGAAATTAAAAGAGCGCTACGAGCAGAAAAAACGCGAAAACGAGCGTTATGAAACTGACTCAAAAAGCATTGCAACTGAAGAGGAACTGCTGAAAGCGGAAAAAAGGACTATAGATGAAAAAAAGAACACCAGAAAAGTGATCCTGAAGGAATTGAACCGCGGTGATGACACTTTGACGTTGGAATATATTATAGACAAAGACGAGAACAAATCCGAAAACTATACGACGGAAAATACTAGAGAAAACATTCCTTCCGAAAAAGATTTCAAACAGAAACAGGACGTTCTCCTGCAGGAGAATCTGAAGTCAGATGAAGTCCTCAAAGGTGTCGTGGAGAGATCTGAATCGGGCTTTTCCGTGACTGTAAAAGTGGGAAAATACGAAGTCGCGAAATATGCCGATGATCAAAAAAAAGAATTTCATCTGGAAAAAGGTGCGGAATACTTTCTGAGCTATGATTATCAGGCGGAAGAAGCCGTCTGGACCAAGAAAGACTGTGCTCTTTATCAGCTGCAGAACGGCAACGTATACATTCACAACTTCCTTAGAAAGATAAACCGGCCTCAGGAATTCATAAAAAACGATCTGATCGATGTAGAAAAGTTCTACAACACCAGCCTTGACGAAAATCAGCAGCTTGCGGTCCGGAAAGCCTTGTCTCTGGATGACAAATGCGAACTGATGGTACTGCAGGGTCCTCCCGGAACAGGAAAGACCGTGACTATAACCGAGATAGTTACCCAGCTTTTAAAAACGCGGCCCCACGAGAAAATACTTGTAGCGTCCCAGAGCAATCAGGCGGTTGACAATGTTCTGGAAAAGATCTGCGGCATCGAAGACAAGATCCTCCGCATCGGAAACGATGAGACGAAAATCAGCAAAACAGCGCAAAATTACCTGCCGCACAAAGTGCTGAACAAAATAATTCAGGACAACATAAAGCGTATAGACGGAAACTCCGTCTCGCACACGAACGAGGGAATACAAAATAAGATGACGGAACTGCAAAAAGACTTCAGGGAACAGTTGCAGCACATAACTTCCCAAATGGGAAACAACAGCAAAAATGGAGAAACAAACAAAGAAACCGAATTAGCTGCGCTTTTCACGCAGAATATCAGGCTCGTTTTCGGCACTTTGATCGGCATTTCATCATGGAAAAGTTTCAGAGAGATCGTTTTTGACACCGTGATCGTGGACGAGGCCGGAAGAGCCACTCTTAGCGAACTGCTCGTTCCCTGCATCAAAGCGAGAAAACTGATACTTGTCGGCGACCACAAACAGCTTGCACCGGTCATTGACGATGATGTGCTCGAAAAGATCAAAGACAGGGACGAAGCCAAAACTTCGTTCTTTCAGCGGGTGTTTGAGCGTATTCAGAATGCAGACAGACCTAATCTGCTTCATACGCTGAACCACAACTACCGCTCTGAAAGCAGAATCTGCGATCTGTATAACATACCCTTCTACAACGGCGAACTGAAGACAACCGATGCTGTAAACGCTCAAAAGAAACATTCTCTCAGCTTCAGATCAAGCGTCGTCTGGTACGACACCGGAATGCTGCCCGATAAGGAAGACGAACAGGAAGGAACCGGAAAAATAAACCGCTGCAACGCATCTGTTATCGAGAAAACATTGAGGCGGATCCAAACGGAGATGAAAAACTGCGGAATGAACTACGACATCGGAATAATCACGCCGTATAAGGCTCAGGCGGCGGCATTGCGCAAAAAACTCGCTGTAAAGAAAAATTTCGCAGAGTGCAGCATAGAGATCGGAACGGTCGACAGCTTCCAGGGAAGCGACAGGGACATCATCATCTATGACTGCGTAAGATCCGGAAAGTTGAAGGGCAAAGCGAAGATAGACTTCATCGCAGATGAAAAACGTCTAAATGTATCGCTGTCGAGAGCAAAAAAGCTCTTGATCATCGTGGGTGACATGGACTTTCTTTATCAAGCCAAAGTCTCCGACAAAAATAATCCGTTCGAAAACATTATCGAATATATCAACCAAAACAAAGAGTCTTATGAAGTGATCAAGTTGGGAGAAAAACATGACTGAAAAACAAAACAGTGCCATTAAACCGGATCTTGAGCTGCTTACCCACAGATACAGCGACCATTACGAAGGGTTTGCGATGTATGACGCCCGTGAAATAGACTACCCTGTATACAGAACAAAAGTGATGTATGCGGTAACAAAAGAACGGAAGATCCACCCGGTGATCATATCCGTGTTGAAGACCATACATTTCCTTGAAACGCTCAAAGACGAGGATTCCTATTCATATCTGCAGAATATCTCTCAGCTGGACGAAGAGATCTTGGACACTATTCTGGCAGACATCACGACAAAGGGTTATCTGAAGCAGAATGATATAAGACAGGAAGAACTGAAGCTTTCCAAAGAGGGAAAAGAGATCCTGGAAAAAGAAACGGAGCTGGTTACGGAAAACGCTTCTTCCTGGCTCTATTTTGACGGAATATTCGGAACTGTTTTGGAGGACACTGAGAAGTTGGATCAAAAGTCAAGAGAGGGTGCCATAGAATTCAAACCCTATGTGAAATCGCGACCGAGAACGGAATGTCTGGACGACGACTTCTCCGACAATAAAACCCTCAGGCAGGTCATTATAGAAAATCTGCAGGATGGTAACGACATAACGGATATATTTGAAGTTGCACCCGGCAAGTTCTTCCGCAGACATATCTGTTTGTTCTATAAAGATGAAGAGACAAATGAAAAGTTTCTGGTCCTCAACAAAGATTACGAAGAGGATTTCCGAGCCACGCAACTGTTTGACCGTATTCTAAACGAACAGAAATTCGACTACGAAAATATTTCACCGAACAGCGTGAAAATATTTGAAGAAAACATTGAGAAATTTAATAACACGACCCCTGAAATCATTAAAGAAAAAATCCAGCCGATAGAGGAAGTCTCCATTTCTGACGGTAAAACCATCGAGGTTGACGAACACAAAAAATACTTCATCTATGTTTTTGAAAATGCCAGAAACAGCATCTATATCCAGTCTCCGTGGATAAACTGGAAGACTCTTCGACTCTACAAAGAATATATTCAGAATGCCGTTAAAAAAGGAGTAAAAGTAACCGTAAAATACGGCATGAAACCTCGAAACAGGTTTGATAAAATCATTGACAAAGAATCGCAGAAATTTTTTGACTCTCTTGGCAAAGACAACTTCCGCCTGATAAAAACTGATGACCACTCCAAGATCGTGATCTGCGATGATGAGTTCATGATAATGGGAAGTTTCAACTGGTTTAGCTTCGGCGGCGGAAACGAACCTGATGCACGCGGCGAAACATCGACGATCAACATGAATAAAGATGAGATTTTAAAGCAGATTGAAAAATTCAACTGACTCTTTCTGCTTATTGCCAACCCCTTGTCTTTTTGATGCATTCACTCAAATATTTACAGCAGTCGATGGTTTTCTTCTTATAGTCATCGGTCAAAAGGATATCGTTGTTGTGCTGATATGTGTTTCTTGCCTTTCTCAAATGATCTGTCCTTTTAGTGAATTCTTTGTAATCACCGAATATTTCGCACAATTTGAGCTTGTCATATTCAACTTCATAAAGAGAAAACAATCCTTTAGTGTATATTGATTCGAGAATAGAGATCTCGGCTCCGTGCTTTATATCCTGAGATTTTCTCATATTCTCTTTCAGTTTTTCCGCTTCTCTCAAGTCATAGGAAAGCAGATACTGTTTTTTTGTATAAGTTTTATCTTGATAGCAGTACTTTTCTGCATTTTTTCTCGCAATATTGTTCGGAAAGAAATAATCCTGCAAAATTGCCATAATATTTTCAGGATTTCTCAAAATATACATACGGAGAATCATATTTTCCCAATGTTCCTCTGTATATTCCCTTTTCAATCTGAATTTCAAAATCCTTCTCATTCCGGTCTCGGTATCGTGCCAAAGCGGGAAGAAATTGACATCCCGCTCTTTCATTTTCATGTATTCATACAGTTTTCCGGATATAATTTGCGGCTTCTCTTTATCGTCAATGATTCCGTAATCATATAACGTGTCAATATCAACCTGCGTGCAGTTTTCATCCATCGGCCCGAAAACTATCTGATAGAGCTTGTTTTTCAGGTCTTCTCCGAGTGCATCAAGCGTCTTTTCAAATTCCGGATATATAATTTTTGCTTTTTCCCTGAATATTGTCTCCATATCCGTGTTTTTACCGCGGTCTTTTGCCGCTTTGTATGCCGCCAGAATAATATCCAACCAATACGGATGACCTCCGGCGATACATTTAAGAAGAGCCCGTTCTTCGTAGCCCAATTGGATTTCGTTATGTCTGTAATAATCAAGCAGCTCTCTGTCGGAAAATCCGCGAAGACACAATATGTTGCCTCCGATAAAATTCAACTCTTTTATCGGAATTTCCGAGACAAAAACGAATGTGATTCCGTATTTTTCATCTGTCGCCAACTTTTTGAAAACGGCGAAAAGTCCGGAATATTTTTCCAACAGTTTCGATGAGTTATAAAATTCATCTATAATGCAGACCACTCTTTTCCCCGATTTTTTTATCGTCTCAAAGAATTTGCAGAAAGCAGCATCTCCGTTTTTTTCAATATTTTCCATGCGGATCTGCTCCTTCAACTGAAAAACATCACTGCAATCATTCCAAAAACCTGCATGGCTTTCGATAATATTACAGATTACTTCCACAATATTTTTGAAAAGAACGTCCGCAGAATCAAACACGCTGGCAGATATTTTGACCACAATAATATTTTTAGAGTAATATTCGTCAGTTTTAGCCTCAAGAACATTGTGAACAAGAGAGGATTTCCCGATTTTCCTCATTCCGACCAAATTTACGGAACGGCAGTTGTCAACCGTTTGCTCCAATAATTTCTGCTCTATTTCGTCTCTGTGGATATAAGCTCTTCCTTTCATAATATTGCCGATATTTTTCAAGCGGTTTACTCTCGAAACAGAAACTTCTTCGGGAATTTCTTCGTTTTCGGATTTAAATAATTTAGAAACAGCATATGCTCCCAATCCGATTGCTCCGGCAATACCTAAACCTGTCGCCCACTTTTGACCGGTAGACATGCCTTTTTTATCATTTCCTGTTTTCTTCCAGTCCGTCATTTAATCCTCCTGTTCCGTGAACCAACCGCTTTAAAGCCAAAAAAATTAAAAAAAAAGAGAAATTTTTGTCAACTTATCTGTTTTTCGCCGCTTATATATAGCGTGAACAGTTCTTTTATTTGCGAAAATTTAGCAAACTTATAAAACTTACCAGATTTATTTGTCTAGTTGAGGTAAACAAAATGAAAAAGATCCTATTCGTAACACTCCAGTTAAAAAAAATGAGCGATGATGACAAACGTATTTATCCCGTCAACGGCAACACTTTGCTTGAAATCAATGAACCGATATACTTTGCAGCAACAGCAGCCATTGTCAGTACTCTGAAAACAGATGACGAAGTTAAAGTTGTTCTTGTTAAAACCGAAGGTGGAGAAAATGCCGGAGATGAAAATGCAAAACTTTTTAGGGAAGAGCTTGATCATTTTAACAAAGCGATCGGCGCCAATATCAGCTATAAAATCATTTCAGGCCCGTTTGATCTTTCACAAACTAATTTTAAACACATTTTCAAAGACCTGCTCAACGAACTTGAACATAATGCTGAAATTTATGCGGATATAACCTTCGGACCGAGAACTCTTCCGCTTCTGCTTTTCCCGATCTTCCAGTTCGCTGAGAAATTTTTTGATAATTCCATAAGTTACATCGTTTATGCAAAAGTCGAATTCGATGAAAACAAAAAAATCATCGCCGGTTCGGAAATGATTTACGACATCACTCCGCTCTATCTCATGAACAGTTTTACCAATCTGATTGAAACCTCCAGCAGTGAACGCGCAATAAAAGCAATCGAAGCATTGTTTAAGGATTAAAGTATGAGGTATGAAGATCAATACAACAGCATAAACAGGCGTTATTCCGAATACGCAGAAGCTGTCAATTCAGAGATCTCTGAAAAAGCAAAAGAAGGAATGGCGTGGAAAATCAACGAAGAAGTATTGAAATTAAAATACCGAAAATACCGCAGAGAAATCAGTTATGGAGAATATTTTGAAGAGGTTGTCAACAAGGTTAAAGTTTGTCTGAAATCTTATCTCAAAAAAACTCAGACATATAAAGACAAAGTGCCTTTCAGCCAATATGTTTGCAGCGGAATAAACAATATGATCGGTTCGCTTCTAAAAAAACAGACTTTAGAAGAGAAAAACGGCGGGATCACCATCTCCGATCACACTCAAAAAATGGTCAGCAAGCTAAAGAAAATTCTTAATAATTTAGAAATAACGTGCCCTGATTTAGACGGAGAATCGTGTGTTGAAATAGCGGCCAAAATGCTGGGTGTAAAAAGAAATACCGTTATACGTTATCTGCAGATTATGACTGGTGGTGAAAGAGTTGATGAAGAAAAAGTAGCAGAGACGAAAAAAGCGGCATCGCCGGAAAAAGAATATGATTTACGTAAAGAACCGATCAAAAAACTTCGTAAAATAGACGCTGAATGGATTAGAAAACCCGACAAGATGCTTTCTGAGCTGCTTACAGTTTGCGTGCTGGATATGTGCGAGATGGAAAAAGACGATTATTTTGATTACGATTTTATAGACCGCACTATTTTAGATGATTACTTTGCTCAAAAGAACTATAGATTTCCTGAAGCGCAGGAAATTGCTGAAAAATACGGCTATACAGACAAATCAGCCGCAACACAGAAACTTAAAAGATTCGGGAAAAAAATAGGAATCGAATTCAAATATCCACGCCAGTCAAAAAAGTTTTAATTTCTATTCCGAATCTTCTTCGGTTTTGATGAATTCGACTATCTGCTGATCGCAGAATATTGCATTGATTTCTCTGCCGTTTGCAAGTTTAAAGCGGCCGCGGCCGTGCCATTTGCCGTTTTTCCATTCGCCGGAGTATTCGGCTTTGTCGGCATATTTGAAAGTGCCTGTGCCAGATATCGAACCGCCTTCGAACTCGCCGTAATAAGAGCTTCCGTCGGGAAAAATCAGCGAGCCGTAACCGTCCATTTTGTCGTTTTTCCAGGTCCCGTTGTACTTTATGCCGTTTGCGTAAACGTAGATCCCGTGCCCGTCCTTCTGCCCTTCCTTCCAGTGTCCTTCGTAGACGTCTCCGTTTTCGAGCACCAGTTTTCCTTTTCCGTCGCGGAGTCCGTCAAAGGTTTCGCCGTAATATCCGGGCTTCGGTTTTGGTTTTTCCGCCGGTTTAGGTTCAGGTTTCGGCAGCAGTGTTTCATGTGAAACATTTTTGTTTTCTTCAGTTTTTTCAGCTTCTTCGGATGGTTTAGGCGCAGTTTCCGGCAATTTCGGATTTTCCTCACGAAGCACTGTCTTTTCCTTTTTGGCTTTCTCTTTTTTCCTGTATTTTTTCGGAAGTTCGATCAGACTTTCCTTCGGTTTTTTATAGTCTTCGCGGTAACCGTTGATCCTTTCGTCGGTCTGCGGCAGAGGTGCGATTTCACGACCTTCCGTCAGAGATTCAGCCGATTCGGTATCATCGGATGCCGGAATAAAAAACGGAAACGATAGAAACAAAAAGAAGACAAAAAGAAGTTTCATGAAAATTTTGAAAAATGGAAAAACTTATTTTTTCTGAGCTTCGATCTCTTTTGAAAGTTCGTCGAAAGCCTTGTCCGCTCTTTCAGTGACTGCCTTTCTGACGCTTTCGCTGAGCTGGCTCATGCTGTTGACTGTATTTTTGAATTTTTCGAGATCTGCACACATAAGCATGTAGAGCGTCCCGGAATCGGAGATCCAGCTTTCCTTCTGTTCGGTACCCGAAAGAGTGAGATCAGTGATCTGTTTTGCAACGTCAACGATGTGCTGTTCGTCATTTGCCGCCGTTCCGAATTCCTCACCACCGGTCGTCGTCGACTGGTAGTCTTTAAGCATCGACTGAACTTTGAGTTCAAGCATTCTTGCGATTTCGGTTCTGCCTCTGCCCATTGCAGTGGTACGCATCATCGAAACGTTTCTTGAACCTGCAGCACTTCCTACGCCGCATATCTGCTGAGCTGTACTCGAGCTGCCGAGAACCCATTTCGGAGCACCGTCGAATTCGTTTTTAACTGCATCGCTTGTTTTTTTGTCAGTGCTGCCGCATGCTGCCAAAACCATAAGAAAAATAATGGAAACGATGGTAATCAATGATTTTTTCATAATTTACCTCCTTATTAAACAAAAAACGCATATATCTTATTTAAAATAGCTTAATCGTCAAGTCCGCTCATTTAATGCGGATATTTGTTGAAAAAAAACATCGTTTGCTTTAAACTGCGCCGCTTTTGATTTTTTGGAGGCAGTTTTGTCTGAAATTCAGGATGAAGCTCTTGTTTCGCTTTACGGCGAAGCTATTGATTTCGCAGAACGAATGCAGACGCCTCTAACATCCCTGCACTTTCTTCTCGCCTATTTTTCAGCTCCGAGCGAGGCGGCAGCAATACTTGAGAGTCTTCAGATCTCGTATCAGGCTGTAGCGAAGACCTACAATTCCATGCTGAAAGACGCAAAAATTTCCGGTGTAAGCGTGGAAGAAAAGAAAGGTGTGATAAAATTACTGGAAAAAAGCGCCGCTTCATACTGTTCGAATCCCGGTCAGCCGGTAAATCCGACCCATTTTCTCGCAGCTTTGACGAGCACACGCGAAACTCTCGCATACAGAATACTCGACACGATGGGAGTTGTATCAAAGATCCGCACGTCGGCACTGGCGCACATAGACGCCCCGATAAAAAAAGCCACGAACCGCGCAAACGAGATGCAGCAGGAATCGACGAAAGTCTATCCTTCTTTCAAAACCGAAACCAGAAGCAGCCCGAGCATTTCAGTTGACGAAAGCGCGATCTCCCTTTTCGGAAGGAACCTCACGCGGGAAGCGTTTGAAGGAAAAATCGATCCGATCTTCGGAAGAAGCCGCGAAATCGAAACGATAATCGACATTCTGGGAAGGAAAAACAGCAACAATCCGATGATCATCGGTCCTGCCGGAAGCGGAAAAACTGCGATCGTCGAGGCTGTCGCGCTCAGGCAGAAAGAAGAAGGTCTGCTTCCCGATATCGAAATCTGGGAACTCAGGCTCTCTTCACTCATCGGGGGAACGGAATACCGCGGCTCTCTGGAAAAAAGGATTTCAGAACTGCTTGATTTTGTTGATAAAAACCGCGGCAGGATCATCGTTTTCATTGACGAGATCCACCTGCTTTATTCTTCAGGCAATGACACGCTGGCAAACATGCTCAAGCCGGCGCTGTCACGCGGAAACTTCCCGCTCATCGGAGCGACGACGACCGAAGAATTCAACAAATTCATTGCAAAAGATCCCGCGATGGAGAGACGTTTTTCGATCGTGAAGGTCGAAGAACCCAAAAGCGAAGAGCTTCTTCTCATCGTTTCCAACGCGGCGAAAACTCTGGAAAATTACCACGGCGTAACTTTCGGTGACGAAAATTTCATAAAAGCGGCGATAACTCTGAGCGACCGCTATATTTCAGGCAAAAGTCAGCCCGACAAAGTACTCTCTCTGCTCGACACTCTGGGAAGCATTCTGAAACGGGAAAGAAGAACCGAAGCCAATAAAGACGATCTTGTATCTCTGGTTTCGAACCAGACGGGAATCCCGCAGGAAAATCTTCTTATCGACACGGCGAAAATCGTGAACACTCTGCCCGAAGTTCTCGACCGCTCGATAGTAGGGCAGAAAAGTGCGAAAGAGCGAATTTCGAGGATTTTTGCGAGGAAATTCAGCAATAAACCGGTCGGAAAGCCGCTTGCATCGATGATTTTCGCAGGTCCTACCGGCACGGGAAAGACTGAAACTGCGAAAAAACTGGCTTCGTTCCTTTTCGGAAGCCCCGACAGAATGGTGGTTTTCGACATGAGCGAATTTCAGGAATCGCATTCCGTCTCGAAACTTATCGGCGCGCCTCCCGGATATTCCGGCTACGACGAAGGCGGCAAGCTGACCGAGGCTTTCAGGCGCGAACCTTACCAGCTTCTCCTGCTTGACGAAATAGAAAAGGCAGATCCGAAAGTCCTCACCGTCCTGCTACAGATTCTTGAAGAAGGAAGAATTACCGATACGCGCGGTTTCACCGCCGACATGAGCGAATCGATAGTCATCATGACGACCAATCTGGGAGCGGAACTTTTTTCAGCCGGCAGAGTCGGTTTCGGCGAGGCTGACACCAGCGCTAAATCAGCCGAAATAGTCAATAAAATCGAAGGTTTCCTTTCGCCGGAACTTGTAAACCGCGTTGACGATATCGTCCTTTTCAAACCTTTCTCGCAGGAAGATTTCGTGAAACTTGCGGGAGCCGCATTCAACGAAACTCTTAAAAAGGTCAACAGCATGGAAAACTGCTCGCTGTCAATTGAAGATCCGAAATCGGCTCAGGAACTCATCATTTCAAAGATGACGGCGCGCGACAAACTCATGGGAGCAAGAGCCGTCAAAAGGATTGTCGGAAAATTTTTCGAAGGGGCATTCCTCGAAGAATACTACAAAAATTCAGACAAACAGAGTGATTTTCTCTGCTGCGTCCGCGACAACGAGTTCGTTTTTGAAAGAAAATAGCGGTTATTCCTTGGTTTTCAGAAGATTTTCAAAGTAGGCGATCATATCTTTCGCGCGAAGTTTTTTCTTTCTGACAAGATTAAGTTCCGCTTCATCGGCAGGCGTGAAGACCTTTTTCGACGAAAGTTCGCCGGAAAGTGCGTTCAGTTTCGCGTGCTCTTCCTTAAGCTGCGCCAACTTTGCAAGAATTTCTTCCCGCGAAAAATTATCCTGGCTCATTTTGTTGCCTCCTGAAGTTCGCCTTCAACATAAAAATTGCCGTTACTATCAAGATTTGCCGGTAAAATCACATGGTTAACAATGTAAGGTTCCGCCGTCACATCGACTTTTTTCGTGTCGGGAAGAGAATCGAATCTGGACTTGTCGAAGGAAAAACCGTCGAAACGCACTTTTTTGACTGAAAAAATCTTCTCAAGTTCAGGGATTATCTCGCTTCCGCACTCTATCGGAGCGACGATCTCGGCATTTTTTCCCGAAAAACCCGCAAAAAAAGAAGAAATATTTTCGTAAGGCGGCTTTATGAAGATGTCGCCGCGCAGGATTTTGTTGTTTTTATCGAGGACCGCAGCGAAATATTCACCTTTGTTGAAGGGAATGAGAACGATCCTCACATCTTCGGCGCACGGCTCGCAAAGAGCCGAAATGAACGAAAACGAACTCACCGTTTCGACCGTTTTAACCCCGAGCGAATAGATATACGCCAGAAAAAACGCCGTTCCCGTCTTTATTCCGGTGAAAGCGCCCGGCCCGTTGCCGATAACAACCCGCGGAAGCTCCGTCAGATCAAGGTTCCCGACAGTTTTCCCGAACTCTTCCGGCAGATAGCGGCTGAGTTTCGACTTTTCAAAGTTCCCCGCCTTGAAAACCGATCCTTTTCCATCGGCACCGCCGAAAAAAATGTTTGAAGAAGAAGCGTCGAAAATGAGAATATTTTTGAATTTTTCAGCCAAATCGCACCCTTAAATATCCACAAAACGCCTAATTATGCTGCCGGAGCAAGTTAAATCAAGAAAAATTTCGCGGTTGCTGAGCTTGTCGAAATAAATCCGTTCCCTTCGACAGGGCTCAGGGACCTATTTCGCGGTTGCTGAGCTTGTCGAAGCAGTCGCATCAATTTACAAAAAAATTATTTCTGCTAAAATACTGCGGTTTTTTTAAAGACTTTTTGTGGAGAAAAAGATGAAAATCAACAGAACAATTTTCAGACAGTATGATGTCAGAGGCTATGTAAATGTCGATTTAACTGATGATTTTGCCTACAATCTGGCACGCGGATGCGCAAGTTTCTACAAGAAAAAACTCCCGACTTTTAAAACTGTTTCGATCGGTCACGATGCGAGACTGAGCTCGCCTTCTTTTGCTCAGGCTATGATAAAAGGTTTCAACGACAGTGGTATCGACACGATCTTTCTCGGCATGATCCCGACGGGTCTCTGCTATTTCTCGATGTTCAATATCGACGTTCAGGGCGCGGTAATGATCACGGGAAGCCACAATCCGCCTGAATACAACGGTTTCAAAGTAAACCTCATCGATCTTCCAGTCTACGGCGACGGAATTCAGGAAATCGCGGATATCATGGAAGCTGACGACTTCCTCAACCCTGAAAAGAAGGGGACGAACAGCACCTACAACATCATTCCCGATTTTGAAAAGTTCATTTTCAAGACGATACACATCGATCATCCCGAAAAAATCAAACTCGTAGTCGATGCGGGAAACGGTGTTGGCGGCTTTGTCGCAGTTCCGATCATGCGCAAGATGGGGCTCAACGTCATCAGCATTTTTGAAGAACCAGACGGCAGATTCCCGAACCATCACCCCGATCCGACAGTAGAGGCTTACATCCAGAAGATGATCGCGGCTGTAAAGGAAAACGGCGCAGATCTCGGTATCGGTTTTGACGGCGACGCAGACAGGATCGGTATCGTTGACAGAAACGGAAAAATCATTTGGGGAGACAAAATCCTCAATATTTTCGCAAGAAGCGTTCTCGAAGAAGTTCCCGGCGCGGCAATCGTCGGAGATGTAAAGTGCAGCAAGACTCTTTACGACGATATCGCAGCTCACGGCGGCAAACCGGTAATGTGGAAGGCCGGGCACTCGCTCATAAAAGCAAAAATGAAAGAGATCGGAGCAGCTTTCGGCGGAGAAATGAGCGGACATGTTTTCTTCAAACAGCGCTTCTTCGGATATGACTGCGCGATCTATTCCGCATTCAGGATGCTTGAGATAATCGGAAAACACGGTGCCGATTTCGACAAACTTCTTGAAGGAATCCCCGAAACTTTCTCGACACCCGAACTCAGGATCGAAGTCGACGAGACGAAAAAGTTCCAGATCGTTGAAAACGTTGTCAATTTCTTCAAAAACGGCGGCTACGAAGTGAACGACATCGACGGCGTCAGAGTCACTTTCAAAGACGGCTGGGGCTTAATGCGTCCGAGCAACACGCAGAACGTCATCGTCATGAGAGTCGAAGCCGAAACGCCTGAAAGAATGGCTGAGATCAAAAAACTTCTCGAGGACAAGCTCAACGAATTCAACAAATAAAATGGCAGAAAAGAAAAAGATCTACACTCCGCCATTCACGATAACGGCTGAAACAGTCAATTTAGTGGCGGAAATCTCGGCTCTGCTTGAGCGTTTTGCGATCCGTCTCGAACAGGCTGACGGGCTCAAGCTGCGCAAAGTGAACCGCATGAAAACAATCCGCGGCTCTCTTGCAATCGAAGGGAACTCCCTTTCCGAAGAGCAGGTCACAGCTCTGATCGAAGGGAAACACGTCGTTGCGCCGATAAAGGAGATCCAGGAAGTTAGAAACGCGATCCTTGCCTACGAACAGTTTCCGAATCTCGATCCTTTCAGCGTCAAAGATCTGCTCAAAGCTCACGGAATCATGGCTTTGGGACTGGTGGACAACCCCGGAAATTTCAGGCGCGGAGGAGTCGGCGTGATGGGCAGAAGCGGGATCTCGCATGTCGCTCCGCCGGCACACATGGTTTCAGGACTTATATCTGATCTTTTCGAGTGGCTGAAAAATGCAGAAGACCACATACTTATAAAAAGCAGTGTTTTTCATTACGAATTCGAGTTCATCCATCCGTTTGAAGACGGCAACGGCAGAATGGGAAGATTCTGGCAGTCGAGACTTCTCGCGGAATGGAATCCCGTTTTCGCACACCTGCCTATCGAAAACATGATCTGGGAAAATCAGGCCGGATACTACAAGGCGATCGAACAAAGCACAGACGATGCCGATTCAGGAGTTTTTGTTGAATTTATGCTGAAGATGATTGCCAACACCATAAAGAGGCTCCGGTTTGCCGACAAAACGGCATTGGATGTCGGTGTAAATGTCGGTGCAAATGTCGGTGTAAATGAAGTCAAAATTCTTGATTTGATTAGAGAAAATCCTGAAATATCGGCAAAAACGGCGGCTGAGCATCTGAACATCAGCCAACGGCAGGCAGAGCGGCTTTTTTCGGCTTTGAAAGAAAAAAATCTTATAAAGCGTATCGGTGCCGACAAAAACGGTCATTGGGAAATCCAAGACTGAAAATCGACATGATCTAATCAAATTTTCAATTACATGACACTTTTGAAAAGAATATTTCTTGGTATTTGAGATTTTTATTTTTTAATATTTTCATATATTTAAATAAATTTCTCAAATTTTTGTTAAAATTTTATTGACAAATTCAAAATTTATTATTAGATAATTTCTGCTTTTTTGTTAATTTTTTAATTGGAGTGTTTGCTATGAAAAAACTTGTTTCCAAACTTTTCGTCTTGGCTGTAATGATTTTTTCATTTTCAGTTGTATTCGCGGCAGAAATCCACTGCAACCCCGACACAAAAACGTGCCACAAGTCAACATGCCGTTACTACAACTGCAAAGGATGCACCAAAGTTTTCAATTCGGAAGAAGAAGCTTTGGAAAACGGTTACAAATTCTGTCAGGTCTGCTCGAAAGAGAAAAAAGAATCTCCTAAAAAAAGCAAAAAGTAACTCGGGTTCATTTTTGCCAGCAAAACGGGGCCGGTCAAAACCGGCCTTTTTTATTTGTATTTAATTAAATTATTCCTTTGAAATATTCGATAGTTAACCGCAAACCTTCATCGAGCGGTATTTCGGGCTTCCAGCCGAGAAGTTCACCAGCCAGAGTTATGTCGGGGCGGCGTACGCGCGGGTCGTCACCCGGAAGCGGCAGGAACGCAAGTTTTGACTTGCTGCCAGTCTGTTTAATAACTTTTTCTGCAAGCTCTAACATCGTAAATTCGCCGGGATTTCCGAGGTTTACAGGTCCTGTGACAGAATCGTCGGAATCCATGAGAGCAAGCATTCCGCGGATAAGATCGTCAACATAGCAGAAACTGCGCGTCTGCTTTCCGTCGCCGTAAACCGTGATGTCGCGGTTCTGCAGAGCCTGAATTATGAAATTGCTTACGACCCTGCCGTCGTCAATATTCATATTAGGACCATAAGTATTGAATATTCTTGCAACTTTAATCCTGATTCCGTGCTTTCTGCGGTAATCGAAAAAGAGCGATTCCGCCCCTCTTTTGCCTTCATCGTAACAGCTTCTGACTCCGTGCGGATTGACGTTTCCCCAGTAACTTTCAGGCTGCGGATGAACAAGCGCGTCACCGTAAACTTCGCTGGTGGAAGCCTGAAAAATTTTCGCATTCCATCTCAGTGCGAGGTCAAGTGCGTTTATCGCGCCTAAAACCGTCGTTTTGTAAGTTGCTATCGGATCTTTCTGATAAAAAATCGGGCTTGCCGGACACGCCAGATTGAAAATCTCGTCAACATAAAAATTGTAGGGCTCGGTAACATCGTGGATCAGAAGGTCGAATTCGGGATTTTTCTTGAGCGGTTCGATGTTCGAAAGGCGGCCGCTTATAAAATTGTCGATGCAGACAACGTGATCGCCTCTTTCCAGAAGGGCTTTGCAGAGGTGGGAACCTACGAAACCGGCTCCGCCCGTGACTAAAACAGTTTTTCTTATCATGTTTTCCTCAGTCCAGTCTGACCATTTTTGCCGTGGCTTCCGCAATCAGAACGCCGTCGAGCGTGATTTTTCCGGCCGTGCAGAGAACGCGGCCTTTCTGTGATTCGACGCAACCTTCAACTTTCACTTTTTTATTCGAAGGCATCGGCTTTCTGAATCTGACGCTGATTTCGCCTGTGACACCTTTCTGGTCGTGGGTGAAAGCGGCATAAGCCATGATCTCGTCAAGCAGAGTCGAGATTATTCCGCCGTGGATTATCCCTTCCCAGCCGCAGAATTTGTCCGGAACGGCGATTTCCGCTTCGGCGCAGAGTTTCTCGTTATCGCGATGTATGTCGAGATGAAGCCCGTCAGCATTGTTTTTTCCGCAGACAAAACATCTGTCACTGAAATTCACTTCCATTTTTTCCTCCGCAACAAAAAACGCGCTATTGTAGAAAAAAAAGGCGATACGGCAAAAAAACTTCGGATTTTTGTAAAAAGTTCATAAAAAAATCGGCTTTACATCACAATATATTTTGACATCGGTTATTTTTAGATGATATGTTTTCCCGTGTTTTTTAGATTTGGAGGCAAAAATGAGAGTTGAGCAGATTTCGGTACTTTTAAGGAATGAACCCGGCGTTTTGAAAAAAATCCTTGAGTCGATAAGCGAGGGCAATATCAATATTCTCGGTTTAACAATCAATGAAACGGCGTCTTTGGGCGAACTCAGACTTGTTGTAAGCGACACGAAGAAAACCAGCGATATCCTGAAAAAAATGGATCTCTCACACAACGTCGTAAAAATAATTGTCGTAGACCTCAAGGACAAACCGGGCGAATTGCTTGAAATTGCTCGTCTTTTGAGTGAAAACGATATAAATATCGACTATATCTATACTCTGGCTTCGGGTAAAAATTCAGCCTTCATCGCAATAAAAACATGGGATATGGCTGCGACGGAAGAAATTCTTCTCGCCAACAAAATAAAAATCGTAACCCTTGAAGATTTCGCCAAATAGGAGGGTTTTATGCCTAAAATTATTGTCTTTTTAACTATTTTTATTTTCAGTTTCGCCCTTTTGCCGCAGGAGGCAGCGCCCTCTGAAGAGGCTGAACCGGATAAAGCGGCTGAAGAAACCGCGCCGGAACAGGCTGCCGGAGAGGAAAAACCGGCTGAAGCTGCTCCTTCGGAAGAGCCTGCTGCAGAGGAAACCGCGCCTGAAAAAGAGGCTGAACCTGAAAAAGAACCCGAAAACAATACGGCAGAAAACACAGAAACCGCTGCCGAAAACGCTGAAACTCCCGAAAAAGAGGAAGAACTTCAGGACGGGCAGGAATTTATCGCCGAAGAAGAGCCGACAACAGATGCGCCTTTAGTAAAAATCCAGCAGGGTAAACCTGTGAAATATTTCGAGCTTTACGGTTATTTCAACGTTGCGAACACTTTTTCCTACAACATGAAACTGAGCGGCAACAACCCCTACATGGCGTCACGAAACACCATAAACAACGTCGTAACGGACGAGACGACAGGCGAAAGAGTTACTCGTGAAACCAACGAACATGTTTTGAACTGGGCTTGGCTCAAACTGCATTTGGAACCTGTCATCAATATTGCCGAAACAATGGAGATCCACACCAAACTTTCGATTTTCGGCAACACTGCAATGGGTGCCGACAACTACGAATTCGACAAAAAAGAGAACGGGCTTCTGCGCGACGCTCAGCTTTCAACTTCGGCAAACATAGTTTTTGAAGGTCTGTGGGGCGTTTTCGACACTCCGATCGGTCAGCTCAAAGTCGGAAGAATGCCTTTCCACTGGGGTCTCGGAATACTTTACAGCGACGGCAACCAGTTCAACACTCTTTCGAGCGGCAACTACCTCGACAGACTCCAGCTTACGATTCCGGTAATGGGATTCAAGATAATCCCCGCTTTCGACCTCGCTTCGACGGGACTTCTGGACAAATATCACGACTACTTCATTGATGCTTCGCAGAAAGACGACGGCTTCAACGTCAGCCTTATGTTCACCATGCAGGAAGACGATCCTGCGGTTCTTGAAAACAAGATCCTCAACGAAAAAACGGTCGTTGAAGTCGGCGCGATGGTCATGTTCTCGTGGAAAAACACCTCTTCGGGCGAATGGGCGAAATCGGATGAAAACGGCGGCGATGTAGAACCTACAAGCGATCACTTCGTTGATCCGGACAAAGTATATGCCTACACCGGACAGGGCGCGAAACTCTGGAAACTCGATGCGTGGCTGAACCTTCATTACAAAATTTTCTCTTTAAAAACCGAACTCGCATTTCTTACCGGAACTATCGGAAAAGTACGTCTTGACGACGGCAGAGAAAAATCGGTAAAAACTCAGATGGTCGGCTGGGCGGCAGATTTGGGATTCCGCGTAATTCCGAAAAAATTTCACATCGGTCTTCTCACTGGTATCGCTTCTCCGGACGATGCGGACTACGTTCAGGGCGATTCGTGGAGCACTCCCGGAAATTCGATCAACAACTCTTCGACAAAAAGCGACCGCACAGTCGAAAACTTCCGCTTCAACAAGGATTACAACTTCAATTCGGCTTTGTGGAACAATTTTCTCGGCAGATTCACGGCCGGCTACTACGCAAGTCTGACCATGACATACTTCTTCCTTGACACCCTTAAAGGATATGTCGGAACGACTTACTCGATGGCACTCAAAGAGAACAACTCTTTAGGCGGCAAAGGACTTCCGAACGCGATCGAACCCTTTATCGGAATAGATTACGCGAACAAAAGCGGAATGCGCCTCGGCACGAGATACCAGATCGGTGTTCCCTTCTCAGGTCTTGACACCGACGAGCACGACACATCGCTTTTCCACTATCTGAACGTTTATCTCGGAGTGGTTTTCTAAAATTTCCGTTTCTTCGGAGCAGCACTTGAACAGATCTCCCTGGTTCTGGATCCCGACATTATACTTCGCCGAGGGACTTCCCTATTTCATTGTCAACACGGTTTCTTTAGTGATGCTGAAGGATCTCGGTGTAAGCAACGGCAGACTGGCAGCCCTGACAAGTTTTATCGCGCTCCCGTGGCTTTTCAAACCTTTGTGGAGTCCGCTTGTCGATACGTTAAAAAGCAAGCGCTGGTGGACAGTAGCAACTCAGCTGACGATCGCATTATCTGTCACTTTAATAGCACTTACACTCTCAAAATCGCTTAGCCTAACCCTTTCCCTTTTCGCTCTCGCAGCGTTCGCCTCAGCCACCCACGATATTTCGGCTGACGGATTCTACATGATAGCTTTGGACAAAAGACGTCAGGCAGCTTTTATCGGCATCAGGAACACGTTTTACCGCATCGCTATGATTTTCGGGCAGGGCGTTATTATCGTTTTTGCCGGAATGATTGAAAAATATGCCGGAAACAGCACCGTCGCGTGGCGGATCACTCTCATTTTAACCGCTGTGATACTTGCGCTGCTCACACTCTACCACAAATCGGTTCTGCCGAAAGCTGAGGAAAAACCTGACATTAAAACAGATAAACCTCTTAAACTATTAAGCAATTTTGCAGCAGCTTTTATTTCGTTCTTCACAAAAAAAGGCTGCATTACCGCAATACTTTTCATGCTTTTCTACCGTTTTCCCGAAGCTCTGCTCATGAAAATGCTTTACCCGTTTTTCAGTGACCATGCAACAGCCGGAGGACTAGGACTTGACAAGGAGGCATACGGCGTCATCTGCGGCTCAGCCGGAGTCGCGGCGCTTCTTGCAGGCGGGATTCTAGGCGGCTTCTACATTGCAAAACACGGTTTGCGGAAATCGCTTCCGCTGATGGCTTTAAGTCTGACTCTTCCGTGTGTCGTCTACCCTTATATGGCTTTCACAAGACCTGAATCGCTGCTGACAATAGGAACCTGCATCGCAATCGATCAGTTCGGTTACGGTTTCGGCTTTACTGCATATATCGCATACATGATGAAATTCGCCGCAGGGTCCTTCAGAACATCGCACTACGCCATCTGCACGGGATTTATGGCACTATCGGCGATCCTTCCCGGAGCAATATCCGGTTATCTTCAGGAAATATGCGGCTACGGCGGATTTTTCACGCTGGTCGTGCTGAGCTGCGCCGCGACATTCGTTGTCACTTACCTTGCGGCGAAAAACCTCGAATCGTAAAAAATCACTTTTTTGAAAATTTAGTTTTTCAAAGCTGTAATCGGCACGACATAAACCCCGTCGGGTCTAAGATATGCGGCATTTGTCATTCCGCAGACAACGATGAGTGATGAGGGCGGAACACTTTTTTCATCGGCAAGAAACGCTTTTTTTATTGAAAGGAGATTGTGAGCTGCCTCGTCAATCTGGTGAGCACCCAGCTTGATTTCAACAGCACTCCATGAACCGTCGGACATTTCTATGACTGCATCGATTTCTTTACCTGAATAATCCTGATAGTGGTATAGATTTCCTCCGAAAGATTCGGCATATATCCTTAAATCACGTTCGCAAAGTGCCTCGAACAAAAAGCCTAACGTATTTAAATCATTAAGCAAAATATTAGGATTTGCCCGAAGAAGTGCGCATGCAAGCGATGGGTCGGCAAGGTGGCGCTTTTCCTGCTGTTTTATTCTGACTGACGAGCGGATATTCGGAGAAAACGGCGGAATATTGTCAAAAAGAAAGAGTTTTTCAAAAACTTCGAGATATGACGCGATCGTGTTCAACTCAAGCGAAGAACCGTCTTTGTCTGAAATATCCTTTTGTAAAGTTCTGTTTGAAACAGCAGTACTTTCATTTCTGGCGAGAGATCTGAGAAGTTTTGTCATTTTTGCACGGTCTCTGGTTGCGGTTTCAACCCTTTCAATATCTTCATCAAGAACCGCCTGAATATACGATTCCGCAAGTATTGAAGCGTGGTTAACGGCAGATCCTATATTCCCCGGCCATCCGCCGCGGACAACAAGATAAATGAGTTCGGAAAGATCGACTTCGCCGGTGAGTTCATTTTCAAATTCGCCTTTGCAAAGAGCCTGCAATGAGATTTTTCCCGAAGAATCACACGATTCAAAGAGGGACATCGGGCGCATCCTCAATTTTGCGATTCTTCCCGCGCCGCTGTGCATTTTCCCTTCGCGGTTCGGTGTCGCCGAACCTGTGAGAATAAACTGCCCTTTTAGCGCACGCTTGTCCACGACATTCCGCACGGCATCCCAAAGCGGAGGAACTTCCTGCCATTCGTCAATAAGTCTCGGGGTTTCGCCCTCTAAAACGGAAAGCGGCGATATCTGAGCCAATGTTCTGTTGGAATAATTGCCGGCAGGATCTCCGATATATACCGCGCTTTTGCTGTGATGCTCGGAAGTCCATGTCTTTCCGCACCACTTGCATCCCTCAATACAGACTGCTCCGGCAGCCGCCAGATACTCCTCGACCATGGCATCCACAATACGTTTTTTGTAATTTTTTTCAGCCACGAGTAACCTCCAGAAATAACAGAAGAAACATAATCCATTAAGACAGATTTGTCAAGTTCATTACGACAGATTCTGGATTTTGATTAAGACAGATTCCGACTTTGATTCCTCGTTTGGCGCGATTTTGATTCCTCACTTGGCGCGATTTTGATTCCGCACTTGGCAAAAATCATTTTTTTCACTTTTTTTAAAAAAAATTATCAGAAAAATCGGCACAACATGTAACTAAACTATTGCGTTTTTGCTTTTTTTGTTAAAAATTGATGTCTTTTTAGCGGAGGTCGTCATGAAAAAAATCGTCAAATTTTTCGCAGCTTTCGTGATTTTTCTTTTCATTTTTACTGCGTGCAGCGGCAAAGGAAATTCAGGAAAACAGGAAATTTCGGACGATGATTCTGAAAATCAGGTTTCTGACAAAGATGAGCTTTCAGATGATGAGCCGGAGCCTGACGGAACGGAAAAGTTTGTTACGGTATCGTCTTCGGACTATTTTGAAGAAGATTGCCCCGTAGATGACACGGAGGTTTATGACAATTTCGCTTTAAAAGACGATATTCCTGATGTTCCCCGCGAAATTTTTGAGGGTGATGTCTACAAGCTTGACGGAAACACGCTTTTGATTTTGCATCCGTACAAAGGAATCGTCACGGTCGATATAAGCGATCCGGAAAACCTTGAAGTTTTGGACAGCATAAATCTGGCGGGGCAGTATGGTCACCACATTTATCTTCAAGATGAGAGAGCTTATGTCCTTGTCAGCAGGACAGACGGAGATTCCGATGACGGCAAAATCATCTATTACGGCAGAGAATATTCAAAGCTCGTTGCGATCGACACGAAAGATCCGAAAAACCTTTCGATTGCAGCTGAATTTATAATTGACGGCTATGCGAGAAATTCAAAACAGATAGGTGATATAATCTATGTTGTTGCCGCAGACAAGGCTTATTCGTGGAAGGAATGTGACGGAACCTGGGGAGAAAACCGTAACGAACGGAGCACTATCGTTGCGATAAACATAAAAGATCCGGAAAATATAAAAATGGCTGACAAAATTTCAGCGGAAGTGGCGGCTGATCTGGTCTATTTTTCCGACAAGCACATATATGTTGCCGAATCCAAAACAGACGAATGGGATGATCCCATAGGTGAAAACAGATTTTCAATATTCGATATAAGTGATCCTGACGGCAAAATTGTCCAAAAATCGACGATTTATCCCGAAAGATTCATTCAGGGGATGTATGAAACAGACAATTTTTTCTATCTTCTAACCTCAAGCAATAACGAACCTTATTACACAACTCTTGAAAGTTTCGATGTCAGCGATCCTGCAAATATCATAAAACTCGACTCTACTGACGGTTTCAGAAATGCCGCATTCAACGGTTATACGATGTATGGTTCCAGATATTCTTATTCCGGTTATTCCGGCGATCAGAGACACCACTTTTTAGCGGCAGTGGATCTCACACCGGATAACCTTTCTCCGATTTCCGAGCAGGAAATTTTCGGCAGTATATCGGATTTCAAGTTCATAGGCACGAAAATGCTCACAATCGAGCAGGAACAGAAAGACTATCAGGAAAGGCTTGGGCTCTACGATTTGGAAGATCCTGGAAATCCCAGAGAAATCAGCGGTGCCTTATTCGACACAGATATGTTTGTATCAAATTGCAGGATCTTTGACGAAATCGGGCTAGTTCTCTGTTCAGGTTCTGACAAATATCCTAAAGAGATCATTCGCAAGGTTTATCTTGCCGATCTTGATCTCGAAAAAGGGCTGAAAATGCGCGGAGCTATTGCAATGGACGACTTTGCAAGATTCGGAACAGCTGTAAAAAACCGTGTTTTCGCAGCATCCAACTATAAGGTCGTTTCTGCCGACATTACCGACAGGGACAAACCGAAAATCATTTCAGAACAAAAAATCGCAGACAGAATCCCTGAAATTACAAAATGCGGAGGGCATCTTTGCGGAATAAACGAAAGAAAACTGTTTATTTACGACACCGGGACAAACAGCGTTGTCTGGCAGAGCAGGCAGTGGGATTGCAGCGAATCTGCGAATCTGGTTAAAAACAGCAAAAACTTCTATATTTACAACAAAAACCAGACTTTCTGCGGCTACGGCGACGATTTTTATTCTAATCTTCCGATTTACGTCAAAATTATTAAAAACGGTGAAAACAACTCTTTTGAAGAGACGAAAACTATAAAGATTTATGAAAGTATCGGTTATTACGCGGCTGCAGCTGTTTCCGACAAGAACATTATGGCTTTCAGGAGTACAAAATGGGAAAAGTATTACGACGGAGAGCGGGAACGCCGTAAGACAAAACATGAACTGCATTTCGTTGATATGAACGAACCGGCTGAAAAAATCACAGCTTCGAAAGTCGATTTCAACTACCGTAAACTCTTTATAGAAAACAGGATTTTCGTCAGCGGTGACACTTTCTGGACAAGCGGCTGCATCAAGAATACAACGGAAGAAGAGGCAAATCAGTATCTTTGTTATGCCGTTCCTTTTACTGTTGACAAGTCTGCAAAACCAAAAGCCGGAAAAAGAATAAATATCCCCGGAGAACTTATGGGAATCAGCAAAGACGGCCAGTATCTCTACACAAAAACACCGGCGGTGAAATCAGAGAAAGATTGCGAAGATATCGGAAACTGCAGAATCAAAATAGAAAGCAGCGATTTCTATATCTTAAAACTTAATAACAAAAAAAATTCGGCAGATGTTGTAAAAAAAGAAACTCTCGAAGACTGGGAAGTCATTAATTACAACAGTGACAAGTATCCGAAACAGTATTATGTTGCGAATGATGTTCTTATAAAAGACGATCGACTGTTTTTTGTTTCAAGAAGTTATTATCGGAGTACAGAATGCGTTCCAAAATCCAACATTGTTTATGAAATCAAAATCGTCTCCGCGACTGACGGAAAGGAGATTTTCTCGGATTCTTTCGAGCAGGTGTCTTCCTTTAACGATGTTCAGGACGGAGGAGTACTTCTTTCGACAGACAAGAAATGGATTTATGTGACTACCGATGGTAAAACCAAAAAAGTAAAATTGAGTAAAGATCTCGGAACAAGTGAATATTATTCTCCGAATTCCGCACAACTTATAGGATATACGGTCTATGTAGGGACTCTCTGGGGCGGAATTTATTCTTTCGACGTGAAATAATCGGAAAAAAATCACTTTTTTTAAAAAAATTATCAGAAAAAAATGCACTTTCCGGAACTAAACTATTGTATTTTTGTTCAATTTGCTGAAAATTGAATGTTTTTGGTGTTTTTTTGACGGAGGTCGGGATGAGTAAGTTTTTTAAATTGTTGGCAGTTTTAGTTCTGTCGATTTGTTTTTTCGCTTCTTGCGGCAATTCAAGTCAGAACGGCGGAAGAACAGAGTATGAGGGCGACGGCACGGAAGAATTCGTAACTGTCGGAAATTCTTATGAAAGTGATTCAGGCAAAGGCGGCGATTATGCGGATGAAGTCGATGCCGATGCAGGCGATGCCGAAGCAGCACCGAACGAAGACAGCGAAAACGGTGACGCCGAGCGCGAAATCGTTGAGTCGGATATCTACAAGTTCGACGGAAACGTTCTCTGGCTCGCAAACCAGTATAAAGGACTCATTGCAGTCGATATAAAAGACCGTGAACATCTGAAAATCATCGGCAACCTCAGATTCCAGGGTTATGTCGGCGAAATGTATCTTCAGGATGGCAGGGCTTATATTCTCGTAAGCTACACAAATTCAAGCTATGAATACGATGAGATCTACTATTCCAACAGAACTTATTCCAAACTCATGGTTGTAAACACCGAAGATCCCGCAGATCTCAAACTTATCGGTGAATTCGAGATCGAAGGCTGGATCACAGATTCGAGACAGGTCGGAGATGTCATCTATGTCGCTTCTACTGAATACAGATATTACTGGTATGACTGCGACGGTGACGGCGGCCAGTCAGGCTCGGATCAGATTTCGATCATGTCGATCAACGTCAAAGATCCGCAGAATATAAAGATGGTCGAAAAGGTTGCGGTTGAAGGATACAGCTACACGCTTTATGTTTCGCAGAAGTCGATCTACGTTGCAGAAGCCGATACCTACTACTGGACCGACGACTACAAAGAAGGTTATCCGGTAACGATGTTCGATATCAGCGACCCCGAAGGAAAGATCGTCAAAAAGGCTGAGTTCAGGACTGACGGATTTATGAGCGACCGCTGGAAAATGCACGAGGTCGGCAACACTTTCTTTGCCGTAAGCTCATCCACAAGCTGGGGAAACGGCGACAGCATGATCGAAAGCTTTGATGTCAGCGATCCTGCAAACGTCAAAAAACTCGACAAACTCGTTTTCATGACCAATCAGCAGCTTTACGGCACGAAATTCGAAGGCGACAGAATGTACGCCGTCACCTATTTCCAGCAGGATCCGCTTCACGTCATCGACATTTCTGATCCGGCAAACCTCAAACAGCTTGGTGAACTTGAAGTTCCCGGCTGGTCAGATTTCATTGAAGTAAGAGGAACAACGATCCTTGCAGTCGGACGCGACAACAGCAAGACAAAAGTCAGCATGTACGATGTTGCTGATCCCGAAGAACCGAAAGAGATAAATACTGTAGAGATCGGTTCGGGATACAGCTACAGCGAGGCGAACTACGACTGGAAAGCGTTCAAAATTTTCGACGAGCTCGGCCTGATCCTTCTTCCTGTAACCGATTACAGCTACGATTCGTGGGAAAATATCTACAAACTCTATCTTATTGATTTCGACCTTGACAAAGGCTTGAAAACACGCGGATTCATCGCTTCCGACAGCTATGTAAGACGCGGTGTCGCAATTCAGGATCTCATTTTCAGCATCGGAGAAAACCATGTCGTTCTTGCAGACGCAACTGACCGCGACAATCCGAAAATTCTGAGCGAACTCACGCTTGCATCTTATGTCAACAGCATAACAAAATGCGGAAAGGCTCTCTGCGGCTTGGATAATTATTACAATTTCAACCAGTATAACAAAACCACAGGCGAGACGGTTTGGGCGACAAAAGTGCAACAGAAAAATTCGTATTCCGATGTTGTTCTAACTAAGAACAGCAACTTCGCATATATTTACCGCATAACCATCAACAGCGAAAAAAATGACACTGAACCGGCAGTAAAAGTCATTAAATTCAATGGTGACGGCGAATTCGAAGAAGCCGGTGATTTCTTCCTGGGCGAAGGCAACTATATGTCCAGAACCCAGACCGCTTCTGAAAACAATGTCATTGCTTCTCTCAACAGAGATGTTGAATGGTATGACGACTACAGTTATTCGGAATACAAAACAAAAATTACGCTGTTTGACATGAACGATCCGCAAAACGGAATAAAAGTGACGGATTTTGATTTCGATTACGAGAGACTGAGCTATGAACAGAACATTTTTTCGGCTAAAAACACATTCTGGACAAGCGGATGCAAACTCAAAAAAGCCGACGAAAAAGGTGACCAGTATCTCTGCTATGCCCTCCCGTTCGATGCAAGTGACCCGAAAAATCCGAAAGCAGGCAAAAGGGTGAACATCCCCGGCGAACTCGCAGGAATCAGCGAAAATGCGAAGTATGTCTACACCAAAACGCCAAAAATCTATGATTATGATGATGATGACATTGCAAGTGACGATAACTACTCCTACAGCTGGTCAAGTTCGACCACTTACGATTTCTACATTTTGAAACTCAATGAAGACAAAGCTGCCGCAAAAGTCGTCGCGAAAGAGACTTTGACCGATTCCCACAACTACAACAACAACTCCTATGAATCTGTTGCAAACAACGTATACGTCAAAAACGACAAAGTCTTCTTCGTTAAGACCTTCTACGGCGAAAACTGGCAGGAATGCTCCTACAGATCGAGCGGAACCACCGAAGTCCGCATCGTTTCAGCTGACAACGGCAAGGAAATTTACAAAAAATCGTTTGAAAATTCTAACTTCGCTATGAGTGTTGCGGACGGCGGTCTGCTGCTTTCAACACATGACGGATGGACATATATCGCTCCGGACGGCAAGGAAAAATCAGGCGACGACGACATTTCCTCAAGCGTAAACTCCTATTCTTACTACGGCGGTTACTACGACTACGGCTACCCCTACGGCAACTATTACAGCGCAGCTCCGCAGCTTATCGACGGAACAGTCTACATCGCAGCCGGCTGGGAAGGCATCTACGCACTCGACGTAAAATAAATCCGATAAAAATCACTATTTATTGAATTTTCCTTCAAATTTATTAAAATACCGCGCGAAATCTGTTTGCGGGGTGAACCATGAAATTCCTGTCAATGAGTCTTACAGACAAAGGTTTGGTACGAAAAAACAACGAAGATCACCTTCTTGAAATGCCTGAACTCGGACTTTTCGCGATTGCGGACGGTATGGGCGGCGAACTTTGCGGCGAAGTAGCTTCCGAAATAGCCGTAAATACTCTACGTGATTTTGTTACGGAAAACAGGGCCGTTATCGATGCTTTCCAGATGAATTCAAGCGCCGAAAACAAAGTTCAGGTGCTGGATATGCTTGCCGACGCGCTGCGCAACGCCAACGCAAAAGTTTTCAAAGAAGCCGACAAGCGTGATATCAACGGCAAAATGGGAACGACTCTTACTGCTCTTCTCGTGATCGACAGTTCCGGATTTATGGTTCATACCGGCGATTCAAGACTTTACATGATAAGGCAGAGCGAAATCACGCAGCTTTCGACCGACCACACGCTGATAAACGACTACAAAAAGCAGTTCGGCGACTATTCGGGCGTTTTTGACGCGAAATTCAGCGGGATTCTGACCAAGGCAATCGGTATTCAGGAGTATGTCGAGCCTGAAAAACTGACTTTTGCGATACTTCCGGAAGACAAATATCTTCTCTGCTCGGACGGGCTTTACAACGGTCTGGAATGCGATACGCCCGATTTCGGCGGCATTTTCGATGCACCTTTTGAAGATTCGCAGAAGGAAAAGGAACGCCTGAAAGAGGCGATGCGCAACCTCACCGACATCGTTTATAAAAACGGCGCTCCGGACAATGTTTCGATGATCCTTGTTTCGGCATTCAGCACGGACGAGGAAGAAGTAACGGGAACGCGCGAATTTATCAAGAAATTCGACAAGATACGTTCTATGGAGCTCTTCAAGGATCTCGAATACAAAGAGCTTCTTGCGGTCATGGCGCAGGTCGAAATCAGGACTTACAACAAATACGACGTCATTTCGAAAATGTCTGCTGCCGACAGGGAACTTTTCATCATTCTTGACGGCAAAGTTTCTGCTTTGAAGGGAACCAAACTCCTCAAAACTTTCCGCAGCGGCGACCACATCGGAGACGTTGCGTTTTTAAGTGGAGAAATACCGACATACAACCTTTTTCTGGATAAAACCTCATCGTTTTTAGTCATAAAAAAGTCCGCGTTTGACAAAATCGTCGCCGAAGAACCGATCATCGGCGTAAAACTCCTTACCCAGCTCGCAACAGTTCTCGCGAAACAGACGAATATCGCGGCAGGACTAATCAACGAACAATGATTTCCTCTTCGATTTTCATACTGCAGCTTTTTTTCTCTTCTCTGGTCTTCGATTTTTCAGGCAGCGACATTGAAAAGCATATCGAGCAGAAAATTCAGTATTTTCAGCAGTTTAATTCGGAAGAAAAAGAAGATTTCTGCAAAAACGGTGACGCTTTTTCATGCCGTATCCTCTTTTTTGAAGCACTGAAATCAAAAGATAATTCCAAAAATCCCGAAAACTATCTCGCAAACATGAGCGACAGGGAAAAAAGCGCCGGACTCTATCTTTATGCAGCCGAAAGATGGGAAGATATTTCTTTAGAAAAATTAAAAAGTTACATTGCAATACTTCCTGAAAATTCGGCAAAAAGCCTTTATTCGGTTTATCTTAAAAAACTCTATCTTTCGGGCAACGTAAAACAGTTTATGGAAGATTACAGGCAGGAAAACAGCCCTACTCTCACGCAGTTTTACGTAACTGAACTTCTCAGGCGCGATCCCGAAAGCGGCTTATCCTATCTGCGGACTTTGAACATCTCTTTTCCCGAATCTTTTTACGACACTCTTTCAAAAATCGTCGAGCAGCACGCAAAAAAAATGGGAAACAAAGCCTACAGCGAATTTAAAATCTGGAGCCTTGAATACAACTACCGCAAAGTGCGCTACAAACAGGTAATCCAGATGTCGACCGGCTGGTTCCCGAACAAAAATTACGCGAAACCATACGACTGGAGGGCACATCTTTACCGCGCGATGTCCTACACGAAAAGGCGCGAACACACTTCTGCCGAAGCGATTTATGCAAAACTCGAACCTTACTGTACAAACGAGGAACTTAACGACAGCGACGTTTACAAATTCTACAGCGAATACGCCTACACAGAAGCAGCTCTGAGCAAAAACGAAAAAGCAATAGAGCTTTATCTTGCGGCTTACGAGCGCTTCAAATCGAAAGACGAAGATGCTGCCGGTGAATTTCTGTACATGGCGGCAGACATGGCGAGACTTGCCGGACTTTTGGAAGATGCCGAAAAATATTACAGAAATTTTATCGAAACATACCCGCACTCGGGAAAAATCGAGATCGCGCGCTTTTTAAATTTCTGGATCGACTACAAACGCGGAAAATTCAAAGAGGCACAGAAAATCCTTTCTTCAATAATTTCAGCAACAAACGAAATGAGTTACGACCACCAGCGGGCGACTTACTGGTTTGCAAGAGTTGCCGGAAAACTAGGAGAAACAGAGGTCGCAAACGGAATCTACTGCGAACTTGCGGCAAAAATTCCGGCATCTTTTTACGGTTCTTTCGCTGCCGGAAGGGTGAAAAGCGGAAATATCGAATGTGCCGAAAGCAAAGTTGCAAAAGATGACCCGACCAAATTCCACGACGACACAATGCTTCCCGAAACCGAATGGGTCGTCGCGGCAATGGTGACAACCGACAAAAACATGACGTCGAAAGTGCTTAAAAATGCGGCAAAAACCATCGACAGCGACGGCGGCGAAATCGACAGACTTGTTGCGAGCTATGCGGCAAAAACCGTGAACAACCACACGCTTGCAGCAAATATTTTAAAGTCGATAAGCAACTTTTCCGCCACTTCGAAAGAGTATTTCAAACTGCGCTACACCGTCGCTTTTGAAGAGGAAATCCTCGCCCACTGCGACTTTTACGATGTCTCTCCGATCTTCGTTTTTTCGATAGCGCGTCAGGAAAGCCTCTTCGACACATCGGCGATTTCCAGCAGTTACGCGATCGGACTCCTGCAACTCCTGCCTGGAACGGCACAAACTTTAGCGACCCGGGAAGGCTATGGAACAATAGAAACAAAAGATCTGCAGAAACCTTTGACAAACATCAGATTCGGTGTCAGATTTCTTGCCGACTTGGTAAAAAAATTCGACGGTCAGATCGCTCTTGCCGCGGCTTCATACAACGCCGGTCCCAACAGAATAAAAAAGTGGATAGAAAACGATCCTGAACGCGAACTTGACGAATTCATTGAAGATATTCCCATTTTTCAGACAAGAAACTACGTCAAGAAAGTCATGACGAACTACGCCGTCTATCACTACATTTTCTACGGAAAGGTCTACGACGGAATGAACTTCAAACTGCCGACCGGCGCGGCAAATTAAACTGCCAAAAACTCCAAGACTAAAACTTATAAAAAGCGACTACCCTATCCCCTTTTTCAAAGTCATAGGTTTTTGTGTATTCGAGAGCCGGATCCTGAAAAGGTTCCTGCTGAGATGAATAAAAAACGACCAGACGACCGCCCTTTTTTATGATTTTTCTGCAGTGGGTAAAGATTTCGTCGTCGATTCTTACCGCTCTTGAAACAACGACATCGTAAGGTTCCGTGATTTCGAAAAAGTTTTTATTGATTCCTTCTGCGTTTGCTATTCCAAGTTCCGCCGCCGTCAGGTTTATGAAAGATATTTTCTTTCTGCTTTTGTCTAAAAGTTTGAAGTCAGCTTTCGGAAAGTAAAGCGCGAGCGGGATTCCGGGAAAGCCGCCGCCGGTTCCGAGATCGAGAACTTTCGCTCCGTCAAAAAAAACGTTTTTTTCACTTGCCGGAAACAAAGAATCGACAAAATGGAGAAGCGCCGCTTCATGAAAACCGGTGACTGTCGTCAGGTTGTGGGTCTTGTTCCAGAAGACGAGTTTTTCCCAGAACAAAAAGCATTTTTCTGCAAGTTCTTCAGTGACGCAAACGCCGTATTTTTCAAGGTTTTTTATCAGTATCTGCCGTAATGTTTCACGTGAAACATTTTCAAAATTCTCTTTATTCATGGCTCTTTTTAAGGTGCATTATCAAAATTGAAATTGCTGCCGGAGTTATTCCCGGAATCGAAGATGCTTCGGCTAAATTTACAGGTTTCTGTTTTGTCAGTTTCTGCTTTACTTCGTTCGTGAGTCCGCTGAGATTGCTGAAATCGAAATTTTTTGGAATTGCGATAGATGCGAGACCTTCAAATTTTTTGATCTCTTCCTTTTCTCTTTCGATAAACGAGGAATACTTTATTTCAACTTCAGCCCTGTCCCAAATCTCAGATGTTTCACGTGAAACAAAACCGGTTACAGCCTCTATCTGCGGGCGCGAGACGAGAGGTCTGCGAAGCAAAGTTGAAAGATTTCCCGCCTTCGAAAGCGGCGCCTCTCCTGCCTCTTCAAGCCGACTGTTTATCTCGGCTGTCGGATAGATCGGAATCGAATTTATCTCTTCGACCAAAGCCTGAACTCTTTCGCATTTTGCCTTTTCGATTTCATAAATTTTTTCGTCAATAAGCCCTGCGGCGAACGATTTTTCGAGAAGCCTTTCGGCTGTGTTGTTGTCGCGGACAGAAAGTCTGAACTCGGCGCGCGAAGTGAACATCCGGTAAGGCTCGTCAACTCCTTTTGAAGTGATATCGCTTATCATTACTCCCGCGTATGAATCTGACCTGTTGAGAATGAGTTCTTTTTCGCTTTCAGTTGCCGAAAATCCGGCATTTGCTCCTGCGACTAAACCCTGCGCGGCAGCTTCTTCATATCCGCTCGTGCCGTTTACCTGACCTGCAAAGAAAAGCCCTTTCACAAATTTGCTTTCAAGCGTTATTGTCAGGTCTCTCGGATCGTAGGCATCGTATTCTATCGCATAAGCGGGTCGCGAAATTTCTGCGTTTTCAAGCCCGGGGATCGATTCAATCATCTCTTTCTGTACGAAAACCGGAAGAGAAGTCGAAATGCCGTTCGGATAGTATTCGCGGCAGTCCCATCCTTCGGGTTCAATGAAAATCTGATGAGATTCCTTTTCAGGAAATTTCATGAATTTGTCTTCGATCGAAGGGCAGTATCTCGGGCCTATTCCTTCGATCGATTTTGCGCTTCCGTACATCGGCGAAAGGTCAAGATTTGCGATTACCGCTTCCCTTGTTTTTTCGCTCGTTCGCGTGAGAAAACACGGGATCTGCTTTATCAGTCTTCCTTCAGTTCTCACCGAAAAAGGAGTGTAATCTGTCTCGCCGGGCTGAATTTCCATCTTTGAAAAATCGATCGTTTTTCCGACGAGTCTCACGGGCGTTCCCGTTTTAAGGCGGAATTTTCTGTGTCCTAAATCAACGAGAAAATCGGAAAGTTTAACTGACGCCGGCTCCCCTAACCTGCCGCTTGAAAACATATCTCTGCCGATGTGGATTAAGCCGTTCAGAAATGTTCCGCTCGTGATTACGACCGACTTTGCCGAAAAGACAAACCCGTCTTTCGACTTAACTATAAAAGCAGAATCTTTGTGTTCAAGCGAAACGACTTCGCCCTGAAAAACGGTGAGGTTTTCGACCTTGAAAACAAAAGCCTGCATGAAATTTTTATAGAGATTTTTGTCGCACTGGGCACGCAGAGCCTGAACCGCCGGTCCCTTTCTTCTGTTTAAAATGCGGTATTGAATTGCCGCAAAATCTGCCGCTCTTCCCATTGCGCCGCCGAGCATATCGACTTCACGCACGAGCTGCCCTTTCGCCTGTCCGCCGATTGACGGATTGCACGACATCTCCCCTATTTTGTCGATCGAGATCGTGACGAGCAGAGTTTTCGCTTTCGTTCTCGCGGAAGCGTAAGCGGCTTCGATTCCGGCATGACCGCCGCCGATAACTATGACATCAAAATTTTTCATAAAGACCCCTGAAAAACGGCTTCCAAATTTGACTTCTGACGCAAAAACTGACTGAGACGCGATAAATCAGTCGTTTTGCAAAAAATCGTCGAATACGGGCCAAACACGGCGTTATTTTGAAATCCGAATCTGTTTGACAACTTATTTCCCCAGGCAGAAACCGCCGAAAATCTTATCATACACGTCATGACTCGTCAGATTGCCCGAAAGATCCCGAATATCGGTAAAAATTTCGTTGATCAAGAAAAGTATAATTTCTATTTGATCCGAATCTAAATAAAGTTTTAGTTCTTCTAATTTGCGAACGGTTTCATCCGCTTTCCTTTTCTGCCAGTCGCTGAAAAAGACCGCCTCGTTTTTGTCAGGCATGTTTTTTTCGATATTTTCACAGATCTTGTCAGTTAAAACGTCGATTCCGGTGCCGTTTTTGCAGCTTATTTCGACTGCGTCAGCAAGCTCAGTATTTTCTGCCTGAGCAAAATCGCACTTGTTTTTGACAATCAACCTGGATTTCATGCGGGTTTCTCGCAATATTTCGCGGTCTTCTTCATCAAGCGGCTTCGAGCCGTCAAAGAGCAGAATCAGCAGATCCCCCTTCTCAAGCAGGTTTCGGCTCTTTTCGATCCCTTTTGCTTCGATTTCTGAATCGGTTATTCTTAAGCCCGCTGAGTCTGTTAAATTGGCCTGAAACCCTTTTGCGTAAAAGGTTTCAGAGATATAATCGCGTGTCGTACCGGGAATATCTGCGACTATAGCCCTTTCCTGCCCGACTAAAATGTTGAATAACGAGGATTTACCTACATTCGGCTTGCCTAAAATGATAATTTGGTAGTCCAGAAACTTCTCAAGAGCCTTGGAATTGGCTGAAACCTTGGAAATATCGAGGTTTGAGCGGTTTATAAGATTTTTAAGTTTTTCAAAATCTATGTCTGTCGAGACCTGATCCGGGAAATCCACGACAGCAGTGGCCAAAGTGTGGAAATACTCCCATTCCGGAATAAGATTTTTCAGTCTGTCAACAGAGTTTTTTTCAAAAGCAGCCTTGCGTGAAAGGTCTGTCGCATAAGGGTTTTCCGAGGTTATGACCGTATTCAGCGCCAAAGCTTCGTCAACGCTCATTTTTGAGTTTATGACCGCTCTGAACGAAAACTCACCTTTTAATGCGGGTATCGCGCCGTTTTTTACGATAAGTTTCAGAATCTCTTCAGCGTTTTCGGCGGCACCGTGAACGTGAAATTCGGCGACATCTTCGCCTGTGAAGCTGAAAGGTGTATGAAAAGTAAGTATCAGGCACTTTTCTACGACTTTTTCGCCGTCGTAAATTTTTACGAAATCAGCCTTTCTGTGCTCAAAATTTGTTTTGCCGGTAAGCTTCGAGGCAATTTTAAAAGCTTTTGAGCCGCTGACTCTGATGATTCCTATGGAACTTTCTTTTGCCGTGGCAAGGGCACAGATTGTAGAATTTATTCTGTCGAAATACATGGACTAAAGTTATTTTGAGCAAAGCGGATATTTGAGGACTTCTTCAGGAACAGTAGTCTCTTCATCAAGACCGGGAACTTCGGTCGGGTAGTAAAAATCGACGTTGTTTGCAACGATTTCAACGCTGCCGCCTTCGTAAAGATCGGCGTTTTCAGGATAAACCGAAGTGATGAAAACCGAGCCGGAGTATCCGATCCCCATAATGCATTCCTGACCATCCTGTTTGTCAATGAGTCTGTAGCGTACAAGTTTCAGCAGGTTGTCAACGAGATCGAAGAGCGAAACAGCGTTGATCCGGTATTCTGCGCCGCTTTTTATCGTACCGGGAGCAAACTCGAGTTCGTGTCTCGGATAGCCGTTTGCAGGATTCTGTTTAACAAAAAGCTGCCGTCTGTTAGCACCCAAAATGCCGGCATAGTTGTCAGTAACAGCAAACGAAACCGATGAATCGCCGCTCTGCGGGAAGAATTTGGTCGTATCACCGTAAAGTCCGTTGAAGGCAGCGTAGGGGAGAGTTCCTTTTGCAAAATAGCTTGAATCTCCGATTTTGGCGTTATCCATAATGAAATTTGTCAAAAAGCGGACATTCAATACTCCCCAGATTTTTTTATCACATGTGGACATATCGAAAGCGGTGCAGTCAGGAAGGCATTTGGTTGCGCCCGACATGTTTGACTGGAGTTTGGAACACTCTATCGGAGCGTTTGAATCACATCTTTCGCCGTATTCGACACTCCCGTTGCCGCAGCCTTGCGGGAGAGGATTTTCGTTATCGGGAATTTCGTCCGAAATGCCAGGATCAGCACTTGGTTCAGGGTCTCCTGTATCCGGAGCAGGATCGGCCGCATCAGTGTTGCCGTTGTCGATCGGAGCTGCGGAATCACTTTCCTCGTCGTCACTTACGACATTGGAATAATCCCAGTCCGGAATATCAGAAAGTTCTTCCGTATCGGTTTCTCCTGAACCGCATGAAATAAGGAAAAACAAGCTCATAAAGAGCATGACAAGCAAAAATTTTTTCATATCAGCCTCCATTTTTTGAGGAACACACGCCCCCGCCTTTCGGCACCCCCTCTAACTTAGCGGGGGAATAAAAACACAGTATTATAGTAAAAACATTAAATTTTTCAATAATAGTTTCGGGGCGGCGCCTCCCTAAGGACTTTAAGGACCTTAAGGACCTTAACGATGCGCCGCCAGAGTCCTTAAGGTTTGCGCCGCTGCTTAGTAAATGAAGGGGAAAACTCTTTTTCTTGATTTCGGGTATTCGTTACCGAATTTTTCGATGTACCAGAGTCTGTTTTTGGCAGCACGCGGAACGAGGTTCGCCATCGAGAAGAAGACAAAAGCGAGTCCGGGAACAGACCAAGTCAAAACCGCCCAGCCTGCCCATTCGACGATCTCACCGAAGTAGTTGGGATTTGCGACATATTTGTGGAAACCTTTCTGCGGGATGTGGTATCCCGGTCCTTTTTCCTTGCGCAGGCTGCGGACAATGTGGTCGGACTGGATGTTGATGAACATTCCGCAGTAGAAGAGCAGGGTACCGATGATGAACTGCGGCGTCGCAAACCACGAAATTTCGTATTTCGAAAGGAAAAACAGCCAGTAGCCGTTGACAAAACCGTTCATGCAGTTGAAGAAAAGCGACATCGCGATGATCGAAAGGGGCATTTTCGCACCGTTTTTAATGAGGAAGGGATAAATAAGATCGCGCTGAACGTAGTGCGAAAGCCAGATCCCGAGCATTACCGCGGTGACAGTCGTAACATCGCCCAGAAACGCGAAAACTATCGGCAGAACGACAACTGGTGATTCCATTATGAGCCAGCCGAGCTTCGGGTTTACCGCGGGGCCCCATTTTTTGCTGCCGTATCTGCCGTAGCCCGCCGTGACGAAGTAGAGCGAGATCCACGTGAAAACGCCGCTAACGAATATGAAGACAAGAGTCCAGAAGTATAGTTTTTCCATCATTTTTTGTCCTTTTTCGGCATAAGTTCGATCTCTTTGTTCTCAAATTTGTAGATGAGAACCCGTTTGTAGCCCATGACGCTGATTTCGACTCTCGTGATTCCGCTCGTGAAGTGGAAAAACTGACCGTTGTTGAAATCTTTCGCCTGATATTTGACGTAAAGATCCTTTTCTCCCATCCGTTTTTTGCCCGCTTTGCCTTCATTCTGCATATATTCGAGGTTATCGACTGCGACCCAGACATGACCGACGAAGTGCTCGCCTTTCGGTTTTCTCGCCGTCATCTTGATTTTGTAGGCAAGTCTGCCGTTCAGTTTTTCGACTGCGACGAGCTCTCGGATGTACTCTTTTTCGCCGTTTTTATCGAAGTGGGGGATTCCCGGTTTCGATTCGTGCGGATCACATGCAATGACGCCTGGTCTTCTCGGTTTTCCGTCAGACTCGCAGGAATGAAGCTCGTATTTGAGATCTTTGTACCAGTCGTCCCAGCGGGTATAGACGTATTTTTCGGTTTCAAGAAGTTCGTTTGTCTTCGGATCACGGTATTCGACCGTGACATAGCGTTTGTTCTTCACGCCGGCATAACTTTCGTACATTTTCGAGTATTTTGCCGTGATTTTGTCGATGACTTCCTTCGAAAATTCGGGCGTTACAGGCATTCCCTCATAAACTTTGCCCTTTTCGGCTTCCGCTTTCGGAGCAACCTGTTCAGCGGTTTCCGATTTTTGCGCAGCTTCTTCGGCACAAACATAAGAACCCAGCAAAATCAAAGAAATAAAAACCAAAAAAATCTTTTTCATGTCTCCTCCAAAAACCTTAAAAAACGGCGGATTATATTGAAGATGAGTTTTTTATCAAACAAGTCTGAAACAATAAAAATTAAAAGTTGTGAAAAATCAGACTCCGCCTATAATGAGATGTTTTAGTCCTTTGGTCTATTATTAATTTGGAGGCTTCAATGAAAAAATTTTTGGTTGTTTTTGCTTTCCTGCTGTTTGTTACAACAGTTTCGGCAGAACAGAAAAATCTCTTTGCTTCGGCTTCCGTCAAAAAAATCGACGGCGTCACGGCAATGGTTTCAGGACTTGACATTCAGGTTAAAGCTGATGCCGATTCTCTGAAAGAATTCATTAAAAACGATTTTTACAAGGCTTTCAACATCGGAAAAAACGTTGAACCGGAGCTTTTCCGCGCCGTTCAGATCGACGATGCTTCGATTTACAAGTTCGTTCCTTTCTACAAAGGAATCAAAGTTGACGGAGTATACACTGTCATCACGATGAGAAACGGAAAAATCGACAAAATCAGCAACGGTCTTTCCGACATCGACATTGACGTTACGAAAATGATTTCCGAAAGTCAGGCACTTAAATCGGCTATGGCAGCCAGACACATGAAAGTAACGCCGAAAGATTATTCCGCAGAAAAACTTATCGTTCGTCATTTCGGCAAATTCGTTCCCGCATACAAAATCAGATTTGCTCCGATCACCCTCGCGGACAGCCGTTATCATCTTGTCAACGCGCTGACGGGCAAAGTCATCAAATCGAGCCACTCGACATACTTTGACGATCCTGCAGACCCGATATCTCCGGATGATCCTGCAGATTCCGATGTTATAGATACCGGCGACACAGCTCCGGATCCGGCTGATTCCGGCGACACGGAAGAGCCTGTTGAGCCGGCAAGAAAATGCGACGGCACGGAAACCAACAAGGCGAAAATCTGGAAGTTCAACCCGAATGTTACTCCCGATCTTGAAGAAGTCGAACTGCCGTGGGTAGCTTCGTGGGACGACAGCGAACTTACTCCGGAACTTTTGGGAACGCTTATCACCAACCCGAATAACGACGGAGTCAGAGAAATCAAATCTTACAACTGTCCGGATGACGGCACTGTAATAGACATTTACGGCTTTATCAAAATTCACACATGCCATCCGATGCCTCTTGCAAACAAATGCGAGAACGGCAGCTTCATTTATGACGACTGCGACAGCGGCCATGAGTTCTCGGAAGAAAGCATAACGATCGACAAAATCGACAAATGCGCCGAAGTATCCATGTATTATCACGCTTCCAAAATTTATGACTACATCAAGACTCTTTACAAAGATATTGATCCCAAAAACGAATTTTCTCTCAAGACAAATGTTGCAGGAAATCCGCTCAACGTAATCAGCAACTTTACAATGCCGGATCTTAACGCACTCATGAGCGGTTTCGGCGGCGGCGGCGATAGCGAAGGCGAGAACAAACTCGTTCCCTTCGACAATGCGTTTTTCACTGAGGAACAGCCGATGCTGACAATGCTTCTTGGAAATTTCGGCATAGAAGGCGATCTTCTTGTTTTCGGTCAGGGAACCGCAGCCGATCTCGGTTACGACGGTGATGTCGTTTACCACGAATTCGGTCACGCTACGATCTACACTGCCGGAATCACCGGTCTTGAATTCCAGGACAAATACGGTCTTACTGTCGAGCCGGGCGCTCTTCACGAAGGTATGGCCGACACGTTCGCGTTCATCATGACCGACAACACCTGCACCGGAGAATACGCTTCAGAAGGTTTTGTCAAAGCAGATCCGAGATACAAAGCTTCAATGGATATCGAAGTTGTAGACGGCAAAGAAATTTACTGCATGAGAAGCGCTCTCAACAAGAAGAAAGTTTTTGAAGATTTCGTCGGCGAAGTCCACTGGGACGGTCAGCCGCTCCTTGCTTCGAACTGGGATATTTACCAGCTCATCAAAGGAAGTGATACCGATACGCAGAAACACCGCGACAATCTGGCTAAACTCTTCCTCAAAACACTCTATTCGATAGGCGATGCCGACGCTTCCTACAAACTTTGGGCTGAAACTCTCATGTCCGAAGTCGAAAAGGACGACAACTTCAAAGGCAAAGCTGCTGAAATCAAGAAAATTCTTGAAGAGAGAAATTTCTTTGAAGAAGTTCGTGCACGCAGCGTAAACGAAAAAATCAACGATACCATGTATATTCCTGCCGGCGGCAATAACGACGGTCAGGGAAGCAACGATCCGACCGGCGGTATGCTCGGCGGCGGAGAGAGCGGAATCACTGTTTTGGACGGTGACGAAGAAATTAAGGTAGGACCGGCTTACATTCAGTACTACTTCGATGTTCCGGCTGACGCTGAAAAAGATGCTCTCAAAGTCAGCGCTATAGTTGCGGCAAACAGCACAGATTCAATGCTCGGCGGCGGCAGCAACCAGAAACCCAAACTGGAAATTTATTATAGAAAAGGTGCTCCTGTTGAATACTCGGAAGACGGTGAAGTCAAAAAAGACGGAAAATCAACCGGTGATGCGTCAAAAGGCTGGTTCATCCCCAATGTCGAAAAAGGCGAAAGATACTACATCCAGTTCGTGAATGTTTCATCGACTGCCGCAGCTGCTGCAGGCATTTTGGTTGAGACTTCCGATGCTCCTGCAGGTTCCGAAGTTACGGACGAAGACACCGACGCTACGCCTGATGACGAAATGAGTTACGGCGACGACGAAACTCAGGAAGAAGGCAAGAAGAAAAAATCAAGCGGCTGTTCGCTCGTTCTTTAATTCCGCGTTAACTTCATATTTTTCCGTTAGTTTTTCTGTTTTTAAACAATCCCGTTAAATAAGTTGAAAATTTAACCATTTGAAATCAAAAAGGAATTTCTTAAAAAACCCTTGACAAATAAAGAGTTTTGAGTATAATACCCGCGTTTTTGTTCTTACTTTTCGGAGGTTTTTATGGGACAGTTCAAACCCGAAGATCTGGCGGTTTACCCTAATTACGGAGTCGGAAAAGTCGTTTCCGTCGAATCGAGAATGATGGGAAATGCCGAAGTTTCATGCTATGTCGTGAATATTCTTTCAGACAGTTCGAAAGTCGTTATCGTTCCTGTCGATTCTGCTGAGCAGATGGGACTCAGGACTTTGATCGGACCTGATGAAATCCGCGATGTTTACGCCTGCTTCAAATACAAAAATCTCGATCTTTTGAAAATGAACTGGAACAGGCGCTACAGATCACTTCAGGAAAAAATGAAAACCGGAAAAGTCACCGACGTTGCGACAGTAATATCCGATCTGATGTTCCTCAAAAAAAGAAAAGGGTTGAGTTACGGCGAGGAGAGGCTTCTCAACGATGCGGAAGACATTCTTGCCACGGAACTTTCCATAATCGAAAAACTTCCGAAAGAAGAAGTCGTCACAAAAATCCACAACAGTTTCAAAACAAAAGAACCTAAAGAAGTAAAAGCTGAAGCTTAATGATAACCGTAACCCCTGACACTCTGGTCACAGGCATTGACAGGTGGTATCTCGAAAAACTGCTTGATTTTGATTTTTTCTGGTATGCGCAACCGTTTGAACACTCGAAATCAAAAGGTTTTATTGTTCCCAAAAAAGATTTTTCACTCAAAATTCCTATGACTCTGGTCGTTGACCTCAGCGAAACCGGAAAAAACGCCGTTTTTTCGTTTGATCCCGCAAAAACCGTTTTCTACTCGGAAGAGTGGCGCGGAAACGCTTCGACTGCCGCCTCTTTCGTCAGAAACATCGTCAACTTTTCAAACGGCAGAGCTGATTTCGTGAAAAAGGATTACAGGATCGTCAGTTAAGAGCGATAGAACAACTTTTTATCCAAAGAATTCAATATCTTGCTTTTAACCTCAATTCCTGTAAAATGCCGTGTTTTGTTAATTTTAGACGGAGGGTCGTCATGCAGAAATTATTATCACTTTTTGTTGTATTATTCTCTTTGTCCCTTTTCGGCGGCTGGGGAGCTGACCTCTGCGAAGATGTGACCTGTTCCGGTCACGGAGAATGTCATGATGACGGCGAAAATGAATGGTGCGTCTGTGATGAAGGCTATATTGCAGACGGTATGGAGTGTATTTTGGGCTGCAACGGTGTTACGTGCAGCGGTCACGGGGTCTGTTCAGTCGTCAGCGGTGCTGAAGTCTGCACTTGTGAAGCGGGATTCCATGCTTCGGGCTTAAACTGTATTCTCGATGAAGCTTCGACGGTCGATACTCTTGCGATACTCAACTCTACTGAATGTTATAATACCGGAAACTGCCATTACAGGCTGATTTTTGCGACAGGAGCTTATGATTTTACTCCTTCAATCGCATCACTTTACGACATAATCGTGAATGTCCTTGATTCCGAAAACGTATGGCACAACTACCGGAAAACCGTGGCTCAGTGCGTGACAGAAGGGGTCTGCGACAATGTTGATGCGCAGTATATTGATTTCTGGTTTCAGCACAATGTGAACGGCAATCAGTATGTAACGGTCGAAATTCTGGGCAACGGCGATGACGCAAGCGATGACATGTATCACGATGTTCTGATTGATTACTGCTACGGTGTCAACTGCGGAACAGGCGGAAGCTGTAACGGAACTTCTGGTTATCCTGTCTGCACTTGTGAATACGGCTATGTTCTGCGCGGAGGCATCTGCGAGGAAGGCTGGTTTGAAGACGAGAATCTGGCGGCAGAAGTCGTCGAACTGCTTAAACACAAGGGTTTCGATGTTGAAACGGAGACCGATATCGAGCCGGAAATGCTTTCAGATATAGAGTATTTGGCTTTAAGGCGTAAAAATATTTCTTCTTTGGTCGGAATCGGACATTTTTCTTCATTAACTGTTCTTGACATTTCTGAAAACAATATTTCCGACCTTTCGCCGCTTGAGGACTGCCTCGGGCTTACTGTTCTCAATATGTCATATAATCCGGCGAGTGATTTGTCTCCGTTGAGCGGACTGCCGCTTTCAAGTCTCGATATTTCGTATTCAGGGGTTTATAATTTACATCCTCTGACCCCGATCGCAGCTTTGACGGAGCTGATTTTTGCGGATACAGAAAACGACAGGCACGGAATAATCAAACCTGAAGGTGTCGGCGTAGGTTTGTGGTTCGACAATTTGAATTTGCTGGAATGTAAAGAGCTGGTACCTATAAAAGGATCTATCGACAATACATATAAAGTCGGAATCATAGGCACCGGAGGAGATTGTCCTGCTCACGGTTCGTGTATTGCCGGAAAATGCGTATGTGATGAAGGTTACATTTATTCGGCGATTAGCAACTCATGTTTCGATCCTTACGATTGCGGTACGGGAAGCCACTATAATGCTGCTTCAGGAAATTGTGAAGACAATAAGTATTGGATCAGTTGTTCTGAAAATGATGAATCGAATAAAAAGTTTTCGGACAATTATCTTATATGGAACGGCACAAGCTATGAATTGCCTGCAGGATATACAAACAGCGACTTGTGCAGAATAGGCGATGAAACCTGTGATATTGCAGGAGAAAAAAGTCTATGCCGATGGGAATGCAAACCGGGTTATCAGTATGTGACAGACGATATCTGTGTGCCGGAAAATGATGCAAGATTTATATCACAAAGTGCATACAATCAATTGATTCTTCCGAACATATCGAGGCAGGATATCGCTCTTGAGCCGGTTTCGGGAATTCCGTCATTTGCACCGGCACTTAAAGCGGATATCTATTATAATGCAAGGAATTCTCTTCAAGCGGGCTGGCATCTTGATCTGCCGAGAGTCGAGCTTAATCTTGGAAGTTTTAGTCCTCTGGCACCTTTGTATTCATGGAATCAGAAAACAATTTATGTCTATATGCCCTGGGGTCGTGAGGAATACTCGATAGTAGCGGATAAAAAATGCTTTAATTCGGAAAATGCCCCGATATCTCCGTGCAAAACGTCTTATGATTTGTCTGAAGCTGATCATGTTGAAATAACGTACTACCCGGCACCAGGTCAGAATCTTTTTTCGCATGTGGTTCTGAAAACGACGGGAAAAGCGTGCAAAATTTCTTTTTCCAACAACGGCAAATATTTCGACGGTGAAGGAAGAGGCAAAGACACATGGGAAATCACCCGTTACGGTGATGACGGTTCGGTAACCGAGTTTTACAGGGGCAGGACTTCAATGAACAGCATAAATCCTATTCCGATAGATATCCCGTTAAATATTGCAGAATATGCTCCAAGACCGTCTTCATACGTATTTATGGACTATATTCCGATTTTAAGACATACGACCAGAGACAAAAAAGTCACTTCATTCAAATATGACTGGCAGAGAATAACAATCGGCGAAAAAGAAGAATTTTCACATTACATTATAAAATCTGTCAATATTATTGACCCGTTAAAGAGAGTTGTAAAAATAGAATCAGATTCTACGGAAAGCGGTTTGACGGGAAAACCGAATTCAGTGAAAAGATTGTTATATGAACCGCTTGAAGGCACTCTCACAATATCTGTCGGCAGCTTTGACGATAACGATAATCCGCTTGAACCGTTAAAAAAAGTTATTGAATACGATTTTGAAGACGGATTTGAAATGTCTGCCGAAATATATAAAGGCAATGATTCAATCAGAACAGACAGCTATTCGGAAAACGGAAACGTTTTCTCTCTTTCTTCCACAACGGGAAATGATTCTGTAGGCGGGACGATATGGACTGTAAACACCAGCGGTTACACGGAAAAAAAGCTTATAAACGGTTCGTCGGAATATGTCGTTAAAACCGTAAAAGGAAAATTTTATAAAGGAACTCAAAGATTTTATGAAAAATATTATTCCCTTTTGCTTCCTGAAAACGAAGATGACCGTCACAAAGTCACAACGGTCTACAGGCATAAAAAAGGTGCAGAAACTATTAATGAAAGAATTGTCGAAGAGTATTTCACCGACTGGTTTCAGCCTGCGAAAAGAGTGACCTGTACACCTGTAAACTATGAGGATGAAGACTGTTCGGAGAGTTCAGAATCTGCGGTCGAAGAAATCAGATACAATGTCAGCGGTTCCCCGATATACTTCAAAAACGCCGACGGTCAGGTGACAGTCAACCTTTACAACAGGAACAATGCGGCGGGCACTTCAAATTATACTGTCCATTTTTATCAGATTCCAAGCAGTAACACATATATTAACTTCAATTCCGCTCTGAATCTTAATCTTAATATTTTTCGCTCGGATTCTTTGCGCAAATCAGGCAATTTGCTATGTTCTGCCGTTTACAGCCTTAATGCAGACGATGATGAGATAAACTCGATGCTGATACAGTATGCGTACAACCTAAGCTGGAATCCGAACTGGTGCAGTAACGCGGAGAACCGCAGGGTAACAAACTACGAATGGAGACAAGATGGGTTTTGGATGCCTTATGATATTGATGAGATAACTTATCCTGACGGAAAAACCAGAACATTTACCTATGATTACGAAATAACAACTCCTGAGGGCTATATTTCCAACGGCAAAGTGTGGGGCGAAACAATCACCGGAAGCAACAACGAAAACACGCTTCAGACCTGCTATGAATATAACAATGATTATCAGCTTATAAAACAGGGCATAGGTCCGGCAGGTTCAGGTTGTGACTACAAAAAAGGGTTTGATTTTGATTCTACGGGTCTGCTTATGACTCAGGACTATTCATTCGATGAAAACCTGAATTCTGTTCTTACCAACGATTACATTTACGACTCATTGGGAAGAAAAATTGCTGAAAGAAATTCGGCGGGGATATCAACAACTTACGTTTATGACAGTCTCGATCGAGTCGTTTTCTCATTTTTCGGCTGCAAGCTGAATAACAACAATTCTTCTGCTTTCGAAAACCGTGTCTACACTCCTTACAATTTCAACGGAAGTGATACGGCTGGAGAAAACGGCCTGGGTGTGAATTTCCAATCAGCCTTTCCTTACAGTGATTTTACCTGCGAATACTACCGCAAATACAAATATGATGCCGTGAGCAACCTTGTTGAAACCTATTTCTTTGAATACTTGGGAGTCAATGCAAACAATCAGGTTGTTCCGCTTGATTCGCCGAAAATCATCAAACAGAAGACAGAATACGACATGCTCGGCCGTGCTGTAAGAAGCTGCCAGAGTGACATTTTGGAATGGAATAACAGATGCATAGAAACTGAGCACGACGCATTCGGCAATATAACCAAAAAGACGGAAAACGGCCTGCAGCGCATGTTGATCTTAGATCAGGGAGGTTTACCGCACTTTGTGACTGATACTGTTTCAGGCGAAAGCCGTGAAATCACCTACGACTTGAGAAACAGACCTCTGACAGTCACGGTTGACGGACTTACGACTGAGCAGTATTCTTACGATGACATTGGTGTCGGTTATTTCGGATGTGACAAAATTACCAATAAATACGAAAAAACCGTAACCACCTACAAAGACAGATGGGGCAGAGCCGCAAAAAGCGTTGATCCGTTCGGAAACAATGTAGAGCCGCATTACAACAGCACAACATGGCTGACGGATTATTCAAAAACCTATAACGGCACGACTTTGACAAGTTTTGATGCCTACGAATACGATGATTTAGGCAGGATTTCTACTGTTAAAAAAGTTCTTTTCGATCCTGCATCAAATACATCCAATGCGGCTGCAACATCAATCAGCGGAATTGCCGCGAAAGAGATGATTCTTGAGAAATCGGTTTCATACGATCCTGTTACCGGAAGTGTTGTCGCTGTAGAAGACAGCTTCGGGAATGAGACTGTAAAAGTATATGACAGCCTTAACCGCGTTATCAAAGTGGAGAATTATGATGCCGATAATCAGCTTGTTTCTTCCGTAAGAACTGCTTATGACACTACAGGCAGGATCTCAGCTGAACAGAACTGGACTTCGGCAAAAACGACAGTTACGGAATATGATTATGACAATATGGGCAGAGTTATTGCCACATGCGTCAGCACTACGAATGCTACCGAAACAGATGACTGCATTGCGGCTTCATGCACTTTCACAGATACAAAATGCTCTTATCAGCTTTATAACACCGGCGGTCAGGTGGTATGGAGTGCCGACACGGAAACCGGTGGAATCACATACTTGCTTCCTTTTGTGAATATTGATCTTGTCGTAGGGAATGAAACAGTTTACGATTACAATGCTTTCGGTGAAGTTGTCAAAACGGCAAGACGAATGACTGCCGACGGTCTCGGCGGAAGTTATACTGAAACCCAGCTTTACAATTCCGACGGTTGGATAACCACAAATTATACTTACGATATTTTAGGCAGAAACACCGAAAAATCCGATGACAACGGTGCGAGAACCTATTACACCTACACAGTGAACAACCTTCCAGAAACAGAAAAATACTGCGGAAGTGACGACTCTGACTGCGACTATCCGCGTGAAGTCACATACACCTACAACAGCAAACGCGACCTTATAAGTGAAACTTACGAGCAGAGCGGCAACACTCTGACAGTCAACTACGGCCGCGATAATTACGGCAGGATTTCGCAGAAATACACCGGAACTACAGCAACAGATGTTTACCAGACTTTCACTTACAATAACAGGAACCTTCTTGAAACTGCAAAGAGCGTCGATCCGACGAATACGACATCAACTCTTTCGGAAGTAACCAGAACTTACGATTCTTTCGGCAATATAAAATCAGAAACCTTTGATTCAGGCACGGTATCAAGCGCTATCGCGTGGAATCCGACCACGAAAGTAATGACTGAAACTATCACGCTTCCGAGCGGAAAGAACATTGTCGAAACTACTCTCAAGGGACTTCCGAAAACTCTTGAATACGACGGATCTAAACTCCTTCAGTACAACTACGGTACGGGCAATGTCCTCACAAGCATCCGCAAGAATTTTGATTTGCAGGACAATTATTCAGCAGAACTTGCCTACACCTACAACAACTGGCGCAAAGTGAGCCGAAGAACAGAGGAATTCACGGCACAGAACGCGCCGACCGTTGCAGACTACGAATACACCTATTCGAAAGGACTTCACCTTATCGGAAAGCAGGAAAACGAGGAAAACCGCAGGACGGCTTATCAGTATGATTCTTATTACAGGCTTAGAAGAGTCGATTACGACTGCGCCTACAGTTCAAGCGATCCTACCTGCGCAAACAACAGGAACAATGTCTTCAAGTGCAATGCGGCGGAAAGCGGCTGCGAGGATTTCCAGCTTGACGGAGTCCACAACATCAGATCGAGTTATGAAAACCAGACCGGTTTCAGCTGGGCAGTTGACGGATTCAACAGACTCACGCAGAAATCAGACGGCAGCAACACGGTAAAATACACCTACGATTCGAACAACAACATGACCGGAGAAGATCTTGACGGCGACAACAATCCGGAAATTGTCTATACTTACGACAAACTTAACCGTCTTACAAGCGTCGCGAATTCTGACTATCTCGTTGAATACAGCTATGATCCGTTCAACAGACGCACTGAAAAAACCGTTTACTACACGGAAAACAGCGATACTTATGAGCAGACACACAAA
>JAFQZM010000032.1 GCA_017405875.1 bacterium
AGACATATTACATTCGAGCTTATGCTACGAATTTGCAGGGAACTGCTTACGGCAACGAAGTAACATTGAATTTTAATGCTGTTCCAGCGGCTGTTACAACCAATAGTGTTTCAAATATAGATGCGACAACGGCAACATTGAACGGCAATATTACTGCTATTGGAGATCCTGCTTATACTGAAAAAGGTTTTGTTTATAGCAAAACACCAAATCCGACTACCAGTAACAACAAAGTTAAAGTATCCGGCAGCGGGAGTGGAACCTTTACATATAATTTGACAGGGCTTGAGACTCAGGTTACTTACTATGCTAAGGCTTATGTAATCAGCAACAATAATGTCAGATATGGAAGCGAGGTCAGTTTTTATACCGAATCTCCGTATTATTATGTGCTCAAAAGTGCCGGTCTGATGGTTCAAAAGAGTGATCTTTCGACATCCTACACTAATTGGAGTTCCGCTAATACAATGGCTAATTCTTCTACGGCAGGAGGTTTTTCTGATTGGAGATTGCCTACTATTGACGAACTGTCTATTTTGTATCAGAACAGAAATGTTATAGGCGGGTTCCAAGTTCCGACTGAATATAATACGTGTGAAGGAACACTTCCTATCTATTGGTCTTCCACTTCAGGGTCAACAAGCGGAACTTACAAGATAGAATTATTTAATGAGACAGGGGGAATAGACGATTTCGATGGAACGAAAAACGCAACAACACTTACAGGTGGTTGCTGTAACGGAAACGTCTATACTGGCGCATGTTATGCTTATGTCAAAGTTTATTTCCAAGCTTTTGCACGTGCTGTCAGGACAATACACTAATGTTATTTCTCAAAAACCAGCGTTAGCGGATCAATTTGCCTGTCCTTTCAAAGAAGGCGGGAGAATATACCTGAAATATTTATAGGAGGAAATTAAAATGAGTTCAGAATCAGGGGCATCTTTTATCACAAAAATCAAAGATTCGTTGCAGATGATAATGTATATCACTGCCATAACGGGAACGACATTAGCCGGAGTTATCAAAGGGTGCGGTTTAATGAATGATGACGAGGAAGTGAAACAGGAAGCTGCAGTCGAGCAGGAACAACCGGTTGCTGCGGAAATAAAAACCGCTCCCAAGCCGGAGGCAAAGCCGAAAGCTGAAGCAAAGGTCACTCCCGCAGCTGTCAATGAGCCGAAAGCGGAAGTGAAAAACGAAGAACCTGCCAAAAATGAATCAGCTAAAAAGGTATCAGGCACGGTTCAAAACAACCGGTCTGAAATTAAAAAGAAACCGGCACCGGAACCTGCTAAACCAGCTGAACCCGTTTACAAGCCGATGACAGAAAAAGAGCGTAAGGAGTTTGAAAAGGAAAAAAAAGAAGAAATGAAAGAGACAAAAAAGGAAGTGGAACAAAAACTTGATGAAAAAGATCCGGCCGGCAAGTCGTCCAATGTAAAAAAAGAGGAAAGAAAAAAGATCGAAAACGACGAGGACGATTTCAGGAAAAAGATGAGGGAAAGGTTTAAAGAGCAGAAAGAAGACGACCCTGCAAAAAATGAATAAATTAAGTTGGTTACTGCGGAACTCTTCAGAAATACAAGGCAAAGCAGACCAAAACATGATCCCGCTCCATTTTTTTGTGAAATAGCCGAAATCTTCTCCGACGAGATCACCTTTGTTATTTCTTTACGTATATCCTGCCGTAAACATCAAGGATTTCGTTTTTGTCGATATCCATTCCTATTTGTCTGGTTTCAAACGGCATGGAACGCAGTTCTTTTATAAATTTCTGAATATCGTCAAAAACTTCTTCCGGCACAGAGATCTCTGCATCGTTGCTTATAAGCGGAAAAAGCCTGAACACATCCTGACGATGTTTTCTGAGATCACGCTCTTTGACAAGAAGACCTTGGGACTTCTTGTCGGTCAAATCAAGCCACGCTTTCATTTTTTGTCGCTCGGAAAGGGATTCCGGCTTCATCAAGAAGCAGATCGCACGCCATACCGCCGATAAGGACATACTGATCCTTGAAATCTTTGAAATGTTCTCTGAAAACATCTATTCCGTTCGCCATTACTATTCTCCTTTCAATCCGTGTTTCTGTCTGATAGCGTCAAGCTCGCTCTGCACTCGCTCGTCATCGGAACCGCTTAATTCGAGCAAAAGAGAGATGTCATCCGCATATTCCGAATCAGTAAGCAGAAACGGGTCATATTTCCATACTTCTATGATTTCACCGCCGAAATCACGGAAAGTCTGCTCATCAATGAGAAGATTTTTCTCCAGATTTTCTGCAACCACCCTGCTGACTGCATAACCGCCATCCGAATTCAGCGAAACGAGGTCGCTTCTCTCAGAAAGAGCCTTTAAACCGCTTTTTTTGCATGAAATATTCTGCGGCATCGACTTGACGTAAAGCAATTTCTGGACAGGCGAAGTCAGATGCGGAAAAGCCGCGTTCAAATCGCTTTTCAACGAAATAAGATTGGCTGTTCCCTCACTTGCCGAAGAGATGAGATCAAGATCCCGAAGCTGCTGAACCGCTCTCGTGCAGGTCGCTTTCGGCAAAGAAAGAGCCTTCGAAATCTGAGTCTGAGTCACTGTTTTATTTCCGTTTTTGTTGTAATAAAGATGCAGAAAAACAAGTTGTGCGTTGGCAGAGAGCCGTTCTGGAACTTCCGGCGGATTCAAAATTTTTTCTTCAAAGTAACATCCCCAGAAAGGAATGAAAATCTGTCCTTTAGCCGAGACGAATGCTGTCCGAGATTCAATAAGGTTCGTGCGCTGCAAGGCCGTGAGCCTCTCAAGCTGTACGATAACAGGTTCATGGAGTCTCTCTTCAATAAGCCTGATCTGCTTTTTCAATGTCGCCAGATTCCAGTCATCGCTTTTTGGAGTGATCAGAAGAGAGCTTTTTTCGCCGAAAAACAAACGCCTGACAGAGTAACCGTAACGGATGAAATTCGGAATGCTTTTCGGAAACTTGAAACGACCTTCGCTTATCGAATTTCCAAAGACATTTCTTATTGTTTCAAGCATATTGTTCCACCTCCGAATATTTTGTACCATAAATAGTGGAACAAGTCAATTTATTGTGGAACATCTGTGGATTGCCAGACACAAAACTCTTAAGAGCTCACTCAACAATATTTTTTGTGAGAGCCTCAGACCCCTACAAAATCTGATTAGCTGTTCATCATCTCAAGCATGATTTTGAGTGCGACTTCGACCGCTCCGAAATCGGGGAAAAAGAGATTTGAGTGAAGTGAAACCGGTTCTGCTTCAGGATCTTTGCGGCAGCCTACCCAGAACATGATCCCGCTCCATTTTCTGGTGAAATAGCCGAAATCTTCTCCGACGAGACCGCCTTTTTTATAGATGCACTTTATTCCGTGCTTTTCAGCGGCAGTTTTGAGTTTTGTGAATAATTCCGGAGTATTGCGGACTTCGATGTATTCGCCCAAAATCGTAAGTTTTGAGGTGCAGCCGTAAGCATCGGCGCATCTTTGAGCCGTTTCTTCAACTATTTTTGTTCCTGTGCTCATCATTTCTGAAGTAAACGAACGCAAAGTTCCTTCGATCTTCGAATATCCCGAAACAACGTTCCGTGCCGTTCCCGAAACAAGTTTGCCGAAGTGGGCGTGAAAAGTTTCGGTCGGATTGATGTTTTTGCGGATGTTGTGCTCGACAACGGTCAGAAATTCAGCCGCTGCGGCAAGTGCGTCGTGACCGCGCTCGGGAAATGCGGCGTGAGCAGTCTTTCCTTCAAAAACGACATCGACTTCTCGCGGAATGGCGAAAAGGACATTGTCGTTCGAAGCGATCTCGCCGACAAGAAAATCGTCATTAACATGGATCGCGTGCGCCGCCTCGATGTCGTATTTGTCAAAAACGCCGCTTTCGATCATCTTCCTCGCGCCGCCGGCCCCCTCTTCTCCCGGCTGGAAGACGAAAAGAATGTTCTTTTCGGGCAGTTTTTCAGCAACTTCCGCCAGAATCCCGCAGAGGACGGTCATGTGGATGTCGTGACCGCAGGCATGCATAACTCCAGGATTTTTTGAGACTATTTCGTGGTCAGGACTCTCATCGACTTTGATCGCGTCCATATCGGCGCGGAAAAGTTTGTAAGGTTTATCACCTCCGTTGTGATAGTCAATGACGATCGAAGTCAGAAACGGACGGTAAACTTTAAAAAGCGGTGAGCCTTTCGTCACTTCATTAAAGAAATCGAGAATTATCTCGGCAGTTTTGAACTCGTTGAACGAAGGTTCGGGCGACTCGTGCAGAGTCCTGCGGAGTTTTTTCAGTCTTTCCAGATCCATTTATTTCTCCTCGAGAAGAACCTGAACCGCCTTTTCAAGCTGCGGATCGCGCCCTTCGATAATGTTGTTCGGAAGCATCGGGACAACGAAATCGGGAACGAGCTCGTTGTTTTCGAGATATTTTCCGTCGTTTGCAATGATTCCTATCTGCGGGATACCGAAATAGAGCGATTCATCGAGAAGAAGCGGCCACCAGACAGCGGTCGCAGTTCCTGCAACCGGCATTCCGACGATTTTTCCGAGTTTCAGTTCGCGGTAAGTGTAGGGGAAAAGATGAGCGTCGCTGTAGTTCCCCTCGTTGACGAGAAGGATCGTCTTTTTCGTCCAGCGGTCCTGCGGATCTCCGCCGAAATTCCTGACTCCGCGGTGGCTGTACTGCGTGTACTTCTTGCCTCCAAAAAGGACTGCAAGGTCGTCGTGAAGCCACCCGCCGCCGTTGAAGCGCGTGTCAATGACTATTCCTTCGGCGTTGCTGTAACGCCCCATGATCTCGTCGAATATCGTTTTGAAGCTGCCGCCGTCCATTCCTCTGATGTGGACATAGCCCAGTTTTCCGTCAGAAAGTTTTTCGACTGATTCGCGGTTCTTTTTGACCCAGCGGTTGTAAAGAAGCTCGAATTCGGCTCTGTAACCTATCGGTTTGACGACTTCTTCCCAGTGCTCCGAAGTTTCGGTGTTCCAGAATGAAATGCGGACTTTTTTGTCGGCAGTGCGGTTGAGCAGTTTGTCAAAACTCTCGGCAGTTACCGCCATTCCGTTGATTTTTTCAATGATATTTCCTGCTTTGACTTTGCTTTCGGCTTTATCAAGCGGGCTTCCTTTCATGATTTCTTCGATTTTCACGCCGCGTTTGTCGAAAGAGTAGAAAATCCCGAGCCTGCCCGACGCATCCCCCATCGCCATATAGGGCATGTAGCCGCTTCCGGTGTGGGAAACATTGAGTTCACCCAGCATTTCTGAGAGCAGTTCGCTGAAATCGTAGTTGTTGTTGATGAACGGGATATATTTTTTGTATTCATCTTTGTATTTTGCCCAGTCGACACCGTGAAGTCCGGTGTCATAGAACTTGTCGTTCATGGTTTTCCAAACAAATTCAAAGAGATACGCATATTCCGAAGATTTATTGACCGAAAATTCTGCATTCGGCGCGATTGGTTTGACTTTTCCGTCAGCAGCCCCGATTTTGCTTGCCTTTCTCATGGCTAAAACGAAAAGCGACGTTCCGTTTGCGTCCATATTGAGCGAAAAACGGGGGTCATCCCAGAACGCAATGTTTCTCGGATGCGGAATAGATGTAAGAACTTTCTCCTTCTTTTCGCGCAGATCAAGCGCAAAAACACGGAACTCAGCAGGATCAAAAGTCATGTAGTAGAGCGTTTCGCCGTCTTTGGAAACCGCGTGTTCAACATAGTTTGCAGGATTGAGCGAAGTTTTTACGATCCTTTCTTCGATATCCTTCGTGTCGAATTCGACCGCTTCTTTTTTCTCGGCAGCTGCCGGTTGAGCCGGTTTCGGAGCAGCCGGAGCGGGAGTTTTAGCCGCCGCAGCCTTTTTGTCAGCCTCTATTTTTTTCTCGTCTGCGATCTCCTCTTTGGTTTTCTGGAAATTGTCAAAACCTTTTTTGTTGAGGAAAAATGCGTAAAGATCGGAGCCGCTTATCCACGAAATAAATTCGCCGTTTCCGCTCCACTTCGGCAGAGCGTCAAATGCACCGGAATTCGTGATGTTTACGACTTCGCCTCCTTTCGCGTCAACGATTCCGACTTCTCCGCTCCAGCGGTCTCTGTCATTGAAAATAACGGCAAGGCGCGAGCTGTCCGGCGACCATGAATACTGCTGGTCACCGTCAATGTAGGAAACATTTTTTTCGCCGGGAAGAACAGTCGTGTGAGTATTTTTTTCGGTATCGAAAACAACGAGTTCAGTTCTGTTTTTGAGGTATGCGATCTTGTTTCCGTCGGGCGACCAGTAAGCCTGAAATGCGTTGAAATCGCCTGAAATTATTTCTTTTTCGCTGATTTTCGTCGAAGTTGCAAAGTAAGGTTCGTTTTCGTCTTCGAGAGTCGTTTCATAGACTTTCCAAGTACCGTCACGGAATGAAGAATAGAGCAGTTTCCTGTTTTTCGGATGGAAATTGACCCATCTTTCCTCATTCGGCGTGTCAGTGATCCGTTTTGTCGTTCCCGTTTCGGTATTTACGACATAGATTTCGCCGCGAAGCACTAGCGCAGCCTCGCTTCCGTCACTGTTGGGAGCAACTTCGTCAGCCGCAGAAAGCATAGAGCGCACTTCAGTTCCTTTTCTTTCAACAGTAGAAAAAACTTCGAGTTTTACAGGCTCTGCGCCCTCTTTCAAAGTGTAGATCTGACCGTCGTAAGAGAAGCAGAGAGTTCCGCTTTTACTTCTTGAAAGGAATCTTACCGGGTGAGTGTCAAATTTCGTGACCTGAGTTTTTGCGCCTGCGGCAGAGCGTTTCCAGATGTTGAAAGAGCCGCTTTCTTCGCTCAAATAGTAGATGTCTCCGTTTTCGCCGAAAACCGGGTTTCTGTCTTCACCGCCGAAGTCACTGAGTTTATTGAATTTTTTAACATTTGTATCGTATTCCCAGATGTCGCGGGCATTGCTTGAAACATGGTGTTTGCGCCAGTTGTCTTCGTAACCTTTTTTATCGTGATAGATGAATTTCGAGCCGTCAGCACTGATTTTGAGATCCATGACAGGGAACGGAAGTTCGAGTTTTTCTTCGCCGCCTTCAGCCGGGACGGAGTAAAGCTGCGGCATACTTCTCGACGGGAAAAGCGAGCTTTCTTTCGTGCCTATCCTCGGAGAATAGAAATAAATTCTCGAATCATCGGGAGAAAAAGCCATCGGAATGTCGTTTGCCGAATGGAAAGTGACTCTTTCAGCAGAACCGCCGTTGCGCGAAATGACATAAATATCGTGGTTTCCGTAGCGGCTGCTGACAAAAGCGAGTTTTTTGCCGTCATTCGACCAGACCGGCATCGATTCAAAGGAAGGAGCCGAGGTCAAAGCGCGTGCAAAACCGCCTTCAACCGGCACGATGTAGACATCTCCCATGAACGCGAAAGCTATCTCGCTGCCGTCAGGAGAAATCGCCGGATAACGAAGCCAGCCGAGCAGATTCCCCGACTCTTCTTCTGCCTGAGAGAGCGCCGCCGCCTCGACATTAACTATTTTGTCAACAGGTTTTTCCTTTTTTATTTTGGTTTCGATACCCAAAAAAGAATCGATCTGCTGACATGAAACAAACAAAAAAACAACTGAAATCAAAGTAAAAAACCTTTTCATAAGACCTCCGAAATCATAAAAAACGGCAGTTTTTTACAACGCAAAGTGCTTTCAGTCAAGGCAAAGTGTCAATTTCAGCAGATTTTTATTTGAGCTCTGATTTCATCCGGTCGATATCCTCTTTCTTGCCGGCAGCAATAAGGATATCGCCGATTTCAAGCGTTTTTGTCGGCGACATCGTCCCCTTCCCTGTCGATTTTTCGCGTACTGCAAGAACGAGAACATTGAAATTTTCACGGAGTTTGAGGTCGATGAGGTTGTGACCCCACATCTTTTTGTTGGTGGGAACAGCTTCTATGCGGTATTCGTCCTCGAATTCGATGCTGCAGGCCTCGGTTCCTTCGGCGCGCTGCACGGTTTTTAGCATATTCGCCTTTGAAAGGATCTCGCGGTGGTAGAAGTCGATGAGGTCATGTTCGTGTATGCAGCCTAGCACTTTGCCCTCATCGGAAAGAACGGGCAGTTCGATGACTTCGCGCTTTATCATAAAACGCATCGCCTGAGAAAGCGGAGTATCGAGTTTCACGGTCGGAAAAGTCGTGTCGAGAAGGTCTCTTGCCATAACCATGCTTCCGATCGCGTCGTAATCGACTTTATTGCTCGAGCTGAAAACACCGTTTATCGCACCCAGATATTTTCCCGAATCATCAACGACATACGATTCAAAGCGCTCCTTATCTCTCATTTTATCAAGGATCTGCGGCAGTTCTTCATCTTTATGGACGATGACACATTCAGGTCTGAGGCAGAGTTCGACAAAATTTTCGTTCATGATCGAAGCCTCTTCGCTGTCGTCTATCGGGATTCCCTCTTTGAAAAGCTGGTAGTTGTAGATCGAAAAATCGGTCATCCGCTTTGAAATCATCGTCGCAACAACGGTAGAAAGCATGAGCGAAGGCAGCATGTTGTAGTCGCGGGTTATCTCGAAAACGAGAAGAAGCGAAGAGATAGGCTCCTGAGTCGCAGCACCGAGCAGAGCGCCGATTCCTACCGAAGCGAAACTGAGTCCGATCGAAGGATCAAGCCCGGGATAAAGCATCGGGATTATTTTGCCGAAACCAAGCCCGAAAATATATCCTACAAAAAGTATCGGAAGGAAAATACCGCCCGAAGCGCCGCTTGCAAACGCAATCGACAGGAAAAGGAGTTTCAAAAGTGCTATCCCTATCAGAAATGCAGGTGTAAAGCCGTTTCCCATAAGCATTACGTCTTTGCCGAGGCCGAAAATCTCAGGAACAAAAGGAACCGTCAGCGCAAACGGCAGAAGCAGCAGCGGAGTGTGGATGTATTCAGGAAGTTTCGCCTTGACTCTGTCAAAAATATTGGAATTGAAATAGGTCAGCTTGATAAGACCTACTCCTAAAAGCGCGTTGATGAGGCCGAAAGTCGTAAAAAGAAAGATCTCCGTTCCCGAACTTATTTCCGCGCTGAAACCGAGTGCCGCAGCTGGAAGCGCGGTGTGCCCAGGCATGAAATACGAGCCGAAAAAACTTGCCGTTGCAGCAGAAACAACGATGGGAGTCAGAGTGCCGATAGCATAACTTCCCAGGATAGTTTCGACCGCGAAGATCGTTCCGGCAATAGGTGCATCAAATGCGACAGCAAGACCGGCAGCCGCGCCGCAGCCTACAAAAAGTTTGATGCGTGATATCGGCATACTTAAAAACTGTCCTATCGAGGAACCGATAGTCGAGCCGATCACGATTATCGGACCTTCGTTGCCGAGCGGAACGCCCGTCGCGATGGAAAGTGCCGAAGTTATCATTTTGAAGATAGAAAGCTTAGGCGGCATTATTCCATTATTTTTTTTCAGCGTTTTAAGCAAAAATCCGAAGCCAGCGCCGCCGCTTTCCCTGCAGATATATTTGATTATGAAACCGCTTATGAAAACGCCTGCAAGCGGCAGAACAAACTTGTACCAAAGCGGAAGTTCCTTGAATCTTTCAACTGCGGCCATCGTCGGAGCGCCGATGAAAAGCCTCGAGAGAGCGTCTATCAGCCAGTTGAAGCACAAAAACGCGCAGCCCGCCAATATTCCGATAAGCACCGCGGCAAAAATGAGGAACGTCCCCTCTTTGAGTTTTGCCTTTTCAAGAAAGTTTCTGAATGCGTAAAGCGATATTTTTTTCAACTATTCCTCCGCTCCGCCGGAACGATCTGCGGTGTTATACCCATCAAAAACAGAATTGCAAGGGGTTGCCGGAATGTTGATTGTCAAGCTGTAATTTGTTAGCAAAATTTTCTTTCTAAAATGATATAAACATAATATTTTCAGCATATTTCCTTGTTTTTTATTTCAGAATTCATAAAATACACTGTTTTGAATTTGTCACAATCGGAGGAGCCATGAAAAAATTCCTTCTTTCAATTTTTTTAATTTTGACATTTTTCGTTGTTTCGTGCGGGAACTCGAAAAAAGCCGAAAACGATACCGGTATTCTGCCGGATGAAGATGCGGTTGACGAGGATATGACAGATAAAGAAGCGGTAGAACACGATGAAGAACAGGATGAAGATGAAAATATAACCGAATATAAAAATCCGTGTGAGCAGAATCCGTGCAAAGATTTCGAACACTCGACAGGAAACTGTGTTCCGGTAAACGAAACACTTTACAGATGCGACTGCGACAAAAATTATTACTGGTGGGGAAACAAAAACGGATGCATTGAAAGAAAGCCTGAACTTTTCAACATCTGCACCGGTCAGACCAAATGTTACAACAATAAAAAAGAGATAGAATGCCCGAAAGAGGGAGAGGAATTTTACGGTCAGGATGCACAGTATGCCGCTCTGGGATTCTGTGCGCCACAGAGTTTTACGGTCAAAGATTCTGATGTAGAAGAGCAAAAAACTGTCATTGACAACAACACCGGGCTTGAGTGGCAGCAGAAAGTCGTCGCTACCGACCATATTTTCTGGTATAGTGGTGAAAGTTTCTGTGAAAATATGACTTACGGCGGCTATTCCGACTGGAGACTTCCGACTTTCACAGAACTTTCGACGATTCTTTCTTACGACAGCAGCCCTACTATAAGCCTGAACTACTTTCCAGATACACCGCCGGATATTTTCGGAACTTCATCCATGTTTGCCACCAACGTGCTTACAATAGATTTCGATGAAGCCGCGCTGAACAATATCAGCCTGGATAACCCCGAATACGATTACGCGATCCCGAACTATATCCGCTGTGTGCGCGGTGAAAATTATGAAACTGAAGTCGATCCAGACTTTATGATAGAATTCGGACAAGGCAGTGATTTTGAAAATGTACTTCACGGAAATCCCTCTATGAATCTAATATGGAAGATAAAATATCTTCATTATCATTATGAGAAAAAATCGTGGTCGGAATATCTCAAATACTGTGAAGAACTTGATTTTGCAGGACTTTCAAACTGGCGGCTTCCGAATATCCGCGAACTTCAGGCAATCACTCTTAACGGCTCTTATCTGAATTACGGTTCGTCATCGACAACAGTTGCATGGAACCCGCAGGAACATTTCGGCAGGGTTCAATCCAAAGAGGAAACTTATCATCAATATATCTGCATAACTGAAAATCCATGTGTTGACGGCATGGTATGGAACGGAGAAAAATGCGTTGAAAATCCGTGTCTTCCAAATCCTTGCAAATTAACATCGGCTTCTTTAGATATTTGTATTGCCAATCCTGACGGGAAATACAGCTGCCAATGCATGCCGGAATATCAGTGGGACAGCGAAATTATGGACTGTGTTCCAAAAGAGGATGAAACTCCATCGCCCATACCGCCAGATTAATCAGAGTGGCAGAAATCACCTCAAAGCAGTCTACCTAGAAGTATTGCAGATAAAACTTTGTAAAAATCAATAGTTGCAATGAAATTTAAAAAAATAAGCGGTATTGAACAGCCGTCAAACACCACGCACTCTACCGCCGCAAGCGGCACCGAGTCAACTTGCCACTGGCAACTTGACCCTAACTTAGGTGAGGAGTTTTCACCTGTATATTTTCAGTGTATCTTTACCAAACTTTTCCGAACCGGTCATGTGAAAAGAGTTTTCAAAAATCTTTTTCGTTTCTTCGTCGAAAAGAGGAAGCCCGCCGCCGAAAATTTTAGGTGAAACAATGAGCTGCATTTCATCTATCAAACCCTCATTCATAAAGGCTTTCACAAGGTTTGCACCGCCTTCAAGAAGGATCGAATTTATCTTGTATTCCGTGCAGAGCTTGGTCAACGCCTCTTTCAGCGAAAAACCGTTTTCCAAAAGAAGAAATTTTATACCTTGCGCCTTGATTTCACGCGCATTCGGAGAACTTGTGACGATTATCGGAGAGCGCTTCATTATTTTTGAGTTCAGATAAACTGAAAAACATCGGCTGAAGATCACCGGCTGCGGGTCAAAACCTTCAATCAGCCTGACTGTAAGAAGGGAATCGTCGATATTTACGGTGTTTGCGCCGACTGCGATAGCCGAATGTTCACTTCTCAATTCGTGAACATATTTTTGCGCCTCAAACCCTGTAATTATGCACCTTTCGCCAGGTTTGTCGGTGATGAATCCGTCGCTGCTTAGTGCGATTTTTGCAGTTACCCACGGAAGATTCGTGCGGATCCCTTTGAAAAAGAAGCGGTTTATCTCTTCGATTTCAGCTGCGAAACCCTTTACCAAAAGGGCTTTTACACCGCTGCGCCTCAGAAATTCCATTCCGCCGCCGGCTTTTTTGTTTTCTTCCTCTTTTGCGACGAAAACCCGCTTGATACCAGCTTCGAATATGGCTTTCGCGCACGGCGGAGTCTTTCCGTAGTGATTGCAGGGCTCAAGAGTGACAGCCATATTGAGCCCCTGAGCTTTGAAACCGATTTTTCTGAGAGCGTCAGCTTCGGCGTGATCGCGGCCGTATTCCTGAGTCCAGCCCTCGGAAATAATTTTGCCTTCATCATCAAAAATGACAGCTCCCACTTTCGGATTGGGATAAGTTTTCACTGTCGCATTTTTTGAAAGTTCAACCGCCCGTTTCATCATTTCAATAACAATATTTTCAGGAATCCCGATCAAAATACACTCCAACGAAAAAAGTCCCGCACTTTTACGGCAATAAATATTACTGTCAAATTTTTTAATTATATATATAATCGCCCGTTTTAATGTTTTTTAATGGAGAAAATCATGTCAGCAATACTCAAAATCGTCTCGATTCTGCTTTGCGTTTTCATGTTTGCATGCGGCGCTTCGTCAGATGAAAACAATGAAACACCTGATGAGAACGTGCCGATGGAAGATTCCGACGCTGTAACACCGGATGAAGATGCCGATCAATCAGATACGGACACATCGACCGAAAAAAACGATGAAGAAGATGGAGAAACGGATAAAGACGCCGACACCGCTCTTTCCGATGAAGACAGCGGAGAAAATAACGACGAAAACCCTGATGAAGATGCTGATTTTGAAGAGCTTCAGACGGGCGGGATCTACATTTTTTCAGATTTCGACGAATCAGGCAACGCGCAGTCGAGAAACATTCTCGGTAACGGCGGATTTTTGGGTTTTTCGATTTTCTCTCTCGGCGAAAAATACTGGGCAGTGAGCGCGATTCACGAGTCTATCCCCGCTTTCGACTGGGATAATGCGACCGGCAGACTCTATATTTTCGAAAAAGGAAAACACATCGAATCGCTTGATGACGCCGCTTTCGTGCTGAATCATCCTGACAAAACAGTGCAGGTCGGTTTCGGCTACACTGCAGCTGCTCCGTGCGACATAAACGGCGACGGCCTTGACGATTTAGTCGTTTCTTCGCACCTTGCATCATTCGGAGAGCTTTATGCGGCTGGAGAATTTGTAATTTTTTACGGCACTTCAAGCGGCTGGAGCGAAGAAAACACTTCGATTTCGCGCCTTTCTTCCGCATATATCCAGAAAGCCGACAGCATGAGCCAGTCTCTTGCATGCCTCGACTATGACGGTGACGGTTTTGCCGACATTTTTGCAGGCGGACAGAATGCAGGACCGGAACTTTCGGGCGGCGGAAGTCAGGGAATGGTCGCATTTTTCAAAGGAAGTGCCGCAGGTCTTTCCGAAAATGAAAGCTGGGTAATGCTTCCCGAAGTTAAAGAAAAAGCGCAGTATTTCGGCAGTTCGATGCTTCTTGAAGACTTGAACGGAGACTCCCAGCCCGACCTCGTCATTTCAGGCTGGGGCTTAAAAAGCGAATCAGGCTCTGATTCCAAAGGCGGTATCTATGTTTATCTCGGCGGCTCAGACTGGCAGCATGGAGCAACTTACAAAATTTTCGGCGAAACAGGATCGCAATTCGGAAGCGCGCTGAAAGTTATCGAAATCGGCGGCAAAAAATATCTTGCAGTCTTAGCAACAAAAGACAAAAATTACGGAACAGTCAACTTCTACGATCCTAAAGAAAACTTCACAGCAAGAGGACGTTTTTCGTTCCCGTCGGCATTCGAGGAAGAAGGAAACATTTCCGATTTCGACACGATAAAACTCTCGGCTGATACCGATCTCATCGTTATCGGCGGCAAATATTTCGGTAACGGCGGAATGACTTACTGCGCGACGATCAGCAATAAAACGATCTCGGAGCCGGAAGCGTGCAGATTCCAGCCGGCGACACCTGAAGGCGGCTTCGGAAACAGCGTTTTCAACAACAAAAACGGCGAAATAGTCGTAGGAATGCCTGAATATATCCACAGATTCTAAGGTTTTATGGGAAACGGCAGATTTTTCTACTCACGCAATTTCGTTAATTCGTTCGCACACGGACTACACAGGCGGATATATCACTATTTTTTCCGCAAATTCGATGTGGAAATTCCCGATCCTGCCGGTTTTGAATCACTGAAAACAAAAGACGAAAAAGACAAAAAACGCCTTATAATCTACATTTCAGGGCGCAACAGCAAAATCGAACAGTTTCTTTTAAACGGTTTCATGATCGAAAACGGAATAACGCCGCCGACCCACTCTTTCGGGCCGAAAACCCGTTTTTTCAGGCCGCTCGGCGAGCTCTGGATGTTGTTTTTCTCTCTTTTCAAGCCGTCGATAATCAAAGAAAATTTCATCGAATCGCTCTACATTCCGGTCGATTCGCCCGAAGAACTGAGCATAGACCCCGTTTTTGCAGAAGTTTACCGCAAACTCAAGCATCAGGAGGCGACTTTAATTCCGGTAATCACGCTGTGGGATAAAAATTTAGACAAAAAAAACCGCTGGGAGTGGATAAACCAGCTGATAGGCCGCTACAATTTCTGGTCAACTTCGTGGGAACTTTTCATGTTCATGCTGAAACGAAGGAAACTGACTCTCCGTATCGGCATTTCGTCATCGGCAAAACTCGAAGATTCGGAAGAAATTTTCGTTCATAAACTGTGCGACCTGATGGACACATCAAAGCGGAACGTCGTCGGCGCGGCGCTTAAAAACTGGCTCGACCTCAAAAACGAAACCCTTTTCAAAATGGAACTTGAAACTCAGGAAGACAAGCGTTCGGCAATAAAAACAATGAATTCGATGTCCTCGGAATACAGTCCGCTTTATGCCGAAATACTCTCATATTTCCTCGGAAAAATATTGAACGCGCGTTTTTCGAGATTTGTTTACTTCACAAATGAAATCAACGACTTATGCAAGCTGTGTGCGCTTCCCGAAATAAACACCGTCTTCGTTCCGACACACAAAAGCTACTTTGACTATCTGATTTTAAACTACATTCTTTACCGCGAAAAAGTGACTGTTCCCCTCGTTGCGGCGGGCGACAACCTCGATTTTTTCCCGCTTTCGCCGGTTTTGAGAAAAATGGGAGCCTTTTTCATCAGGCGCAAAATCAAAGACGATGAATTTTACAAAAAAATCCTCACGACCTACCTCGAACAGATCGTCACAGCCGGTTACAACATGGAATTTTTCATCGAAGGTGGCAGATCGAGAAGCGGCATGGTACGCTCTCCGCGGACCGGAATGCTGAAAATGCTAGCCGAAATCACGAAGGCGACAAACCGGAAGCTCTACATTGTGCCCGTTTCCATAACTTATGAAAAACTCAAGGAAATCGAGGATTACAGCAGGGAAAAGCAGGGCATGAAGCAGCCCGAATCGGAGCACTTTCTCAAAAAAGTTTTCACCCTTTTCAGAGCAAACTACGGCCCTGTTTACGTCAGATTTTCGCAGCCGATCTACCTCAACACAAAATTTACAGAAGAAACGGCGCTCAGAATCGCGGAAGTTCAGGAAAAATCGTCTGTCATCAGTTTTTCCGCAGTATTTTCGGCAGTTTTCATGGCATTCGAAAGCCTTACTATCAAAGAACTCATCGAAAGAATGGAGCAAACTGTAGAAATTCTCCACACCCTGCCATATATCGAAATAGCTTATGCGCTTAACAACCTTGACGTAAACTGCTCGAAACTTGTCGGAATCCTCCTCAAAAAAGGAGATTTAATCCAAAAGAGCAAGCATCACGAAGAAAATCAAGAGCTTAAAATATCAAAAGATTCAATCCCCGAATTTTCCTTCTACAAAAATTCTGCTGCTTTCGCCTTCGCACCGTTTTTCTGCGAGCTTTACAGAGAAACGGAACTCTACTCTTTCGCGAGCGAATTTCTTGAAAACATCATCATGGGCTACTACGAATCACTCAATTCCGAATACAAAATCGACGTTAGCACCCTTCCAGACTGGTTCAAAACGATGCTCAAGCGCTTCTTCGCCGATAAATTCACCATTTTGGGCAAAATTTTAGAACTACTACCTAAACTCAACCTTTTTGAGGAGAAAAATCTGCGCCACACAACGATAGTCCAGCGTCTTCTTCCCAAAATTTCTGCGGAAATACCGAGCGCCACGGCGGATGAAATCTACGAAATGCTGTTTTTCCTCGAAAAGAAGTGCGTCATAAAAGATGACCTTTCCTCTTTCGACGAAGCTGCAGCACAGGAAATCTCAAGTAAAATCAATTCATTGCACAGCCAAATGTAGAGACGTTTCCTGAAACGTCTCATCAAGCCGCCCAAGATTCTTCTCGTTTTTTGCGCCGCCCGTAATAACGAGATACCGTAATATCGTTATATCGAAATTTATAAATCGCGGCGCTGAACTGAATTGAAATTCTGGTGGAGATGGCGGGAATCGAACCCGCGTCCAAAAAGGGGGAAAGTCAGGCGTCTACGTGCGTAGCTGTCTGTTTTAATGAGTGTTCAGGCTCCCAGCAGCAGGATCCCTCACACTTTTTCGCAATTGATTTCGCTCCCCTCACCCTGCGAAAAGGTTCAGGTCGCTATTCCGCTGTTTGGCGCCCTTGCTACAGCCGCGGAAATACCGCAGAAGGACGGGCAGGCTTATGCTGCCAATGCAAAATTATTATTTGCGTTTCTTGTTTTGCCGCTTTTTACGAGGCCAGCGGCGCCTCGGCATGCAGCCGGAAAATCCAGCCTCCCTGTCGAAACCAAGTCATCCCCACTTGTCAAAGAAGCGTTCCTGAAAGAACGGCGGATATTATAATCAGAAACCGCTGAAAATCAATGGTTCGCACAATTTTTCTCAACATTCTTGAAACTTTTCTCTCAAATAGTATATTTCGCCGTTAAAAACCTGTTTTGGAGGAAACAATGCTGAACAATTTCGACATTTCGAATGCAATGACGATCAAACTCGACCCCGTTCTTCCCGAATACCCGAAATTCGTCGAGGGTATCAGACGCGCTCCGAAAAGAGAGCTCACTCTCACCAAAAACGAGATCGAACTTTCTCTCAGAAACGCGCTCCGCTATGTTCCTGAAGAGTTGCACGAAGCTCTTGCTCCCGAATTTCTTGAAGAACTTCTCACCCGCGGCAGGATCTACGGATACCGTTTCCGTCCTGAAGGAAAGATCTGGGGAAAACCGATAGATTCATACAAAGGAAACTGCATCGAAGGCAAAGCGTTCCAGGTAATGATAGACAACAACCTCGACTTCGCGACGGCACTTTATCCCTACGAACTCGTAACTTACGGCGAAACAGGCCAGGTCTGCCAGAACTGGATGCAGTACAGACTTATCAAAAAATATCTTGAAGTCATGACTGACGAACAGACGCTCGTTCTCCACAGCGGACATCCGCTCGGCCTCTTCAAATCGCACAAAAGAGCTCCGCGCGTCATCACGACGAACGGACTTATGGTCGGCCTTTTTGATGATATGCAGAACTTCAACCGCGCTGCGGCACTCGGTGTAGCAAACTACGGCCAGATGACTGCAGGCGGCTGGATGTACATCGGCCCGCAGGGGATCGTTCACGGCACATACAACACGATCCTCATCGCAGGAAGAATGAAACTCGGCGTTCCGTGGGACGGTGACCTTCGCGGCAAACTCTTTGTTTCCAGCGGTCTCGGCGGCATGAGCGGCGCACAGCCGAAAGCAGTTGAAATTGCAAAAGGTGTCGGCATTTTCGCAGAAGTCGATGCATCGAGGATCGAGACGAGACACTCGCAGGGCTGGGTATCGCTCGTTACCGACAGCGCTGAAGAAGCATTCAAGAAAGCATTTGAATACATTGAGAAAAAAGAACCTATCAGCATTGCTTACCACGGAAATATCGTCGATCTTCTCGAATATGCAGACTCCAAAAACATCCACATTGATCTTCTCAGCGACCAGACGAGCTGCCACGCTGTTTACGAAGGCGGCTACTGCCCGGCTGGTATCACGTTCGAAGAGAGAACGGCGCTTCTTGCAAACGACAAACCGAAATTCCGCCAGCTTGTAGACGCAACACTGCGCAGACATTTCGAAGTCATCAAAAAGCTCGTCGCAAAAGGAACATACTTCTTCGATTACGGCAACTCCTTCATGAGAGCTATCTTCGACGCAGGTGTCAAAGAGATCTCCAAGAACGGAAAAGACACTTTCGAAGGCTTCATCTGGCCGAGCTATGTCGAGGATATTCTTGGACCTGAACTTTTCGATTACGGTTACGGCCCCTTCCGCTGGGTATGTCTCAGCGGCAAAGAGAGCGACCTTGCAAAAACCGACGAAGCAGCTGCCGAAGTCATCGCGCACTGCCGTCCGGTTCTCCGTTATCAGGATAAGGACAACTATCAATGGGTAAAAGACGCGATGAAAAACAAACTCGTCGTCGGAACTCAGGCAAGAATTCTCTATCAGGATGCGGCAGGAAGAACGCAGATCGCAAAGAAATTCAACGAAATGGTCCGCGAAGGCATCGTAGGACCTATCATGCTCGGACGTGACCACCACGACACAGGCGGCACAGACAGTCCGTACCGCGAAACATCGAACATCAAGGACGGTTCCAACATCATGGCCGACATGGCAACCAACATTTTCGCCGGAAACTGCGCGAGAGGCATGAGCCTTGTAGCACTCCACAACGGCGGCGGAGTCGGCATCGGCAAATCGATCAACGGCGGCTTCGGTATGGTCCTCGACGGCTCTGAAAGAGTTGACGCGATACTCGACATCGCGTTCCCGTGGGACGTCATGGGCGGCGTTTCAAGAAGAGCATGGGCAAGAAACGAACACTCGATCGAAACAGTCGTCGAATACAACAAAAACAACGACCACAACGACCACCTGACCCTTCCCTACATCGTCAAGGACGAACTCATCGCGAAAGTCATGAAAGACGTGAAATAATTGTCGGAGCTTAGGTCCGCTCGCCCGCAGATTCGTCGTCATGTTGAGCAAAGCGAAACACCTCGCAAAAACTTGCCTTTCGCGCGAACATCTTTATTATATGTTGTTTTCGATTTTTTAGAGGTTGCATTTTGTTAATAGAGAATAGATTTTTCAAGAATCAAGAATCAAGAATC
>JAFQZM010000002.1 GCA_017405875.1 bacterium
AACAAACAAACCTCTTCTAGTTTAATACTACTAAAAAGCCATTGTTTTTCAAGAAAATTCTTAATAAAATTCAATAATTATACATATTTTTGCAACAATATTTTGTCAACTTTTTAAGGAGGGAAAAATGAAGAAATTTTATCTTGTTGTAGTGTTGTTTATGATCTCGTTTCACTTGCTTGCAGACGATGACGATGAGAAGCTTAAACTCGCGGTTACAGAATTTGAAGATTTAAGTGGTGAAATTCAACCGGAAGTTCTTACAAATGCAACGGAATATCTTCGCGTCGGATTTGCCAGCACAAACAGGTACATTATAATTTCAAAAGAGCGTCAGAGAGAACAAATCAGCGATCTTAGAAAAAAATACAACACCGATCCCACTTACAAATCCTGCACAGACAAAAATTGCCAGATTCAGCTCGGTCAGGCACTTTCCGCAGATTTGATCGTAAAAACGACTGTTTCCGCTTTTGCAGGAGTTTACACTATATCTTCGGAACTTATCGACCTTGAAAAAGAGGCAACTATCATTGCCGCAAAAGAAGATTACGACGGTTCACCGCAAGCTTTGAGATCGGCCATTGACAAACTTGTCGTAAAAATCGTTGATGCGGAGAAAAAGGAAAAAGAAGCAATTGCCTCGCAGGAGAAAAAAGAACGTAAACCTCTTCCGAAAAACAAAGACGGTATGGCCTGCGAATATGCAAGAAGCGAAGCAAGCGATCTGGGATGGAAAGTTTATCTTGAAAAATATCCCAATGGTGAATGTGCAGCAGAAGCAAAAGAAGAATTGGACGATATTGCATGTAAAAAGGCTGAAAAATTAAATTCCGACAAAGGATGGAACGAATATCTCAATGAATTTTCTGAGGGAAAATGTGAATTAAAAGCTCGCACAGCTCTTCTGAAATCCAATGCGGCTCAAGCAGCTTTATACTCGAAAGCCGATGAAAAACTTGAAGGCGGCTTAGGCAAATTCAGCGGCAGATGGAATCTCGGACTGGGATACTATTGGTTTGGCGGATTATCACTTTCCACTGGGTTCGATTTCAATTTCAAAGTTTTTGAAAAACCTCACGGTGACGGTGCCGGGAACCTGTTTATCGGAATTGGAACAGATTTTGTATTTGCCACAGATTGTGATCGTTCTTCCTATAATAGAAGTGATGTTTTTAGTATTCCGATTATGGCAAACTTTGCCTATGAATTCAAAACAAACAATAAAACTCTCCGCTATGTCGGCATACTGTTTTCAGCCGGATATACCACAACAATAAATAAAAATGATGCTGAGTTTATGTTTGTTAAAGATGGTGTTGCACCAGCCTTCAATTGGGAACTCGGCATGAATATGATATTCAGCAATAAATTGACCCTGGGGTTAGGATTTGAGGGTCCTTATTTTCCTGCTCGCTTCTATGTAAACCTCGGAACAATTTTTTAATATATCAAGCCGCAAATTAAGAAAAATTTTCTGCAAAATCTTTTAGTGAAATGATCTTTACTGTGTCAGAAACGCTAAATAACACACGCTTTCACAAAACAAAAGCTTGAGATTTCAACATATTCTTCAATCCCACCGTCCTTCTTTAGGATTCCATGTGGATATGCTATCCGCCGTTTCATCAAGAAGAGGTTTCACAAAGGTTTTTATTCTTTCCATAGCATCAGACATCGACACTTGGATTTGTGCGTTTTTCTTTTTCATAAAGGCTTTTCACCTTGTCTGATGCATTGGGTCAGAGAGGAAATCTAAAGCAACACCTCCAGATATGTTCTGAGAATCTTTTCGCAGCGCAGACGCTTCGCATAGTCGTAAAGCCTGTCGATCTGTCTATCTTCGCGTTTAAGATAATTTCTAAGAATTTCGGACATTTCTTCGATTCCTATTTTGTTTCTGTAGTAGACAATATCGACCACAGTTTTTTCAATATCGAAAATATGAAAAATGTTGTCTCCGTCGCGAACTTCGGTAACTCCGATCCCCATTCTTGAAGAATCAAAATAAAAAATCCTGATTGCCGGCCATTCTGGAAGAGTGACGACCTTTTTACTGCGCTCAATTGCCACATCCATGGCATCCGGCAGAAAGTTGGTCAGCCAGTAATAGCGTGCGGCACTCATAAGGCATATAACCCCGTTGCGGACAAAAGCTTCTGCACTGAAAAAATCGTTTTCATCGCCTTTATATGAAAGATTTTCGTATGTCGTGCGGTTTATCCTGTGAAGAAACCCATTTTTTTCAAGTCTGCCGAGCTTGTAATAAGAAAACCCCAGACTTTTAAGTTCGTCGATCGTAACAAACTTTTCGCTTTCAGTAATTGCATTCATGTCAATCACCTCCTCATAAATCATACACATTCCCGCACAAATTTCAATTAATTTCTGCAATTATTTTTATTAGCAGAATTTAGTAGAAAAAATTGTGTGTAATGTTGGTTTTTGGGAAACCGTTAAACAAGACATGCCGAAAAATCTGGTTCCGCAGTTCAGGAATAGATGCTTGCCTAAAATAATTACTCTTAACGTGAAGAATTTATTGCGCAAATAAAACAATTCTTTATATTAACGCTGTAAGAAGTTGCAACTGTCGTCGGAGGTTGAGTTATGGCAAAAAAAGAAGCAAAAACGGTAAAAAGTGTTGAAAAAGATTTCAACTGGTATCTGAACGAGGCTGAAAAAGGTGATGCGGCTGCTCAGGATGAGGTTGGCGAATATTATTATGAAGGAAAAAATGGTGTTGAAAAGAATTTTGAAAAAGCTTTTGAATGGTATATGAAAGCAGCACTTCAAGGTTATGCAAAAGCTCAAAACCATGTCGGTTGGTCTTACGACAAAGGAGAAGGGGTAAAAGCAAATAAGAAAGAAGCTTTCAAATGGTTTCTAAAAGCAGCAGAACAAGGTTATGCAAAAGCTCAATCCAATGTTGGTAATTGTTATTGTAACGGATGGGGAATTAAAAAAGATGAGAAAAAAGCTTTTGACTGGTATATGAAAGCAGCAGAACAAGGGTATGCTAATGCTCAAATCATTGTTGCTTGTTGTTACGACAACGGAGACGGAGTAAAAGCGAATAAGAAGGAAGCCTTCAATTGGTGGATGAAAGCAGCAGATCAAGGGAATGTTGATGCTCAATTCATTGTCGCTGTACATTACTATAACGGAGACGGAGTAAAAGCGAATAAGAAGGAAGCCTTCAATTGGTGTCTTAAAGCAGCTGAACAAGGGCATGCTGATGCTCAATTCAATGTTGCTGGACATTACTATAACGGAGACGGAGTAAAAGCGAATAAGAAGGAAGCCTTCAATTGGTGGATGAAAGCAGCAGAACAAGGGCATGTTATGGCTCAATTCAATGTCGGTTGTTGTTACGACGAAGGAGAGGGCGTAAAAGCGAATAAGAAGGAAGCTCGCAAATGGTGGATGAAAGCAGCAGAACAAGGGCATGTTATGGCTCAATTCAATGTCGGTAATTCTTACTACAAAGGAGACGGAGTAAAAGCGAATAAGAAGGAAGCCTTCAATTGGTGGATGAAAGCAGCAGATCAAGGGAATGTTATGGCTCAATTCAATGTCGGTTGTTGTTACGACGAAGGAGAGGGCGTAAAAGCGAATAAGAAGGAAGCTCGCAAATGGTGGATGGAAGCAGCAAAACAAGGTAACATAGAAGCTCAAAACAAAATCGATGATTACAAAGGTGTAAAAGGTGATAAACAAGAAGCTTCTAGGCGGCATCTTAAAGTTACAGAACCAGTTAATTCGAAAACTGAGAACAATTTCGATTTGAATCTAATTCTTACTGATATCAAACAATGCATAAAGCAAGAAATACAAAAACTTTATAATCAAAATGAGGTAAAAATGCCGGACTATAATATAGAACCACATGAAGTATCAGAAATTTCTAATAAAAAAAGTACGAGTATTCAAACAAAACCTGAAGAACCAAAAGCTTTTATAATTATGCAATTTAAAGATTTTGATGATATCTATAAAGAGATTATTATTCCAATATGTAATAAGTTCGGATATGAACCTCTTCGTGCTGATAGCTACAGTAGTACCAATAAAATAACTCAAGACATTGTTGATGGAATTAAATCTGCATCATTTGTAATCGCTGAAATTACACCAGATAATCTCAATGTTTTTTATGAATTGGGTTATGCACATGCTTTAAACAAGAAAGTAATTTTATTAGCAGATAAAGATAAACGAGATATCAGTAAAATTTTCGATATAAAAGATTATCGTGCAATTCTTTACCAAGACAATATAAGTGGAACAAAAAAACTAGAAAGAGAGTTAAGTAAATTTATAGAAGAGATAAAAAACAACAGGATAAAATTTCTGAAAAGAACGATGAACAAAAATGATGGTTAAAAAATTTATATAAAACTAAGTCTTTTTCTATTCTGCTTTTTCGTAATATCATAAATCAGGCAGCAGCAAATTCTGGGAACTCAGGCTTTTGGAAAAAAGTCAACTAGAGTTATGGAAAAAAATTTTCGTTGTGTCCGGAACGCTGAACAGCGCACTGGTTTCACAAAACAATAGATTGAGGTTTCACAAATTCTTCAAAATTTCTTTTACCCAAGCTGAATCAAGCACCTCAAACGCAAAACATTTTTTGCCGAGATCTTTTAAGGATGCGCCGATATGATAAAGTGTTTTATCGTCAATTATCAAAAAGCGGTCGTGGACTTTTGATGTGAGTTTTATTGTAAGCAATGGACATTGTTCGCCCATATTCTGAACTGTGTGCCGCGAATTGATTTGACGCGATAACCGACTGAAATTATTACGTCCAAATTGTAATAATCAACTTGATAAGTTTTTCCGTCGGCGGCAGTTGTTGCAAAATTTGCAACAACTCGATTTTTGTCAAGTTCTCTTTCATCAAACACATTTTTTACGTGCCGTGAAATTGTTGATTTGTCTCTTTGAAACAATTCTGCCATCTGATCAATTGAAATATTTGAAAAATTATTTTGAAATAAATCTAAAATAATATCGAAATGGACACAAATATGGCATTCAGAAACGCCGAACAGCGAACGGTTTCAAAAAACAACGTCTTGAGGTTTCAAGATATTTTTTTATTAACATAAGCAAATATTTGCCGCATTTTGAAATAAATTTAATATCTGCGCTGTTTTTTGGTCGTTTTTTGCTGCGGATGCGGGGATTTGCGATGCTGAATGAAGAATTGCTCAAAAAAATCAGATATATAGAGCTTAATGTAAAAAAGAAGGTCGACAGCTGTTTTCAAGGCTCCTACCACACTTTGTTCAAAGGGCACGGACTTGAGTTTCAGGAAGTGCGCGAATACACCGAAAACGATGATGCAAGACTCATTGACTGGAACGTAACGGCGAGAACGGGAAAGCCTTTCGTCAAACTTTATCAGGAGGAGCGCGAACTTACCGTCATGGTCGCAGCCGACATTTCGGGTTCGAGCATCTACGGACAGAGAAGCGGGATCCGCGACGCGATGACGACGATCGCAGCGGCGCTAACCTTCAGCGCGATAAAAAATTCGGATAAAGTGGGGCTTCTTCTTTTTTCCGACAAAGTTGAAGAGTACATCCCGCCGAGAAAGGGCAAAAACCATCTTCTGACCGTCATCCGATCGCTTCTCACAGCAGAACCGACAGGGCGCGGAACAGATCCCGATGCGGCTTTCATGTTTCTCAACAAAATGATGAAGCGTAAAGCTCTCGTTTTTTTCCTTTCCGACATGCTTTTTGACAAGCTGCCCGATTCTATCAAAACGACCGCTTCGAAGCACGAGATAGTTTCGGTCGGACTTGTCGATGACATGCTTTTCTCACCGTTTACCGACGGCGCACTCAGAACTGTTGACCCCGAAAACGGAGAAACGGCGCTTTTAGACTTCACAAACGCAGCCCGCATCGGTGAAGAACGGTTCATCGCAGAAAAAAAAGGAGAATTCGACCGCCTCGGAATCTCATCAATGTGGATAAGGAACCGCGAAAACTACATGGATGATCTTGTAAACGAGTTCCAGAAGCTCAACCGAACCAGAAAAAGGTAGTTAAAACACATCAGTATCTCAAAAAACTTGCAGATTTATTCATTTTATGGTAAAGGGCGGCGGCTTTTTTTAACAACTCTCAGGAGGTTTTCTATGTCAGGCCACAATAAGTGGAGCACGATTAAGCACAAAAAAGGTGCTGCAGATGCAAAAAGAGGCAAAATTTTCACAAAACTCATTAAAGAAATCACGATAGCTGCTAAAGGCGGCGGCGGAGACCCCGACGGCAACCCGCGTCTTAAAACCGCCATCCAGTCTGCTAAAGCGGCTAATATGCCTCTCGACAACATCACCCGTGCAATCAAAAAAGGAACAGGCGAGCTTGAAGGTTCGAGCTACGAAGAAGCAACATACGAAGGATACGGTCCGGGCGGAGTCGCAGTTATGGTTGACTGCCTTACCGACAACAAAAACAGAACCGTTTCCGAAATCAGAAGAATCTTCACGAAAGCCGGCGGCAACATGGGCAACAACGGCTGCGTAAACTGGATGTTCAGCCAGAAAGGTCAGATCATCATCCCGAAAGAGGGCGTTGACGAAGAAAAACTTATGGAAGACGCACTTGAAGCAGGTGCTGAAGACGTAATCGACAACGACGAAGTTTGGGAAATCAGAACCGACATGGGCGATGTTTACGCCGTTTCGGGTGTTCTCACCGAAAAAGGATACCAGTTCGAAGAAGCGAAAATCGCGCGTATTCCGCAGAATTTCGTAAAAGTCGAAGGAAAAGTCGCAGAACAGGTCCTCAAACTCATGGAAGCGTTTGACGACAGCGACGACGTTCAGGATGTCTATGCGAACTACGACATAGATTTCAGCCAGTTGCCAGAGGAAGAATAGTTTAAGTCTTGGATAACAAAGGCTACATCATTTTAGGAATCGACCCCGGCAGCATCAAAACGGGCTACGGCTTGATTAATGCTGTCGGGCGTTCTTTTTTTCACATTGACAACGGTCTCATAATGCCGCCTAAAGGGCTCGATTTCAAAGAGAGGATCGGCTTTATTTTCCGCGGCGTATGCGACGTTATGGACGAATTCAAACCGAATGCAGTCGCTCTGGAAGACGTTTTCATAGCGAAAAACGCCCAGAGTGCTCTGAAACTCGGTCACGTCAGAGGCGCAGTCATGAGTGCCGCAGCGATCCACGGACTTCCCCTTTTCGAATACACTCCGACAAGGGTAAAACAGTCTGTCACCGGCAACGGCAGAGCTGAAAAATTCCAGATCCAGGAAATGATAAAGATCCTTCTCAGACTTAAGGAAGCGCCTTACGAAGACGCAGCAGACGCTTTGGCTATTGCAATAACTCACGCATTTACGGTGTAAAAATGATAGGTTATCTCAAAGGAACAGTCGTTGCAAACGAAGAACGCGAGCTCACGGTCCTCACAGAAGGGGGCGTCGGCTACCTTGTCGGCGTAACTCCGACTCTCAACGTGAAATATCCTGAAGGCGAGGCGATTTCGCTTTTCGTCCAGACTTTCGTCCGCGAAGATGCGATAGACCTTTACGGATTCGAGCGGATCGAGGAAAAACACCTTTTCAATCTTCTCTGCGAAGTGAACAAGATCGGGCCGAAAACGGCTCTTTCGATACTTGCTTTCGCTCCGATCGAAGAGATCGTTTCGGCCATACTTTCCGCAAACTCGCAGTTCTTCAAGAAAATCAGCGGTGTAGGCGCAAAAACGGCTGAAAAGATCATAATCGATCTCAAGGATAAAACCGATAAATTCTCGGCGATCAGCCCTGCAGGAACTGCTGACGCACCGGCTCTTTCAAACGACAGACAGACCAAAGAAGCCGCGGAAGCTCTCACAGCTTTAGGCTACAATCCGCTTCAGATCAGGCACGCTCTTGCAAAAGTTGCCGAAAAAGAGTCGAAAAACGCGGGAAATATCGTCAGAGAAGCACTTAAAATTATCAGAAACAGCTGATTGGACGGTGAAAAATGAACGAAGAAAGATTGCTCAATTCGCAGGAACTTCCCGAAGATTCCTCTCTTGAAGGAGGATTGAGACCCAAGAATTTAAGCGGCTACATCGGACAGAAAGCTGTTGTAGACAACGTAAAAATATTCATCGAAGCTGCGAAAAAAAACGGCAGACCGCTTGACCATCTGCTTCTTGCGGGGCCTCCCGGACTCGGAAAAACGACTCTCAGCCAGATTATCGCAAATGAAATGGGAGTTGAAATGTTTTCGACTTCCGGTCCTGTCATCGAGAAAAAAGGCGATCTTGCAGGATTGCTCACAGCTCTGCAGGAGCACGACGTTCTTTTTATAGATGAAATCCACCGCCTCAATCCGGCAGTTGAAGAGAGCCTTTATCCCGCGATGGAAGATTTCCGCTTCGACATTATGCTCGGCGAAGGCCAGCACGCGAAAAGCATGCCGCTTCCGATCGCACCTTTCACTCTTATCGGCGCAACGACGAAAACAGGACTTCTTTCAAGTCCGCTGCGCGACAGATTCCAGATAGTTTTCAGAATGGACTACTACACTGTCGAAGAGCTTGAAACTATCGTCAAACGTTCGTCGAAAGTGCTCGGAATCACCATTGACGATGACGGTGCGCACGAAATTGCAAGGCGTTCGCGCGGAACTCCGAGAATCGCAAACAGAATTCTGAAACGCGTCCGCGATTTCGCACTTGTCAAAGGAAACGGAAACATCGACCTTTCGATTGCGAGATACGCTCTCAACCAGATGGAAATCGACGAAGACGGACTTGACCAGATGGACAGGACGATACTTCTGACCATAATCGAATCGTTCCGCGGCGGTCCTGTCGGAATAGAAGCGATCGCAGCAAGCGTCAGCGAGGAAAAACGGACTCTGGAAGACGTTTACGAGCCTTACCTCATAAAATCTGGATTCATCGCCCGCACTCCGAAAGGAAGAATCGTCACGAAAAAAACTCTGGATAAATTCGGAATCAAACCCGACATGGTTCAAGGAGAACTCTTTTGAGAAAATATTACGAAGAACTGAAAAAAATCGAAGACTTCACATCTTTCGACAGAACTCAGCTGCTTGATTACATACACCGTCAGAAATCCGAAGCAACGGCGATCTGCAATATCGGACCTGATTTCTGGGTCGAACTCGACTACATCATCGCTCTTATGAAATCTTCTCTGACAGATATCAACGATGTAAAAAAAGAGTTTTTTATAAGGAGCGTTATTCCGCTTATGCAGAAAAAAATAAATTCTATAAAAAGCTGCTGGAAAATTCTTCCGGAAAACGAGTTTTTCTACCTCAGAAAAGATTTGAAGACTTTTGATGACATTTTTTCGCACGCGTCGAATATAGCAAACAAAAATCTTAATTATTTCATGCCTTTTCCACTTTTTCTCAATGCTATTGACTCAATGACCGTGCTTTATCCGCTTCTTGAAAAGTCGTGCAACACAAGAACGATAGTAAGGTATAACTACGACATTCTGCTGACACGCTATTTAGTCGGAGATTTTTCGGCGCAGCTGGTTGAGATAATCGACTATCTGATCTGGGTTCAGGCAGTCTTCCACATAGCCGGCAGCGCGGATCAGCAGGAATTCCGCAATCAAATCATCGCCAGACTATCCGCATTCATCAATACGGGATCCGATTTCAAAAACGGAACCGAATATTCGGCAAAAAGTTTTGTCCTCGAGCTGCATGAAGTCCTGACCGACATTAACATCAAAAGCAAGATTCAGGAACTGCTCAGCAGCATACTCGGAACTGACATAAGCGTCGTTGAATGCCTGAGAAAAATAACTTCGATATTCATGGACCCCGACATTTCAGGGCAGGCAAACGTCGTGAGAGATCTTATAATAGCTTCCGATCTCGCTTCTTCGGTGACAAAGCACATCAAAGAAAGCAACAACGGCGCGCTTTACGAAGACATCGCCCTTTCAAAAGCTCTCAAGTCCTACTTCATGCAGGTTTCGCGCTATATGTTCGATGTTCAGATCGACATGGAAGTATGCAGAATATTTGAGATTATGTTCTATCTCGAAAAAACGCTGCCGTCCTTTATCATGCACGACGACATCATCCCGCTGCTTGAAAATTCAATAGAAAAATTAAACACTCAGAAAGAGCGCCTGACTGAAAATCTGAACGGTGCTTTAGATCCCGAAGCGGCAGAACTCTTCAAAGCCAAAATGAAGCAGGTCTACGCCGGAAAAATATAAGAAATCTTATTTCGCTTTTTTATTCGACCAGTGATTCCAGTGAATTTTTTCTTTATCGAACTTCTCTTTCGGCTTGTCGTTTCCGTCAGGTTTTCCGACCGGAATGAATGCAAGCGGAACGATATTTGAAGGAAGTCCGAGAGTTTCGATTACCGGTTTAAGGCGGTCTGCATTGGGATAAACCGCAGTCCAGACAGCTCCGAGACCGAGCGATTCAGCCGCAAGAAGAATGTTTTCTACCGCCGCGCTGCAGTCCATGATCCAGAAAGTTGAATCTTTGCCGCCGGCCTGCTTTTCGATGTTTCCCGCAACGACTATAGCATGCCCCGCCTTCTCAGCCATTTTTGCATGAGGAAGCGCATCGTTGAGTTTTTTAACCACGGTTTTATCATTGATGATGATGAATTCCCACGGTCTTCTGTCCATAGCCGAAGGAGCCGCCATGCCTGCGCGGACTAAAAATTCGAGTGTTTCCGGCGGGACAGTTGCCTCGACATAGTTTCTTACGCTCTTTCTGCTGAAAATGGTTTTTGTTGTTCCGTTCTCCATCTTTTCACCTCCGAAAACTGCAAAAAAACTCAGTAAAACTACCAAAAAAACGATCTTTTTCATAATTTCCCCCTAAAAAAATAACGGCTTTCAAATTTATTTGATCGCAAAATAATGTCAATTTATTGATTTTTCACGTTCCTGTTCCTAAAATCCCGCGTTTTGCTTATTTTCTGCGGGGATGCATGGGTTACGCCGAAATAACTTTGAAACTTCCGACCGATTATTCGGAAAAACTGCTGAAAAAGCTGATTTCAAAAGAGATTGGGAGCGTAGATTTCAAATTTCACATTATCAGAAGAAGTTTGGACGCTCGCAACAAACGCGACATACACTTTTTAACTAAAATAGATGTAACAGCGGAAAATCTTTCAGGAAACGAGCCAAAAACAGAAAAGCTGCAGATCCCGAACAGGCGCGGAATAAAGAGAAAAGTTGTCGTTACCGGCTGCGGTCCTGCCGGAATTTTCGCTTCACTTGTTTTGCAGAGCGCGGGATTTCAAGTCACCATCATCGAAAAAGGATGCGAAGTTTCCGAAAGAAAGAAACGCATCGCGCAGTTTGAAAAGACGGGAGTTTTTGACAATCTGGGCGGCTACTGCTTCGGTGAAGGAGGAGCCGGAACTTTCAGCGACGGAAAACTCACAAGCAGAACAAAAAGCATAACTCTTGAAAAAAACTTCATTTTCGAAGAATTCATAAAAGCCGGAGCGCCCGAAGAAATCGCCTACGAAACATATCCGCACATCGGAAGCGACAACCTCAAAAAAATCATTCCGGCACTCATTAAAAAGTTCAGGGAACTCGGCGGAAAAGTGATTTTCGGAAGCGAAGTCACCGAGATCAATAAAAGCGGAGACAAAATAATTTCGGTCGGGATTTCAGGCAGAGAGACCGGGATCATCGAAGGCGATTTTTTTATTTTCGCAAACGGCCACAGCTCGTTCAAACTTTATAAGTTATTGATTTCAAAAGGAGTTTTATTTACGCCGAAACCTTTTGCGATAGGTTTTCGAGTCGAACACATCCAGGAAGAACTCAACTTTTCAATGTGGCGCAGACGCTCACTTCCCGGCGTGAAGGCTGCAGAATATCACCTGACCGCAGACTGCGATCCCGGTCACGCATTCACTTTCTGCATGTGCCCCGGCGGAAGGATCGTCCAGTCGGCACCGGACGAAATATCGTCAGTCGTAAACGGCATGTCGAACTTCGCTCGAAACGGTGCTTTTGCAAACAGCGCAGTCGTAACACCCTTTTCTTTCGAAGAGCTTGCCGGAAAAGAAATCACAGCAGGGATCGCGCTCGATCTGCTTGAAGAAATGGAACACAACTTTTTCAACTACCGCAAATCGTTCGATGTTCCGGCAGCAAAAATTTCAGACATACTCCGCGGGAAAGAAACTACAACTCTGCCCGAAACGAGCTTTCCTTTCGGCATTGCACCTGCCGACATGAGCCGGTTTTTCCCGAAAAGCGTCTATGAAAGGCTCAAAACCGGACTTTCGATCTTCTGCAAAAAACTCGACTGCTTTGAAAACGGAGTCGCCATGGGTTTTGAAAGCAAGACCTCCGCACCCATAAAATGCCTTAGAAACCAAGATCTTACCGCCGCACCATTCACCAATTTATATATCTGCGGCGAAGGAAGCGGTTACTCCGGCGGCATAGTCTCAAGCGCAGCAGACGGAATCAAGATCGCGATGAAGATCGCGGCGGGTTAATCAAAAATAAAAAAAAGGGCTTCCCGAAGGAAGCCCGAAAAATCTTTGAAACCTGAATACCGCTTAGTGCGGGATGATACCCAAAAGGATACCTGCAGCGATTGCGGAACCGATAACGCCTGCTACGTTCGGAGCCATTGCGTGCATAAGAAGGTAGTTCGTGGGATCAGCCTGTTTACCGATATTCTGTGCAACACGTGCACTGTCGGGAACCGCCGAAACACCTGCGCAACCGATGATCGGGTTGAGTTTGTTGCCCGGTTTGAGGAAGCAGTTGATGAGTTTTGCGATCAGAACGCCGCCGGCAGTCGAGATCATGAATGAAAGTGCGCCGAGAGCGAAGATTTTGATCGAAGCCGCAGTCAGGAAGGTCTGAGCACTTGTCGAAGCACCGACCGTGATACCGATGAGAACGGTGACGATATCGATGAGTGCGTTGCTTGCAGTCTTCGAAAGTCTGTCTGTTACGCCCGATTCCTTGATGATGTTGCCGAGAAGCAGCATACCGATCAGAGGAAGTCCGCCGGGAGCGATGAATGTGCAGACGATGAACGCAACTATCGGGAAAACGATCCTTTCACGCTTCGAAACTACGCGAGGCGGTTTCATGCGGATGAGTCTTTCCTTTTTGGTCGTAAGGAGTTTTACGATCGGGGGCTGGATGACAGGAACGAGAGCCATGTACGAGTAAGCCGCGATAGCAACTGCGCCCAGAAGGTGCGGAGCCATGAGACCTGTCGTGAAAATGGCGGTCGGGCCGTCAGCGCCGCCGATGATGCCGATGGAAGCAGCTTCCTGAATATTGAATCCAAGGAAGATCGCAATAAGGAATGCCGCGAAAATACCGACCTGAGCGCCGCCGCCGATAAGGATAAGTTTCGGGTTGGCGATCATGTAGGAGAAGTCTGTCATCGCGCCTATTCCCATGAAGATAAGCGGCGGATAGATACCTTTAAGAACTCCGAAGTAGAGATAGTTGAGAACTGAGCCCGGATCGTAGACACCGATCTGTACGCCCGCTGCGGTCGGGATGTTTCCGATGAGGATACCGAAACCGATCGGGAGAAGAAGAAGCGGCTCATAATCCTTCGCGATTGCGAGGAAAATGAAGATGAAAGCGACGAGCATCATGATGAGGTTTCCTATCGTGATGTGCGCTACCGCCGTGGTGTTGAAGAAACGTGCGATGAAGCTTCTGTTCTTCTGAAGGTAATATTCCATCGTTCCGGACGAACGGAGCGAGAAGTTGATGAAAAGCGGAGTTACTTCGTAGGTTTTGCCGAAGTTTTTGATCGAAAGAGTACGGGTAAGCGTGACATCTTTCGCCGATTCGCCGTTAAGCATAACCGGGAATTGATCGGAAGGAGCCTCGAAGTTGATGAAAGCTACACCGTTGTCGGCAAGAAGAAGGTCTGAATGTTTGTATTCCCTTCTTTCACCGTTCGGGAAGTAAGCCGTGATTTTGTAATCCTGTTTTGCAGGATCAAAAGAATCAAGGTCAACTGCCGCAAGTGTCGAATCTTTCAGCTCTTTCTGGTTCGGAAGAACTGCTTCGAGACCTGTGATCATAAGGTATCTGCCGATTGTCTTTTCGTCGCGGTGTTCCGCAATGGTTTTGTATTCCGGAGTTCCCTCAACGACATTATTCGACACGATTGCCGCATATTCGGTCTTTTTCTGCGGTGTGTTGTCAAGAAGTCTGTACTCGATTTCGAGTTTGACAAGGGAATTGTTCTCGGAATTTCCCGTAAAACGGAAAGAATCCGGACGCAGCCCTCTGCCGGTCACCGAAGGTTTGATTCTGACAGGACGGTGCAGATCCTGCGGAGCCGCTTCAGCCTGCTGGGGAGCTGCCTCCTCCTGCTGAACTGCAGCCTCTTCAGGCTGTGCTTCTTCCTGAGCAAAAAGAAGGAAGCTCAGGAAAATAGCGAAAATAAAAATTATACTTTTCTTCATTTTAGCCTCTTAACCAATTGTTACAAGCGGCTGGTGTTCCTTGACATTGTCGCCTTCCTTGACGAGAACGGCTTTTACTGTTCCCGCAGTTCCGGAGTTGATGTCGTTTTCCATCTTCATAGCTTCCATCGTCATGACTTTCTGTCCTGCGGTTACGGTGTCGCCGACTTTAACGAGGACTTTCATGATAAGTCCGGGCATCGGAGCGACAACGTTGTTTCCGCTCACATCGCCTGCAGGTGCAGCAGCCGGAGTAGCGGCAGCAGGTGCAGCAGCGGCAGCGGGTCTTGCAGCAGCAGGTCTCGGTGCAGCCGGGGTGAACGCAACGGACTCACCGCCTTTGTAGGTAATGTCGACATCGTATTCGTTGCCGTTTACAGCGACTTTAGCCGTCGCGCCGCCGAAATCTTTGACTTCGACATCGAATTTTTTTCCTTTTATCGTAAGTTCATACTTTTTCATCTCGTCTCCTCACTATTTTTTTACTGCCTGCCATCTTTTGAAACGGCGGGACTGTTTTGCCAAACTTTCGCTTGTCCACGGATTGTTGTTGTAATACTGCTTCGTCTCGGTGAGATATACTTTGTCGGAGCTTTCGGTCATGTAGATCGAAAGACCGATCATAGCTGCGATCTGCTCAAGCTCGCTCTCTTCCGTAACGGGTGCCTCTTCCTTTTTCTCGGGAGCCGGTGCCGGTGCGGGAGTTGCAACCGGAGCCGGTTTCGCGTCTTTTCCTGCAAGTCTGTAGAACTGCGAAAGAACGATCGCAAGTATCGCCAGACCCGAAAGAACGACGCTGATTCCGATGAAAGGAAGCGCCTTGATTACAGCCCAGTCAGCCTTTGTCAGATCAGCCGAGAAAGCGGCGACAGCAGCAGACTGAATGAAATTGATTGAATGGATCATCTCTCCTCCTACAGCGGAATGTTGCCGTGTTTCTTAGCCGGAAGGTCGTCATTCTTCGTGATGAGCATCTCGAGAGCTTTGATAAGTCTCGGTCTCGTCGTCTTCGGCTCGAAAATGTCGTCAATGTATCCGTGCTGAGCTGCGATGTAGGGATTTGCAACGTTTTCGTTGTAAAGCTCTTCCTGCTCTGCAAGGAATTTCGCCTTGTCTTCAGCCGCTTCGAGTTCCTTTCTCATGATGATCTCGACTGCGCCCTTAGCGCCCATAACCGCGATCTGAGCGGTCGGCCAAGCGTAGTTCATATCGCATCTGAGGTTTTTCGAAGCCATAGCGAGGTATGCGCCGCCCGTCGATTTTCTGGTAACGACCGTGATCTTCGGAACTGTTGCTTCGCTGTATGCGAAAAGCATCTTTGCGCCGTGTCTGATGACGCCGCCGTATTCCTGACCTGTGCCCGGAAGGAATCCCGGAGTGTCGACGAAAGTGATTATCGGAACGTTGAAAGCGTCGCAGAAGCGGACGAATCTTGCAGCTTTGTCGGAAGCGTTGATGTCAAGGCAGCCTGCAAGGACGTTTGGCTGGTTGCCGACGATGCCGACCGTTCTGCCGTTAAGTCTTGCGAAACCGACGATCATGTTGGTCGCATACTGCGGCATGACTTCGAAGAACTCGCTGTTGTCAACGACCATAGCGATGACCTGCTTCATGTCGTATCCTTTGTTCGGGTTCTCGGGTATGATCTGGTTGAGAGCTTCTTCCATTCTGTCGAAAGGATCGGTGGGCTCAACCATCGGAGGCTCTTCAGCGTTGTTGGAAGGCAGGTAAGAAAGGAGCTGTCTGATCGCAGCGATGCTCTCTTCTTCGGTAGCGTGCGAGAAGTGAGCGACACCCGATTTAGTCATGTGGACAGCCGCGCCGCCAAGGTCTTCTACCGAAACGTCTTCGTGGGTAACGGTCTTTACGACTTTCGGACCGGTGAGGAACATGTAGGAATTCGTATCGGTCATGAAAACGAAGTCTGTAAGAGCCGGAGAGTAGACTGCGCCGCCTGCGCACGGACCGTAAACAGCCGAAATCTGCGGGATGACGCCGCTTGCAAGAGTGTTTCTCTTGAAGATTTCGCCGTAGCCGTCAAGGGCGTGAACGCCTTCGGGAATGTTTGCGCCGCCGGAATCGTTGAGGCCGACTACCGGAGCTCCGACTTTCATTGCGAGGTCGAGGACCTTGCATATCTTTTCGCCGACGATCTTTCCGAGTGAACCGCCTGCAACCGTGAAATCCTGAGCGAAAACGAAAACTTTTCTGCCGTCGATCGTGCCGTAACCGGTAACTACGCCGTCGCCGATAGCCGCATTTGCGCCGTTTGCGCAGCGGAGAGCGTCGATCTCTTCAAAGCTGCCGCCGTCAAGAAGTTTCGCGATTCTTTCACGCGCCGTGAGCTTCCCTTTTGCGTGCTGGGCTTCGATCCTTTTTTCGCCGCCGCCGAGCTTTCCCTTCTCTTTTTTAGCCCTGAGAGCAGCTAATTTTTCTTCGATTGTTGTCATTCTTTCCTCCTAAATCACAATCTATGAACTAATGATGAGTTTCTTCAGTGAATTCAATAAGAACTTTCGTCTCTTTCGGGTGAACGAAAGCTATTTTGGTGTGGTGTGCGCCGCCGCGCGGAACTTCGTCGATCATTCTGAGTCCCTTTTCCTTGGTCTGCGCGATATCAGCCTCGACATTGTCGCTGCTGACTGCAAGGTGATGGAGACCTTCGCCTTTCTTTTCAAGGAATTTTGCGACTGAACTTTCGGGAGATGTCGGCTCCAAAAGCTCGATCCTGCTCTCACCGATGTTGAAAAAAGCAACTTTGACCTTCTGGTCTTCCACGATCTCCTCGCCTGCATACTCAAGGCCGAGAACATCGCGGTAAATGTTTACGAACGCGTCAATGCTGTTGACGGCAATACCGATGTGATTGATTTTTCTGCTCATAACTTTCTCCTGAGAAAATTCATTTCCTAAAAAACCCTTTAACGCGCGCAAAATACCTACTAAAATTGAAATTGCAAGGTTATGTTGAAATTAAATATATAGTGGTAAACAAAAACTGGACAGAGGTTGAAGTGTAAATAGATTAACCTTTGTTTTAGGAGAATCACTATGAGGAGAAAGAGGATGCACGATTCAGCGTTTAAGGCAAAAGTACCATTTTATTCTGCCGCCGTCGGAGTATATATTGCATCCTGAAAACTGCGAATTTTTGATCTTTTCCGGAATATTTTCAACCGAAAATTTGCGTGAAATTCAGTTTTTCATATACTCCGCCGTTGCTGTTTGAATGTTCTTGCGGGGTCTTGCTGTGAAAAGATTTTTTCTGACATTTTTTATCCTTTTTGCTTTCGGATCACTCCTTTTTGCCGACCAGCAGGCCAACAACAAACTGTTTTTTGCGGTTCAGGCGATGAATGTCGAAAAGGCGCGCAACGCCGTAAAAGCAGGCGCCGACGTGAACGGAGTCGATGAAGACGGCTGGCCTTATTTTATTACAGCGGTAAGCGGCGGAAACATCTACATGATCGATGTTTTTCTGCGCAAAGGCGTTAAAATCAACATTGCCGGTCCTGACGGAAAAACGGCGCTCATGCACGCGATTTCGGCAAAAAACAAAAAAGTCGTGAATCTTCTGCTTCGCTCCAAAGCTTCGCTCAAAGCCAGCGACAAAACCGGCAAAAACGTCCTCATGTACGCGGCAGAAGCAGGCGATCTCGAACTTGTAAACAAAGCCCTCAAAGCAAAAGTCAACCCGCTTGACGCCGACAGCAAGGGAATGAACGCCCTGAATTACGCAATGGCGGGCAGAAACAAGCAGATAATCAAAATGCTCGGTGCTTACGAAACGCAGCCGCACGATTTCATAATCGCAGTCGAAACGGGAAATGTCGCAAAAGCCCGCGCGCTCCTCAACAAAGGAATGGACCCGAATTTAAAGAACGAATCGGGCGAGCCTCCCCTTTTCGTGGCAATAAGAAACAACGACAAGGCGATGCTCAAACTTCTCCTTGAAAAAAATGCAGACGTAAACTTCAAAAACAGCAAAGGCTACACGATCCTGATGTACTGCCTCGCTTCAAACAAGATAAAACTGGCACAGGAACTTCTCAAAAACGGTGCTTTGGGAGATTTCAACTTCAAATATGCGAAAGGAAGAACCGCTCTAATGATCGCGATTTTCACGAAAGACAGGCGTTTTATCCGCTCGATAGCCAAATTCAGGCAGGATCTCAACATCACTGACGATGCCGGAAAAACCGCACTCATCTATGCGGTACAAATGGGACTCGGAGACGTTGTGAAAGACCTTCTTGAAAAAGGAGCCGACAAATATATCGCCGGGAAAGACGGCAAAACCGCACTCGATATCGCGGAAGAAAAAGATCTGGCCTACATAACGATGCTGCTCAAAAAATGATGCTGAATAAAGAAGAAATCACAAAAATCATTCCGCACAGAGATCCTTTTTTAATGATCGACAGTGTCGAAATAGTTGGGCCTGAAAAGTCGGCGAAAGGCTTAAAAACCCTTACCGGAAACGAAGATTTTTTCCGCGGACACTTTCCCGACGAGCCCGTGATGCCGGGAGTTTTAATCATCGAATCGATGGCGCAGCTCGGAGCAGTCCTCATTCTCAGCATTGAAAAATACCGCGGCAAAAAAGTTTATTTTACTTCAATCGACAACGCGAAATTCCGCAGAAAAGTCGTTCCCGGCGACACTCTGGAGCTTTATGTCGAACTTCTTTCGTTCAGGCACAATATCGGCAGAGGGCTTGCCCGCGCTGAAATAAACGGCGAAACGGTCTGCTCGGCTGAACTCGGATTTGTTATAGCTTAACCCTGAAACACTTCTCGCTTTTTTGAAAAATCAGACTACAATAGAGGGATTTTGATTTTTGGAGCAGTCATGAAGAACGAAAACAAAAAAGGTTTTTACGCAGGAATCGATCTCGGCGGAACAAAAATTATGACCGTAATCGAAGACGCTGAAAGAAACGTACTGGCCAAGACGAAAATCCCGACAGAGGCAGCGCGCGGAGTCGGAGTTGTCATGGATAACATCGTCAGATCACTGGAAATATCCTGCAAAGATACCGGCATTACGCCAAATGAACTTTCGGGTATCGGAATCGGCGTTCCGGGCCCTGTAAACCACGAAAAAGGGCTTGTATACGACTGTCCGAACCTGAGCGGCTGGAAAAATATCGAAGTGAGAAAGCTGCTCAACGAACACTGGGATGTTCCGGTGCGTGTCGAAAACGACGCACGTGTCGCAGGACTTGCAGAAACGAGGCTCGGCGCGGCGAAAGGTTTCGACCACGTTTTCTATATCACGGTAAGCACGGGAATAGGAGCAGCAATAATCACGAACGGAAAAATCTATCACGGGGCAGACGGTGCGGCAGGTGAATTCGGCAGAATGCGCCTTCTTGACGGTTCTATTTTCGAAACCGGTTTTGCAGGTCCTGCAATTGAAAGACTTTTCGGAATTCCTACACCGCAACTTACTGAACTTGTTGAAAAAAATGATCCGGGCGCAAAAAAGGCAGTTGAATATATGACTGACGGGATCGGAACATTCTTGGCAAACGTCACGACGCTTCTCAACCCGCAGATAATAGTCATCGGCGGCGGAGTTTCGCAGCTGGGCGAGCTCATTCTTGAGCCGATACGGAAAAAAGTCGCAGAATCCGCCTTTTCGATCGCTGCAAAAAACGTGAAAATAGTTCGTGCCGCCCTTCACACCGATTCGGGTGCGGTCGGCGCGGCAGAGCTGCTTTTTGATTAAATCAGGAGAAAAAAATGTATCGCATCATCAGTTTTCTCGGAATCGTGGTTTTCATTTTCATTGCGTGGCTCATAAGTGAAAACCGCAGAAAAGTGGACTTCAAGATCGTCGCCTACGGTCTGATCGTTCAGTTCGTATTCGCTTTTTTCGTCCTCAAGACTTCGCCCGGAAAGATCATTTTCGACTTTCTCAACAAATGCTTTACGAAAATCACGAGTTTTACGACGGCGGGCTCGGAATTCGTCTTCGGCGGGCTGCTCGACAAGTTCTCGTTTGCCCTTTCGGTCCTTCCGACGATCATATTTTTCTCGTCTCTTTTCGCAGTTCTCTACTACTTCGGAATTCTGCAGTTTTTCGTCCGCATTTTCGCGTGGATTTTCGTAAAAGTCCTTAAAACAAGCGGCGCGGAAAGCCTTTCTGCCGCGGCGAACATCTTTATCGGCCAGACCGAAGCCCCGCTTATCGTAAAACCCTACATCAAAAACATGACGAGAAGCGAGCTCATGTGCCTTATGACAGGCGGTCTTGCAACTGTTGCCGGCGGAGTTCTCGCGGCTTACATCCAGATGGGGATCGATGCAGGACACCTTATTGCTGCAAGCGTTATGAGTGCTCCCGCTGCGATAGTCATGGCGAAAATTCTGGTTCCCGAAACCGGAACACCGCAGACAGTTTCGCAGAGCGGAATCAAGATCGAAGTCACTGACAGAAACGTTCTCGACGCTGCAGCAAGAGGAGCGAGCGAAGGCGTATTCCTTGCAATAAACGTCGTTGCGATGCTTGTTTCGTTCATTGCATTCGTCGCGATGTTCAACTACGTTTTCTCCCTTTTCGGCACATCAATGGAAGAAATTCTCGGCTGGATCTTCAAGCCTCTCGCCTTCCTCATGGGCGTTCCGTGGGAAGAAACATCGCAGGTCGGCACTCTGCTCGGGCAGAAAACGGTCCTCAACGAGTTCATCGCCTACGATTCGCTTGCAAAAATGAATGCCGACGCAGCAACGATGCTTTCTGAAAGAAGCACCGTCATTTCGATCTACGCCCTCTGCGGATTCTCCAACTTCGGCTCGATCGCGATACTTTTGGGAGGAATCGGCGCAATGATCCCCGAAAGAAGAAGCGAAATCGCGTCACTCGGCATAAAAGCTCTTATTGCCGGCACATTCGCGTGCCTTCTTACCGCAAATATAGCAGGAATATTGATATAAACCTCATACCAAACCCTTCAGTCGCTTCGCGCCAGCTTCCCTGCGACAGGGACGCCAAGAATCGGTGTAATTTCCAAGCCTCTCCAATGTGGCGAGGGAAAGAGACCGTCATTCTGAGCGTAGCGAAGAATCTCAGAGATGTTTCGCTAAAGCTCAACATGACGAGGGCGTGTGCTGTTTTAAAATTTCTTGCCTTACCCGCATCTTTTCCTAAAATATTTCGTTTTTTTGATGATTTAATTTGAAGACAAAATGA
>JAFQZM010000033.1 GCA_017405875.1 bacterium
CGCAACGCATTATTAAAAAAGCGTAGCCCAGTTTCACCCAAGTCAAATTTTTTAACCAAAATTTTCCAAAAATTTTTAATAATTTCAACAACTTTTCTCTTTAGGAGGTTTAGGATGAAAAGATTTTCTATTTTAACAATGTTTGTTGTGTTCATTTTTGTTTCATGCGGAGACGGGAAAGCAGTTCCCGGAGATTTGCCGGAGCTTGAATGGTCTGAAAAAGCTGAAAATGAAATGTCTTGGGAAGACGCAAAAAAATATTGTGAAGACCTTAAAGAAAAGGACAAAGACGATTGGAAATTACCCACAATAGATGAACTGAGAACACTTGTTGTAAAATGCCCAGATTCAGAGTATCAGGGCGCTTGTCCGATTAGTGAAGAAGTTAACCAACTTACGTACACAGAAGACTGGAACACCGACAAATGCAGCGGTTGCACAAAAAGCAATCATAGTAAATTTGGAGATAAAGGCTGGTTTTGGTCGTCATCAGCTCTTGAAAACACGGCATGGCGCATAGATTTTGATGATGCTTATATTTACGGACAACTTAAGGAGGGGTTGGCTTCCGTCCGTTGTGTCCGAAATGCTAAATAGCGCACAGTTTCACCAAACAAGGGCTTGATTTTTCAAGAGATTTTCACGAAATTTTTTATTTATTCTCTATAACCAGCAGATCTTTCTTCAAATCAAGAGAGAGTATCGTTTCCAACTGCCTTTTCGCGGTATCGCGGAGTTTCAAGAGTCTCTCTTTTTGAGAAATTTTCTGCTCAATCCATTTTGTCGGAGTCATCACAAAACGGTTCAAGCCGGCTTCGTTTTTAACCGCCTCGAATTGCACACGGTTAAAATTAGGATTGTGAAGAATTTCCCAAACAGCGAGAAATTCAATCGTATTTCTGTTGCGCATCCAATTCTGGATAACAAAACGAGGATCATCTTCGTTTCGATATTTTGCAATATCGGTTGGTTGATTTTTCACAAATTCTTTACTTCCCTCTCAGTCAGTCTGCGCCTGCCAGCTCCCCCGAAGTGGGAGCCATGCGATCGTGAATGTAAAATTCCTTTACATTTTACTTTTTGAATCACGAAAACTTAAAGATTTTTGCCTTTTTCCCGCTTTAAACCGCTTTTTTGCGGGTGGCACAGCTTTTGCTTAATCTCCCCGCCTTTAGTTTTTTTAAGTGTGATTATTGACCTTATATTTTTTTGGAGGAATTTAAAATGACAGCTAGAGAAATCAAGCCCGCAGACGGCAAAATGTTGGTTTTCTTCGTTGGTATGGGAGCAATCACATCCACAGTTCTCACCGGTATCTTCAACATCAGAAAAGGACTTCACAAACCGATCGGCTCGCTCACCCAGATGGGACACATCAGACTTGGCAAAAGAACGGAAAACCGTTCTCCGCTCATCAAAGAATTCGTTCCGCTCGCAAACATCAACGACCTTGAATTTGCAGGCTGGGACATTTTCACCGACAATATGTACGAATCGGCTAAACACGCAGCAGTAGTCCGCTCGGAAGACCTCGAACCGGTCAAAGACGAAATGCTTGCAATCAGACCGATGAAGGCGGTTTTCAACCACGAATGGGTCAAAAAACTTGACGGCCCGAACGTAAAAACCGGCAAAAACTATATGGATCTCGCTCATCAGCTTATGGACGACATCAAAAACACGATGAAGGAAAAAGGCTGCTCAAGAGCTGTCATGGTTTGGAACGCATCTACCGAAGCTTACCACAAACCGTGCGAAATCCACAACACGCTTGCTGATTTCGAAAAGGCTATGGAAGACGGTTTCCATCCTGAAGTTGCTCCGAGCCAGGTTTACGCTTATGCAGCACTCAGCATGGGCCTTCCCTACATCAACGGTTCGCCGAACTGCACAGTTGACAACAGAGCGATCCAGGAACTCGCAAACAAGATGAAGATGCCTATCGCAGGAAAAGACTGGAAAACCGGTCAGACCCTGATGAAGACGATAATCGGACCCGGACTCAAACTCAGAATGCTCGGCCTCAACGGCTGGTTCTCGACCAACATTCTCGGAAACCGCGACGGCGAAGTTCTTGACGATCCGGCTAACTTCAAGAGCAAAGAGGTTTCGAAGCTTTCCGTTCTCGACACCATTCTCGACGCTAAAAACTATCCGGAACTTTACGGCAACTACTACCACAAAGTAAGAATCAACTACTATCCGCCGAGAGGAGACGACAAGGAAGCTTGGGACAACATCGATATTTTCGGATGGCTCGATATGCCGATGCAGATCAAAGTAAACTTCCTCTGCAGAGACTCTATCCTTGCAGCTCCGGTCGTTCTTGATACGCTTCTTTTCATCGACCTTGCAAGAAGAGCCGGTATGTACGGAATCCAGGAATGGATGAGCTTCTACTTCAAGTCCCCGATGGTTGCTGAAGGTCTCTATCCGGAACACGATGTTTTCATCCAGCACACCAAACTGAAAAACACCCTCAGATACATGATGGGCGAAGAGCTTATCACGCATCTCGGCAACGAATACTACGATTATTCGAAAGAAGACTAGTTTTTAAAACACTTCTGATTTTTAAAACGGGGGCTAAGGCTCCCGTTTTTTTTGCTAATACGCGGATATTTTTCAAAAAAGTGAAAAAAAGCTCTTGCATTTTTATTTTTTTCGCCTATAATGCCGCGGCTTTTTTAAAGTTGGTAGAAATGAACGGTTTATATTTTGAATTTTGATGGAGAAAAAGATGAAAAAAGTATGTTCTGTTTTTGCAATTCTTGCAGCAATGTTCTTTGCAGTCGCTTGCGACGGTAACACTAAACTTGGAGATCTTATAGACACGGACACCCCTGACACCGAGGCGGTTGACACGGATACAACCGATCCGGCTGACACAGCTGACACGGTTGCAGACACCGATGCTGATACGGACGCTGACACCGACGCTGACACCGATGCTGACACCGATGCTGACACCGACGCAGATACCGATGCTGACACCGACGCAGATACCGATGCTGACACCGACGCAGACACCGATGCTGACACCGATGCTGATACCGATGCTGACACCGATGCTGACACCGACGCTGACACCGATGCTGATACCGATGCTGACACCGATGCTGACACCGACGCTGACACCGATGCTGACACCGACGCTGACACCGAACCGCAAGATCCGTGCAATCCGAACCAGTGCCTGAACGACGAAAATTCAGACGGCGTCTGCACTATTGAAGGAGAGTCTTATTCCTGCGGCTGCATTGACGACTATCTCTGGTATGACGGCGAATGCAAAAAAGTCGTAACCCAGAGTTTCTGTGCAACACTTGCACAGGTTCTTGGTTTCAACGGAACTCTTGCCGAGCTCGTTGAAGCTGTCTGCCACTGCTTCTCAGCAGATCAGTGTGTAATCGAAGTAGAAATTGAAGTCGAACTCTAAATCAGTTATTTCCCATTTTTTCTTTTTCAAATTCATTCCTTGACATAAAATTTTTCAGCTGTAATCCTTAACCGTTACTGGATTTTCAGGAGGCGGCCATGAGTCACGAAGAAAAAAAATACACTCCCGGAGAAGAATTTATCAATGCTTTCAGTCACGCTTTCGGCGCACTTTTTGCCATTTACGCAATGGTGATGCTTGCCTTTAAATCAAGCACTTCGATGCAGAGCGCGACAACGGCAATTTACAGCGCGATGCTCTTCATCTCTTTCCAGGCATCAACATGCTACCACGCAATGACGAACGAAACTGCGAAAAAAGTCTTCCGCAGGATCGACCACAGCGCGATTTATCTTCTGATTGCAGGAACTTACACGCCGGTACTCATGCTTGTGCTCGATATCCCCTACTCGATCATTTTTCTCGTTATGATCTGGTATCTGGCACTCACCGGAATCGTTTTTTCGTGCCTCACGCTCAAATTCAAGCGCCTTTCCACAGGACTTTACGTCCTCATGGGCTGGCTTTCGGTATTTATGCTTTACTCTCTGTGGACGAAAGGACTTTACACAACGATGGCTTATCTGATTTCAGGCGGTGTCGTCTACACTGCGGGAAGTTATTTTTACCTCTCAAAAAGGAAATATTTTCACGGGATCTGGCACTTTTTCGTCCTTTTCGGAGCCGTTCTGCACTATCTGGCAATAGTATCGCTGCTGTGATTTAAGAACGCTTCAAAAGCATCAAACTTTACCGGAGGGTAAAATGAAATTCATTCACACGGCAGACTGGCATCTGGGAAATTCGATGCACGATATAAACCGCATTGACGAAGTCCGTGCTTTTTTCAAGTGGCTGAAAGAGCAGATTGAGGCAGAAAAAGCCGAAGCACTCGTCGTTGCAGGAGACATTTTCGACACGATAAATCCTCCGGTAGAAGCCCGTCATGAATACTACAAATTTTTGGCAACGCTGCTCGACACATGCTGCCGGAATGTCATCATCATTGCAGGGAATCACGATTCTGCGTCATTCATAAACGCGCCGAAAGATCTGCTTGAAGCGCTCAACATCCACGTTGTTGGAAACATTTCGAACATTCCGGTTGAAGAGCTCGTCTTCGAGTTGAAGGACAGCGCCGGAAACGCAACCGCCGTCTGTGCCGCAGTTCCGTTTGTCCGCGAAGCCAATCTGAGGAGATTTGCAGAAGAGGACAGAGATTTCGTGGACAACTCTTTCGGCGGGCTTTACCGGCAGGCCTGCGTTGCCGCAGATTCACTGCGTGCCGGAAGAAATATTCCGGTCATCGCCACAGGCCACCTTTATGCCGCGAATCTTGAAGGAAGGCTTGCTGAAATCCCGTGCGGAGAAAAAACGGATGACGGCACGAAAACCATCGATCTGGTGGGAAATTTAGGGGCTGTAAACGTTTCCGTATTTCCTGCTGAATTCGATTATGTCGCACTGGGGCACATCCACTATATGACCCGCGTTGCAAAAAACGACCGCATCCGTTACAGCGGTTCCCCGTTTATTCTCGGTTTTGACGAAGCAAACATAAGGCGGAACGTCCTTCTCGTTGATGTTCAATGCGGAAGCGCGCCGCAGGTGACACCGCTTGAAGTTCCGCAACTTTTCGATTTCATCCGTGTCGAAGGAACGGTCGAAGAAATAAAAACCGCAATTGACTCTCTCTGCCTGAGAAGTTTCGATAAAAACACATATATTGAAGTCGCATATAAAGCCGAAGCAGGGAAAAACATCCACGACGCGCTGTCAGAGTGCTGCATAAACCCGCCGCTCTACATTGTGAGCTGGAAAGCGAAGTTTAACAACAGGCATTACGACTCGACGCTTGAATCTTTCGGTGTCTCCGATGTGACTGAACTCAGCGAAGAAGACGTTTTCAAAACTCTTATTCTGAACAAGACACAACTCGATCCAGAAAGCGAAGAAGCAAAAGAACTCATCAAAGAGTATCTTCCGCTCTTTCAGGAGATAGCAAACGGAGCGGGGCAATGAAAATATTAAAACTCGAGTTCAAAAACATAAATTCCCTCTACGGCGAGTGGAAAATAGATTTCACCAACGAAAATTACCGCAGAAACCGCAATATTTTTCTGATTTACGGGCCTACCGGTTCCGGCAAAACGAGTATTTTAGACGCGATAACGCTTGCACTTTACGGGAAAACCGCCAGGCAGAAAACCATCAACAAAGGTGACGCCGGAAACGAAGTCATGACGCGGGAAACAGCCGGCTGTTATTCGCGCATCACCTACGAAACAGAGAACGGGATCTATATTTCCGAATGGTCGCAGCGCCGCGCACGAAACAGCGCTTCAGGCACACTGCAGGAACCGGAATATCTGATCAGAGAAGAAAAAAACGGCGAAACGATTTCTTCGGGAAAAGCCTCTTACAGCGCTCTGGAAAAGGCAACGATAAAAATCGTAAAACTTGATTTCAATCAGTTCTGCCGCTCCATCATGCTTGCTCAGGGTGAATTCAACAAATTTCTCGACTGCGGAGAAAAAGAGCGCGCCGAAATTCTGGAAAAGCTGAACCGAAGCGAGCGTTACAGAAATATCGCGGTCAAAATAGCAGAGCGTTCCGATGCAGAAGAAAATAAATGCGCAGCGATTAAATCAAGGTTAGATGCCGTATCCGACCATGTTTTAAGCGCTGAACAACTCGATGAACTGCGCCTGCAGCAGGATGAAATTTTAAAAAAGCGGCAGAAATTAAACCAACGGAAAGAGATTTTGAATCAGGATATCCGCTGGCATGACGAGTTTGAATCCAGACAGAAAGCCGCGGCTCAGTCGAAACAAATTTTTTATGAAGCCGAAAAACGAAAAACTGAGTTCAAAGAAAAAGAAGAAGCTCTGAACCGCGCCGAATCAGCCGAGTCATGCAGATTCTTACATGCCGAACTCAAAGGAATGCGCGACACGCAGAAAAAAGAACTTTCAGAACTTCAAATCATAAAAACCGCGCTTCCTACAGTAGAAAAAAATCTCAAAGATTCAATAGAAAAATTGCAGAAAGAGCAAAGTTTAAGACAGGAATTAAGCGGCAGATACGAGAAAGAACGTCCTTTATGGGATGAAATCAAAAGCCTCGATTCCGATATAAAACATACCGGAAGCAGCCTTTCAGATGAAGAAAAATCGCTGAACGAAAAAAAGCAGAAAGAAAAAAAACTGCAAAAAGAGTTGTCGGAATGCCGCGAGACTGTCGAACAGTGCGAGAGCATCATTCTATCTCAGAAAAAATTTCAGGAAGAGCATCCGAACGACGGTATGATCGAAGCAAAACTCTCAGGAATTGAAGAAAAGATAAAAAATGTCGGTGAAAAGAAAGAAGCGCGGAACAAAGCCCTGACGGAATACGGAAAAAAATCCGCAGAATTGAAAAAGCTTCTGAGCCTAAACGATGAGCTCGAGAAAAAAATCAGCGAAAAAGATGATGCCATTTTAAAAATTCTGTCAGATGAAAGGGTTTTTATCGCCGGTCAGCTTGAACTGCTTCTCAAACCTGGAGACACCTGTCCTGTCTGCGGAGGCAAATATCACAGAACCTGCGCTGCGACCGCTTCCGAAGATGATTCCGTTCACCTTGAAAGCACCGTATCGAAGTTGAAAAATCTGCAAACAGCACGGGACACTCTAAAGGAAGAACTGAATCAGATTGCAAAAAAGGCTTCCGTCTGCCGGACTGCTTGCGAAAATATGGAAAAAAACGTTCAGGAACTTTCAGGTGAAATAAAACAGCTTTACGACGATATCAGAAAATCGGTTTCAGTCTTGGAAATCAAGTTCGATGAAAACAAACTGAATGAGCTTTCGGATCAGCTGAAAAAACGTTCCGACGAGTGGAAAAATGCCGATACCGAAATACGCAGAGCGCAGCAGGAAAAAGAGACGAAACTTGCTTCTCAGGAAGAAAAAAACAAACAGCTTGCTGATACGGCGAAAGAGATTTCTGAAAAAGAGAAAAAGATTCTTGAATTAAAGAAAACCTGCGAAAAAATGAAAACTCTCCGCAAGGAAAAATTCGGAGAAAAGGATGTTTCCGAAGAAGAAAAGAAACTTCTCAAACAGATCAAAACCAACGAAGAAAGCATAAAATCACTTAGTGAAACCAAGGAAAAAATTTCTCAGGAACACACCGCTTTGCAGGCAAACCAGGAATCTGTTCACCAACGGACACAGGAGCGGGAAATTCAATTAAATGAGAAAGAGCGGGATTTCAAAACTTTGATTCGAAGCAGAAATTTTGCGGATGAAAAAGAGTTCTGCGATTCGCTTCTTGAGCCTGACAAACTCAATTCTCTGCGCGAAGAAAAGAAAAAAGTCGATGAAGAATTCCATTCTGCGCGGAAAGATCTGGATAAAACCGGATCGGCTTTAAAAGAGTTCGCCGCAACAAAAAGGGATTCGATGCCGGATCGTGACGAATGCACGAAACAGCTGGACGAAACCGAAAAGGAAACCGGCATTCTGAACCAAAAACTCGGTCAAATAAACCAGCAAATTCAGGAAAGTGAAAAAAACAGGAACTCCGCCATCGAAATTCAAAAAGAATACGAAAACCAGAGAAGCATATTTTCAAAGTGGGAACAGATGAAAAAATGGATCGGCAACAAGGACGGCTCGACATTTTCCGTGTTTGTCCAGAGCCTCACATTCAGGCAGCTCATCGCGATTTCCAACAAATATCTTCACCGGATGAAGGAGCGCTACACCTTGACGGCAAAAGGCGATCTCGACTTTCAGATAGAGGATGCTAATTTCAGCGAACCGCGCAGCATTTCCAATATTTCAGGCGGCGAGCGCTTTCTTGTAAGCCTTTCTCTCGCCCTGGGAATAGCAGAATTTGCAAGCAGAAACGTAAAAGTTGACTCGCTTTTCCTGGACGAAGGCTTCGGAACACTGAGCGGACCTGAACTTTCCAACGTTCTCGACACACTCAAGTCGATGCAGAAATCAGGCAAGATGCTCGGCATAATCTCACACCTTCCAGCCGTTATCGATGCAATCGAACAGAAAATAGCGGTGGTTCAGGTTCCCGGCGGCCACAGCATTTTAAAGGGAGACGGCATCGAAGGTCCCAAGTAACGCGGCAAATCGCGTTATTCCTTGATTTTTCAGCAGGTATTTGTATAAAAACCGCGTTTGTCTGTGGTAGTTTTAGTTTTCGAGGTGAAAAATGAACAGGATTTTTACGGTCATTCTGCTTGTTGCGGCGGTTGTTTCGCTCGTTTCAACAGGATTCAATTTGAAAAAAGTCTCTTCGATGGAAGATGAAATCAACAAACTCAAGGCAGAAAAGATCGAGCTTATGCAGGAGCATGAAGAGTGTCTGACCTACAAGGAAAAGTCGCTCAGAAAGGAACTTGTTACGAAGTATCTCGATTCGGTCATGCTGCTTCTCAACAAAATGGAAAAAGGATATGAACCGACGAAAGAAGACATTGAAAATTTTTACGAGAGAACCGGTTTCATAGCAAAAAACATCGATTCAGTCGCAGTTTCAAAAGAAGAGACAAACCTTGTCATGACTTTTCTCGATTCGGCTAAAAAAACGTTCGAAACAAAAATCAAGACGGCGCCGGAAAAGGATAAAGAGTGAATTTTCTTGAAAATAAATTCTTATTATAGTATAGGGCGGTGTTTTTGGACCTTTGAGAGGAGATTTTTATGGGCAAATACAGCAATTTGGTAAAAAACCTCGGAACTGACACGGATAAAATCAAGTTTACGTTTATAAAAGGAAAATATTCGGGCGGAGAATTTTCCATCCGTGAAGGGCAGAAACTTTCCATCGGACGCGATATTTCTTCCGATGTCGCGATCGTTGATTCAAAAGTCAGCCGCAACCACGCTTCAATAACGGCACGCGACGGCAAACTTTTCATCGAAGACCACAACAGCACGAACGGAACTTATGTAAACGGCGAAAAACTCGGTCCTTCGATCGAAACGGAGCTCAAGATCGGATCGAATTTCTCTGTCGGCGATTCAACGATTCTTGTCGGAGACGAAGCCGCTCCCGATGAAAACGCGCCTGAAGTTTCATTCAGAGAAAACAGTTTCACCAAATCCAGAAAAGCTCAGGAAAAAACGATCCCCGAAACAAAAGTTGAGACACCCGAAGACGATGAAGAAGAGGCTTTCACTCTCGATGAATCGCTTCAGGTCATAGCTACCGATCAGCCGGAAGCTCCGGAAAAAGTCAATATCGGCAAACTCAACCTCAAGAAAACGACAAAATCGGATATCGAAAAGGATAACCTTGCAAATGCCAACACTTCATCTACCGGCAGCCTTTCGGCGATGGATATTGCGGATCTGCTCAAGATTCTGGCGCAGTCTACTTCCGCAGGATATCTCAAGCTCAACATAACTTCACCTTTTGCAGAACAGATCGAAGTGACGATCAGCACGACAGGAATCGTTGCCTGCGAATCGATCACAAACAAGAATTTCGCTCAGGAAAAAGCTCTTTCCCGCGCACTTCTGGCGAAAGACGGCGAATATTCTTTCAAAATCGACAACGCTCCGAAAGACGAAGTTGCAAACAGGCAGCTTGAAGACGTTTTCATGGAAATTTCCAACCAGAAAGAAAACCTTGCGAAGTACAGAACCATCGCAACCAACGGAAAACTTGAGTTTGCAAACCCGATCAAAGGAAAACTTTCCGATCTTTCCAAAACCGAGCTCGACACGCTTCAGTTCATGGTAAATTCAAAAGAAGTCATCAAATATCTCAACGCTTTTGCAGATAACGACGACTTCATTCTCATGTCGGAAATCGTAAAATACCTTGATCTGGGTATCATTTCCGACGGCAAAAAATTCGACAAACTTTCCGATGACATCCTCGATTTTTAAAAATTGATCCCTCAGAATCATACAAATTTCATCTACATCTGGGGAAATCCTCTCGATTTTTCGCTTTCACCTTTTTTTCAGGAACACTGCTCTATTCTTGCCGGCAGCCGCATTCTTTACAAAATTTTCAGAGGAAGCGCTTTCGAGTTTTCAGAACTTCTCAAAAGTGAAAGATGTATAGGCGCAAACATCACTATCCCGCATAAAATCGAGGCTCTTGAGCTTTGCAGCGAACTTACTGAAAAAGCTAAAAAGGCAGGAAGCGTCAACACGATTTTTAAAGCAAACGGAAAAATAACCGGCGACAACACTGACGGAACCGGTCTTGTGAAATGGCTTAAAATCAAAGGTGAGCCGCTTGAAAACTGCGCGATTTTAGGTAACGGCGGCAGCGCGAGATCAATAGCTGCGGCACTTTTTGAAGAGAAATGCCGCATCACGATTTTCGGTCGGACTGAAAAAGGCTGGGAAAAAAATTTCGGCTCATTTCACAATCTTTCGGAGTGGAAAGACGACGTTTTCACGATAAGCACACTTCCTTTTGAAGTCAAAGGAAAAAATCTCATAACCATCGGATATTCCAGTGGAAAAGCATCAATAGATGCTGCTATGATGCTTGCTTTTCAAGGCTGGCTCGGAGCTCAGAGATGGTTTGGAAACACTCTTCCGGCAGAAAAATTTGCAGAAATCGTGAAACTTCACGCAAAAGCGCAGTCGAACGAGCAGCTTATATTAAATTTGGCAACTAAAAATGAGATTTAATCAGTTTCTTGGAAACATTCTTGCAGCCGCTCTGGAAAAAGAGTCCTGCGGCGACAAATACGACATTCTTCTGAATGAAATTTTCAAGGCTAAAAGGCTCGGAAAACGTGACCGCATCTGGGTTGCAGACCGTTTTTTCTTCTACTTGAGGCACAAACTTTTTTTCGATGAAGTTTCCGAAAATACTGAATCTCTCGCAAAAAATATCGCGATGGTTTTCGAAAATGAGCCTGATGAGATTTTGGCTCAAAAAATAGAAAATCTCAAAAAAAGAGGAGTTTTCGAAAAGCTTTTCAATGAATCTTTCCCTGAATTTTTATCCAATAAAATCAGAAGTTTATATGGTTCAGACGCTTTTTTATGGTTCAACTCCAAAGCAAAAACTGTTTTGAGGACAAACCTCAGAAAAATTTCGCGTGAAGAGCTTTCGGAAATGCTCAGAAGCGAAGGTTTCGAAAACTCGCCCGCCCCGCTCTCCCCTGCCGGAATCATCCTCGAACCCACGAATAAAAGCCTTAAAAATATTGAGCTTTTTGAAAACGGATTCTTTGAATTTCAGGATGAATCAAGCCAGCTAGCCTCGCTTTTAGTGAATAAAAACTCTAAAACCCTGCTTGAACCGTGTGCAGGCGGCGGCGGAAAATCGCTTTCGATAAGCTCATTTTTCAGCGGCATCAAAGTAACGGCAAGCGATTCGCGTACGCACCTTTTCAAAGAGATAAAAGAGCGCGCTGACAGAGCCGGAACAAAAATAGAAGCGTCCGCATTTTCAGACATAAGCGGAGATTTCGACACCGTTTTCATAGACTCTCCCTGCAGCGGAAGCGGTGTTCTCAGGCGAAATCCCGGAGACCGCTGGAACATCAGCGAAAAAATGCTTTCCGACCTGAACAAACTTCAATCCGAACTCATCAGAAAATTTGCCGCAAAAGTGAAAAAAGGGGGCGAACTCATCTATATCACATGCAGTTTCCTTGAATGCGAAAACGAAAAAATAGTTCAAGATTTTCTTAATGAAAACAGAGGTTTTTCTCTTATTTCCGCAGAGACAAGACTCTCGGAAAACATCAAAAACCCAGCCAGTTTTTCAGAAATTACTAACGGACTTTTTTTCAGAACAAAACCTTTTTCCGAACGCGATCTTATGTTCGGTGCCGTGATGAAAAGGGATTCGTAAAAAAACTCTAATATTTACAAGATATTTATTGAGTTTTTTGCCGAAAATCTTAGAATATAACGTTTTTAATTTGTCTCAATCGGAGGAACCATGAAGAAAATCCTCGTTCCAATCCTGATTCTGATGTTTTTCACCGTTTCATGCGGCAGCTCGAAAAAAACTGAAAATAACGACACTGACTTAATGCCGGATGAAGATACTTCGGATGTTGATGAACAAACAGATAATGAAGAAAATGAAATAGACGACGGCAATCCGTGCAGCAAAATAGCAAATTCTGATGGCGAATATACTCACATCTCCGATAAAAAATTCAAATGCGGCTGTCTTGAAGGATATTTCTGGGCAAATCCCGGCTGCAAAAAAATAAGTTATCCCAACATCTGTACTGGAGCCTCCGCCTGCTACTCAACGTGGGAAAGAATCGACTGCCGTGAGCCGGGCGAAGAATTTTACGGTCAGGATGCGCAGTATGCGAAACTCGGTTACTGTATCAAACAAGATTTTTCGAGACAAAATTCCGTCAAAGACGAACCGACTTATTTCGACAACAATTTGAAAATCGAATGGATGAATAAATTTTCAGACAAGACTTATAATTGGTATGATGCTTTTTATTACTGCAGAGATCTGAAATACGGCGGTTACGACGACTGGCGGCTTCCGCTTCCGCAGGAACTGCTGCTGTTTTATATCAAGTCCGGAGTTTCTCTGTGGTCTGATCAGTTGCTGGCAAATAAAGACGATTCTTACGCTTGGAAACTCGATCCAAGCACTATGAAGTTAAGCTATGCCCAGAAAACGGAACAGAATAATGTCAGATGCGTACGCGGAGATCCGATAGATGTAGCCTCTTCGTTCAAATCTATCGACACCTATCTTACTGTGGACTACAAAAACGGACTTATGTGGAGTACTGCAAATTTTACCCGCGACAAAATGTGGAACGAGGCTCTTACCGAGTGCGAAAATTCAACCGTAGCGGGTTTTTCCGACTGGAGACTTCCCAACATTCATGAACTCGTAACACTGCTGAATTTAAAAAAAAGCGATCCTGCTTCCGATTTCCCCTACCCTGAAAACATACCGGTTTATTTCTGGTCGTCAACGACTCTGAAATCAAACATAGAAGAATCGCCGGGAGTAACCATTTACGGTTCAGGAGGGATAAAGAATCTTGATAAATCCGGAGTAACCAAAAATTATGAATACAATATGAACCGAGTCATCTGCGTCAGAAACGAACTTTGCAAAGAAAACTATTTCTGGAACGGCGTTGACTGTGTTGAATCGCCCTGCAGCGGAGATCCCTGCAAAAAGGACGTTCATTCAGACGGAGTATGCCACTTTGAAAGCACTGAGACTTATTCCTGCGGCTGCGTTGAAAACTATTTCTGGGACGGCACCAAATGCATAAATCCGTGTGATGCAAAACCGTGCAAAAACCACGAGCATTCGGATAACAAATGCGTTCCTCGCGACAAAATGCGCTACACCTGCGGCTGTGAGGAAGGTTTCTGGTGGTGGGGGCAGAACAAAGGCTGCCTTGAAAAAAAGCCTGACTTAGCACACATCTGCACAGGTCAGACCAAGTGTTACGACGATGAAAAAGAGATCGAGTGCCCCGAAAAAGGTGAAAAATATTACGGTCAGGATGCGCAATATGCCGATCTCGGATACTGCGCACCGCCCGACTACACAATTGAGAAGAAAGTCGAAAACGAACCTGTAGTTATCGACAACTATACAGGGCTCAGCTGGCAGCAGAAAGTTTATTCGCCTGAAACATCCGTCCCGTGGAGCAACTATAAAAATTACTGCAGTAATTCGACTTACGGCGGCTACGATGACTGGAGACTGCCAAGCCTTCTGGAATACAGAACTATCATGGATTTCGGCAGACACCATCCGAATATTGATCCTAAATATTTCCCGGATACTCCGCCAAAATATTTTGTAACTTCCATTTATATCTCTTACGGCTGCGGAGAGCTTCCATATCCAATACCGGCGAGATGGGTCTACCTGATAGATTTTGATCATTTTGACATAATCTGGACCGAAGGCTGCTCTGAGGATCCTTATTTCGACCTTCCTGCCCGCTGTGTCCGCGGAAATGAATCATTCGGCGAACGTTCGATGTCGGAGATCAGTGTTTCGGAAACGAAATCACTTTATGTAGACAATAAAAACGACCTTTTGTGGGCAGGAGCTCCAGGAGGGGAAAAATGGGATGAAGCTCTTGATTACTGTGAGAATATGACTTTTGCTGGGCTTTCAGACTGGCGTCTTACTAATATCAATGAATCTTCTCTGTTTATTGAAAATTTAAATAATATTGATCCGGTCTATTCGTATTACATTTCATCGACAACTGAAGATTTCGATCCGACCAAATCAGTTCAAAACCTACTGAAAACAAGGGGCGACTACATGCTCTGCGTCAGAGACAATCCCTGTGAAACCGGTCAGTTCTGGAACGGAACCAAGTGCATGAAAAATCCGTGCGCAGATCTTCCGTGCAAAGATATTGAGCATTCTGACAAAAAAATATGCACTCCGGTCAGTGAGGATGTTTATTCATGCAGCTGCAACTACTATTACTACTGGAACTTCAACAGTCTGAAATGCATAGAATCATGTAAATCCCAACCTTGTGAAGGCAAATCCTACAGCACAAAAGAGTGTTTCGATGATGATTTTAAAGGTTACAGCTGTGGCTGCGTTGAAGGATACTCATGGGACAGCGCATCAAAAAGATGTGTTAAGGATGAAACCCCCGACGAAGCTCCGGACACCGACACGGATGAAATACCGGATTCCGATACCGACGACATTACTGATTCCGATACAGATATCGCAGAAACACCGGACGAAACAAACGATGACGACGGAGAATAAAAGGGGGCGGCCATGAAAAAACTCCTCATTTTCTTACTTCTGGCAACATTTTTCACCGTTTCATGCGGAAGTTCGAAAAAGACTGAAAACAACGACACCGACATTCTGCCGGATGAAGATTTAATCAATGATGAAGAAGCAGTCGAACCGGATGAAGATACGGTGGATGAAGAGCTGAACGATACAGATGAAGATGAGCTTGAGGATATAGATCCGTGTGATCCGAATCCATGCTACGGGTTGGAAAATTCCACCGGAGAATGTATCACTGATGCAGACAAATACTCCTGCGGATGTGTTGACAACTATTTCTGGGACGGCGTTAAGTGTGTAAATCCGTGTAAAGGAATCGATTGCACTAAATTTGAACACGCAACAGGTCTCTGCAAACCAAATAACGCTTTTTCCTTTTCATGCAACTGCGACAAAGGTTACTTCTTCTGGCGATGGGAAGATAAAAGATGCCTTGCAAAAGAACCAGCCGCAGTGAATATCTGCACCGGTCAGACGAAGTGCTACGACAATGAAAAAGAGATAGATTGTCCGGCTGAAAACGAAGAATTTTTCGGTCAGGATGCCAACTATGCAAGGCTTGGATTCTGCATTCCGCAGAGTTTTTCTATCGACAATTCTGTCGAAGACGAACCTGTCGTAGTTGACAACAACTTAGGTCTGATGTGGCAGAAAAAAATCCCGCCTTTAGAAGAGCGTTATATTGAAGATGTTTTGCAATACTGCGAAAATCTTGTTTACGGCGGTTATGACGACTGGAGGCTGCCGACATTAGAGGATTTCATGAGCATTGCCGATTACGGCAGATACGATCCGGCAGTCAATGCCGAATATTTTCCTGATTCAGGAGATTTCTGGACAGCTACAAAATATAAACTTATCAATGGATGGCCTGAGGGCAACTATGCCGAACATCACACGATATTCGACTTTGAAGAATCTTCCTCATATCAAGAGGTGACATGCCGCGGCTTAGCAGGCCTCTCACCGGATTACGAACCTTTTTCATTCAACATCAGGTGCGTCCGCGGAGGCACAGCAAAAACTTCAGGCTATATTCTGCCTGGAACTTTATGGGAAAATACCATATGGAGCGACAATAATCTGATCATCATGAAAAAACCTGACACAGATTTAACTTGGGCTGAAGCTCTGAAATACTGTTCTGAGCTCGACTATGCAGGTATTTCAGATTGGAGACTGCCTAACGTCAAAGAACTTGTCCTGAGCCGCTGGGGCAGCAGCGACTTTTCCTTGTGGGAGAATGCTCTGACATCAACAACAAAACCTGCCGATCCGGCTTTCAATTTTTCGAATTTAAACTACCGGCTGGCATCTTACAACTACTCCGCATATTTTTATTCAAAAAAAGAAAAGGTCAAAAGCGCACTTGTCTGCGTTGCGAACGATCCGTGCGGGAAAGGAACATTCTGGAACGGCGTTAAGTGCGTGAAAAACCCGTGTGACCCCAATCCGTGCGAATCGGAAGACGACCTGAACTCGACATGCAAGATCATTGACGAAAACAGTTACACCTGCGGTTGCAGCCGATGCATGGACACCTATAAAGAACACAGCACCGGGAAGTGCCACGATGATATAATAAACGGCTTTTACTGCAGCTGTGAGAAAGGATATTACTGGAGTCCTTGGGCAGGAGAAGGATGCGTCAAAGATTAAAAACCGACTTGTGAGAAAGAGGTGAACACATGAAAAAACTCATAATTTTTCTGATTCTGACAATGTTTTTCGCCGTTTCATGCGGCGACTCGAAAAATACTGATAACGATGCCGACATTCTGCCGGATAAAGATGCCACTGATGTTGATGAAAATGATGAAGAAACGGCAGAGCCGGATGAAGAGGACGAAGCAGAATCATCTGTTCCCGATGAGGATATTCCTCTCGAAGAGGCTGTCTGCAAGCCGAATCCGTGCAAAGAGATAGAACACTCCAACGGAAAATGCGAATTCGACGGTGACAAAAGCTACATCTGCCACTGCAAAGAAGGTTATTTCTGGGAGGATTACAAATGTGTCAGTCCGTGCGATGACAATCCCTGCGATAATGTCAAAAACTCGGACGGATGCTACACGAAAGACAGAGAAACTTTCGCATGCAGGTGCAAAGAAGATTATGCCTGGGACGGAGAGGCCTGCCTGAACCCATGTGAAAGCCACACCTGTCCAGCGCATTCAGAATGTCATCCTTACAATGCTACCAGTTACGGCTGCATCTGCTACGACAACTTCTTCAAGGAAAATGACGAATGCGTAAGTCCGTGCGACCCCAATCCGTGCAAAGGAATAGCCAATTCCACAGGGAAATGCATTGCGGCAAACGCAAGCAGATACTCGTGCGAATGCAAAAACAACTATGTCTTCACTTACGGAAACGAATGCGTCAGCCCGTGCGACCCCAATCCGTGCGACGGTCTTGAGAATTCATCGGGAACCTGTTACACCATCGGCGCAAACAGCTATTCATGCGGCTGCAGCAAAGATTTTTACTGGCTCGGAGAAAACGGCGGATGTCAGCCCATACCGGAATGCAGCCCTGAAAACAACGGGTTCTGCAGGGATTCGGAAAGCCAGCTTATCTGGTCTTCAAGAGCCGAAAGAACTGATTATCCCGGAGCGCCACAGCTCTTCCGCATATTTGAAAGAGCCGAAGCATACTGCAGCAGTCTGAAAGAGGGCGGTTTTGCAGACTGGCATCTTCCGACGATAGACGAGCTGCGTACTCTGATCGTAAACTGTCCGAAACTGGAACCCTACGGAACATGCAGGGTGAGCGACAGGACAGGATGCCTTGCTTCTACTTGTTACAGTGAATCGCAGTGCCTTTGCGCAGGAGATGGTTCAGACGTTCTCTTCTCCAAGTTCGGTGCCGAGGGATACGGTCAATACTGGTCATCTTCTGCAGGAGGATTCGACGGTTACAAACAATACTGGCTGATACAGACGGAAGGATCGGCAAATGTCTTCTCGTATGATCTTTACGAGTATCTCAACGAATACTTTTATGCACCGGCACGCTGCGTCCGCAAATAATGGAGGAAATCATGAAAAAAGCGATGCTGTTTTTGATCATTTCGATATTTTTTGTTGTGTCGTGCGGCAAATCAAAAGTAGTTGACAATCAGGAAACTCCCGATGAAGCAGACGATACCGGTGAAACAACGACAGACGAAGATGCCGACGGAAACGATGAAGAGGAAGATAAAGACGAGCCTGACGAAGAGAATGACGAAGATTCTCCTGACGATGAAGTTCCCGATTATTCCGAGACTTACGGTCTTCCGAAGTGCAGTCTGCAAGGCAAAACGCCGTGCTATGACCCTGCGACGGATCTTGTCTGGTCTTCGCTGACAAGCTGGCTGCGTTATGAAGATGCGCTTATTTACTGCTATGACCTGGATGAAGGCGGTTTTTACGACTGGTATCTGCCTAATATTGACGAACTCAGAACTCTTGTGCGTCATTGTTCGGAAATTGAGCCGGGCGGAGCGTGCAGAGTAAGCGAAGAGGCTGACTGCCTTTACTACGACTGCGGATGTAACGACGAAATCTGTACCCAACCCAAGTGTTCCCAGCAGGAAGACGAAATTTTCAGCATACTGTGGGATACATACGAACTCTGGTCATCTTCAGAATGGCCTGAAGATGAAACTGTGATCTGGACGCTGGATTTCTCGGTCCCGAGCATTGAATACGGTTACAGCTGGCATTCAACAATGCGTGTCCGCTGCACGAGAAATGTTCATTCAAGCGGAGAGGACGAAGGAACGGAAACCAGAAAAGTCGAATGCTTAGGACTTCCCGAAAATGCCGAATGGAACACCGTTTCAAGCATTACGCAGACTTTTAACGGCGCAAAATGGGAACCAACCGACAAAGGTGTTTTCGACGAGGAACCTTCAACTGAAGAATGCCGTTTCAAATGCTTCGACGATTTTACAAGTGAGTTTTTTGCGTTTAAAGACGAAGATTATGTGAAATGCTCGCCGGAATGCGGCAAAACCGAAGCCGAAATATGCATAAATCCTGACAGCGGCATATATTCGGACAGCAGAACAGGACTAATGTGGTCATCTTTTCCCCCGGAAGACGATTACAACGACTACAACGGCTGGGCTTTCAACAACGCTGCCGCTTACTGCGAAAATCTGACGGAAGGAGGATACACCGACTGGAAACTTCCGACAATCGACGAACTGCGTACCCTGATCCGGAACTGCCCCGAAACAGAAACCGGCGGAGCGTGCAGCCTTGACAATATTCCGGATGATATTTTTGACGAAAACAACAAGGTTCCCGACGAGTGCCTCTCCTGCGAACCTGAAGAGGGACACAGCAGCAAATACAGCAGGATCGGTGATTTTGTACCGCTCTGGTCTTCGACCGAATCTCCGGTACGCGTCAATTATGTGATAGAATCCTACTGGTATGTCGATTTTTCTTCCGGCATGGTTTCTTCGATCCATGAATCGGCAAATCAGTCCGATATTCTTGTCCGCTGCGTGAGAAAAGACGAAACCTCAACAGAGGGAGAATAAAAGGAGAATGCCTATGAAAAAATTCATCATTTCAACCCTCATTCTGATGTTTTTTGTGATCTCATGCAGCAACTCAAAAAAAACTGAAAACGATGCGGATCTGTTTCCGGATGGAGATAAATTTAATAATGAAGAAGCGGTTGAACCGGATGATGAAGACGAAGATAAAGAAAAAAGCGACAACGATGCCGACACCGCGGAAGAGGAAATTGTCGCCAAAATATCTTCTTTTGCAGAAATATGCACCGGACAGACTTATTGCGACGGGGATTGCGGAGATAAGGATAGCCCGCTTTACGGTCAGGATGCTCAGTATGCCGCCCTCGGATACTGTGTCCCGCAGAGTTTTTCTATCGACAGTTCCGTTGAAAACGAGCCGACCGTTATTGATCTCAACACCGGACTTGAATGGCAGCAGACATTTTCCGATGCAATAGATGTGTGCGAAACTTCAGAGACATCGGAAAATGCAGGCAAAATATGCGAAAATGCGGAGAATTACTGCAAAAATTTGGAATACGGCGGACACAGTGACTGGAGACTTCCCGATATTAAAGAACTTCTTTCCATCACTAATGTCGGAAAATATCCTGCAATCGATACTGCTTATTTTCCAGGCACTCCGTCAGGTAAATTCTGGACATCATCCTATTTCTGGCAGGACGATATAAGATCAGGCTGGGGTTCACAAGGTGCATGGACAGTAAACTTCAGCGACGGAGCTTCCGACGCTGAACCACTGACTTTATATTCATCAGGAGAGATAGTGAAACACTCCGGCATTCGTGCGCGGTGTGTCAGAGGCAAAACTCTGCCGGGAAGCCAGCTGATTGCTTTAACTATAGGCGAAGAAAAGATCATAGTAGATGCGAAAACGGATTTTATCTGGTTGTCTGGCTATGGAACCGTATCAAGCTGGGAAGAGGCCCTTCAGTACTGCGAGAATCTGACTTATGCGGGCATCTCCGACTGGAGACTTCCCAACAAAAACGAGCTTACATCTTTTTTTAACTACAGTTTAAAATATCCCTCTACTATGGACTATTTTCTTTCGTCTACATCTTCCGGAAGCAGCTTTGTCTGGGTCGTCAGATTTTCCGGGAGTGCCCCGCACATTGCGGAAAGAGTTGAAAAGCACCCTTTTGACGAAGTTTTCGGAAGCACTCACACTTATGCAGTGCGCTGCGTCGCCAAAAGTCCGTGTGCAGAAGACGAAATATGGAACGGAAAAGAATGTGTAATGCACGCTTGCTCTGCAGTCAAATGTCCCAAGGATGAACATTCAACAGGCAAATGTACTGTTTTGGGTATTGATTCTTATAAATGCGGCTGTGTCGAAGGCTGGTTCTGGAACGGCGAAAAGTGTGAAGATCCCTGTCAGGCAGAGCCGTGCAAAGATATGCCGCACTCGACAGGAATATGCAGCGCTAAAGACTGGAATAAATATATCTGCGGATGTAATGGAGGCTATTTCTGGGACGGAGAGAAATGTATGAATCCTTGCGATGCTGAGCCTTGCAAAAATATGCCGAACACAACAGGAAAATGCAACGCTAAAGACTGGAACAGATATATCTGTGAATGTGATGCCGAATCTTTCTGGAGCTCCAGCGAAGAATGCATTGACTCTTGCGATCCCAACCCGTGCGACATGCCGCATTCTACCGGCCTCTGCAAAAGATCGTCAGATAATGTCTCCCCTATCTGCGAATGTGAAGAAGGCTATTTCTGGAACGGTATCAACAGAGGATGCGTTGATCCGTGTGAAACAGCCAAATGCGATAAACCGCATACAACGGGAATATGCACAGGTAAAAGTGTGGATGAATATTACTGCGAATGTGAAGGATATTATTTTTGGAATCCTTACTCATACTCATGCATAACCATTTGCGAAACTATTTCGTGCCGCAATATTCCACATGCAACCGGCGACTGCACACCTATAAGCAAAACCGAATACCAGTGTGACTGCGAAAACGGCTATAATTGGAATGGTGAGGAATGCCTTCCTTGAGCAAGTAGAACTCGCTTTTTACTGATTATAATGGTTTTTTGATCGAATCTTTCTACTCAAACAGCCTGATTATTTCCTGAGCTGCCTTGCGGCCTGATTTTTATGAAAAACAGATACTCTATGGATTTGTTGTTTCGCAGATTGTACCGTCGCATACTGTCGCACACTGTTCAAGATCGGGGCTCGGCATTCTGCGGATGCCTCCGTTTGTAGGAACGCATACATAGTAAGAAACAAAATCGCCTAAATATTCATGCGATGTTGACGGACCGAAATAATAGGATGAGCATCTTTGTGATGTTGTTTCATCTTCCTCGCACGGTCTGTAACATGCCGCATGATTCTTATCTGCATCAAACCACCCTCTTGTTGTCAGGCATCCGTTGTCGCTGCAGCCGAGTGCTTCGACCTTGTTGTCTTTGCAGGACATAGCCTGATTATAAAAACAGTGCTCAACAAAAGTTTCAGGATCACATGGCGCGGAATTGCTTTCGTCCTGATCCTCAGGCACGTCTGCAAGCCCTACGCATGAAAATTCGTCTTTGCAAGGAGAGTTGCACGCTTCAGTAAAACTTTTACTTGATCCTTCAAAATAGAGGCTTCCCTTACTTGTTTGCAAACAGAATTCGTGCTGGACTATTCCTGCAGTGAAAACATATCCGCTTGTTGTGGCGTATGCCGTTTCGCTGCATGATGCGGTATCTCCGGAAAAATTGTTATTGCACGGTTTATAACAGCCGGCATGATTTCTCTCTTTATAAATGTCGTATAGCCAAACTGTTGTCATACAGACTTTTTCACCGCAATTATCTTTTTTGACCTGCTTGTTCCGAGGACAGTATACACGAATGTTGTCTTCGCAATGTTCTACAAAAGTTTCAGGATCACATTCGGCACCGGAATCGTTGATCTGGTTTTCAGGCACTGTCTGAATGTTTTCGTCCGCAACGAAACCCTCTTCCGGATCAGCTTCACTAAACGCTTTTTTGCTAAAAACCGAGAACTCGAAATAGTATCTGCTTCCCGAATCGAAAATTTTATGATCCGAGTCTGTTTCGTGTGCTGCGACACTTGTTTTGACGGAATAAATATAGCCGTCCATTTCAACAGATTCCCAGTTTCTGACAATTACGCTTTTGCAGTTTCTGGTGAATTTCAAAGGTGGAGCCATCCTGACATCAATGACTTCATTGCCGTCGTCATCAGTATAATAAATGTTGTAAGTCGCACAGTTTTCAGGAACATACATTTCAATATCAAGCTCAGGAAATTCTTTAACAGTAAATTTTTCTCCGATATCCTGCCCGTATACATTCTGAGCCGACAAAGCAACCAAACCGCCGTTTTTATCAGTTACAATCGCCGCTTTGGTTTCCGGCCAGAAATTTTTGACTACCCCACTGCGTTTTACTATTTCAGCCGACTTAAGATGCCATTTTTTGCCGATAACATTGTCTCTTTTAATCAAATCATCTGTTGCATAGGCAATCTCTATAGAACAATCTCCGGATTCATTCCCGCATGGTCCTATAACCATCATGCTGAAATAAGGCGTATTTGTGTAATATTTCACATTATTGACAATCATCCTCCGTTCGTCAGAGCTTTCTCCTGAAACACCGAGCCAGTAATTCTCCTTATTCACTTGTTTAGGACAGCTTTCACCGATGATTTTCGGGACATCTTCAGAATTGCAAAACTCATCAGGAGATTCTTCAAAATCCACGTCATTCGTTTCCGCATCTGAATCGCCGGCATTTTCAGAATCATTGTCGTTCAGTTCAGAATCCGTATCTTGTTCAGCATCTTCGTTTTGTTCAACGTCACCGGTTTGTTGTTCTGCATCTGAACTTTCTTCATCCTCAGTTTCCTGATTTTCAACTTTGTCAATGTCGGTATTGTCAGATTCCTGCTCTGTTTCAGTCTTCTTTTTGCTTCCGCAGGCAGCAAAAAGAAAAAGTGCTGCGACAAGCACAAAAATCAACGATTTTTTCATATCGGACTCCAGAATGAAAATGAATAAAAACAGTGGATTATATTGAATTTTTCAGAATAAACAAGATGAAAAAGCAGGTTATTCCTCAAACAGCCTGATTATTTCCTGAGCTGCCTTGCGGCCTGAAGATATCGCTTCGACGATGGTGGAACCGCCGGTTTTGCAGTCGCCGGCATAGACAAGTTTCGCGTTGTCGTCGCTCTTCGTGTCGGAACGGCTTCCGACCGCACGGATGATGAGGTCAAAGTAAGGAAGTGAAACTGACGAATTTTCAAGCGGGACCCACTTTTCGCCGTCAAAGAAGTTGCGTCGGACGGTGAGGCAGAGTTTGTTCACGATCTTTTCAATTTTTTCGGGGCTTGTCATGCCGCAGAGATCGATCCTGTGGTTTACGAGATCAAGGTATTCCGCTTTCGATATGCGCATGTCCGAAATGCGGCGTCTGACGAACATTTCGACCGATGCCGCGCCGTTTCTCATTGCCGTTGCCGCGCAGTCTGCCGCGACGTTTCCGCCTCCGATGACCGCGACATGGCCGTTCGTCTGGAAATCTTCCGGATGGTATAGGAAATCGGTGTATGAAACGCTGAGTTCTTCTCCCGGGATCTTGAGTTCAAGGCAGTTGGGCTCGCCTGTCGACACGATTACGGCGTCGAAGCGGTTGAGAAGCTCGACTGTGTGGCTGACTTTCGCGTTGAGTTTCAGCGTAACGAGGTCGTTGTTGCTGATAAACTCGTAGTCGCGCTCGATCACTTCGTGCGGAAGCCTGTTTTCGGGGATCATGCAGAGAGCGCCGCCGATTTCGTGACGGCCTTCATAGATCGTAACTTTGAAGCCGTTTTTAACAAGAAGCGCGGTTGCCGCAAGCCCGGCAGGCCCTGCTCCGACAATGGCGACAGTGTGCCCGTTGTGCGGAAGCGAGACTTTTTCCGGGTGATCGACCCTGAAATTGTGCAGGATCGTCGCCTGGACTCTCGGAATGTTGACCGGAAAGTCGATTCCCGAGCGTGTGCAGGCTTTCATGCAGAATTTATCCGGGCAGATGAGGCCGCAGGTCTGACCCATCGGGTTGACACGCGTGATCGCAGCCACTGCCTCGTCCCACTCCTCAGCCTTTGAATACTGGATGAACTCGCGCGGATTGCAGCTTACGGGACATGCAGTCATGCAAGGCTGGGTTTTGCAGTTGAGACATCTTTTGAGTTCCTCGCGAAGCTGGATTTTGGTGAGATAAAGAGATTTTTCGGACATGATTTTTTTAAAAAATGATTTTTACTTAAGTGCGTTTTTAAGGATTTCTTCAGCAACTTCGAGCGTTTTTGCCGTTCCGCCAAGGTCGTATGTTACAACTTTGCGCTCTTTGACGGTGAGCTCGACGCCTTTCTGGATCCTTGCCGCCATTTCGTGCTCGCCCAAGTATGTGCAGAGCATTTTTCCTGCAAGGATAGTTGCCATCGGGTTGACTTTGTACATTCCGGTGTATTTCGGAGCGCTGCCGTGAACAGGCTCGAAAACAGCGTAGTTCGAACCGATGTTTCCGCTGTGTGCGAAGCCGAGGCCGCCGACAAGCTGGCTGCAGAGGTCGCTGATGATGTCGCCGAAAAGGTTTTCAGCAACGAGAACTTCATACTTCTCGGGGCATTTTACAAGCCACATTCCGATAGCGTCAACGTTGTCGAACCAAGCTGTGATCTCAGGATATTCAGCTGCGATCTTCTCGAAAACTTCGACCATGAGTCCGCCTGTCTTTCTCAAAACGTTCGGTTTTTCAACAAGCGTAACTTTTTTCTTTCCGAATTTTCTTGCGTGCTCGAACGCAGCTCTGATGATTCTTTCAGCGCCTCTTCTCGTGATTATTCTTGTTGAGATAGCAAGGTCTTCTCCCGGAGTATCCATGAAGAATTTCATCTTCGGCGAATCTTTTGCAAGAGCAGCTTTGAGCTCGTCGCTTACGGGACCGTATTCAACGCCGGCATAACTGCCTTCAGTGTTCTCTCTGAAAACCGTGATGTTGATGTCTTCTTTTCCGTTGAGGTTGAGCGGGTTGCCGGGGATAGCGATGTTCGGTCTTTCGTTGCAGTAAAGGTCGAATTCCTGGCGGAGTCTGACTATCGGTGAGAAATATGTGAGACCTTTGTCTCTGAGTTCCGGAATGAGCTCGTTCTTAGCCTCTTTCTGCGGTTTCGAAGTGATTGCGCCGAAAAGAGCAGCGTCGGTAGTCTTCATCATATCGGTCGTTCTTTTGGGAAGCGGATCGCCCTCTTTGCACCAGAATTCCCAGCCGATGTCGCCGTGAATGTATTCAGCATCAAGTTTGAGACCGTCAAAAACGATCTTTGCAGCTTCCATAACTTCTTTTCCAACGCCGTCACCGGGCAGCCAAGCGATACGATACTTTGCCATGATTTTCTCCTTTAAAAAAATTATTAAAAAACTCTAAGCCTGAATGAACTTCAAAAGCGAGTGATTTTACATTCTGATTTTTTTTGGTCAAACAAAATTGATTTTATTCAGCATATTTTTCGAAATGAAACTGCATAGGTCATCAGCGCTTGTTTTCGTTGCTTTTTTCAGAGAACCGCTCCGTTTTTCGTCTGATTTTGGACGAAAATACAATATGCTGATGACAGTTCTTCGCGGCGATCTGGCAATAAGACAGAGCAAAATTCTGATCCGGCTTTTCAAAACGATGAAGGATTTCATCATCGAACGTGAAGATCTTATCGGTTATAACGATGTTGCAAAACTTGCGATCCAGACTTCACAAAACCGACGGTATTTTTCACGACCGCTATGTTATTCTCGATTTCGGCACGGAAAACGAAAAGATCTATCACTGCGGAACCTCGTCTAAAGACGCAGGAAAAAAAGTCTGTACAATTTCAACAATCACGGACAGTGCCGTTTATAAGCCGCTGGTTAAAAAATTATTAAAAAATCGTGAACTTGTTTTGGGTTAGTTCATTTCATTCTTGCCTTCAGCTCGTTTCTGACTTTTTCCAGATCGCCGCAGGAAAGCAGAGGCATAAGATCATCTATCTCTTCTATACTTTTATCCCACCACTTGAACTCAAGCAGCAGTTCAGTCAGCTCGTCGTCAAAGCGTTTTTTTATGACCCGGCAGGGATTTCCTGCTGCGACAGTGTAAGGCGGAATATCAGAAGCCACTACCGAATTCGCCCCGATAATCGCTCCGTCACCGATATGAACACCGGGCATAACCGTTACATTCTGGCCGATCCAGACATCATTTCCAACGACAGTGTCGCCTTTGAGCGGCAGTTCTTTCTTTACCGGCGCAAGGGCGTTTCCCCATTTTCCGCCCATTATGTAAAACGGATAAGTAGTCACGCAACCCATTCTGTGGTTGGCACCGTTCATCACAAACTCGACACCCTTTGCTATTGCGCAGAACTTGCCGATGATCAGTTTGTCGCCGATAAAACCGTAGTGATGCGTAACATGTTTTTCGAACTGCTCTGCACCGTTCACGTCGTCGTAATAAGTGAAATCACCGACAATGATATTCGGATTTTTCACAACATTCTTGATATAGCAGAGACTTGGAATCTTCGGATTCGGGAAAGCCTCGTCAGGACTGGGTGTTTGTCTGTTTGCCATTTGTAACTCCGTTATTAAAACTGGAACTTATCTCTTTCAATTCTTCCTGATCTGAAACCGGCAATGTTCCGCTCCACGCAATATAGTTTCCAAAATCTCCACCTCAAATTTGCTGTCCGGTTCCATACAGCTGAGAATAAACAGGATGCTTTGTCTACTACATTCGCATTGCTCTGGGTCAGTAACCTTGCCGGACAAAACTTTCGGACAAGTGCATTTTTCATAGCCAAGCTCGTATTTATGGCCGGGCTCGATCACCTTCCCGAAGTATCCGTTTCCGTTCATAGCCCCGCCGTAAACTCTGTCCAGATCGCCGTTGCAGGCCCGATAGAGTTCCATTTGTGCAGGGAGAACGCGGTCTTTTACACAGGTTACGGCTTGTTCATAATACTTGTCTTTCATAAATCGTCTCCTTATCTACAAAGTCTGTATTTTGCATTCAGCGCAAATTCTTTGTCATTTAAATCCGGTGATTTCAGAGAAAAACTACTCGTCTTCGTCGCTGCCGGAGAACTCTTCGACGCTCTGACCGAGAAGAAGTGCGTTCTGATAGTGGATGAGCGGGTCGATGATCATGTCGAGCGAACCTTCCATGATTTCGTTTATTCTGTAAAGAGTGAGTTTGATCCTGTGGTCGGTGACACGCCCCTGCGGAAAGTTGTAAGTTCTGATTTTTTCCGATCTGTCGCCGCTTCCGACAAGGCTTCTGCGCTGCGAGCTGACCTCCTGGTCGCGTTTTTCGCGCTCGAGTTTGAGAAGTTTTGCTTCGAGGACTTTCATAGCCCTCGCACGGTTCTGGATCTGGCTTCTTTCATCCTGCATCGCTACGACGATTCCGGTCGGAATGTGGGTGATTCGGACTGCGCTGTCTGTTTTGTTGACGTGCTGGCCGCCCGCGCCGCTTGAACGGTAGACATCGATCTTAAGATCTTTTTCATCGATCTGGACTTCATCGATTTCGTCAGCCTGAGGAAGAACAGCGACGGTGATTGCCGAAGTGTGGACTCTGCCCTGCGATTCGGTTACAGGAACACGCTGTACGCGGTGGACGCCGCCTTCATATTTGAGCCTGCCGTAGACGTCTTCGCCTGAAATTTCGGAAATGACTTCCTTGATTCCCGCGCCTTCAGCCGTGCTGATAGACATGATTTCGACTTTCCACTTGTTGAGCTCGGCGTAACGGCAGTACATGCGGTAGATTTCTTCGGCAAAAAGAGCCGCTTCGTCGCCGCCCGTTCCTGCACGGATTTCAAGAATCGCGCTTTTTTCGTCAAGCGGATCTCTCGGAAGAAGGAGAACGTTGAGTTCGTCGGTTATCGCGTTGTATCTTTCCTCGAGTTCGGGAAGTTCAGCCTTGATCATGTCGATGAGTTCGGGGTCTTTTTCGATCGAAAGCATCTCCTTCTGATCGGCGATCTCGCGCTCGAGTTTGTCCCATTCGAGATAGTTGTCGACGATTTTTTTCAGGCGTTTGTATTCGCGCATGAGTTTCGTGTATTTTTTCACATCGCCGACAGTTTCGGGCTTTGCGATTTCCTTTTCAATGTTCAGAAAACTTTTGTGAATCTCGGCAAGTTTGTCTTTGATTTCAAGCATCGGTTCCTCTTGATAAAAAAATCCCGCCAATCTCACAAAAAAGGAAATTGACGGGCTTTAAAACTGAAAAAAGCAGAGCTATTTTTTGCCTGCGTAGGTGTCTCTTTTGTACTTCGCGTTGAATTTTTCGATTCTGCCTGCGGTGTCGACGATTTTTGTCTTACCGGTGTAGAACGGATGGCAGTTCGAGCAGATTTCTACGTTGTAGCCTTCTTTTTTGGTGGAACGGGTAACATATTCCGCTCCGCATGAACACTTGACCGTTATAACTTCAAGCTTCGGATGAACTTTTTCTTTCATTTCAAACTCCTTCAAAAAATATGGAACAAAAAAATCGCGGGTATAGTAATCAAATAAATAAAAAAAGCAAGTTATTTTTGCACATACCGGTTTTTCAATCCTTTTCAAGCAGTGTTCTTACGGCGTAACTCGCAAGCATGAGTCCGGCCGCCTGAGGCACAAAAACCGTCGAACCCTGAACTTTGCGGATTCTTCCAGAATTTTCGGCATTTTCTTCTTCGTTTTCTATCGGATCACACGGGATTTCGCGGCTGAAAACAACGGGAAAATGCTTTTTTACACCACGGTTTCTGAGCCTTTTGCGGACAAATTTCGCCAGAGAGCAGACATCAGTTTTCCAGATGTCGGCAAATTCAAGTTTTTCAGGGCAGATCCTGCCGCCTGTTCCCATTGAGGAAATAAAGTTTTCGTTTCTTTCCAGAAGGGCGATTATCAGATTGACTTTGGGATTCAGACTGTCGATTGCGTCAATGTGAAAATCTGCGTCAAGCACCATCGAAGCCGCATCGTTTCCGTGCATAAAATCGGAATAAACTTCAATATTTACATCAGGATTCACCGATTTTGCGGCATTCAGGAAAACGTCACTTTTTTTCATCCCCACAGTTGAATTGAAACCGAAAATCAGACGGTTCAGATTGGATTCGCTCACGGTATCGAAATCGACAGCCTTTACCGTTCCGACTCCGCTTCTCACAAGCGCCATCGCAGCTGCAGCCCCCACTCCGCCGAGACCGTAAACGGCAACTGTTGAATTTTTGAGTTTTTCTATTCCGGATGCACCGAAAATGATTTCGTTTCTTTCGGAAAAAGACATCTACTTATTGAACCATTTTTTGATTTTTTCGAGGTAATCCTTAAGCGTCGGGCGCTCCTTTATCTCTTTTTCAAACTCTTTGAGCTTCATTATTGCCTCTTTGTGCGCGTCTGAAAGGTTTCTCGGCACTTCGAGCTTGAAAATTACATAAAGAACGCCTTTGCCGCGACCGTGGACATCGGGGAAACCTTTGTCTTTGAGCCGCATTTTCGTATTCGGCTGTGTTCCTGCCGGAAGAGTCATCTCCACCGGTCCGTCCATTGTCGGAACTTCGATCTTGTCACCGAGTGCCGCCTGCGAATAAGTTATCGGAATTTCTATGAAAATATCGTTGCCTTCTCTAGAGAAAAGTTCGTCGCCCTTTACCCTGACATCAACATAAAAATCGCCGCGAGGTCCGCCGTTGAGTCCTGCGTTTCCCTCGCCTGCGACACGGATCTGCATGCCGTCGGCAATACCCGCCGGAACTTTGACTTCGAGTTTTTTCGTCTCTTTAACGAATCCCGTTCCGTGGCAATGGGTGCACGGTTTTTCGATGATCGTTCCTTCGCCGTGACATGTCGGACAGGTCTGTGCGATGGAAAAGAAACCGTTTCCGCTCCTGAGCTGACCGCTTCCTTTGCAGGTCGGGCACGCCTTTCTTGAACTTCCAGCTTCAGCTCCCGTTCCGTTGCAAAAGTGACATGCCGAAGAGCGGTTGAACGAAACTTCTTTTGAAACGCCGGTGTAGGATTCTTTGAAAGTAACCACTATTTTCGAAACTAAATCGGTGCCCTGCTGAGGCATATTTCTGCCGCGTCTTCTGCCGCCGCCGAAAATGTTGTCGAACATATCGCCCAAATTGTCGAAAGCACCGCCGCCGCCGAAACCTGCGTTTTTGAACATTTCCGACAAATCGACTCCGTCAGCTCCCGCTCCGAAACCGCCTTTGAGACCGTCTTCGCCGTACTGGTCGTAAATCTGACGTTTTTCGGGATCGGAAAGAACTTCGTTGGCCTCGTTCACCTTTTTGAACTTTTCTTCGGCTTCCTTATCGCCCGGATTTCTGTCGGGGTGATATTTCAACGCCATTTTTTTGAACGCTTTCTTTATCTCTTCGGGTGACGCCGTTCTCGAAACACCGAGTATTTCGTAATAATCCTGCTTGCCAGCCATAACGTTAAAACTCCGTAAGTCACAAAAAAAGTGCCGGACTTGCGTCCGGCGTCAAAGTCTATTTCTTTTCGGTGAAGTCGGCATCAACGACATCGTCATCGTTTTTGCCCGGATTGTATTCGCCCGGATTCGGCTCGCCGGTTCCGCCTGCGCCGCCCATTCCGCCGAAACCGTCCATCGGGTTGGCACCGTTTGCCGAAGCCGATTTGTAAACCGCTTCCGCAAGTTTGTAGGCAGCCTGGTTGAGCTCGTTGATAGCAGTTTCGATTCTGGTCGCATCATCGGTAGCCGAAGCATCGCGGAGATCCTGAAGTTTTGCTTCGATAGCAGCTTTGTCGTCCGCACTTACCTTGTCGCCGTATTCTTTAAGCGATTTTTCGGTCGTGTAGATCAGCTGTTCCGCGTTGTTCTTGGTTTCGATGAGTTTCTTTCTCTTCTCATCTTCTTCCTTGTTCTTCTCGGCTTCGTTGACCATTCTTTCGATCTCTTCGTCGGAGAGTCCGCTTCCCGCCTTGATGACGATCTTGTTCTCTTTGTTGGTTCCGAGGTCTTTCGCGCTTACGTTAAGAATACCGTTGGCATCGATATCGAAACTTACTTCGATTTTCGGAACACCTCTCGGAGCCGGCGGAATGTCCTTAAGTTCGAATTCGCCCAGAAGTTTATTCTCGTTGGCTATCGTTCTTTCACCCTGGAAAACTCTGATCTGAACACCCGGCTGGTTATCGACAGCAGTCGAGAAAGTCTCTGTTTTCTTGGTCGGGATCGTGGTGTTTCTCGGGATAAGTTTCGTGAAAACGCCGCCCAGTGTTTCGATACCGAGTGAAAGCGGAGTTACATCGAGAAGAAGAATATCCTTTACATCGCCTTTCAGAACACCGCCCTGAATGGCTGCACCGATCGCAACGACTTCATCGGGGTTAACACCTTTGTGAAGCTCTTTCTGGAAGAACTCTTTTACAAGTCTCTGGACTATCGGCATACGTGTCATACCGCCGACCATGATGACTTCATCGATATCGTTGACGGTAAGTTTTGCATCAGCAAGAACCTTTTTGCAGGGTTCAAGAGTTTTTCTTGCCAGATCTTCGACAAGGCTTTCAAGTTTTGCTCTCGACATCGTGATGTTTAGGTGTTTGGGACCTGTTGCATCAGCAGTGATGAACGGAAGGTTGATGTTGGTTTCCATCGTCGAAGAAAGCTCGTGTTTAGCTTTTTCAGCAGCTTCTTTAAGTCTCTGAAGCGCCATCGGGTCGCTCGAAAGGTCGATTCCCTGCTCTTTCTTGAATTCGCTTACAAGGAACTCGATTATTCTCTGGTCGAAATCTTCACCGCCCAGGAACGTATCGCCGTTTGTCGAAAGAACTTCGAAAACGCCGTCGCCGAGTTCAAGAATTGAAATATCGAACGTACCGCCGCCGAGGTCGTAAACCGCGATCTTCATATCCTTTCCCTTGTTGTCTACGCCGTAAGCAAGTGCTGCAGCGGTAGGCTCGTTTATGATACGGAGAACGTTGAGGCCTGCGATTTTGCCGGCATCTTTCGTTGCCTGTCTCTGCGAATCGTTGAAGTAAGCAGGAACCGTGATGACTGCATCCGTAACTTTTTCGCCCAGATACTCTTCAGCGGTCTCTTTCATTTTGCTGAGAACCATAGCAGAAATCTGCTGCGGGCTGTACTCCTTGTCCTCGATCTTTACCCATGCGTCGCCGTTTGCAGCCTTGATGATCTGGAACGGAACGACAGATTTCATCTTCATGACTTCGGTAGCTTCATACTTTCTTCCGATAAGTCTTTTGATTGAGTAAAGAGTTCTCTGCGGGTTCGTGATCGACTGTCTTTTTGCAAGCTGACCGACCAGTCTCTCGCCTTTGTCCGTGAACGCTACGATACTCGGAGTGGTTCTCGAACCTTCCGAATTTGCAATGACCTTAGGCTCTCCGCCTTCCATGATGCTTACGCAGCTGTTGGTCGTACCAAGGTCAATACCGATAACTTTTCCCATGATTTCCTCCAATTATAATGTTAACAATTACCGTTTTCTTCATTATTTTCAGCAGGTTCGGAAGTTTCTGCAACTTCTTCCGTATTCTGCTCTTCGACTTTATTTTCCTCTGCTTCCGCCGGTTCATCAGCTTTAGTTTCTTCCGGTTTTGTCGCAGGAATGCCGCTTGCAACGACGACCATTGCCGGTCTGATTACTCTGTCGTGCAGTTTGTAGCACTTTACGTACTCCGCAACGATTTCGTTCGCCTCTTTTCCGTCAACATTTATCATGCTCATAGCCTGATGAATTGCCGGATCGAACTTCTCACCTACGCTGCTTATGCAGACAAGACCGTGCTTGCTGCAGACATCCTCGAACTTCGAAGCCAGATGTCTGATTCCCTGAATGAAAGGATCTTTGTCGGCTTCTTCGCCCTTCGGAATAAACTCCATCGCCTTGTCGAAATCATCCTTTACAGTGATAAATTCTTTAAAGAAATCCTCGACCGCAAATTTTATCTTCGAGCGGAATTCGTTTTCGATTCTCGTTTTCTGATTCCTGTTTTCAGCAACAAGCGATTTTACGCTTCCTTCGAGTTCCGCGATTTTTTCATCTTTGAGTTTTATCTGCTCATCAAGTTTTGCGAGCTTTTCTTCAAGTTCCTTGATCTCTCTGTGAGCCTTTTCGTCGCCTTTTCCGCCGAACTTATTGAAAAATCTTTTCTTTTTCGACTTTTCGTGTTCGCCGAGTTCATTGGCAAAAGCCTGAAGATCGTTTTCGCCGCCAGCAAGATTTTCGTCGATCTCGATCGCGCCGTCATTCTCTTTTTCAAGCTCTTCCCTATATTTTCTTTCTTCTTCAGTCATAACCCCTCCAAAAGGCAACTGCCTGAAATCATTAAACTCTCAATCCGAATGAGCCTCAAAGCACGCTTTTATATAAAGACGGTTTTCGCAAAGTCAACGGGCTAACATCAAAAAATTTTTCTGATGCAAAAACAGCTTTTGAAATTTCCGGCTGATTCCGCTCAAGAAAACTCAAGATTTCGCGTTTTTTTGAACTTTCTATCCAAAAATTGACGAGAAAACTCAAAATTTCGTTGATTTTTGAAATTTTTCAACTAAAATGGAGCAGAAAACTCAGGGAGGGTCCAAATGGAAAACAGGGCAGGAAGAACAGTTAAGAATTTCAGCGGCGAAAGCGCCTATTTTTCTTTTTATCCGCAGCCGCTGCCGCCGGTTCCGGCGATCGAAATCGATTCGGAAATGCTTTCACTTATTACTGACGCCCACGAAAAAACCGCGGTCTTGAACAGCGTTTCCGACAGAGTTCCCAATAAAGACCTTTTTATTTCAATGTATGTAAGAAAAGAGGCGATCCTCTCATCTCAGATCGAAGGAACGCAGTGCACTCTTGACGATGTGCTTGATCCGGAAATCGACGAAAACACCAACGCCGATGTTTCCGATGTCGTAAATTACGTCAAAGCAATAAATTTTTCGACCCTGAGATTAGCGGAACTTCCGCTTTGCAACAGGCTGATACGCGAAACTCACGCCGTACTTATGAAAAGTGTGCGCGGATGCGACAAAACTCCCGGTGAGTTCCGCGTTTCGCAGAACTGGATCGGCGGAGCCGGAAGCACCTTGAAAAATGCCAGATACATTCCGCCGAATCCAAGCGACATGAAAGAATGCATGTCCGATTTTGAAAAATTCATGAATAAAGAAGATGACATGGATATTCTCGTCAAAGCGGCGCTTCTGCACTATCAGTTCGAGACTATCCACCCGTTTCTGGACGGCAACGGCAGGATCGGAAGACTTCTCATCACCCTTTTTCTCATGCAGAATCAGGCGATTTCCTCACCGCTTCTCTATCTTTCGTACTATCTGAAATCAAACAGGATCGAATACTACGACAGAATGGCTGAAATCAGAAAATCGGGCAATTACGAGCAGTGGATCAAATTTTTTCTCCGCGGAATCTCGGAAACGGCTTCTGATGCGACAGAAACCATTGATCTTCTGACGGAACTGAGAGAAAAAAACGAAAAAATCCTCGCAGAAACGCAGCGCTCTTCAACAAAATCACTCGAATTCCTGCGCTATCTCGAGCAGAATCCGATTCTCGAAACAAAGAAAACCGCCGCAGCCCTGCATTGTTCCTACAACACAGTGGCAAATTACATCAACTTTTTCTGCGAAAAAGGAATCCTGAAACAGACCTCGAAATCGGGCAAATCAAGAATCTATTCCTACGAAGACTATCTGGAAATCCTCAGGAAAGGCGTTTAATCCTGTCTGAGCGCTTCCGCGGGGCTCAGTTTTGCAGCTTTTCTGCCGGGATAAACTGCCGCGATCACTGTTAAAATAAGAGAACCGGCGATTGCAGCGATGAAGGTGAAAGGCGACATGTCGACCGGAATTTTTTCGATGTAATAGACATCCTGCGCCACTTTTACCGGCATATCGCTGAGGATGATGCAAATGATGGTGCCTGAAATTCCGCCTAAAAGAGTGCCGAAAAAGCCGATTATGATTCCGTCAAGCATAAAGATTTTCATTACCGATTTTGCGGAATATCCAGCTGCGCGAAGTATCGCAATCTCTTCTTTTTTTCCCATGACTAGCATGATGAGCGCTGAAACGATGTTGAACGAAGCGACGAGCGCGATGAAACCGATTATCAGGAACCACACGATTTTTTCCATTTCGAGAGCCGAAAAAAGAGGTTTGTTCATGTCGCGCCAGTTTTTGACGACGATCCTCTCACCCAAATCAGCTTTGATAGCCTTTTCAGCCTCGTCTATCCGTTTCATATCCTTGAGTTTTATTCCCAGATGATCGACGCTTTTACCGGCAGAAAAGAAATTCTGCGCGTTTTCCAGCGTGATGTAGGCATAGTTGAAATCGTACTCGTAAAGCGAGCTGAAAAATATAGCCGCAACCTGAAAAGTTTTTATCTGCGTTTTAGGTCCGGCAAGACTCATTTCGCCTGTCGGAGAGATGATTTTAACTTTGTCGCCGATATCTATTCCGTAGTATTTCGCAAGTTCGGCCCCTATTGCGATTCCGGGAAAGTTTTCCGGTTTTATCTCCCCTTTTTTTCCGGAAAACTCCTGAACTGATTTGCGTTTTTCAATGATTTTGGGGCATTTGTCCGGATTTATAAGGCAGTTCATCGAACCATGCTTGATCTGCTGAGGAAAGAGCATCGCGTTTCCGACAGTCGCGGGATCGATTCCGTTTATTACGAGTCCGTTGAGTTCGTCACTCACAGAAATTATGACATCCCTTGAAATGACCGGAGTAACGCCGGCGATTTCGGGATTTCCGGCAAGTTTAGCCATTTTGGGGGCGTAATCTTCAAGTTTTCCGCTTTCGGTCGTAACTAAAGCGTGCGTTTTTGCTCCCAAAACAGTTGCGCGCATCTTGTTCTGAAGACCGTCCATTATCGACTGAACCGCTATAAGCGCCGAGACACCGATTGCGATACCGAGAACGCAGATTAAAGTGATGACGCTCAAAAAGCGCGTCCTGCGCGAGTTCCAGAGATATCTGAGCCCTATAAAAGTTTCAGCTTTCAATTATTTCTCCTTCTTTTTCAGGCTCGTCTCCCCTTTCGGCGCAGGCAAAATTCATCGTTGCATGAACGACGAAAACCGGAAAGAGAAATGCCGTAAATATCGTATTTATAACGGGAATGAACGATATCAAAGTGGGAAGAAGCGCCGTTTTAAGCGTCAGCGCCGGGTGAAAAACAAGCCATTTCGCCTTGTTTACGAAGTTCCAGCGCCTTCTCGAAGTGACGAAATCGAAAATGAGGAGCGCGTTCATGAAAAAGCAGAAAACAAGTGCCGCGACCTGACCAAAAACGGGAACAAAGCCGATAAAAAACGCGATGACACCGAGCAGGAATGCGGCGAGAGTCACTTTCAAAGCCTGTTTTACGTCTTCTATCATTCCAGGAAGCGAAAGTTCTGCGTCGTCCTGCGGTTTTCCGAAATAGACATCTTCGGCGATTATCGAAATAAAGGAGTAAAGCGGCGAAGTGAGGGCGTATGCTAAGATGAACGACAGGTAGAAAGAAAGGACATTTACTACAAGTTTGAAAAGAAAGGCGCTGCAAACTTTCAAAGCGTGATAAATTTGGGAGAAAAGTTCGTCGGTAGCAGGCGTGATCTCAAAAAAATCGAGCGTTTTCACCGTTACGAATGAAGTTACGCGGTGATAGAAAAAGAAAGTTAAAATCATCATTATCAGAATGACACCGATTGAGGCAAAAAAGAGTTTTCCGCTTTTCAAAATCGCTTTGAAAGCCTGGATCACGGAAACGCCGCCCTTTAAATCGACAGAAGTTTTCTTAATAAATTCAAGAGCATGATCTTTTTTTGTCTTCTGAACTTCTTCTTCAGGTTTCTCTTCCTCGAAATTCGGCTTAGGCGCGAATTCAGGCTTTTTCGAGCGCGCCATCTCCGGTTTTTTGCGCGGTGCGTGCAGACTTTCAAGCAGTTTTTCAGTTGATTCTTCCGATGCTGATTTCACGTTCGTTTTCTCCAATACCGAATTTTATTTCAATCCTGATCACAGGGCGGTGCGTTTCCCAGCACTCTTTGAACATATCGGCCCATTCAACAATCGTAACCGAATTTTCAGCCTTAAGATACTCCGGAAAATCGGCGATATAAAGCTCGTCGACTGACGAAATTCTGTAAAAATCCCAGTGGTAAATATCGAATTTTCCTGAATATTTTTTCATTATAACAAAAGTCGGGCTTGAAACTTTTTTTCTGTCGACTCCAAGTGCCTCGCAAAGAGCACCCGTAAAAAAAGTTTTTCCCGCACCGAGGTCGCCGTCAAAAACGATAAGCTCGCACCCTCTAAGTTCTGCCGCCAGTTTTTCGGCGAGGGCAATAGTTTCAGCCTCGTTTTTCACAAAAAAAGTCTCTCTGTTTTCAAGCATTTTTTTTCTCTGTAAGTGCAATCATTTCAACAAGTTTTTCAATATCGTGCGTAGCCGCGCTGAAGCGTTTTTCAAGTTCGATCCCTGCCGCCCTGTGTCTGACGACCGCATTGACGCAGCCTTCAAAAAGTTCAGTTTGCAGAGTTTCAAAAGCGGCTATTCCCGTGAGCGCGTCTCCGCTGCCTCCGAAAGCAAGCGCCTTTGCTCCAGCCGGAACAATCACCGTTTTCTCGGTATTTCTCACGAAAGTTGCGTGACTTTTTGCAATGAGAACATGGTTTTTTTCAAGCGGAAACCTCTCGACAAGGTTTATCCACGGCTCATTTTTATCGGCTTTGAGGAAGCGCCTGATCTCGCCCTGATGCGGCGTGAAGACGACTTTTTTATCTTTCAGAATTTCAGTAACCTTTCTGTTTTCAGGCATAATGTCGAACATTCCGGCATCAACTACGATTACACCTTCGAAATCTTTCAGAATTTCAAAATCAAACGGTATTTCACTGAGTCCGGGGCCGATGACAAGCGCCTGAAACCTGTGGAGCTCGTTTTTGAGTTCTGCAACGTCAGTGAGCATAAGTCCCGGCATTTTTCCAGCAATCGAAGGAAGAAAATCCTTTTTGAAAGCGGACGAGACAAGCCCGCCTCCGCAGGACATGAAGGACTTTGCAGAAATTATCGTCGCCCCGACTTTTTCGACATCTCCGCCGACAACAAGCAGATGACCGTTGCGGTTTTTGAAGGAATCAAGCGGAATTTCACGGTTTCTGACTTCAGGATTTTCCTCAACAAAATATTTGAAATCATTATTCTTTTCATTGACCGCCGAAATGTGGCCGAGAACGATTTTTCCCGATCTTTCGGTACCGTTTCCTGCAAAAAGACCGGTTTTGTAAATTCCCATCGTCACGGTTAAATCGGCTTTTACCGCCTCACCCAATATTGCGCCGTTATCGCAGTCGAGCCCTGTCGGAACATCGACAGAAACGACGAATTTTTTGTCAGCAGGATAAGAATTTATGAATCCGGCAGACTCTTTTATTTTTCCCGAAATTTCGCTTTTAAGCCCCGTTCCGAGCATCGCGTCAACAAAAAGAATTCTCCCTAAAACATCTTTAAAATCAATAACTTGCACTTTTTCAGGTATCATCAGACGGTTAGTCCATGCAGAATTTTCGGGAACTTTGTTCAGCTCTTTAAATTCAGCCGCTTCCACAAGAAAAAGAGGAATTTCCGGCACTCTGTCGGTTAAAATACGAAGCAGCGCAAAACCGTCACCGCCGTTGCCGCCGTTTCCCGCAAACACGACGATTTTTTCAGGTTTCCACTCGTCAATCACCTTCTTCACTTCGATAAAAAGTGAAAAAGCGGCGTTTTCCATCAGAATCAGTGACGGAATCCCCGCTTCCATCGACCTTTTGTCGAAAGCCCTTGAATCTGCCGTTTTTCCTGCCGGAACTCTCATGACCGCCTCCCGAAAAATGCTCGTAACATTATTAAATTTAGCTGAATCTTTCAAGAAAACATGAGATTTAAGATAACTTGAAAAAGATTCGGCTGAAACTATAGTCGCCTGTATTTTGATTTTGCGGGGTAATATGGCTTCAAACGGTTCAATAATGAAAAAGCTGCTCGGAGAGAGTGCGGTTTACGGCCTTTCCAGCATTGTCGGGCGTTTTCTCAACTGGATGCTTGTTCCGGTCTACACGCGAGTTCTGGTGCGGACGAGCGATTACGGCATAGTTACGAATCTTTACGGCTGGACGGCGCTGATGCTCGTTATTCTGACTTACGGAATGGAAACCGGATTTTTCCGTTTCATCAACAAAGAGCCTGATCCGAAGCGGGTCTACGGCACGATTTTAACTTCGCTTGCTTCGACTTCAACACTTTTCGTTCTTGCGGTCGCCCTGTTTTTAAAGCCGGTTTCAGCCGCGATGGGTTATGCGCAGTACAGCGAATTCGTGATGATGCTCGCCGTGATAGTCGCAATGGATGCTTTCTGCGCCGTTCCTTTCGCAAACCTGAGACACAAACAGAAGGCCTTCCGCTTTGCCGGCATAAAACTGGCATCTATTGCGATAAATATCGGGCTCAATTTGTTTTTCCTCATTGCCGCACCTTGGCTTTCAAAAAACGGATTTTCGGCAGTTGACCTGATCTGGACTCCTGGGCTTGAGATCCGCTACGTCTTTGTTTCAAACGTGGTTTCATCGGCTTTCACGCTGCTCGCCCTTTCGCCGGTTTTCCTTTTCAAGTGGTCTTTTGACGCAAAACTTATGAAGCGGATTTTCGCATATTCGTTTCCTATCCTTCTTTTCGGAATCGCCGGAATTTTCAACCAGACGGCAGACAAAATCCTGTTTCCTTACCTTTTTTCCGACCCGGCAGAGGCGAATTCGCAGCTTGGAATTTACGGCGCGTGCTTTAAAATCAGCGTGATAATGGTTATGTCGCTTCAGGCCTTCAGATACTCTTACGAACCGTTCGTTTTCCGCTACAAAAAAGGAGATGACACTTCGATTTACGTTGATGTAATGCACTTTTTCCTCCTTTTTTCGCTTTTCGTTTTTTTGGGAATCACGTTTTATCTCGATATTTTCAAACACTTGATCGGAAGCGCATATTTCGCTGGTCTTGCGGTTGTTCCGATAGTCATGCTGGGTGAGCTTTTCTTCGGCGTCTATTCCAATCTTTCTATCTGGTATAAACTCACCGACAGAACGAAATGGGGAAGCTATTTTTCGCTTACAGCCTGCATAATAACAGTGCTGATAATCGTGATTTTCGTGCCGAAATTCGGCTTTATGGCGTGCGCTTATGCTTCGCTTATCTCGAATTTCGTGACCATGGCGGTATCGTACTTCATCGGACAGAAGTATTTTCCGATCGCCTACCGCGTAAAAAGCGGCATTTTCTATTTCGCTTTAGCAATGATTCTCTGGGCTGTTGCAACATTTGTTCCGGTTGAAGGAAAAATCGTTTCTCTCGCTTTCAAAACCGCACTTCTCATAGTTTTTGCGGCGATAGTCGTTTTCAAAGAACCGCTTCTTCGCGGCGGAGCATTCAAAGTTAAGAAAAAACTTCTCGGCGGAAAGTAATTGTTTTTCTTGATTAAACCTTTTGCAGAAACCATAATAGCCCGTTTTTAAGGTGTTTCGGATCTGACTCATGATTACTATCGAAAAAGTTTTAAGGTTCGTTTCGGCTTCAACGCTTGCCGCAACGGTCATATTCACGATCGTCGTGATAATTCAGGAACTCACGAAGCCGAAAGATGTTCTCGAGCGCATCAAACAAGAGCACTGCGCCTCTGTTGCAGAGCTTGAGGAAGCTCCTTCAGCTGAATATAGCCACAGCATGAAACATTCAGGAAGTGAATGCGTTTTTCTTCCGAGTTCTCTGCGCAAAGACTCGGATTTTGCCGATTCTCTTTTCAAATTCAGAAAACTTGAGGATTTCGACTATCTTTTTGCAGGCAAAAGCGGAATCCTGCTGAAAAGAACTGAAAAAGAAACCGATTCTAACATCTTTAAAAAATTACTACCGAAAAAAGACGCTGAGTTTATGGAAGAGGAAGCTGATTTCATCATCAAATGTTTCCGCAATGAGAAGTGCCCTGACAATGTTCCCGACAAAAAGCGCACGATCACTACGACAGCTTGGGATGTTAACGGAAACGTCATGATGTCAGTCACTTACGAAGATGAACTTATCTCATCTACTGCAAAAAATCTGAAAAAACTTTTTAACGAAATAGCAAAGATAAAAAAACTCGATCTGGCGAAACTCCGTCTCATCTTATATTTTCATTCAGAATACGCATACCTCGAGGATAAAAGCGAAAAATATCTGATCACGCTGCCCAAAAGCGGCGTTGACGGACTTTATTTAAAGTCGCGCGGCGCAAAGATAAGGCTCCTTCCCTGGGAATATTCGACAAATCCGCTGTCAGTCCTCGACAGAAAAGGAACTCAATACGGGCTTGACAAGGATGAATACAAAAAGGATGCCGCTTCGGTCTATTTTTACAGAACGACGCAGTTTTCCGAAAATGACGGGAATGCGGAGCTGTGGCTTGACGGTTCGGCAGTAAAAAAAGGGGAATATTCGTCGAATTTTGCCCTTCGCCTCATCGCAAAACATCTTAAAAACATCCAGCGTGAAGACGGCTCATTCCCGTCCGAACTCGAAACAACGGATGCAAAGGAAAAAAATGTAAAAGAGTCACTTCTCATGCAGGCTTACGCGTCGGAAGTCCTCTTCAGAATGGCTGAAAGGCTTGGAGATCCCACTCTTGCCGAAGCGGCTGAAAAAACTTTGAAATACGTTCTCGAAAAAGAGGAAAAAGATGATGCTGCAAGAGCCAAATTAGAGGCTCTGATGGTCAGGCAGAAAAAAGATATGGGTTACCAGTATAAGTTTTTCGATTTCGACAGCACCGAAAAGGCTATAACTGCAAACTTCATATATTCGGGCATTTTCATCGAGGCGTTTTCGCTCCTTTCAAAAGATAGAAACAAGGATGAAAAGATCGTCAGCCTGCTGAAAAAAGCAGTCTCACTTTTTGAAAGCGCAAATACCGAAAACAAGTTGCGTTTCATTGGCTATCTTGCCGATTTCAATCCTGAAAAAGGAACTGCTTCATACAAAGCGATGGAAGATTTTTTTGCTTCGCAGACCGGTTTTCTGAAAGAGATGAGATTCGACCATCAGGGTTTCTGGTACGAAGAAGGAACTTTTACAACCGACAAAAGCAGGAATTATCCCGACACCTCGCTTTCCCTGCTCATTGCAGACGGCTTGACAAAAGCGCTTATAAATGAACTGATCAGCATCGAAGAAACGGCGTTGCTTTCAGGCGATTTTATCAGGAAACTCATCATTAGCAGCGACGATTTTCCGAACTGGGGAAGCGTAAAGGCTAAAGCCAGGATACAGGGCGGGGTCCGTGCTTCAAACCGCTCGAAAACGGTCAAACTTTCAAACACGCTGCGCGCGGCATCTTACTTTACCAGCGTAGAATAGGAGAAAATAATGAACTTTTTTAAATGCACTGCATGCGGAGGCTGCTGCTCGGGCGACGGGTCGGTTTTTCTCTATCCGGAAGATGTCAGAAGTCTGGCAGAAAACTTCAAAATGACGCTTCAGGAATTTATCGATAAATACACCGATTTCATAATCCTGGAATACTGCGAAGAGGGATCCTCTTATTCGTATCTTCCTTATATCATTATGAAAAAAGAGAATGATGCCTGCATTTTTTTAAAGTCGAAAAAGTGCTCGATACATGATTTCAAACCGTTCCAGTGCAGAAATACTCCGTTTGTGAGCGAATTTTTCACAGATAAGGAGTGGAGAAAATATTTAATGAAACACTGCCCCGCGCTGATGAGGCTAAAAGAAGAAGATTTTGAACAATATAAGCCGCTTGCACAGATTTCGGATGAAAAAAACAAGGATTACGAATTCATTCTGCGGCAGAATAACTACAGCCTTGAAAAAATCTTGGGAGTGACTCTTCCCGAGCCGAAAATTATTCCGGTTGACTAACCACTTTTTCGCCGCGCATTGTGTTTTCAAGGATTTCGACAACTTTGACGGGTACGATCTTCCCTTTATCCGATGCGATTGAGCCCGCAATGTGAACGATCAGATTGTGTTCGCTTCTGCCCATGAAAGTGTCGCCTTTCGGGCTTTCAGATTCGACTAAAACATTGACCGTTCTGCCCAAATAACGACCGCGGACTTCTTTCAATCTTCTCTTTTCGAGATCCAGAAGCTCGTTTAGGCGCGCGAATTTCTCTTCTTCAGGAACATCGTCAGTCATTTTTTCGGCTTTCGTGAAAGGCCTCGGAGAGTAGTTGAAAGCAAATATCGAATCGTAGCCGACAAGATCGACAAGTTTCATCGTATCTTCGAATTCTTCGCGCGTTTCTCCCGGAAAACCGACGATAAAATCGCTGCTGAGCGCGATATCGGGGCAGTATTTCCGCGCGAGTTCCATTTTTTCGATATAGTTTTCAACGGTGTAGCGCCTGTTCATCAGCTTTAAAATACGGTTGTTGCCCGACTGAGCCGGAAGATGAAGGTACGGCATAAGATTTGGAATGTCGCGGAAAGCCTGAGCCAGTTCTTCGCCGAAATCTTTCGGGTGACTCGTTATGAAACGGATCCTTTTCAACGCCGTTTTTTCGGAAATTTCATGCAGAAGAGCCGCAAAAGTCTTGCCGTTTTCGGGATCTTTGTAACTGTTGACGTTCTGACCGAGCAGAGTTACTTCCTGAATACCGGAATCGACAAGTTTTTTGATCTCATCAAGGATAACGGCGCTCTTTCTGCTGATCTCGCGGCCTCTTACAAACGGAACGATGCAGTAGCTGCAGAAGTTGTTGCAGCCGTGCATGACAGTGACATACGAGGAATAAGGACTGAAAAAACTTCCTTTCGATCTTGCAGGGAATATCTCTTCGCGCTCAAGCGAATCGGCTTTGTTCGAAACGAACGGAAAAACACCTTTTTCGGCAACATCGGGAATCATGTCTTCCGCTCCCGGTCCGAAAACTCCGTCGATATACGGGATCTTTTCGATTATTTCGCCGCCTAACTGCTGGGCGACGCAACCCATTATAAAAATCCTCAATCCTTTTGATTTTTTGAGCGGCAGATAGCGGCCTGCACAACTGTAAAGTTTAAGCAGAGGCTTTTCGCGCACACTGCAGCTGTTTATTATGATAAGGTCTGCCTCTTCCGCATTTTCAGTATATTCCCAGCCTTTTTCGGCAAGCATAACGGCAACCCGCTCGCTGTCGTAGACATTCATCTGACAGCCGAAAGTATGAATGAAAAATTTCTTCACGACTCCTCCAAAAAGCAAAAAAAAACGGGGGAAAACCCCCGTTTTAAATCAAATCGGACAAGCGGCTACGGAACCGCGTAGCTGCCTACCTGATAAACAAACTGTCCGCCAAGCATGAAAACCTGACCGAGAGCATCAACTGCAACAGGACCGTCCAGAATGATTGCGTCACTTTCCGGATCATTGTTTCCTTCCATCAAGCTGTCTTTAACAGAAGATGAGAAAACTTCTATACCGAGGTCTGAATCTTTAACTCTCTTGACCTGAAGAACGAAAACGACCTGATCTGTAGCATTTCTCTTTATTCTGTCGATTTCCTGCGTGCCGCAGTTTACAGCGACATATTTAATAACATTCTTTTCTTCCGAACCAAGAAGAGCTGCAGAAGGTCTTGCACATTCGTTAGCGGTTCCGTTTTTATCATAGACAAGTGCATTCTCGCCTTTTTCGCTGAAAACCAAAAGACTCGGGTTTGAAACCCATGTTTCAGCATCACCTTCGCCGTTACGAAGGTATCCGCCGAGAACTGCAACAACCGTTTCAGTTTCTTCTTTGTCATCCATAAGAACGCCGACTGCCGCCGGAGAAATAAGACCTTTTGTCTTCAACTCAGCATCGTCACCGCCGTTTCTGTCAGCAACAGCCATCGGTGTGGATACGCCCTGAGTTACAAGTTCTGCAAAATTTTCACCGAGAACCGGAGTCTCTTTTCCTTCTTTCGTATCTGTCGATCCGCCGATTACCAAAATTCTCGGGGTAACGGTCTTAACGCCGTTTTCATCAACATTGACTATTGAAACATCCGCAACTGCGTGATTGCAGCGACCTTGTTTCAGTGTTGCAAAAGTCTCGGAAACAACAGAACCTGTTTTTGCCGAAATTCTATAAACGCCTGCTTCACCTTTATTGGAACAACCACCGACGATATAAACATCACCGTCGATCGTGATTGCTTTAGCCTTTGTCATCTCGGGAGCACCGAGAGCAAACAAATCATATTTGTTATTTTTCGGATCGTAAATCCAAACCGAAGCGTTCAACTGATCATCTTCAGTCATACCGAGACCGACAACGATTTTTCCGGTTTCAGTTCCGTCGTCAAGAAGTGCTGCGATGTGATCATAAAGTTTTACAGGAAGATCTTTCACGTCATTTTTGGAAATAGACTGCATATCAAAAATAACTGCTTTGTTAGAAACTTCTTCTTCTTCAAGATCGAAACCGCCGGCCATATAGATGCTGCCGTCTTTGAGAGCAACAGCCGCCGCACCTTTAGAACCGCCTTCACCGAAATATGACTTAAGCGAAGTCTTGCCCGCATCTCCTCTGTCGGCAACAACTCTTGCGAAATCACCGACCGGTGCAAGGAAAATATCTACATCATAATTGTTTTTATCATCATAATAAACACCGTCGATACCACCGGTAAGTTTCAACTTTTCGTTTGAATTCGTAACTTCGACAAAGAAACGGTAGTAAGCACCTTTTTTAAGAGATCTGATGAACTCTTCCTTACCGCCTTTGTTGTCGGTAACTTTTATGAGTTTACGGTCTGCATAAACATAGTCATCAGCGATATTGGATTTGGAATAAATCGAAAGCATGACCTGATCGCTTTCATTTATGCAGTAGGTATAGTCAGAATTAGGATCGTCTAAATCATTACAAACACTTTCGTAATCGATCGGGAGTTTCAACGTGATTTTGAAATCACCGGTATTGCCCGAATCGCAAGATATGAGCATAAAGGCTAAAATGAAAGCCAAAGAGAGAAAAAACAATCTTTTCATAAAATCCTCCAACCGATTATTACTTTGCGTTATCCCATTCAACAGTTTTGCCGTTAGGCTCAGAGGTCCTTGTTCCGTAGTAGATACCTACTGCAGCGCCTGCAATAACGACAATCGCTACTGTAGCTATGAACCATGTCTGTTTGTAGATAGGAGTAGACTGGGTCTCAGCCATTGATTCCTCTTTGTCATCATTGGCGTTGTCATTGACGTTGCCTTCGAAATAGAAGTTGTCACCGACTTTGAGGTTGACACCTGACTGTTGTTCCTGAGCAGCCGGCTGAGCTTCCTGAGCTTCCTGCTCATCTTCTTTCGCTTCTTGAGAATAAGCCGGAGAAACCAAACTTACGATCAAAACCATAACAAGCAATTTTGAAAAAAACTTCATGTCGCTAACCCTATAAAAAATTGTCCAAATTACACCTAAAACAATCAGCGGCGGTGTTTACCAAATTTTGCGCCGTCAGTCAAACTTTTTTTGCAATTAAAAAATTTGCACGTCAAAACATATTTTTTCGAGCAGTTATTCATCTTCAAAAACGAGAATTTTTTTAATATTTTCAGCCGTTTTAGTTTTAGCATCAGAACCGGAGCGGAATTCTTTCTTCATATAAAGCGCGGCAAAATCGACATTGTTTCCGCTGCCGGAATCCGTTTTCGTTGAAAAAATTGCAGGAACTTTTCCGGCAATCCGATTGTGCCGGCTGCGGATATCATCCTCCGAAAAATTTTCCCCGGGCAGAGTGTTGAAAGAAAAAACAGCACCGTTTGACGACGAAACCGAAGTGTTGATTTTAAAAGCCGTTCCCGAAGGAACAAGTTCGGTGTGTATGCTGAATTTCAGACCCGATGCTGATATTTCGGAATCAAAACAAGGAAAATCCGACATTAGTCTTCATCTTGACTGCGGATATATCTTGAAATTTTGCGGCGGCGGTGGAAATGCTTTTTCTGCTTGTTGGCCGCATAACCGAGTTCTATTTTGCCCGCGCTGACTTCACGCAGAGCGATGATCGGCGGTTTGTTGCCTTTCGTGTTGGCGATAAGGGGTTCCGCGCCGTCAAGAAGCTGGCGCGTTCTTTTTGCCGCAAGAATTATAAGTTCCATCCTGTTCGGAACTTTTTCGAGACAATCTTCAACTGTTACTCTTGCCATGAATTTCTCCTTCAAACAAAAAAAATCCGCGATAGTATAGTGATATTTTTCTGAAAATCAATTTTTCGTGATCTTTAAGCGAAATAACTCTTCGGAATTTCGACTCTTTCGGCTTTATCGGTCTTCACGATCCTGCCGACGACGTATCTGTCGGAATTTTCAAGCAGCGCATCGACCTGTTCCGGCGGCACGATAAGCATGAAGCCCGTTCCGCAGTTGAAAGTCGTGAACATTTCGCGCTCGCTCAAGTCCGCGCATTTTCTGAGCCATTTGAATACCGGAAGTACTTTGAAATCGCCGTCGATCAATGCTCCCAGACCTTCGGGAATGACTCTCGGAATATTTTCGTAAAAACCGCCGCCCGTGATGTGGACCATGCCGCGGATGTCGAACTTTTTAAGAAGGTCGAGGACTTCTTTCACGTAGATTCTCGTAGGTTTCAGAAACTCTTCTGCAACCGTGCAGCCGAGCTCTTCGATTCTGTCGTTTATCTTGAGTCCCATTTTTTCGAGAACTATCTTTCTGACGAGCGAGTATCCGTTCGAGTGAACGCCCGTTGACGGGATCCCGACGATGACGTCGCCTTCCTTTATCTTCGAGCCGTCGATTATCTTGCTTTTGTCAACGACACCGACATTGAAACCTGCAAGGTCGTATTCGCCTTCCGCGTAAAATCCCGGCATTTCGGCAGTTTCGCCTCCGACGAGAGCGCATCCCGCCTGACGGCAGCCTTCAGCTATACCGGTAACGACTTCCGCGCCCACTTCGCTTCTCAGTTTTCCGGTTGCGAAATAGTCAAGGAAAAAGAGCGGTTCCGCGCCGCCGACAATGACGTCGTTGACACACATCGCAACGAGGTCGATACCAATCGTGTCGTGTTTGTCGGCAAGAAAAGCGAACTTAAGTTTCGTTCCGACGCCGTCTGTTCCGCTGACTAAAACAGGTTCTTTGATCCCTTCAGGGATCGAAACGAGCGACGAAAATCCGCCGATAGCGGCAAGAACTTCGGGACGCATGGTTTTTTTGACGATAGGTTTGATCTTGTCGACCATCGCCGCACCTTCGGCAATATCGACACCTGCATTTTTGTAATTGATTTCGGACATCTCTTTCTCCAAATAAAAAATCCGGCGGAATATATAAAAGCGCGCAGCATTTTGCAAACTTTATGACGCAATATCTGACAAGGGCGCAAAATCCTTAAATCTGCAAGGTCAGAATGTTTCGTAGGAATACGCCCTGATTTCCGTCCTTTCCACCTCATCATTCGAAGAATCTTTTACAGCGGAGACCGGATAGCCGTCTTCATCGTATTCTATTTCCATATTGTATCGCTGTGCACCTTTATTATACTTCTCGGACACAAGGTTGCCGTTCTCATCGTATACATAAGTCGTTTTTCCCTTTTTGTTCCATGTTTTGTATCTCATGTCGGTGTCGCCGCGGTATTCGTAAACATAGCTGTTGTCAGCAACAATTCTGCCGAGTGAATCGTATTCTGTGTACTGGACTGACATGGATTCCACATCCGGATTTTCTTCATTCCAGCTGCCTGCCGAGCGTATTTCGACAAGCCTGTCCTGATCGTCGTAAACATAGATCTCTATCCTCTTTTTAGAAGTAGTTTCCGGAGCAGTTTCATCCTCATAATCTCTTTGGATCGTATATGCCCTCGATTCTTTCAATTTTCCGGTCGCAGTATACTTGTAATAAGTGACATCCACCTGTTTTTCCCACTTACCTGTATAGAAACCATATTCATCAAAAAAATCGACCAGAACAGGATCATCATATTCCTTGCTTTTTTTGGTTACACGCCCGATACCGTCGTGTTCGTAGGTATAGGAATAGGATTTGCACTTTTCTTCCTCATCGCAGACAGTTTCATGCTTGATTTCGCTGCTGTTATAGTAGAAAGTCCTTGTTGTCCTCTCATACACCCCGGAAAAATCGATCTTATTATATCCGGTCTCGCGCCCTTTCTCGTCATAGATTCTTTCCACGGCTTTGGGAGGATAATAATAACAGGCGTTCGTGTTGTCATCATCGTCGAGAGTTTCGACTCTCCGCTTCAGAGAGCCGTCGGGATAGTATTCCCATTCGTCGTCAATAGTCACCGAATATCTTTCATCCGGAGTTGTCGTTATCCTGACCGGGCGCATTTCTTCATCATAAAAATATTCCTTCTCATGTTCCCGCTTGCGCCAAGCCCATGAAGCACCACTGCAAACCATGTAGTATTCGTAAAAATCGTGATGGCTTTTAAGCAGAAGTCCGTCTGAATAGTCATATTTTATCGTCTTTTTCGTCGTCATATCGATAGATGCGATATAATCGGGAACATAACCGTAATAGTAAACTGCGGCATCCTTGCCGTTTTCATCGAACTCTTTGGAAATAAAGTAGCGTTTCTTTTCGGTTAGTTTCCCTTTTTCGTCATAAAAATAATCGACTCTTTCCTGCATATCGATACCTTCGGAAACACGCTCTCCGTTGGTGAAAACACTCTCCACAACTGCATAGTCCTCAGAAAAATATTCAGCATCCTCATCGGAGAAATCACGAAAGAACGGGAATGCCTCTTTGACCGCGCTTCTTCTTACTCTCTGTTTGATCCTCCCGTTCTCATCGTAAAAATAAGTGACGCAGCCTGCCTCTCTTCCTTCCTCCAGTTTCCCGACACACATTTTTTTGACCGTTCCGTCATCGTTGAATTCATAAGAAAACTTCTGACACTCCCCTGTAATAACTCCCTCAGTATCCCGTTTGCATATCCTCGTCACATTGCCCTTGTCATCGTATTCATAGGACTTGCTCTTCCGCCCTTTCGAGGTGCTGTTCGTGACGTTGTATTTGCTTTCAAATTTGACGCGGCAGTTTTTATCGTAGTAACGTTTTATCATATAGGTATAATTTGCCCCGGCATAACCTGTTTTCTTAGAGTCGACATCGACTGTTTCCTTAGTCAGGACCTTTTTTCCGATGCATTCCTGCGTCAAAGGAATTCGTTCTTTCGGAGGTTCTTCGTACTCTTCAGCCGCCACATTATCCGCATCTTCACCGGTACTCCCGGAATCTTCATCCGGCACTGCATCCGAATCATTGACCGTTTCCTTTTTCGGGCCGCCGCATCCGGCAACAAGAAGCAAAATTGAAAGAATCACGCAAGCTGCAAAAATTTTCTTCATTTTTACCTCCACGGCGGTTCAAAAAAACAGCGGTTAATCCTTACGGAAGCTGGAATGTTTCGTAGGAATATGCCCTTGTCTCTTTTCTTTCGTATTCGTCATTCGGATATTCCTTTCCGGCGGAAACCGGATAGCCGTCTTCGTCATATTCTATTTCCATATTGTATCGCTGCGCACCTTTATTATACTTCTCGGACACAAGGTTGCCGTTTTCATCGTATTTGTAGAAAGTACTTCCCCATTTAAACCACGTTTTTTTCCTTATATCCGAATCTCCCCGGTATTCGTAAACATGTCCGTTGTCACTGATGACTCTGTCAAGCGAATCGTACTCTGTGTACTGGACTGACATGGAGCCTATATCCGGATTTTCTTCATCCCAGCTGCTTGCCGAGCGTATTTCAATAAGCCTGTCCTTTTCATCGTAAATATAGATTTCGATCCTCTTTTTCGAAACAGTTTCCGGAGCAGTTTCATCTTCATACTTTCTTTGTATCTTATACGCCCTCGATTCTTTCAATTTTCCCGTCCCGGTATATTTGTAATAAGTGACATCCTTCTGTTTCAACCATATCGCCTGCCATGTTTCAAAATCAATCCCGCCATCAACAGGATCAGCATAATCTTTGCGTTCTTCGGTTACACGCCCGAGACCGTCGTGTTCGTAGGTATAGGAATAGGATTTGCAGTTTTCTTCATCATCGCAGACAGTTTCCTGCTTGACTTCGCTGCTGTTGTCGTAGTAAGTCCTTGTTGTCGTCTCATACACCCCGGAATAATCGATCTTATTATACCCGGTCTCGCGCCCTTTTTTGTCATAGATTCTTTCCAGGGCTTTAGGACGATAATAATAACAGTCGTTCGTGCTGCTATTATCGTCGATAGTTTCAACTTTCCGCTTCAGAGAACCGTCGGGATAGTATTCCCATTCGTCGTCAATAGTCACCGAATATCTTTCGTCCGGACTTGTCATTATCCTGACCGGGCGCATTTTTTCATCATAAAAATATTCCTTCTCATGTTCCCGCTTGCGCCAAGCCCATGAAGCACCACTGCAAACCATGTAGTATTCGTAAAAATCGTGCCGGCTTTTAAGCAGAAGTCCGTCTGAATAGTCGTATGTTATCCTCTCTTTTGCCGTCATATCGATAGACGCGATAGTATCAGGAACACCGCCGTAAGTGTAGACCGAGCTGTCTCTGCCGGCTTCGTCGAACTCTTTGGAAATAAAGTAGCGTTTCTTTTCGGTGAGTTTTCCTTTTTCGTCATAAAGATAATCGACTCTTTCCTGCATATCTATACCTTCGGAGACATGGTTTCCGTTGATGTAAACACTCTCTACGGCTGCATAATCCTCGGAAAGATATTCTGCATCCTCGTCAGAGAAATCGCGGAAAAACGGGAACATTTCTGTGACCGCGCTTCTTATTATTCTTTGCTTTATCCTGCCGTTTTTATCGTAAAGGTAGCTGACGCATCCGCTCTCTTTTCCTTCAGCAGACTTCCCTTCGCACATTTTTTTGATTGTTCCGTCACCGTTGAATTCGTACGAAAACTTCCGGCACTGCCCGTTAATAATCTCTCCTTCGGCATTCCTACGGCAGATTTTTACGACATTGCCTTTGTCGTCGTATTTATAGGATCTGCCCTGCTGTCTGTTGACCTTGCCGTTAGGATCGATGAAGTATTTGCTTTCAAATTTGACGCGGCAGTTTTCATCGTACCAGCGGTCTACATAATACTCGTAGCTGTATTCATTATAATTATAATCATCTTTATTGACCGAGACCGTTTCTTGGACAAGCAGCTTTTTTTCGAAACAATCCTGCGTCAGAGAAAAATCGTCGATCTCATCCTCTTCCTCATCCTCATCATTTGTTTCTTCATCAATGTCTTCAACGCTCTCTTCATCTGATTTTTCTTCTTCGTCCGGAACGATATCATTATCCTCAGAAGCATCATTTTCCGGATCGGCAGTTTCAATGTCTCCGTCCGTCATGATATCTGAATCACTGACTGTTTCCTTTTTCGGACCGCCGCATCCGGCAACAAGAAGCGAAATTGAAAGAATCACGCAAACTGCAAAAATTTTCTTCATTTTTACCTCCACGGCGGTTCAAAAAATCCTATTATTATCAAATTTTTAAACAAAAACACAAGTTTTCTGCAACAACAAAAAATATTGAAAAACTTTCTCCTTCCCGTATATTAGTGCGTCATTTTTGAGGGAGGTGAATATGCCGCTTTTTATCGGGATCGCAGGCGGTTCGGGTTCCGGGAAAACGACCGTCGCAAAGAACATCAAACAGGCTTTTTCGAATGACGAAAGAGTCGTCATCATCGAAATGGACAGTTATTACAAGGATTTGTCGGGTAAAACACTTGCCGAGCGCGAGAAAAACAACTACGACATTCCCGACGCGATCGACTTTCCGCTTCTGCGGCAGCAGCTTGCAGACCTGAAAGCGAACAAAGCGGTAAAAAAGCCGATTTACGACTTCGTGACCCACTCGAGAAAGCAGGAAACCGAACTTATCGAGCCTGCCGACATCATTGTTCTCGAAGGAATCATGACTTTCCACGACGAGAAAGTAAGAAATATGCTCGACATCAAGTTCTTCGTTGACACCGATGCTGACATCCGTCTGATGAGAAGGATCAGGCGCGATATGGAACAGCGCGGACGTTCGTTTGAAGAGATCCGCGAGCGTTATTTCACAATGGTACGCCCCGCTTACCGCGATTTCGTAAAGCCGACGATGCGTTTTGCCGACCTCGTCATTCCCGAAGGCGGACAGAATTCAGTCGCAATCGACATCATCGTTTCAAAAATCTCCCACTGGCTTTCCGACAAGGAAAAATCGGCTAAAAAATGAGCTCAACTCCGAAAATTCAAATCGACAAAGCATTCGCAGCTCTGAGAATCTGGGTAGCTGAACTCGATTACGCTCCCGTCATAGACCTCATGGCTGCCGGGCACGATTCGCCATGGAAACTTCTCGCTTCGACCATGCTTTCGGCACGCACCAAGGACGCAGTTACGACAAAAGCGTCAAAATCTCTTTTCTCTCGCGCCGACACACCCGAAAAAACGGCGGAACTTTCAGTGGAAGAGCTTGCCGAACTCATCTATCCTGTCGGTTTTTACAGGACGAAAGCGGAAAACCTCAAAAAACTGGCTGAAGCCATTGTAAACAGATTCGGCGGTATAGTGCCTGAAACTCTCGAAGAACTCACTACCCTTCCCGGAGTCGGCGTGAAGACGGCATCGTTAGTTCTCATCAAGGCTTTCGACAAATACGAAATCTGCGTCGACACACACGTTCACCGCATTTCGAACATGTGGGGACTTGTTTCGACGAAAACGCCCGAAGAAACCAGAGTCGAACTCAAAAAAACTCTCCCGAAAAAATACTGGAAAGAGATAAATCAGGAACTCGTCACGCTCGGACAGACAGTCTGCAAACCGACAAAACACGAATGCGGCAAATGCCCGCTGAAAGAAATATGTCCGGCTTCTTAGCCGCAGTTTCTTTTTTGCCGCCGTCGGGATCACGGGATCTCGTGATTACGGGATCTCGGTAATATTCGGCGGCATCTTCAGATTCTTCACCCAGATCCAGATAAAACCGAGAATAGTTGTCGGAACTATCTGGGAAGCGTGGAGTATAAGCGCGACTGCCATCCGCTGCTCGTAGGGAACATTGAACGATTCAAGCGCAAAAACTATCGCTCCCTGGAAAACGCCGAGTCCTGCCGGTGTGGGAGCCGCAAGCATTCCCAGATTTGCGGCGCAGAGCATGACCAAACATCCGACAAACGGGATTTTTACTCCGAAAGCAGCCGAAACAAGCAGATAAACTGCAAGTTCGAACGCCCAGACACAAAGGCTCAGTGAAAAAGTCGCAACGATTTTTTTCCATGAATCAAGCGAAGCCGCACCTTTTAAGAATTTTTCAGAAAAATCGAAGAAAACGCCTAAAAATTTCGGTGATCTTCCTCTTAAAAACCGAACAAATTCAAGCGGTTTCGATGAAAATGCCGAGACAAGCGCGAAAACAAACAAAAGCGCGAAAAAGAGCGACGCCCCCCATGCCAGAGTCTTCATATTTTCCTGAAAAGGATAGAAAAAAATTGTGACAGAAAGAATCAAGGCGATCGTAAGTCCGTCAAAAATGCGCTCGACAAAAACCGAGGCAAATGTTGCAGGAATGCTGATTTTGAACATCTTTCCCGCAATCGCGGCGCGGACGATTTCACCTATTCTGACAGGCAGAACGTTGTTTACCGCGTAACCTGCAACGATCACCGGAGCAAGTTCGCGGATTTTGAAAGTACCGATATGCTTGAGAAGAACTTTCCAGCGCAGGGCACGGACCGCAAACGCAGACAGATAAACCAGAACGCCGCATAAAATCAGGAGTTTGTCGCCTTCTGACAGATATTTTTTGAAAAGCTCGAAATCGAGTTTTCTGAAAAGAAGGAAAAAAAGAACTGCAACAATTATGAAACTTACTGCGATTTTGAGATTTTTTTTGAGAGCCATAACAGACTATTTTACGGCAAGAAGTGCAGCCGTCTGTGCCGGAAGTTCGATTTCAAGCGTTCCGTCGCCTGAAACGGTGTAGCTTTTGCCTTCGGAACCGGGGAAAACATTGACCAGACTGGTTCCGCCGTTGAAATTCGTTTTCATGACAGCGCCTTCAAACGAGGTTTTCGACGGATGATTTTTATTCGTGTTGATGACGACGAGCATTCTTTCGTTCTTGTAAACCCTTTCAAAAGCGAGGATTCCGGCATCGCTTTCGTCACCGACATGATCAGTCGACCAGACGATGTTGAGATCGCCGCGGCGAAGAGGTGCATATTTTGCACGCAGAGCCGCCATCTTCGAAATGTGGGTGAAAGTCTCGTTTTCGGTGTCATATCCGCTTGTCCAGAGCGCTTCACGGTTTGCAGGATCGTTTCCGCCGCTGAAATTCTGCTCTGTTCCGTAGTAAATGCAGGGAATACCGTCCATCGTGAACATGAGCGACAAAGCGTTTTTGAGTGCATTTTTATCGGGCTGCTCATAAAGGAATCTCGGGAGATCGTGGTTATCCATGAAGTTGACCATGATTTTCTGAGGAGTGAGTACGTTTCCGTCAGCGTCTTTTACGCCCGAAACCGTGCCGTAACGCGGAGATGCGCCTTCATCGAGAGCACTTCCGTCGCGTTTTTTGTTCCATCTTTCATTGAAAAGACCTTCAAAGTTTCTGGTTGCGTTCCCCCATTTGAAAATCGAGTCAAACACCTGAAATTTCTGAGAAAAATAGAAAACAGAATCCATTTCGTCGTGTTGAGTGAAACTTCCCAGAAGAACATCGTCGCCGTCAAAAGCCTCGCCGAAAATGAAGAAATTTTCCTTGCCTATACTTTTTGCGTAAGAGCGCATCGCCGGAGTGAAAACCTGCCAGAATTCGTGCTCGACGTGTTTGATCGTATCGACTCTGAAACCGTCGATGTCAAGCGCACCGATCCAGTACTGGAAAACCGAAATGAGTGCGTTTCTGACATCAGTTCTCGTCGTGTCGAGATCTTTGAGTCCGCCGGGGAAGTCGCCTTTTACGACCTGATAGCGGCTGTCCCATGTAACGGTTCTGCCCATTCTGTTGTACCAGTCGTCGTTGTGGAACTCTGCCGGCTCGGGCGGAACACGGTTGATCTCAGGCATATAGACCCATTTTATCGGAGCGATACCAGACTCTCCCGCATCGGAAAACGAGCGGATCTTGCGCGGATCGAAATCGGGGTCCCATTCGCTGTAGCGGACGATCCCCATTTTCTGCGGATATTCTTCGTTCTGGCATCTCCAGACGCAGTTCGAATAGCAGTCGTTACCTTCGGGAAGCCACGAAATTGATTCTTTCGAGTACTCCTGAGAGCAGATCTGCTCCCTGACAGCTTCGTCTTCAACACCCGTGATGTGACCGCAGTAAGCGTCGCATGTCATGTCGCTGCCCATGACCATTTCGTCAGGCTGGTCGTTTTTGTTCATGTCGTAGTAGAAAAGCTGACCGACGTGGTTTGCAACGATATCGAGAATGACTTTTATGTTGTTTTCGTGGAGAATCTGAATCATTTCACGCAGTTTTGCCAAGTCGCCGAAGTGCGGGTTTACAGCTTTGAAATTCTGCGTCCAGTAGCCGTGATAACCTGCGATACCTGCATCGGAATCGACGTTTTTGACGACCGGACTGATCCAGAGCGCAGTCACACCGAGCTTTTTGAGGTAGTCGATGTTGTCGATTATTCCCTGAAAATCGCCGCCGTTCCAGGATGTGAGCGACTTTTTGTTTACGTTGTAGTTGTTGTTCACGTCGCCGTCGGCAAAACGGTCGGTGATAAGCTGATAGATTACTTCATCGCGCCAGTCGGCAACATGGTTCGTAATTTCGACAGGTCCTTCGACTGATGCCGTGTCAACGCACGAAACAAGAAGCACCGCAAAAAGAATAACGAAAACAACTTTGATTTTATTCATGAATTTCTCCAAAACTAAAGAACTGCATTACAGCCAAATCCAAAAATTGACGAAACTATCTGTTCGAACCCGAGTAGACAAAATCCTTGATGTAAAGCTGCATCATGATGTTGTCGCCGTAAACATTTATCCGCGGGAAATAGATGATGTCGATCGTGTCGCCTACGACCGGTGCGTTTCCGTGGTTCAAAAGACCGAAACCTATCGCGTTGAACGTCATGTTCGTGTTTTTCGCGCCGAGTTTCCAGTGAAGATGGCTTCTGTTGATGATGCTCTGCTTCAGGATTTTGACGTTTCTTGCAAGGAAATTGGGCTCGGGGTTGTTTATTCCGAAAGGTTCGAGTTTCGAAAGAGCGACAACGAGATCCGGAACAAGCTCTTTAAGCTGAAGTTCCGAATCGATCTCTGTCATCTGTCCGCCGACTTCCTCTTCAAGTTCTTCAGCGACGATTTCATCGAATTTATCAATAAATTCAGCTATTTTTGATTCCTGAATCGTAAGACCCGCCGCATATTTGTGCCCGCCGTACTGAACAAGATAGTTGCTGAGCCTCTCCAGAACTTTGTAAATATGGAGCTGCGGAATGCTTCTGACGCTGCCGCGGCCGATTCCGTCTTCGACAGAAATCATGATCGTCGGCTTGTAGAATTTTTCCACGAGCCTTGATGCAACGATTCCGATAACGCCGGGATGCCACTTTTCGGAATAAAGAACTATCGAATTGCGCTTCTGTATGATGTCGCTGTTTTCGACTTTCGCCAGAGCCTGATCAAAAATTTCAGCTTCGAGCTGCTGACGGTATTCGTTAGTCAGATTAAGCTCTTCCGCCATCTTCAATGCTGCATTGTAATCGGTGCTTTCGATAAGTTCCAAGCCTTTTATCGCGTTTCCGATACGCCCTGCCGCATTGAGGCGCGGAGCCATTTTGTAGCTTATTACCGAAGGAGTTATCTCTTTTAGCGATTTGAGTCCGCAGATGTTCGCCAGTGCGAGAAGTCCCGGACGCTGGTTTTTCTGCATCTGCGTAAGACCGTATTTTACGAAAATCCTGTTAGATTCAAGGAGCGGGACCATATCGGCAACCGTTCCCAAAGCGACAATATCCAGATATTCGACCAGATTCGGAAGCGTTCCTTCAAAAAATCCGTCTTTCTCAACTATTTTTTTGAAAACCATGAGGAACGAAAACGCAACGCCGACAGCCGCCATTTCTTTAAACGGATACTGGCAGTCAGGCTGGTGCGGATTGACGATCGCGATAGCCGGAGGAACTGTCTCTCCGACGTGGTGATGGTCGATGATTATCGTCGCCAAGCCTAAATCAGCAGCGTATTTTACTTCATCAACGCTCGTGATGCCGCAGTCTACCGTTATGACAAGCTCGCCGCCGTTGGTTGCAATCTCTTCCAGAGTGTATGTGTTGAGTCCGTAGCCGTCTTCAAGTCTGTGCGGAATGTAGTGATCAACGCTTGCGCCTAAGTGCGAAAGAAACTGATACATGATCAGAGTAGAGGTAATTCCGTCGACATCGTAATCACCGTAAATCACGATTTTTTTCTTGTTTTTGATGTAGTCGATGATTATTCCTGCCGCCTTTTCCGCATCTTTCAGAAGGAACGGATCTGGCAGCGACTTGATTTTAGCCTGAAGGAACATGCTCGCAGTTTCGACCTCGTCGATCCCGCGGTTCACGAGGACAGTCGCAACAGTCTTGGAAATGCCGAGCGTCTTACTTAAGGTATCGATTTTGCCCGGATCAGGATTCAGTATTTGCCATTTCGGCTTCATCTATGCTGCGTTTCCTTTTCTTTTGTTCATATATTTTTCAATGTAAAGCGTGATGGGAGATGCGATGAAGAGCGATGAATAGGTACCTACTACGACACCGATGCACATAACGCCTGCAAAACCCGAAATGATCGCGCCGCCGAAAATGAGAAGAGCCAGAACCGAGAAGAGAGTCGTGATCGAAGTGAGGAACGTTCTCTGAAGGGTTTCGTTAAGGCTCGTATTCATCTTTTCAGCAAGAGTCGCACCCTTGGAAGGATCTTTCATGTTTTCTCTGATTCTGTCGAAAATGACGATCGTATCGTTGATCGAGTAACCGACGATCGTAAGAAGCGCCGCAACTACCGTCAAATCAAACGAGAATCCGAAAAGCGACCAGATTCCGAGAGCGATCATAACGTCGTGGAAAAGAGCGAGGACTGCGCCGGGAGCGAACATAAAGTTGAATCTGAAAGCGATGTAGACAAGGATCGCGATGAGAGCGTAGAAGACCGCCATGATCGCGGAAAGTTTCAACTGCTGACCGACTTTCGGGCCGACGAGTTCGACTCTGACAAGGTCTGCCTTAGCTTCCGGATTGATGTTGTCGATCGCATTTACGATTTCGTTCGTCATACCTTTAAGCATAAGCTTGTAGATGTGTCTGTCGCCGACTTTGTTGTATCTGATCGCATCCTTCTCGATAACCGGAAGTTTCGTCTCGGCAATAAGAGCATTGAGGTCAGCTTCGGGAATTTCCTTGTCAAACCAGATCTCGACTCTGTCGCCGACCTGAGAATCGAAGTGGGTCTTGAGCATTTTCGCATCGCTGAATTTAGCTTTCGCAGCGTCAAGGAACGCGTTGATCGTTGCATCATCTACCATCGAAATGTTTTTGAAGCGGACGAGATATTCGTTCTGCTTTCCTTCGAACTGCTGAATGTCGTTTGCTCCGAACTTGGTCATAACCTCTCTTGCCTGTTCCTGAGTAACGCCGTCAGCCTTGATCTGGATCTCGGTTCCGCCCGCAAAGTCGATGCCGTAGTTGAAACTCTTGAAAATGACAAGAAATATCGAGATAACGACTAAAACGCACGAAATCGGGAAAAGTATTCTTGACTTGCCGATAAAGTCTATTTTAAATTCATTTAATTTCATCTTCCACTCCACTTATTTAACGTGTGAAAACATCTTGATGTGCGCTTTCAGGAAGTAGTTGAAAAAAACTCTTGCTACGAAAATCGCAGTGAACATACTTGAGCAGATACCGATCAGAAGGGTTATTGCAAAACCTTTGATTGCACCGGTACCGAATTCCCAAAGCACGAAAGATGTTATCGCCGTGGTCAGGTTGGCATCGAAAATCGCCGACCATGCCTTGTTGAAACCGCTTTCTATCGAGGCTTCAAGAGGCTTACCTGCACGAAGTTCCTCTTTTATTCTTTCAAAAATAATAACGTTCGCGTCAACCGCCATACCGACTGTAAGAAGGATACCTGCGATGCCGGGGAAAGTGAGCGTTGCGCCGAATGCAGCCATTGCAGCCATGATGAAAAGAAGGTTGAGGAAAAGTGCGAGGTCTGCGATGAGTCCTGCAAAACCGTAGTAAAGGAACATGAAGACAACGACAAGTGCAAAGCCGATCGAAACAGCCATTTTACCTTTGTCGATGGAGTCCTGACCGAGGCTCGGACCGACCGTTCTGTTTTCTTCAAACGTTACGGGAGCGGGAAGAGAACCTGCTCTCAGAACAAGTGCAAGGTCTTTAGCTTCCTGGAAAATCGAGTTGTAGTCGCCGTTTCCGCCGAGCGTGATCATTGCGCTGCCGCCTTCGATCCTCGACTGGATCACAGGCGCGCTGTTGACTTTTTCATCAAGGATGATCGCCATTTTGCGTTTGATATTTTTGCCCGTTACATCGGCAAAAATCTCAGCACCGACTTTATCGAAATTCATGCTGACATACGGTCTGTTCTTCTGCTGGTCGATGGAAACTCTTGCGTCAGTGAGCATGTCGCCCGTGATGTAAGCCTGACGGTAAAGCAGCCATGACATATATTCCTTCGTTCCGTCGCCGAGAACGTTTTCTTCAAGAAGGAATTCGGTTCCTTCCGGAGCTTTGTCTTTCAAGAACTCGCGGAGTTTGTTGCGGTCTTTCGATGTTGCGTATTTGTAAGTAAGTACGGCGCCTTCCGCATTCGAGCCTCTGCCGGTTACAAGCGTGATTCCTTCGGGAACTTCGCCCTGATATTCGCCGAGCGGGTCTTTGTCTTCAGCAACGATTTTGAACTCAAGCTGAGCAGTCTGACCGATGATGCTTCTTGCTCTCTCGACATCCTTGTAGCCCGGAAGCTGAACAAGTATCGAGTTTTCGCCCTGTTTCGTAACGATCGGCTCTTTGAGACCGAGTTCGTCGATTCTCGAACGGAGCGTTTCAAGTGTCTGGTCAACGGCGTTGACCTTGAGCTGCTGAACGTATTCGTCTCTCATCGTGAGAGTGTAGGAATTTCCTGAACTTCCGGTCTTTTTGAGGTCGCCGAAATAGTCGATGACCTTGTCTCTGAAAAGGTCTTTGTTCGCGCCTTCAGCGAGTTTTACTTCGATAGCGTAGCTTTCGGGGAGAACTTTAACCGTTTCGTAAGGGATTTTTTCTTCGTCGAGTCTGATTCTGATCTCGTCCGTTCTGCGGTCGAGCCTGTCGGTAGCAGCCTTTTCGGTGTCTACGCTGAGAACAAAGTGGATACCGCCTTTAAGATCGAGACCGAGACTGAGCCCGCTGTTTATCTTTTCAGCCCACGGATTTGCTTCCGTGTCGATAAAAGTCGGGATAAGCGAGACGCATGCCGCGGCAATAATCACAAGAACAAAAATTGCTCTTGCCAACCAGTTTCTTTCCATAACAATCAATCTCCATTTATATTGTTTTTACTCTTCCGTTCCCTTTGCAACAACGCTTGCTACAGCGGTTTTCTGAACAGTTACGACTACTTTCGGGTTCTGACAGATCTCAACTTTGAGTTCCGCATCCTTGACCTCTGCGATCCTTCCCTGGAAGCCGTTGCTCATCATGATAGTATCACCTTTTTTAAGCTGATTAAGCATTTCGTTGTGTTTTTTCATCTGTTTTCTCTGCGGGAGAATAACAAGAAAGTAAAAAATTCCGAAAATAAGGATGAAAGGAAGGAGCATATTCAAAATTCCCATAGCTCCGCCCTGCTGTGCAGCTTCCTGCGTTATCAACAAATTACCTAATAAATTCAATGTGTTAACTGTCACACCAATCTCCATTTTTAAAGGTCAACAAAAAAACAAGCGGCAGAGTGTAGCACAAAAATTTTTTTTAGCAAGAAATGCGCCGCCGTTTGTTAAAAGAGATTCTTCTTTTCTTGATTTTTAAATAAGTATTTGTATAAAAACCCCGCTTTGTTTGCAGGAGGTTTTTATGAGCAGAAAACTCCAGACGTTGGAAGAACAGTACAATTCAAATCCCAATCTGCCGAATTTAATTGAATATCTCGAGGAGTGCAAACGCGAATCGGAGTGGGATACGATCATCAAAGTGACCGACATAAGAAGCGGTTCCGAAACGCCGGAAGTTCATTTCTACCGCGGTATCGCACTCATAAATCTCGGCAAAAAACGCGAGGGAATAAAAGATCTGAAAATGGTCATCGCCGCGAACCCGAATCACTTTGCGGCAAAACGCGAACTTGAAAAGTACGCCGACGACGAAGATGCCGAAACTTCCGACACGAAGGCGAACAAAACTGTGCGCGACATCGTCATCGTCAAACCGACGCTCGAAACGAACGAGCATTACAACAAGCTCAAACTCAGGAACTTTTTCATCGCGGTCGCTGCCGTTGCGCTGATAATCACGGGACTTTACTTCGCTTTGCAGGAAAATCCGGCGAAAAAATACGAAGAAATGCTCGAAAATCCGCTTGCAAGCTTCACATCGCTCTCTTTTGCGGACTATTCGGCATCGGTGCGCGAACTCAAACTTGCCGACATCCGCGAAGGAATGGGCGACAACATAAAAAAAGCGATTCTCTGGACGTACGCTCTCGGAATTTTGGATTTTCACATCACTCCCGATTTCGAGGATAGCGACGTTCCGCAGTTCAGAATCTATTCGACTCTCGTGTCGGACAAAGGAAAAGAGCTCACTCAGCTTGTAGATTCGATTGAAAACCGCGTTCCGCCGGTCGATACCGAATATTTTCACAAACTCGATTTCGAATATCCTGCAACGAAGCAGAAAATAGCGGTTTTAGAACTCGATATTCCCGAAAAAATCGAAAAATCGAACCTCCGCGAAAGTTTTTATACCGCGCTTATGCTTTTCAGACAGAACAAATTTCAGGAGGCGGCAGAACTCAACGGCAGAATTCTTGAAGCCTTTCCGCATTACGAACTTTCGCAGAAACTTAAAGTGATGATAAGCTCCAAAGCGGCTATTGCTGCGGAAAAAGAACTCGAAAGCGCGCCGCACGATCTCGCGATTTTAGACAACTGGAAGAATCTGAGTCAGGAAAGATACTTCTTCGGCGAAGCAAAGATCCTGCTCGGCAAGGCGATGAAAGACGAACAAGTGGTCGTTGACGGCTTCTATTCGGTCTGTCCCGGAAGGACTTTCTGCCGCGATATCGCACGTGATTTTATCAAAACGAATCCGAATGAAGCGTACCGCATGGCGCTTTACATGAAGGAAAAGAAAGATACTGCCCGCGACGGTGAAGATATCAAACTGGTTCTCGAAGCGAGCCTCGAAAACAACGACTACAGCAACTGCTACTTCGCATACCACGAGCTTCAGCAGTTCTTTCCAGAGAGCGTTAACAGCGACATTTTTGCCGCGGGAGCTTTATGCAGCGAGAAAAACGGCTATTTCGAAGAGGCTGTTGCCGCTTATGAAGAGATCAACGAAAAAGACAAAAATGACGATATCACCGCAAAGATCCTCAGCATGAAATACCGCCTCACGAATGAGGAACTTTACCTGAACCAGCTCAAGGGACTTGTCGAAAAAAATCCTGAAAACTTAGAGATGCTTTACGCGTTTTTCGATGTTCTCTCGCATAAAAACGATATTCCCGAAGTGATAAAACTGCTCGAAAAGATATACTCTCTCGAAAAAGCAGAAAATAAAATGAACGTGATAAACGAGTTCCTTAAATTCGGTGCGGTTTATCAGGCTGTAACAACTCTGGAAAAGCTCGACACGAAGGAAGCGCGGGCAAAACTAAACGAAATCTACAACCGTTACATGCTTTTCGACAAAGCCGATTCGTACCTGGAACTCGGCAAAAACAACGATCCGCTCTGGATTGCACTGCGCGAGCAGATAAAAATGAAAGATGCGGGAGAACTTGAGATCGTTTCGAAAGAGACCGACAAACTAATGAGTTCGCTTCAGCACTGCGAACCGGCACTCCTCTATCTCAAAGCCGAGATTTACCGAAGTCAGGGCGACAAACAGCGCACTTTCGCAACAATCGACGCAATGCTCGAATGCAACAGATTCTACCTTCCGGCGCTCGCTTTTGCTTCGGAAATAACCTACTATCAGGGCGATCTGACCAAGGCGAAAAACGGGCTCAACTACATTCTGGAAAATGAAAAATTCCTCTCACCGGGCACGCTGATTCTGCATAACTACCTGATTTTACTCAATGCTGAAATCATGGTGAACGAAGGTCAGGAAAACAAAATCGTCGCATATCTGCAGAAAAATCTCGACAAAAAGCAGCCTTTCGGTCAGCGCGAAGTCGAGATAATCACCGACATAACGGAAAAACTCAAAGATTCCAAGCAGAAAGCATTAAAAAAGTTCCTTTTTAAAAATTATAAATTTTCAGTTCCCTTTGAAAAGTGATTTGGAGGTACCATGCTTTACGAACACAAGAAAATAGAGCCGAAATGGCAGAAAAAGTGGAGAGAATCGGGCGTTTTCGAATATAAAGGCTCGACCGATCCGCGTCCTAAATACTACATGCTCGAGATGTTCCCCTACCCGTCGGGCAGACTTCACATGGGGCACGTCAGAAACTATTCGATAGGCGATGTCGTTGCGAGATACTACTTCAGAAAAGGCTTCAACGTCCTTCATCCGATAGGCTGGGACTCGTTCGGACTTCCCGCTGAAAACGCAGCGATCGAAAACAAGATTCCGCCGGCAAAGTGGACTTACGCAAATATCGACAACATGCGCGAACGTTTTCACCAGCTCGGTTTCAGCTATGACTGGAGCCGCGAAGTCGCGACCTGCAAGGCTGACTACTACCGCTGGGAACAGAGATTTTTCATCGAAATGTTCAACCGCGGACTGGTTTACAAAAAGAACAACGAGGTCAACTGGTGCCCGAAATGCAACACCGTTTTAGCAAACGAACAGGTTGAAAACGGCGTCTGCTGGAGACACGGCTGTCAGGTCGAAAAACGCAAAATCGAGCAGTGGTACTTCAAAATCACGAACTATGCGCAGGAACTTCTTGACTGCTTAGATGAACTCAAAGGCTGGCCTGACAACGTAAAAGAGATGCAGCGCAACTGGATCGGCAGAAGCGTCGGAACCTACGTTGATTTCAAATTTGCCGACAGCGACGAAACGGCGACAGTCTTTACGACCCGTCCCGACACGCTCATGGGCGTAACTTTCGTCAGCATGGCAGTCGAACACGAGTTTACGGCAAAATTTCTGGAAGAGGCTCCCAACCGCGCCGAGATGCAGGCATTTATCGACGAGGTCAAGCGTCTGCACCTTGAGACACGCGATGAAAACTACGAAAAGAAGGGATTCTTCACGGGCAAATATCTGATCCATCCGCTCACTGGCGAAAAAGTTCCGCTTTACTTCGCAAATTTCGTTCTTGCAGGCTACGGAACAGGTATCGTCATGGCGGTTCCGTCACACGACCAGCGCGATTTCGACTTTGCCAAAAAGTATAATCTTCCCGTCAAAGTCGTCATCAAACCTAAAGATAGAGACCTTGAACTGCCGCTTACCGAGGCTTACACCGAACCCGGCGTTCTTGTAAACAGCGGAATATTCGACGGAATCGATTCGATCGAAGCGAAAAAAGTGATCAGCGACCACGTCATCAAAGAGGGAAAAGGAAGAATCGGCATAAACTACAGGCTTAGAGACTGGGGCATAAGCAGACAAAGATACTGGGGCGCACCGATCCCGATGATAAACTGCCCGAAATGCGGCACGGTTCCTGAAAAAATCGAGAATCTTCCAGTCAGACTTCCGGAAAACGTCGAATTTACAGGCGTTACGAGCCCGCTCAAGGATATGCCCGAATTTTACGAAACGACTTGCCCGATCTGCGGCGGCAAGGCAACGAGAGAGACCGACACGATGGATACCTTCGTCGAAAGTTCGTGGTATCACATCAAATACTGCGATCCGAGAAGCGAGAACGAGCCTTTCTCACGCAGGGAAGTCGATCACGCAATGCCGGTAGACCAGTATATCGGCGGAGTCGAACACGCCGTAATGCACCTGCTCTACACACGTTTCTTCACGAAAGTGTTAGCAGATTTGGGCTATATCGGATTCCGTGAGCCGGTTAAGAACCTTCTTACGCAGGGCATGGTCTGCATGGAATCTTACTCCAATGATTCCGGATACTTATACCCTGATGAAGTTTATAAGAAAGACGGAAAATACTACACTATTTCCGATGATTCTCCTGTAAATGTCGGCAGAGTCGAAAAGATGAGCAAATCGAAGAAAAACGTCGTTGATCCGCTCGTTCTCATCGACAAATACGGCGCCGACACCGCAAGACTTTTCGTTCTCTTTGCAGCTCCGCCCGAAAAAGATCTCGAATGGTCTGAAGAAGGAGTCGAAGGCTGCAGCAGATTCCTCTCAAGGATCTGGAACATCGTCACCGCAAACGAAGAGCTTATCAGAAACTTTGCTGATCCGGAAAACGCTGAGGGAAACGGCAAGGATCTCTGGGCGAAAACGCACGAAACAATCAAGAAAGTCGGCGACGAGATCGAAAGATTCCACTTCAATACCGCTATCAGCGCAATCATGGAACTTGTCAACGCGGCATACAAACTTAAGCCTGAAACCGACATCGAAAAAGCGGTTCTTGCTCAGGCTCTGCGCTCGATAATCCTTCTTCTCAACCCGTTTGCGCCGCATATCACCGAAGAACTTGCCGAAATCTGCGGAATGAAGGCAGTCACCGAAACTCCGTTCCCGACAGTCGATGAAAACGCTCTAGTCAAAGACGAAATCCTTGTCGTCGTTCAGGTAAACGGCAAACTCCGCGACAAGATGAACTTCCCCGCAAACGTCACCGCGGCGGAAGTCGAAGCAGCAGTCAGAGCGAAAGACTACTCCAAATTCCTCAAATCAGGCGAAATCAAAAAAGTAGTCTACATCCCTGGAAAACTCGTTAACGTAGTCGGATAACATTTCGACAGGCTCAATGACCGGTTGATATGGTTCCTGAGCTTGTCGAAGGAATCATTGCCAAACTTTGATTAATTTTTATCAGCCAATTCAAGAAGTTCTTTCGGTTCAGTAATAAGAATGTCTGCTCCCAGAGCGACTAAATCCTCTTTTCTGCCGAAGCCCCAGAGACAACCGACCGAAGTGATTCCCGCATTTTTCGCAGTAAGGATATCTGCTTTCATGTCCCCGGCATAAACAGTCTGAGAAAGAGGAACTTTTGTAATTTCGGCAATTTCGAAAATCCCGTCGGGCGCCGGTTTGAGCGGAATTCCCTTACGCTCACCCAAGATCGCGTCAAAGTGAAATTCTCCGAGAATGGTTTCAGCGTTGAGCAGCGCGTATTTGTGTTCCTTGTTAGTAAGGACCGAGATTTTTACTCCTCTTTCGACAAGCCCGGAAAGCGTCTCGCGGATTCCCGGAAACGGCGGGATCGTGCCTACCCCTTTTTCGTGGTAAAGATCCAAAACTTCGGGAAGAAGAGCGCTTACCACATCTTCTGAAGTTCCCTTTGGAAGGGCGCGGCGCATAAGCATCCTCATTCCGTCACCCACAAAACCTTTGTATTCTTCAATCGTATGCGTCGGGAAACCGTGTTTATGCAACACTTCGTTGTTTGTTCTCGAAATGATGTCGAGAGTGTCGAGCAGCGTTCCGTCCATATCGAAAATGATTGATTGAATCTTCATTGCTCCTCCTGTTTTGGCGCGCATCTTGGCGGCGCAACACTAAGGACCTTAAGGACTTTAAGAACCCTAAGGACCTTAACGATACGTCGCCCAAACTACTGATTTTAGGCTGGAAAGCAAGAGAAAGAGTTTGTTATTCAGTTTTTCCAAAAATTTTCTTTAATAGCGGAAAATTTTCATCTTGACTTTCAATTTATTCTAATTTAAATTCCAAAAGCGAGGTGATTATGAAACAGATAAAGGATCTTTACGAAAAGGATAAACCGAGAGAAAAGCTGATTTTAAAAGGGGTTTCGGCGCTCTCAAACCGCGAACTTGTGGCACTCATTTTCGGCAGCGGCGGCAAGGACCATCCGCTTATGACTATTTCAAAAGAGATCGAAACTCTGCTTGAAAAGGAAAAGCTTGAAGCACTTGATATGAGAAAACTTTCTGAAATCCCGGGTGTTGGCACATCCAAGGCGTGCCAGATTTTAGCTGCGTTCGAACTTGCGAAACGTTTTTACATTGAAAGTGAAAAGCCCCTCATCAAAACTCCGCAAGACATTCTTCCGCTTCTAAAGGACTATGCCGAAAAGAAGCAGGAGCATTTTCTGACAATCACTCTCGACGGCTCGAGACGGGTGATAAACGTCCATCTCACATTCATCGGAACTCTTAACTATGCGCCTCTCCACCCGCGTGAAGTTTTTGCCGCCGCCTGCACCGATCACGCCGCTTCGATAATCGTGGCGCACAACCATCCGTCAGGCACTCTGACGCCATCAGATGAAGACAGAGTCATGACAAAACGGCTTCGAGAGGCTGGCTTTATGATGGGGATCGAACTTTTGGATCACATAATTTTTACGAAAGGAAGCGGATTTTTTTCTTTTGCGGGAAACGGATTTTTGGACTAATGCATCTTGTTCATAAGACCTTTCCAGCTCTTTTTGAGCTCTTCGATATCGAGGTCTACAACGCTTTCGTCCTTAAGACCGCTTATTTTGAGGAATGTTCCTGAGGTTACTTCACCGATTTCGCTGCATTCGCACTCTTTCATGGCTTCCTTGAAGGCATCGGCGTTTTCAGGTTTTACCGAAACTAAGATTCGGCCGTTAGATTCACTGAAAAGGAGGGTGTCGTTTCTTGTGACGTCGCTCGATTTTATCATTTTCTTGAGGTCTACTTTCGCGCCGAAGCCGCCGGAGAATGCCGATTCGGCAACTGCAATCGCAAAACCGCCGTCGGAAAGGTCGTGAGCGCTTGCTACAAGCTCACGCTTCATTGCTTCATGCAGAGCGCGGTAGCTTTTCATGAACTTCGCCGAATCGACTTTTGGAACGAAACCTTCGTGTTTTATGCCGTGGTAGAGGTAGTATTCGCTGCCGCCGAGTTCGTCTTTCGTTTCGCCGATGAGGAAAATTCTGTCGTTTTCGTGTTTGAAATCCATCGTGACCATCTTTTCAACGTCGTCCATCTTTGAAATGAGTGTGAAAAGAAGTGTCGGCGGGATCGAAATCTTGTTTTTGCCGCTGCCGTAGTCGTTGTGCATGCTGTCTTTGCCGCTGATGAGCGGAATTCCGTATTCGGTGCAGTATTTGTAAAGCGCTTTGTTGGAGCGGACAAGCTGAGCCAGTTTTGCCTTTCCGTCGTCATTCTTTTCGGCGTCGTAAATCGGATCGGGCCAGCAGAAGTTGTCGAGACCGCTCATGAAATCGGGGTCTGCACCGACGCATACCGCGTTTCTGACACCTTCGTCGATTACGCTTGCCGTCATGTGAAAGCAGTCGATATCGCTGAACGAAGGCTTGATTCCGTGCGAAACGACGATCGCGTTTTTCTTGAAGGGAGAAACTCTGAGAACGCCCGCATCGCTCGGTCCGTCGTGTTCGGCTCCGCAGAAAGGCTTGCCTGCGCTTCTTCCCTGAACTTCGTGGTCGTATTGTCTTACCCAGTCCTCTTTAGACGCGATGTTGACACGTCCTATCATATCGAGCAGAGTGTGGTTGAGATTGCTCTTTTCAGCCGGAATGAACTCTTTTTCGGGCTGTTTTTCGCGGAAATTCCAAACCGCTTCCAGGTGATATTTCGGGTTTCCCTTGTGCAGGAATTCCATTTCAAGGTAAGCAGCGCGGATGTCGTTGTAGTAGATTTCAAGATAACCGGTGTTCGTGTATTCGCCGACGATCGTTATTTCGACTTCGTGGATGTCCGCAATTTTCTTGAGTTCTTCGTATTTTTCTTTCGGAACTGAAAGAGTCATGCGCTCCTGAGCTTCCGAAATGAAGATTTCCCACGGCTGCAGGCCCTGATATTTGAGCGGAACTTTTTCAAGGTTTATTCTCGCGCCGCCTGTATCCTGCGCCATTTCGCCTACGCTCGAGCTGAGTCCGCCCGCGCCGTTATCGGTAATAGCGTTGAAAAGGTCTTTGTCGCGCGCTTCGAGAATGAAATCCAGCATTCTTTTCTGAACGATCGCGTCACCGATCTGAACTGCCGTGACGGGGCTTCCTTCGTGAAGTTCCTCGCTGCTGAAGGTCGCGCCGTGGATGCCGTCTTTTCCGACTCTGCCGCCCGACATGACGATGAGATCACCTGCTTTAGCCTCTTTTTTCCAGGAGGGTTTGCCGTTGAGTTCCATCGGCATGAGTCCGCCCGTTCCGCAGAAGACTAAAGGTTTGCCGAGGTATCTGTTGTCGAAGTAGATGGAGCCGTTTACTACCGGAATTCCGCTTTCGTTGCCGCCGTCTTTGACGCCTCTGTGGACACCTCTGAAAATCCTGCCGGGATGGAGAAGTTTTTCAGGGATCTCACCGCGGAAGAACGGGCTTGCAAAGCAGAAAACATCGGTATTAAGTATCGGTTTCGCGCCCATTCCGCAGCCGATGATGTCGCGGTTTACGCCGACGATTCCGGTGAGTGCGCCGCCGTACGGGTCAAGTGCGCTCGGAGAGTTGTGGGTCTCGACCTTCATCGCAAAAAGTGTGTCGTCGTCGATCTGGACGATGCCGGCATTGTCGTCGAAGACTGATTTTATCCACGGTTTGCTCTCAAGCATATCCATCGTCGTCTTTTTGATGCACGATTTGTAGAGCGAGTGAATCTCCTCATTTTTCTCTGCGTTTTTGTCTTCGTATCTGATATCTGCCGCAAAAATTTTGTGTTTGCAGTGTTCGCTCCAGGTCTGCGCGAAAACTTCGACTTCGCAGTCGGTAGCTTCAGCCGACATTCCGTGAGCAATTCTCTCTTTGATGACGTCTTCGCGTCTGAAATAGTCGCGTATCGCCTTCATTTCATCGATATTGAGTGCCAGAACGCGCGATTTTGAAATCTTCATCAGGTCTTCGTCAGAAACGTCGAGCGCCATTTTTTCAACGGTCGGAGCAGTTTTGTCAACGACTCTCGGAACAGCGTTGCCTATTCTCTGCCCTTTCGCCCACTGTTTCGCGCTGAGTATCGAATAGCGCTGGATGACACCGTTTGCAAGCAGGTCCGACGCGATTTTTTTGATCTCGTCTTCGCTGATTTTTCCGCTTATGAGATACTTTCTGCCGGAGAAGACCATGTCGTTTTCACCGATGTGGCCGAGGAATGTCTTGAGTCCCCAGAGAGCCGTTTTTCCTTCGTTGTCGGTAACACCCGGAAGGTAGCCCGTCTCGACGATCCAGTCGAAAGAGTAGTTGTCTGCCAGAACTTCGCGCGTTTCGAAAACTTCGGTTATCGGATCTGCAAGAACTTCCGACGCAAACGCCGCAACCTGCTGCTGAGTCACATCCTCGCAGTCGATGAGATATACCTTGAGCATCTTGACATCGGTGACCGTTTTGATTCCGAGATCTGTCTCGATCCTTCTTTTCCAAGTCAAACCCTGAGCGTCCTTCACATCTTCGTTCAAACCGACTTCAACTCTGAAAACCATAATTTCCTCCTATAAATTTGAGATCAAACCAATCATTTTTTCGGGATCATTCGCCGCAATGAGCCCTGCGCGTATTTTGGCATTGCTGCATAAAACCGAGATCTGGCTTATCAGCTTGAGGTAAAGCAGATTGTTCCCCTCAGGCACTATCAGCGTGAAAACAAGGCTCACGTCTTCGCCGTCGCTGCTTCCGTAAGGCATTGGCTCTGCAAGCGAAATGAGTTGTACTACGACTTCTTTCGAGCCTTTTATCCGGCAGTGCGGAACTGCCACACCTTTGCCGATACCAGTTGAGCCGTAAGTTTCGCGCTCCGTCAGACTTTTAAGGACAGAATCTTTTGAGATCCCGGCGCACTTTTCAACGTTTTCGGCGATATATTCAAAAAGTTCTTCCTTCGTTTTTATGCCGGCATGACAGGCGACAAGCTCTTTTTTCAGAAATTTTCCTATTTTGCACATAATCAGCTCCCGACTTCGAATTGGTAGTTTCTTTTGCGCTCCCTTGCAAGCGGGATATTCATTTTCGAGCGGTATTTTGCAACGGTTCTGCGTGCGACTTCTATCCCTTCCTTGCTTAAAATGTGGGCGATGTCATCGTCGCTGTAAGGATTTTCGCGGCTTTCCCCTTCGATTATCTCGACGATTTTCTGCTCAAGCCTTTTGTTTGTCGTCAGGTTGTCGTTTACCTGCTTTACGAAGAAGTATTTCAGCTCGAAAATTCCGTGCGGAGTCTGCGCATACTTGCCGTTGGTAAGTCTTGAAACCGTCGCAATGTGACGTCCGATGTCATCCGAAACATCTTTCAGGGTAAGCGGCTTCAAAAATTTGTCACCATGCTCCAGAAACGCTTTCTGATGCGAGAAAATGCTTGCCGCGACCTGATAAAGCGTGCGGTTTCGGTCACTCACCGACTTGATTATCCACTCCGCGTTTTTGTATTTTTCGCGCATGAAGTGCTTTTCGCTGCGGCTTTTGACGTTTTTCATGTTGTCTTCGAAGAGCTCGGTTTTGAGAATTACCGTCGGCAGCATTTTGTCGTCGATATAAATCACCGGCTCGCCTTCACGCATGAAAACCATGAGATCGGCTTTGACGTATTCAGTCCGTTCCTGCTCGTAACCGAACGCGGGATAGGGAGAGGCGACGCCGCTTCTGAAGAAAAGCAGAAGTTCAGTAAGTTCAGACTGCGTAATACCCAGACTTCCGCAGAGCGCATCGAAATTTTTCTTTACGAGAAGATCGAGCATCGTCTCGTCTTCAAAAAGGCGGTGGACAGATTTTTCAAATTTTTCGGGAATATCGACCGAACCGTGCTCTATAAAAATGAATCTCAGATATTCGGGGAAATTGCGGCATCCGCAGCCCAAAGGTTCGAAATTTTTAAGGATTTCCCTCGCCTTCGCCACAGTTTCGACATCAGTCGCTATCTGAAGGGCGATATCCTCGTCGCTGTCGGCAAGAAAACCTCTCGCATCGAGGTTGTAAGCCATGTAAATGAGGACATCCTTCAGGCTTTCAGGATAAGACGAAACTGAAATCTGGAAGTCGAGCGACTGGGCAAAACTCTCTTCTGCCGGAACCGTATTTTCAAAGTTGAAATCGTTGGGAATATCGTTCGATTTTTTGAGGTTGGTCTCACCGAAATTGTTCGATGAAGTTTCCCGTATCTGCTCCCAGTCGAAATCTGCGAGAATCGAACTCATGTCGGCTGAATTGTCGTTGATTTGAAGCGGAACAGTTACATCAAAACTCTTCGTGTCGGCGGCTTCGGCTTCTTCACCGTGCTGCGGAACAGGTTCTTCCTGAATGCCGTCACCCCAGTCTTCGACTTCGAGAAACGGATTTTCCGAAACTTCTTCAAGAATCATTTCGCGCAACTCGAACTGGTTTTTGAGCAGCATCTCAATGCTCTGACGCATCTGCAGAGTCATTCTGAGATCGGTTTTAAGAACCAGATTCTGCTGCTGCTGTATCTTCAAGGAAGAACTCATAAGCCACCCGTCAAAAAAACGGAAAATTATAATGCCAAAAAAGATGACGGCAAGATTTTTGCTATAAGAAAAGCTCTACGACATCAGAAATTTGGAAAAAACTTCAACGACATTCGGATCGAACTGCTTGTTGACGTTCTTTTTCAGTTCGCTCAAAGCCTCTTCCTGCTGTTTTTTTCTGTGGTAAGGACGGTTTGAAGTGATTGCGTCGTATGCGTCAGCAACGTGCATTATTCTGGAAGCAAGAGGGATTTTCTCGCCTTTAAGACCTTCGGGATAGCCCGAACCGTCCTGATTTTCGTGGTGATAAAGAACGTAGTAGGCAATCTTATCCATGCCGGCGACTTTGTTGAGTATGTCGTAGCTTCTCTGCGGATGTGCCTTTACGTTCAGCCACTCTTCTTCGGTAAGTTTTTCGCGCTTGCGGTAAACCGAGCGGTTTCCGGCGAGTTTGCCGATGTCGTGCAGGAACGAAGCCCAGCGGATAGCCAGAATCTCGCTTTCGTTAAGTTTCATCAGGTAAGCCATCTGAACCGAAAGTTCTGCAACACGCAGAGAGTGGTTGTATTCGGACGAAGTCAGATTGTCGGCAATCGATGCCACCATTTTGAAAAAGCGGTTGAGAGTATCGGGCGAAGAAAGCAGATGGTGATCCGTCATCTCTTTTTTCAGCTCCGCCATGCTTTTTTCGACAGCTTCACTGCTTTTAACCGCGTCAAAAAGCGCCTCGTTTTTAACAAGGTCAACGAAAATTTTATAAATTTCAGGGTCGAACTCTTCTTCTAAAAAAATTCCGAGAAGCGAGATGATTTCATCGGGATCGTCCACGGAATGAACCTGAGCCGCTATTTCAACCGCGTCAGCCACTCTGATTATGCGCGAGCAGAGCGGTATTTTATCGCCTTTCAGACCTTTAGGAAAACCGGTGCCGTCGTAAAACTCGTGATGCGTTCCGACGATCTCGCTGATATTTCTGAAAGTCGGGAAAGTGCTGAGTATCGTTTCGCCTCTGTGCGGATGGACAAAAATACGGAAATTGCTCTTCTGACCGTAAACATCGGGAATCTGGGTCAGAAGGTCGATTACGTGGCCTCCCACCATGACTCCGCCGATATCGTGAAGCAGAGAGGCAAAAAACAGCTCTTTCATCGAATTTTTGTCGAGATTAAGCTTTTTGCCTATTCTGCACGCCATGATGCAGACTTTCCAGCTGTGATAAATTTCGCTGCCGGAATTGTCGAGCTCGCACGCTTTGACGAACTCAGAGACAAAATCGGCAGCGAAAGAGGAAGGAAAATCTATATCCTGTATAGGCAGTTGAGTGAGTCTTGCCTGCGGGTAAATAGTCAATTAAAGTGCTCCAAGCTGTTTAATTACACCCTGCCAGCGGATCAGCTTCTTTTCCGATTCTTCAACGATCGAAACAACGTGTTCGAGGTTGTTGAACGGTTTGAGAAGGAAATCGTTTGCGCCGTTTTCAAGAGCAGCGATAACTCTGTCCGTCGTAGCGTAAGCGCTCATCATGATGATCTGAGTAAGACCGTTGACCTCTTTCATCATGCTGAGAGCGGAAAGACCGTCCATGTTCGGCATGGTGATATCGACAAGGGCGATGTGAACGATGTTGTTTCTCATGTATTCAATAGCTGCAGCAGGATTGCTGTTCGTAACGACGTTGTAGCCTTTGTCTTCGAGAAGTCTGCGGAGGCTGGAAAGAATACTCTCTTCGTCGTCAATGATAAGAACGTTGATGTTTTTATTGCTCATAGTTGCCTCCAAACCTTAGAAGTTAAAGAAAGTTTTAACAACATTTCTGGAATCAAGCATCTTTACGATCGATTTGTAGTTGTTCCAGAAATAAACTTTTTCAGCGTAATCGGTAACCGATTTTTCGTTGAGAGTTATCGTGTCAATAACTTTTACGAGAATTCTGAAACCGGTTTTTCCATAAATATAGTCGCTGAGATCTTTTGCAGGGAAAGAGTGTGCAAGAACCGTAAGAACGACACTGCTTCTAAGGTAAGTAACAAAACCTGCAAGCGTTTTCGGAGCAAACTCTTCGATGAAAGCCGCGCCGCACTTCATGATTTTGTTGATGGTTTTTTCTTCTTCCTTGAAAAGCGTCGTGATCGGCTCGTAAAGGAAATGCTTGTCGTTAAGATTATAATGATAAGCGTTGCCGACCTGTTCTCTCAAAACAAGACCGGTTTCGATAAGGAAATCGAGAGCTTTTTTGTTTGAGTTAGGATTCGTGCTGCTGAGAACGGCGATTTTTCTGCCGGTGTAATTCTGTCTGTTGACGAGAATTCTGATGATGTCTACTTTCGCTCTTGAACCGAGCAAGTAGGAAAGCGGTAAATAAGTCATTGTGACCTCCTATTAAAAATAATGAGTTAAAAGAGCCTTGGAAAAAAACAGGAAATTATAGAGTTTAGCAGATTCAAGTCAACAAAAAATAAACAAAAAACCGAGATTTTTTGAAATAAATAAAACAAATGCTGATTTGTAAAGGCAGATATGTATCAAAAAAAATTCCTGCTAAAGAATGAGCATCGAATCGCCGTAAGAATAAAAACGGTATCTGTTTTCGACTGCCTCTTTGTATGCGTTCATGACGAATTCGCGTCCGGCAAACGCTGAAATCATCATAAGCAGAGTGCTGCACGGAAGGTGAAAGTTCGTAAGTATGCGGTCGGTAAAGCGGAATTCATATCCCGGATAAATAAAAATTCCCGTCTCCTTGTCGCACGCTTCGATCCTGCCGGAATCTACAGCCGCACTCTCCAAAGCCCTGACTGTCGTCGTTCCGACAGCAAGGATTTTTCTTCCCGCAGCCTTGTCCGCATTGAGTCTGGCAGCGGTCGCTCCGTCGATCACGAAATGTTCCTTGTGCATAGTGTGTTCTTCGACCTTTTCGCTTTTTACCGGAAGAAATGTTCCGAGACCTACATCCAAAACGACGTTTTCAACGTGGCCGCCCGTGATTTCGCGGATTTTTTCGATTATTTCGCGGCTGAAATGAAGCCCGGCAGTCGGTGCCGCGACAGAACCGGCAGTTTCAGCATAAACAGTCTGGTACTTTTCTTTATCGTCAGGTCTGCTGTGCTTTTCGTTGCGCCTTTTCAAAATGTAGGGAGGAAGCGGAATGTCGCCGAATTTGTCGAGATATTCCAAAAGTTTTTCACTGTTTTCGGAAAATCTGACTTCCGCAAACTGCTCGTTTCTTGAAGTAAGTTCGGCCGTAAGTCCGTGCGGAAACGAAACGACTTCTCCTTTGTCAATGTGTTTCGAACACTTGACCATAACCTGCCACAATCCGTTCTGCAGCGCCTTAAGAAGCAGGAATTCTACTCTTCCGCCGCTTGACCTCTGTCCGAAAATACGCGCAGGAATGACTTTCGTCGAATTGAAAACGACAGTCGTATTTCCGTCGATATAATCGGTTATCGCGCTGAAATCGGAGTGTGTTATAGAATTCTTACTTCTGTCGAGAACCATCATTTTTCCCGTTCCGCGCGCTGCCGGATCGTCCGCTATCAGCTCTTCGGGAAGTTCGTAGTTAAAAATTCCGGTATCCATTTTTCCGCCTTAAAAAGTTATTGAAAATCTATTTTTGTTTCGTAACGGCCAAGCTCTGCCTCGCTTTCAGCGTTTCCTGCATAAAAAATTCTCATGCCGCAGCCAAGGAGGGCAAGCGTTTTCAGAGCCTTTTTTCTCGCTTCGTCGTATTTTGAAGTGAAAAAGAAGATCGTTGAGGCGCCCCGCCCTGCTTCAAAAAGGGTTTCGAGGCAGTTTTCGAATTTGTTTCCGGCATCGTTTTCAGCAAGAGCAAGCGTAGAGAGGGCATTTGAAAAACTTTTTTTCGAGCTGTCGGTAATTTCATGAGATTCCCTGCCTAAAAAAAGAATCTGCGGAAGATTTTCCTCCCGCTCCATCGCGTTCAAAAGCGAAGCCGCCGCCGAAAGGACTTCTTCAAAATCTTCGCTGTAGTGCTCTTCAAAAAAATTGTCGACAAAAACGACAGAACCCGAATCGACCTCTTTGTAAAACTCTTTTGTACGCAGCTCTCCGCTTTTTGCGCTCGATTTCCAGTGAATGTTCCTTATCGAATCACCCGGAACGAAATCGCGGAGAGATTTCAGCTCGAAACCGCTTCCCGTTTCCTGCATTTCGCGAGTTTTTTCGTTTTTTTCATTTACCGAATCCCCTTCGGTTTCGGGAATTTCAAACGACTCCTTTATTTCGGGAAGAACAAGAAAACTACCGGGATTCGGAACGATTTTTCCTCTTTTCAAAAGCCCGAAGATCCCTTTGTGAAAGATGTATGCGCCTTCGAAAGCGATTTTTCCGCGTCTGTCGGGCACAAAAGAGGCGTCAAACAGGATCCCGCCGTCGGTTTTCCTGCCTGTAACGGCAAATTCTTCATATTTTCCGCCGCAGTTTTTATCGATCAGCCACTTCCAGCGGTAGTAACCCATCTTCCGGTCAAAGGCGTTGCGCTTCTCTTCGCCCGGCTCTTTCGTCGCTGAAAAAACTTCAAAAGTGGGTATCGGAGCAGCCGGAACTTCGGAATAAAAAAGATTTTCGAAATCCGCCTTGTCACTTTTTGCCCGCATTATCACAGGATATTTCACCTCTTTTCCCCTTGACGCGCACTCCGGCAGAAACCTTTCGAACTCAAAGGCGAAAGATTTGAACGCAAGCGATACCGCATCGGTAATAAGGAGTGCAAGAGAGGCGGCAAAAACGACGAAAAGCATACTCGAATGAGTGTTCAAACCGAAAAAAACAAGGGCAAACGCGCATAAAACGAGCACTTTTCCTGCTGAAGTGAACTTTCTTTCGATTTTTTCATTCAGCCTGTAAGTCGCCGAATACCACTTGTAGTGCCGCTTTTTCACGCTTTCACCATTAAGAACGCAAACTTTATTTTCTCATTCTGAGGATGTTGGCAACTCTGTCGTTTATGTCGATATCTCCGTCGTAGAACTGAGAAACTATCGGAATATTGAGAGTGTTCTTTATTTCCTGGAAGATCGAATCGGTGATAGTTCCGTGCATGCAGCCGAAAGGAGCTACGTTTACGATCATCGAAGCACCCTGTTTTACAAATTCGACCGCGCGTCCGACTGTAAGGATCGCCTCACCGACGAATTCGGGATGGAGATACTTCATTCCATCTTCGAGAGTATCTTTTATCGAGGGTTCGCGTCTGTCGTGTAGTATCTTGTCAGCCGCTTTGTAGTATGCATCATCGAAGTGTGAGACGTAAAGGTTTTTGATGAGCGATTCGCCTCTTCCGAAAAGGGAGAACGCCTTCTGTTTCGCCATGAAATCCTGAACCCAGACAGTGTAGATGAGCCACTCGAAAAGCGGAGCAAGCCAAGCCTCGCCGCCGTTTTCTTCGATTACACGGATAAGATCTCCGTTCGCACAGGCGTTGCTTCTGACGTATATTTCACCGACTATTCCGACAAGCGGCTTCTTCCCGCTGTAGCGCGGGATCCTGCTGATTTCCGAAGCAAGTTCTTCAACAACAGGAAGCGGATTTTTCTTCTGCTCGAAGACTTTTTCCAAGGTTTTCATAGCTTTTTCAATAAAAGCATCGACATCGCCTTTCGTTTTTTCGTAAGGTCTTGTTCTTGTCGACATTTTCATAAGCACGTCGCTCGTGATTACTGAATGCATCAGGTATCTTCTGAGCTGTTCTTCTACTCCCTGATACGAATTTATGCTTGAAGGAGCAAGAATATCGATGTTGTCAAGCCCCAGATGCTCGAAGGCGATGCGCTCAAGCATGTTGTACTGCCCCAGTCTGCACGGTCCTTCCGAAGATGGCATGAAGAAAGTGTGCTGTTTTCCAGGCTCTTTTTTGACCTGATTCAGAAAAGCACCCAGGGTGAGGATCATCGGCAGACACTCCTGACCTCTGACATATTTTTTTCCGGTGACAAGATCGTGCTTCGTTTCAAGCGGGATAGCCTGCGCATCGTAGCCGAAAGCGCGGAATGCCGCGGCGAAAAGAGGAGTTCCCATGTGCATAGGCGGAATCCATATCTTCCCGGGTTTGAGTCCTTTATTTGCAAGATAAATATCGGGAAGCGGCTGCTCGTTCGGTTTTTCCCTGTTTTTCATGTACCCCTTGACGACATCGATGAAAGCTTCTATTCGTGTGAGATATCCGCCGTCGCTGTCATGTTCGTCAAGTTCCAGAATAAGCATGGGTCTTCCTTTCATTTCGTTTTCGGCAAACGAAAGAATGAAGCTGTCTGGGCCGCATGAGAAGTTGGTGAGGTATATTGGAAAAACATTTTCTTCTTTTTTCGCCCGTTTCAGCGCCGCGATGATTTTCTGACCGTAATTCCAGAATAAATTCCAGTAGTTGGTATCAGCCAGCGAGCCGACATTTATCTTCATCATGTCGATCGGAAGGACGTTGAAACCCATTCCCGCGATAGTTTCAGGAATTCCGAGGTTTATCCCTTTGTCGTAAAGGTTGTACGGACGACCGACAAGCAGGAACAGCGGTTTGTTTGATTTCTGCGCGTTTTTAAGGAGCGCTTCACCTTCATCGATAAGCCTTGTAGTTTCGCTTCTGTAGTAATCTCGCGCCTCTTTCCATGCCTTGCGGACCTGTCTTTCCTTGAGTGACGGGAAGAAGGGCTCAAGTGCCTTGAAAATAAGCGTTCCGTTTTTGTCATCCGGCATTCTGAAATCGATGACGGGATCGATTATTTTTGTCTTCGGATCAAGCCCGTTCTTTTCCATAACGGTCGAAATTATCGACGGGTTGCTCTGGACGTAAGGGCAGAAGAAGCTGATAGCCGTTTTTACGTTGTCGCCCGCCGAAATGAGTGTCGGGAAGAAAACCGGCAGATTTTTGTTCGTCAGATCGAGCGTGTGACCGATTGACGTTTTGACCGGAAAACAGAAATCCGATGCCGAATATTTTGAGGAAAGCCCTTTTATTTCATGCGTCGTCTGAGTAGCAGAAACGACGGTTTCGATATTCAAAAGCGAGAACATCTTTTTCCAGAGCGGAAGGAAGGTCCAGCTTGAGACTGCAAGCGGGATCCCCACTTTTCCGATCGACTCTTTTTCCGTGAGAAAGTTTTTGAAAAATGATGAATTTCTGTGTTTTATAAGCTCGAACTCTTTTATTTCCTTTCTGACCGGTGTTTCGGGGTCTCTGCCGCAGCCGTAACCCCACGACGATTCTCTGCCGCCTTTTTCGGAAATGTGGTTGATCCTGCAGAAGTTACTGCAGAGTTTGCATGTCTCAGTCCTTGACGTTACTTCGATAGTTGCCGCCTCAGCGCCTCTGAATGCAGATTTCTTTGTTTCGCCGGTTGCAGAGACTTCTTCAAAAGCCGCCAGAGCCGCGCCGATGCAGCCCATGACGTGACAGAAGGGAGAAACTACTATCTCAACTCCCAAAAGGTTTTCGAATGCCGCAACAAGCCCTTTGTTACGCGCCGTTGCACCCTGGAAGAATATTTTGTCCTTGCTGATTTTGCGGTTTCCTACGACTCTGTTGAGATAGTTTTTGACAACTGAGTAATGGACTGCAGCAAGGACTTCGTTTTTGTCAAAACCCTGCTGCAGAAGTGCACGGATATCCTGTTCCATAAAGACTGTGCAGCGGTCGCTCGTTACTGGCGGAGCAACGTGTTCTGTGAGTTTTCCTGCAAGATTTATCGGGATTCCGAGCTTTCTCGCCTGTTCCTCGACGAAAGAACCAGTGCCTGCCGCGCAGACGTAGTTCATGTTGACATCGGTCACGAAACCGTGCGAAAGTCTTATGAATTTTGCGTCCTGACCGCCTATTTCAAAAATCGTTTCGACTTCCGGGAATATCGAAGCGGTTCCTTTTGCGTGAGCTGTGATCTCGTTTATTATCGCATCGGCACCGAAAATTATACCGGAAAGTTTTCTGCCGGAGCCGGTCGTTCCGAATGCGCGTACCGTCGTTTTTTCAGGATCTATGAGCGAATACAAGGCTTTGAAGAGCTTTTTCGCCGAATTTACGGGGTCTCCGCCCGTTTTTCTGTAAATGTCTAAAATCGGCTCTCCTTTGAGGTCAAGCAGAGCGATCTTCGTGCTTGTTGAACCGATATCCATGCCGAGAATTGCTTCGGGAATTTCGCGGTAATTTGCCTTGTGGATCCTTATTTCGTTGTTTTCGTCATCAAGAGTCGGCTCTGTAAACTGCGGGTAAATGCTTTTTTTCAGCGTGAGCGGCGGCATCTTTTCAAAATTTGCGGAATGAGAAAATTTATCGGGATCGATATCTGCAATTTTTATGCATGCACTCTCAGTAGCTCCTTTAGCCACAAAGGCTTCGCTGAACTCGGGAACGAGCCACTCGGAAGTCGGGAAAAGGGTCCTGAACCAGCGGACGACCTCTTTATTCAGACTGACTCCGCCGATAAGAAGGAAGTTTCCTTTGATTTCAAGCCCTTTGAAAAGTGTGTTCGTCGCCGAAATGACGAGCGCGCGGCACATCCCCGCCCACATTTCGTCTTTCGTGCGTCCTTCCTGCTGATGGTGAATGAGATCGCTTTTTGCAAAAACGGTGCATCTGCTTGCAACCGACGGCGGATCGGTTATCTCAAGCGGCGGCATGTTTTCAAGGTCGATGGAAAGCCTTTCAGCCTGCTCTTCCAGAAAAAGCCCTGTTCCGGAAGCGCATAGCGAATTTGACGAAATATCTGAAATCGTACCCGATTTTATCACATATTTTTTGAGCGACGATGCACCGATACTGATTATCGCAAAATCTGATCCGTCAAAAAATTTCTCATTTTTGAGTGCCGCGTTTATCGCCTCAGCCTCTGAAATGCAGAGGTCTTTGACAACTCCTGAAAATTCGGCAGCCGTTTTTCCCGTAAAACGGACTAAAGTATCACTATCCGTATCTGCAAAAATCTTTTTCAGCGATTCCGATATTTTTCCGCTGTGTCTCGCACGGAAAACGACTTTATTTTTATTCTGCGAAAAAACGGTGATGAATGTCGAACCGATATCAATTCCAAGACGCTCCTGCATTTTTCCTCCAATTACAAAAAAAACAACTGCAACCTTATATTTTTAAAAAATATTATTTCAAGTGTAATAGGGAAAATCTAGAGGATCTGTTTTCCTTTGACGAAAACTTTTTCGCAGTGGTTGTGAGCGAAGTGATATATCGGGTAGGCGACGCTCGGAGAATCCATGATGACGAGGTCAGCGTCTTTACCAATTAGAGGAATAAGTTGAAATAAGCGGAAAAATTTGCGGAGTCGAATTTTTAATTTTGCTCAAAATAGTTGTATTTTCTCTTGTTTTGTGCTAATATAAAAATGAAAGAGGGTTTACAATGGATCTTTACAAGGAATTGGTCGCCTTGCGTTGCTTCACCCACAGCGACATGCTTCAAATCACGGGTTCTGAAAGCGCAGCGCAGTGGCAGATAAAAAACTATCTCAAAAAAGGATATATCGAGCGGGTACGGCGCAACTTGTATGCTGTCGTCAGCATGGAAACAGAGCAACCGATCCCAACCCGTTTTCAAATAGCATCACGCATATCTGACGATGCTTATATATCCCACCACAGCGCGTTTGAGTTTTACGGATATTCAAATCAAGTGTTTTATGATGTGTATTTCGGAACGGAGAAGAAAGTGCGTCCGTTTGACTACAACGGGCTGAGCTACCAGCCTGTAGTATGGCGAGGCAATACAGGTATCGAGGAAACAAAAATCGGAGTGCGTGTCACTTCTCTTGAACGAACAGTGGTAGACAGCATAGCTGATTTTACGAGGATAGGCGGCTTGGAGGAACTGATGCGGTGTCTTGCCCTGATCCCTTCGCTTGATGGAAAAAAACTCCTTGAAGCGTTGGAAATATACGGGCGTGGACAACTTTATCAGAAAGCTGGATATATTCTTGAGGCATACAAGGACGACATGTCGTTGTCGGACGCTTTCTTCAAAAAATGCGCAACGCAGATATCTGCCAGCAAAACGTATCTGTTCGACAAGCAGGATGATTTTATATTTCATGAAAAATGGATGCTTTATGCACCAAAAGAACTGAAGAAACTCGTTGACAAGGTGGGGGTCGATTTCAATGCAGTTTGACCGCATATCGCTTGGCAGACAATCGAAAGAACTGGGTTTTGTCAGGGATACCTTTGAGAAGGTATGCCGCCTTGCAGACGTACTTTCTTTTATGGAAAGCGATGCTCTGCTCTCGGGCAGTCTTGCGCTCAAGGGCGGGACAGCAATCAATCTGACTATATTCGACCTCCCTCGCTTATCAGTGGATATTGATATGGATTTCTCCAAAAACGTGTCAAGAGAAATCATGCTGTTGGAACGTGAACAGGTAAACGACCATATTCGCAAATATATGACCGCGTCGGGATATAATCTCAGCCCAAAGTCAAAACAGTATCATGCTTTGGATTCTTTGGTATTCGAATATGTAAATGCAGGAGGGATGAAGGACAATCTAAAAATTGAAATCAATTATATGCTTCGGTGCCATGTATTTCCTGTTTCCCGCAGAGTCGTGAAACTGCCTTGGGAAGAAAAAAAGCTTACGGTGCTTAGTCTCCATCCGATAGAGATATTCTCGGCAAAGAGTGTCGCACTGTTGAACAGATCGGCTGCACGTGACCTCTACGACATGTTCAATATGCAAAAATACGAACCATTTGATGAATCCCGAAAAGACATGTTCAAAAAATGCATCACATTTTATGCTGCTATTACATCGGAAACTGTGCCAAAGCATTTTGACTTTAGCGGAATAGGCAAAATATCAGCACAGAAGATAAAAACAGAATTAATACCGGTTTTACGGAGGGATGAGCACTTCGATCTGCCGGCAGCGCAGAAAGAGGTCGGAGACTATTTAAGAGAAATTCTTCTGCCGGAAGACAATTTGTCGTTCTGGGCAGAATTTACCAGAGGAAAATATAAACCAGATCTGCTGTTTGATGATGCACAAATTCTGTCAAGGATAAAACAGCATCCAATGGCAGTGTGGAAGTGCAGCTGGAAAACGTCTGAGAATACTATACAGGCAAGCAGGTGAGAAAAAAATCTTGTTTTCTCAGCCTATACACCTTTTCCGGATTTTATCCGACGATTCTTCTGCCTTTGACGAAAACTTTTTCGCAGTGGTTGTGTGCGAAGTGGTATATCGGGTAGGCGACGCTTGATGAATCCATAATGACGATGTCAGCGTCTTTGCCAACTTCGATCGAGCCTTTTGTTTTATCTCTTTTGAGCGACTTCGCGCCGTTTATGGTGATTCCTTTGAGGGATTCTTCGACGCTGAGTTTGAGCTGAGTGGCACCTAAACTTGCAGCGAGCGGTAAAAATCCGCACATGCAGCTTCCCGGGTTCATGTCGGTCGCAAGAGCGACAGTGACGCCGTTTTCAGCCATTTTGCGGGCAGGAGCGAAAGGAAGGCGCGAAAATACCGAAGTTATCGGCAGAACGCCCGCCACAACGCCGTTTTCTGCAAGTTTTTTAATGCCGAGATCGCTTATTGCCTCAAGGTGATCGACTGACGCGGCTCCCATTTCGGCAGCAAGTTCTGTTCCGCCGAGAGAGTGGAATTCATCGGCGTGGAGTTTGAGCCCGAAACCGAGTTCTTTTGCTCTCAACATCAGCTTTTCAGTCTCTTTGAGCGAGAAATAGCCTTCTTCGCAGAAGACATCGGCGAATTCAGCCAGATTACGCGCCTTTATTTCAGGCAGCATCTCGTTGTTTATGAGATTTATGTAGCCTTCGTGATCGTTTTTGAATTCGGGCGGATAGGCGTGGGCGCCGAGGAAAGTCGGAACTATCTCAACCGGGAAGCGTTTTTTGAGTTCCGCGATTGCCGTGAGAAGTTTGAGTTCGCTTTCGGTGTCAAGCCCGTAACCCGATTTTATCTCGACAGTCGTGACGCCGTAGGAAACAAGCTGGGAAAGGCGTTTTGAAGCCTGCTCGACGATTTCTTCGAGCGACGCTTTTTTCGTTTTTACGGTGCTGTTGATTATCCCGCCGCCCGCCGCCGCGATCTCTTCGTAAGTCGCACCTCTTGATTTCATCGCGAATTCGTCTTCACGTGTCGCCGCGAAAACAAGGTGCGTGTGGCTGTCGACAAGTCCCGGGAAAACTGCTTTGTTCCCTGCATCAACGATGACGTCTTTGAATTTTGTTTCGAAACCGGGCTCTGTTTTTCTGAAATCCTCACTTTTTCCGACAAAAGAGATTTTTCCGTTTTCGTCAGCCGCAATAAGAAGATGCGGACCTTTCAAAACGGGAGACAAATCTTCTGCGATAAAAATTTCAGAAATATTTTGAAGTATAAGAGAGTAATTCAAATCTTATTTTGAAAAAGATCTGTTGAACTGACGAGCAAGTCTTGCAACTTTTCTTGCAGCGGTGTTTTTGTGAAGAACGCCTTTGCTTGCAGCTTTCTGGATCTCGCTTATAGCGGTATTAAGTTTTGCAACTGCATCTTCTTTGTTTTCAGCAGTTTCAGCCGCTGTTTCGAAGTAATGCGAGAAAGTTTTTACTCTTGATTTGATAGAACGGTTGTAAAGTCTTCTTTTTTCACTTGTTCTAATTCTTTTTTTTGCCGATCTGTGGTGAGCCAAAATATCCTCCATTCATAAATTTAAGTCTCACGGAACCAAAAACCGGTGCACTATATTCAGAAAAGTCCGAATGTCAAGTTTTAAAGTGATTACGCTGTTTTTCTGCAGCTTCTTGACTTAAATCGTGATTTGGCTTTAATAATGCGTTTTTTCCGTTTCTGACGGAAAGTTTTTTGTATTTTAAGGAGGTTGTTATGAAAAAATTGTTAGTTGTTGTTTTGGTTGCTCTGCTGGCGGCTTTTTCGGGTTGCTGCAACGATGCCGGAAAAGTGGAACTTTATCCGAGTGAAGGCGGAAAAACTATTGCCGAGTTCGGCGGTGTAAAACTCAGTGAAAAATATATAAAGGCTTATGCCGACAATCTTAACGACTATCTCAAAGCCCGCTACAATACGCCGGAAAGAAAGGAAGAGCTTATGACAAAAATCACGGAAGGCGAACTTGTCGCAATGAAAGCTATAAAAGACGGCGCGCTTAACGATCCGATCCTTCTTTCTCAGGTCAAAAACACGATCGCAAGATATTACAGCGGCACGAAAATGAAAATCCAGATCGAGGAAAGCCTCAAAATTTCCGAAGACGAGATGAAGAAGTACTACGAAGAAAACAAAAACACCTTCAACACTCCGGAAAAGGTAAAAGCAAGCCACATCCTCATCAAAATAACCGATTCGAGAGACAAGGAAGCTGCAAAAAAACTTGCTGAAAAAGTTGCCGAAGAAGCTGAAAAAAGCGCTAAAGATATGGGAAGTTTCGCAAAACTCGCCGAAAAATACAGCGAAGACGAAGGTTCCAAGAAAAGAGGCGGCGATCTCGGATATTTCGAAAGAACCGAAGAAGGCGGCAAAATGGTTCAAGAGTTCAGCGACGGCGCTTTCGCACTTCAGAATGTCGGCGACATCAGCAAACCGGTTGAATCACAGTTCGGTTTCCACGTTATCAAACTGACCGGCAAAAAAGACAAAATCGAAAAGACTTTCGAAGATGTCAAGGCAAACATCGAGAACACTCTCAAAACCGAAAAGAGAAAAACGGCTTACAACGATATGATCGAAAACTACAAAAAGGAACTCGGTTTCAAATTCGACAAAGAAGCTGCTCTTGCCATCGAAATCTCCACTTCAGAAAATGCTAAAAATGCTTCCGAGAGCTTCGACAAAAATCAGCAGCAGAGAGCAAAACTGCAGAAACCGCTCTTCACAAAAGAACAGATTGAGCAGTTGAAAAAGCAGCAGGAAGAAATCCAAAAGAACGGCGGTGAACCTGCAGAGCAGAATCCGAACGTAAAAATCAAACTCGGCAAACCGGTAAAAAAACAATAGCCTTATGAAAAAAGGTCTCGTTCTATTTTTTACTTTCATCTTATTTTCATCTGTTTTTGCAGGAGAACAGCTTCTGAACAAGATGGTTGTCCGCGTGAACGGCAAGGTTTACACGATTTACGACTGCAAAAAACTGCTGCGTTTCGACGATCCGGCAAGCGTACAGACCCAGGCCGTACTTGAAAGAAAGGACAAACTCATCGACCAGCTCATCAACAACGCTATTTCAAAGCAGGAAGCCGAAGCGCTCGACATCAAAGTTCCGGATGACGAACTCGATGCCGCGGTAGATTCGGTTCTGACGCAGAACAGGATGACGCGCGAGCAGTTCGAGCAGGAACTTTCCAAAAGCAATATGTCGTTTGAAACTTACCGCAACGAAGTTCTGAGAGAACAGCTTCTGCTCCTCAAACTGAAAAAACGGATAATCGTCACGATGGATGTTGACGAAAGGGCTCTGCGCGAGATCTATGAAAAAGAATTCAGCAGCGAGCCGGAGCTTTACTTTACCGCTTCCCACATCATTCTTCAGGCGAACGAAAGCAACGACGCCGAAATCAAAGATGCCGTAACCGCTATATATAAAGAGGTTACTGAAGGGAAAACGACTTTCGCAGAAGCTGCCAAATCCTATTCTCAGGACGGTTCGGCAGCAAACGGAGGAGCTTTGGGAACTTTTTCGGCGCGCGACATGGTTCCCGAATTTTCGGAAAGACTCGCTGAAATGAAGGAAGGCGAAGTAAGCGAACCTTTCAGAACACGCTACGGCTGGCACATCGTAAAACTTGACAAAGTTGAAAAGCATGATCCGCCGACTTACAACGAATCATACGAAATGCTGCGGAACATCTACTATCAGCGCAACGTCGAAAAAATGTTCCAGACCTGGTTAAAAAAGAAACGCAGTGAAAGCAAGATAGACATTCTTCTCTGATTTTTTCCGCAGACAGATTTCAATCAAAGTGTTGTGTTTAAGTGCTTTTCCGTCCGTTTCGGGCGAAAAAAACGGCAAAAAATGCAAAAAAGTGCCTCAAGATACAAAAAAACAACAAAAAAAGTGAAAAAAACGTCTTAATTTTATTGAAAAATATTTGACAAGCGCTGCGACTCTCTTAAAATGTCGCGTTGTTTGTTAACCTTTTTTATGGAGAGTCTTATGGCAAAAGCAGCAAAGAAAAAAAGAGAGTACCTCGTAGCAACCACGAAAACCGATTTCGTTAAAAAGATGAAAGAAACGGTTAAATCAGTTGCTCTTACGAACGATCAGGCTAAGGAGCTTTACGATGTTTTCACAGCTATCCTTAAGGATACTGTTATTTCTGAGAAAAGACTCAGCCTTAACGGTGTAGGAACTTTCAAAGTAAACGAAAGAAAAGCTCGCAAGGGTATCAACCCGAAGACCCGTCAGGAAATCAAAATCCCGGCAACGAAGACTGTTTCTTTCAAACCGACACCTGTTTTCAAGAAAGAACTTTAATCTAGTTTTTTAAATCCTTTTCAGGATGGCGGTCATGCGATTTTTCGTGTGACCGCTTTTTTTTGCCCTGATTCTGCGATTATTTGATTCTTGCGAGGAATTCTTCAGCAAGTTCGAGATATTTTTTCGCACCGATAGATGCGACATCGTAAAGAATTATCGGCATTCCGAAGCTGGGAGATTCGCTCAGTCTGACGTTTCGCGGAATGACCGTCTCAAAAACAAGGTCACCGAAATGTTCCCTGACATCGTTTTCGATCTCGTATGTCAGTTTGACGCGCTTGTCGTACATCGTAAGAAGGATTCCGTAGATTTCGACTGCGGGATTCAGCTTTTTTATTCCTTTCATAGTTTCATTTATCCGGCTCAAACCTTCGAGTGCAAAATATTCGCACTGGATAGGAATGATTATGCCGTCTGAAGCGACCATGTTGTTTACAGTGAGGATATTAAGCGTAGGCGGCGAATCGATAATTATGAAATCGAACTTGCTTTTCAGCTTGTCAAGCGTCTCTTTCAGGACGAATTCCCTGTTTTCGACTTCAAGAAGCTCGATCTCGGCACCTGTAAGATCCGAATTGCACGGAATCACTTTCAAAGACGGAAGTTTCGTCGGATAGACCGCTTTGATGTTAGGATCGGCCATCATGTCATAGATCGTATTGAAGTTTTCTTCTTTGATCGAACTCATCGAAGTTGCGTTTCCCTGCGGGTCCATGTCGATAAGCAGCACTTTTTTCTCAAGCGCGCTGAGCGATGCCGCGAGGTTTACTGCGGTCGTGGTTTTGCCGACGCCGCCTTTCTGATTGATTACGGAAATGATTTTTCCCATTTTTATCTCCGTTAAGGCATTGGATAAATCATAAGTTTCTGCCGTTTAAGAAGATTTTTTTTCCAGTCTTCCACGGCTTTTCGTTTTTCTTCTTCCGAAATCCGCTTTTCTTTCGGAAATTTCTGCTCAAGAAAGCGGTTCGTCATTTTGTCGGTGATGAGCCGCATTTTTATTATAGTTTTAAACTCAAAATCGGTAAGTTCGTATTTTTCGATGAACGCCTTCATGTTGACGTTTTTTCTGTAGGTTTCGACTTTCTGCCTGACAAGTTTTTCATCGACTGTGACTTCGTGTTCGCGCGCCTCTTCGAATGCGATTATCCTGAAAAATATCAGCTCGAGTATCGTCTGCTTCATTTCGTCGGAAAGCGGCGTTTCGGGAGGGAAGTTGTTCTCGATGTTGAGAAGTTCACCTTCCTGCAGAATTTCGGAATAGGTTATCGCGCGGTTGTTCATGCTTGCAACGACCGTTTCAAGCGGCACAGCCTGCGAAAAAAACATGAGCGAAAGCAGTGCGAAAATCATTCCTTCCCTTCTCCGCCTTTAAGAATTTTTTCGACATAATCAAGAAGCTGGTCTTTTCCTGTTCCGTTCACCGCGCTTGCAAAAAACGAGTCGGGACTTTTCTGTTTTGCTGCCGAAAGTTCCGTTTTGGTAAGTTTGTCGATCTTCGTAAAAACAGGCGTGTAACCAATCCGGTAATGATCTAAAAACTCTATCATCTGCCCGTCGTTAGGCAGGATTCCGTGACGCGAATCAATGAGAAGAAAGATGTCTGCGAGGCTTTTTCTCGTCCGGAGGTACTTTTCGATTACGACACGCCAGAGATCCTGTTCCGATTTGGAGCGTGACGCGAAACCGTAACCCGGAAGGTCGACGAAATAGAAGGAATCGTTCACGTTGAAGTAGTTGAGAAGGACTGTTTTTCCCGGTTTTTTAGAAGTTTTGACCAGATTTTTGCGCCCGAGCAGCATGTTCATCAGGCTCGATTTTCCGACGTTGGAGCGCCCGATGAAAGCAAATTCCGGTCTGCCGTCTTCCGGCAAACCGCTCATTGACGATGCGCTTTTTACAAATTCAGCCTTCTTTATAAGCATTAGTTTCTTTCCATTTCGCGGTGAGCGATGTCGTGCCTGAAATAAACTTTGTCGAAAGTTATTCTTTCGACATTTTTATAAGTGTTTTCAACTGCTTCGGCTATATTTTTGCCGGAAGAAGTTACCATGAGGACTCTGCCGCCGTCAGTCACGATTTTTCCCGAAGCGTCGAACTTTGTTCCGGCGTGGAATACGACGCAGTTTTCATCGACTGAATCAAGTCCTAAAATGATTTTTCCTTTTTCATAACCTTCGGGGTAGCCGCCGCTTGCAAGAACGACGCACATTCCATAACCGCTTCTCCAGACGAGTTCAGGCAGCGCTTCAAGCGTCGTGCAGAGAGGAAGCGAGCCGTTTTTATCAGCCTGAGAGCCTTCTTTTCCGGAAACTGCCCAGAAATAAGGAACTATGTCGCTTATGAGCATGAACATAAGCGGCTCAGTTTCCGGGTCACCGAAGCGGACGTTGTATTCGAGAACAAAAGGCTCGCCGTCAACAACCATAAGTCCGATATAAAGGATTCCGCGGTAGTTTATGCCGCGTTTTTTAAGTTCGTTAAGCAGCGGCTGAGTAACGGTTCTGTCGACTTTTTCATAAAGTTCGTCAGTTCCCGATTTTACAGGCGTGTACGCACCCATTCCGCCAGTATTGAGTCCGGTGTCGCCGTCGTTGAGCGCCTTGTGGTCCTGCGAAAAAAGAAGGCGTTTTACGTTCGTTCCGTCGGTGAGAAGAAGAAGCGAGAGTTCTTCGCCCTTCAAGAATTCTTCTATTACGACTTTTGCGCCGGCTGATTTGAATTTGCCTCCGAGCATCTGGGAAAGTTCAGAACTTGCTTCTTCGTAAGTTGCGCAGATTATTACGCCTTTTCCTGCCGCCAGGCCGTCTGCCTTGAGCACTACCGGATATTTTGAGGTTTTGAGTATTTTATCGCCGCTTTCGAAATCTGTGACTGTCGAATATGCCGCCGTCGGAATCTTCGCCGCTTTCATAACTTCCTTTGCAAAAGCCTTGCTCGATTCAAGACGCGCAGCCTCTTTGTTTACGCCGAAAATACGGAGTCCTTTAGCTTCAAAAGCGTCAACTATCCCTTTTGCGAGATAATCTTCCGGGCCGACGACCGTAAGATCGATCGATTCCCTAAGTGCGAAATTCAGCAGAGATTCGACTGAATCATCACCAATATCAGGTATTTCAGCAACTTTAGCGATTCCGGCGTTTCCCGGAAAGCAGAAGAGTTTGTCGACATAAAAACTCTGGGCGATTTTCCATGCAAGAGCGTGTTCGCGCCCGCCTTTTCCGACTACCAAAACTTTCATTTTTCCCTGTTTTCCTCTAAAAATCAGTAAAACGCGATATTTTAAGGAATAACTCCGCCATGTCAAACTTTGAGCATGCGACAAATTTGCAATATATGTTTAATTTCCTAAAATATTGCGTTTTTTTGGTGTATTACAAATTACAGGGGAGTTTTCAAATGAAAATGGAAATTAAACAATTAGGTCAAGAACTTATTGATTTTATTGACAAATCTCCGACAGCATTCCACGCTGCGCAGAATATTGCCGACACTCTGGCGAAAAAGGGCTTCACCGAACTCGACGAGGCAAAACCGTGGAAACTTGAGAAAGGCAAAGGCTATTTCGTAAGAAGAAACCTCTCTTCGGTCATTGCTTTCAGGCTCGGAACCGATACTCCGGTAAACACAGGCTTCAAAATCGCAGGCGCTCACACAGACAGCCCGCTTCTTAAAATCAAGGAAAGCGGCGAAAACAAGTCGGCAAACTGCATCCGCGTAACAACTGAAATCTACGGCGGACCGCTTGTTTACACATGGCTTGACAGAAATCTGGGCATCGCAGGCCGCGTCATGGTAAAAACCAAAAAGGGCGAAGTCGAAAAGTTGGTCAACATCAACAGACCGGTCGCAATAGTTCCCTCTCTTGCGATCCACATGAACCGAGAGGCAAACAAAGGGTTTGAATTCAATCCGCAGAACCATCTTCAGGTCATTCTGACTTCAGACGGCGAAGCGAAAAACGTCCTTAAAACGCTCGTTGCTAAAGAAATCGGCGAAAAACCCGAGAATATCGGTCAGACCGACCTTTTCGTCTACGACCTTCAGGGCGGAACTTTCTGCGGAATCGACGACGAAATGATTTCATCCGGCAGACTCGACAACCTTCAGATGTGCCACTCGATCCTGACGGCTTTCCTTGCGGCAAAACCGGGTAAGGCAACAACTGTTGCAGCTTTCTACGATAACGAGGAGATCGGCTCACGTACTCCGATGGGAGCAGATTCATCCTTTACGAGAACAATTCTGGAAAGGATCGTCGCACTCACTTCAAAAGGTGCTGACGACAGATTCGTCGCATTTTCCAAGAGTTTCCTCATCAGTGCCGACGGCGCTCACACGCAGCATCCGAACTTCCCGGAAAAACATGATCCGGCTTACGCTCCGAACATGAACAAAGGTCCGGTCATCAAGTTCAGCTCGAGTTTCAGATACGCGACGACCGCAGCGACAAGTTCATATTTTGAGCAGCTCTGCGCAGGTGCAGGCGTTCCGTGCCAGAAAATAGCGAACCGCTCGGATGTTCCTTCGGGAAGCACGATCGGCCCGATGTCATCAGCCGCTCTCGGCATAAAAGCAGTCGATGTCGGCAACGCGATGTGGGCTATGCACTCGATCAGAGAAACCGCCGGAACCGCCGATCATTACTACATGACAAAGGCGATTGAGTATTTCTTTGGAAAATAAGGTAAAATTTTTTGATATTTTTCTTTTTTTTTGCTAATGTGCGCCCCGATGAGTTTTTTGTTGCTTTAAATTCCATTATTTTTTAAGAGGTTGTTATGAAATTGAAAAGTTTAATGCTTTTGGTTTTGATTCCGGTTGCAATGATGCTTGTTTCATGTAATCCGGAAGACGAGTATCTTGGAAAACTTTACTCGAAAGACACGAGAAACTACGCGATCCAGGGTCTCAAAAAGATGAAAGGCGAGATCGTCAATATGGACAAAGCCTGCTCGAAACTTCTGAAACTCGACAAAACTCCCGAAGCCGGCCTGGCTGTTCTTACCGCCGGTGAAATCGGCTGCACCCAGTCGGTAGAGAGAATCAGCCAGATCGTTGACGAATGTCTTGCCACGACAAACGTCCGTAACCTTAAGACGCTTGAAAGTGCTGCTATGGCTTTCGGACTTCTCGAACAGCCGGCATCCGTTCCTACACTTGCAAAGTACTTCACTCTTCAGACTCCTGAAGTTCTCGCTCCCGGAATGCGTGAAAAAGCAGAATCTGTTGCAAAACGTGCAGCAATCGAAGCTCTTGCAAAAATGCCGAACGAAAGTAAGCACCTTATTCCTGAAATCCTTAAAGTTTTCGACTCGAAAATTGAAGATTTCGGTACAAAATACACCACTGCAGGTCTTCTCGGCGAATGGCGTGATCCTTCAACGGTTCGTCCGCTCGTAACCGCTCTTTTCTACGAAGAGCAGGGATTCAGCCTTTTCCCGGAAGCAAGAAAATCGCTCATCAAACTCGGCAAAATGGCTGAAGATGAGCTTATCAAGGCTTACAACGGCGAAAACCCGAAAGTAAACGAAATCCAGAACGCAAACAAGGAAAGAGCTACAAAACAGTTCTGCCCTGAATACATCGGCAACGAAGAAGCTAAGAAGAAAGGCGAATGCCCGAAAGACGACGAATACATGGCAACAATCGCTTCGATCGAAACTACGACCAAACTCAAAACTTCGATCGTTCTTGCCGACATCCGTTCGAAACAGGCAGTTGACATGGTTATAAAAGAGCTTGAAACTCAGCTCGCAACCGATAAGAAACAGCCTTTCCTTGCTGAGCACCTTGCAGTTCAGCTTGCAAAATTCGGTGACTTCAGAGCTACAGACACGCTTCTCAAAATGGTCAGCAAGAAGTTCACGAAAGACACGACCAACGACAAAAAATCCAAAGGTCAGCTTTCAAAAGAAGAAAAAGCTCAGGCTAAGCTTGCAGACAGAGGTCAGGAAATTTCGATCATGATGAAAGGCGCTGAAGCTCTCGCAATCCTCGGCGACCCGAAAGCTCTTCCCTACCTTGAAGAAGTCATCAAGCAGAAACCGGTTTCCGAATACAATGAAATGAACGAAAAGATCATTTTCTACGAAGCTACCGTCTGGGCTGCTGACGCTCTTACAAGAATGGTTTCCGAGCCCGAAATGGCTGACAGATTCATCGGAATCGCAAAAGGTGTCATCGAAGAAGGCGAAAAATACGTTGCAAACGTTGAAAAGAAAGCAACTGAAAAAGTTAAAAAGGAACTTCCTGTAGGTCAGGAAATCACCGCTGACGATATGGATAAGAAAGTCAAGATAGAATCGAGACTTGACGTAAACTACGATTCGACCAACAAGACAGTTGAAATGTTCAAGAGATTCGTTGACAGAGCAAACGTTGCAAAAGAGTGCAAAGCAGACAACGCATGCTACGTTGCAAAACTTTCCGACAAAAATCCGGCTGTTGTTGAAAAAGCAGTTTACATGCTCGGTTACTCCGGCAAACTCGGCGACTACAAAGAGCAGCTTAAACCTGTCATGAAACACGCTGAACCTTATGTCCGCGAAGCTATGTCGGTTGCTCTTCTCAAAACGGAAGACAAAGGATTTGCTCCTATTCTTGACGAAGTTCTCAAGGCTGAAGGCGACAAAGTCGAATATGCAGCAGCTATGAAGGAATTCAAGGCAATCTCCAGCTACCTCAGCTCTGTAAACTAATTTCCCGCTTTCCATAATCCGTTCATTCTCACATTTGAGGTTTTCAAATGAAGATAGCCATCGTCAATGTCAATAAGTCAAGAGTAGTAAAAAACACGGAATACCATGTTTTTACCGCCAAAGCCTTTGTTGAAGCGAGATCCTGGAACGAAATAAGCGCCGAAATAGTCAACATCTACATGACTGACGACATGTCGACTTCTGCCGGAATAATAGAAAACCAGCAGGCCGAAATCGTTGTTTTCAGAGTGCTTTACTGGAATGCGGGCTACATCCTGAAACTGGCGAAATCGTGCAAAAACATGAAGTTTCTCAAAGGACTCTGGGGATACGATACTTTCGCAAGTCCGGAAGAATACTTCAAAAAGGAGTTTGATTTCGATTTCATCATTCAGGACGAGCCGGAACTTTCGCTTTACGAAATGGCGATGCTGAAACGGAACGGAGAAAGCATAGGAAAAGCTTCAGGCATAGTTTTCAAGGATAAAAAAGGTCACTCTTTCGTTTACGGCGAAAACCGGGTCCTTGCCGATCTGGACACCATCCCGTCACCTTATCTCAACGGGATGATACCGGTCAGCGAAACGACTTCGGTTTACTGGGAAATAGCGCGAGGCTGCCTTTTCAAATGCGACTTCTGCATTGATTTTTCGCACTCAGGCAATCTGCGCTATCACAGTTTCGCCTACCTTGAAAAAGAGTTGAAGTTTTTTGCCGAAAAAGGTGTTACGCAAATATCTATCGGCTGCCCGATCGCAAACCTCAGCCATCAGCACTTCAGCAAGATACTTTCAATGATAAACGAGTATCTTCCGAATGCGATTTTCGATATTCCTGTCAGAGCGGATCTTCTTTCGAAAAGCGATATCGAAACTCTCGCAGACATGAATGGTTTCCTCAACATCGGACTTCAGACGACAAACCAGAAAGTTCACGAAAATCTTCTCACATCGTTCAATGTCGACAAAGCTCTCTCCAACATCAGATACATGGCGAACTTTCCTACCCTGATGTTCGGAATAGACGTGATCGCAGGTCTTCCGAGAATGTCATACGAAGATTTTCTCAACGATCTTGAAGTCGTTTTCAACCTTTGGCCGATATCTATAAACCTCAAGCATCTTTCGGTCTATCCAGGCACGAAAATCTACAACCGGATGCGCGAGTTCGGCTACACTATCGAAAATTCATATCCGTACAACGCTGTGGAAAGCGCACAGTTCACCAAAAAGGATATGGAAAAGGCTGACGAACTTTCCGACGGAATCGATCTCCTTTACAACAAAGGACGCATGGTTTCGATAATCACAATGCTCGCAAAAGGGCTCGAAATGCCGTGCCACGAGATCATCATGCGCTGGAACAAGTGGATCAGAAAACAAGCGCCGGATATCGTCGCGGCAGATATTGATTCGATCGAATATTCACGTCTTTTCGGCTATATCCACGAGTTCTTCTCATACATTTTCGACCGTTTCCAGAAGAAAAAACTGTGGCCTGTCGCATCCGATCTGCTGAAACACAACCACTTCTACACGACTTCGCTCATGGTCGAAAGCGAAGACAAGGTCGCTCTGCCGTATCAGCTTGATACCATCTGCGATTCAACGGTTTTCGGCATCAACGATTCGGCGTTTTTCGACAAATTTTCCTATGACATCGAAGATTTGATCGACACGGGCTACATCGACCTCAAAAAGTATGCTTCAGAAGTCGACAAAGAGGAGCTTTACGGTGTTGTCTACCGCATTGACGGCTCGGTTTTTGCGAAAGTCATCTCAAACGAAGAATTCATGGTGTTCGATTATATCCGCTCTAAAGGCAATGTGACATTTGTCGAACTGAAGAAAAAATTCAAGAAAGTCGATGTTCTCGACATACTCTACACCTGGTGCGAAAACGGCGTTCTCTTTATAGCCTAAGGTCTTCTTTCCGTAAATACGGTATTAAAAAGATTCAGGATTTCTTCTTCAAAAGTATCTGACGGTTTTTCGGTATTTATGGTTTTCGTCGATTTGTCATCCGAAAAATAGAGGAATTTTTTGTCGAAACCGATTGATTTTCCCTTTCTATCCGCTGCAAAAAGGCTTTTTCCCCACCATCCCGCCTGTTTTTCGATTCCAAGAATGTGCGCTATCGTCGGTGCAATGTCGGTCTGATTTGCCCGAGTAGAAAAATCGGCTTCCGGAAGAGCGCGCTTTGAGAAAAAAATGAGCGGCATCTTCGCCAGATTGTTTCTCGGATGTCCCGGAATTTTCGCAGTGACGTTGTTTAGCGGGCACGAGTGGTCGGCCGAAATGACAATGAGCGTAGAATCATCGAAAAGCCCCTCTTTATCAAGGTTTTCGATGAAACCGGCGATATCGAAATCCATTCTGTCGATTGAAGTGAGCCACAGTTGCGTCGCCCTATCCTTTATATTTTCGATTTTAGGCGCAGACGGATAGTTCAAATGGAGATATTTCATCTGTCCTGCAGGTGGATGCGTATCGGTTCCCAAAATAGAAACGAACAATTTTTCCTTTTTATTTTTCTTAATATAATCGACCACTTGTTCATAAAGAACCCTGTCTTCAAGCCCCCAGCCGTAAATATATTTTTTCAGATTTTCATCTGCAAAAAAGTCTTCACGACCGATAATTTCGGAAAATCCCATATTCTGGAAAACAAGGTTTTCGTTGGCGAAAAATTTCGAAGCGCTTCTTATGAAAACCGGCTTGAACCCGTGTTTTTTCAGGATTTTCGGCAGCGAATTCCTGTGTCCCGTCGGTTCCTGAATGTTGTAGTTGGGATGCGAATCGAACGTGACCGTGAGCCCTTGCAGCGTAGGAGATCCGCTCGTGGTCAGATTGGTGAACGTGCGTTCCATGATGTCGCCGCGGCAGAAAAAGCGGTTTGCGAAATTGCCTTTGATTTTGTCGTTGTAGCAGGGAAGCGCATCAAGCGAAAGAGATTCCGTGAAAATGTAGATCACTCTTGAATATTCGCCGGTATCGAGCGGTTTTTCGCCTTTTTTGCCGAGATTTACTCCAAGAGTGTCAATAGTGTCTCTGTATGGTGAAAAGTCGTTCGTCACCGTAAAATCTTCAGAAAAAAGGCGGTAGTCACCGACGAATTTTTCAGTGACCGGCGTGAGTACTTTGAATTTTTCTCCCAAAGCGGGAAAAATCACGTCAGTCATAAAATCTATCCACTGATTCTGCGTGACGTAATATATCTGCGCGTTCCTGAAACCGGTTATGACGCGGTCGAACCTTTCGTCTTTATCAAACAGGCTCGATGCCGAAATATTCAACAAATTCAAGAGTATGCAAACAATAAGCCAGAAAATCGACTTCTTGAAAAGATCCTCTTTCGGAATCTTTCTTATGCAGAAAAAAGAGATTGCAAAAACAAGGGCAAGAAACGCAAAAATCGCGACAAAACCGTACCACGGAACAAAAGAAGTGACGCTGTAGGGAGTAATTAAAGCGAAGTGGCTGCGTTCCACAAGCGTATTGCCGAAGTAGTAAAGCAGAATGTCTGCAACTGCAAGAGTCGTGTTTGCCGTGACGTAAAGCGCCGGAATGAAAGCTATCCGGAAAACCGCCTTCAAAATCAGCATGAAAAAAAGGAAAAACGCCGCGTCAAACAGAAGTTTTATTGCAAAATGAAAGCATATATCGGGATCAGTTATTGAAAAACCGTTTTTCTGCGATGCAATGACGAGAAAAATGATGTTGAGCACCGTGAAAAAAACGACGGAGAGTATCTGGAAAAGGTCGAAACGCGGAAGAAATTTCTTAAAAAATCCTAAAATCTCAGTTTTACCGACCATTACAGTTCCTCAAGCCCAAAAAACAGCCATTTATAATAAATCGGCGGAAAACTGCAACATATCGGAATTTTATGAATACTTACCGCAGGTTTATAGTTTTGTATTTTCCTCCGAAACAGCTTGAGAAAGTGCTCAATTTGTTGGCGCATTTTTTGCAGTTTCTGTTGTCATATTCATCGTAATCACCTTCTTCATCATAAAAAACCACCTCTGTTTCAGAACGTTCACTCTGTACACTTGAATCGGGTAAAATCGTGAATGTCTTTCCGCAGCCGTAGGCGATTTTAAGCTTTGTGTCGGATGCAAAGTTGTGCGTTTCCACGGCGCACGAATGATCCACATTGGAACAAACGTTAAGGGCGCCGCAATCAAATGTGTGGCTGTGGCGTTCATCTTTGAAAAACACAAAATCACCTTTGACCGTAAAGTTGTTCTGATAATTTTTTACTGCGGAAACTGAAGAAGATAGAGTATTTTTCCCTTCGCAGACAGAAGGGATCTCGGCATTCAAAGTGAAAGTATAGTCATTTTCGGAAACACATGAGGGCTTGTCAAAATAGATATTGAGCGCCTTGTCAGCAAAGCTCACAGCTGCTCTGTCAGCCTTTTCATCGGAAGAAAGAAGACAGTACAGAAAGGCGTTGGCAGAAGACTGCGTAAACTTTTTGACATAGTGGGTCGCATCCGAAAAGGTTATATCGACTTTCATGTTTCTGAACTGACCGGTACTGTCTGTGGACAATACCGAAGACAATATGCTGTTTAAAGAAGATAACGGCATCTGATAATTTCTGCTGATAACAAGTTTCTGGTTGCTGTCCTGAAGCACGCCGTTGACATATCTGCCGTAAAGATAAAGCTCTATCTTTGAAATTTCAGCCATGTTTCCGGAATCAGCCGTGACCCTGACTTTGAAAGTATTTCCCTGATAAAGGAACTGCCCTTTTTGCGGCTCAAGAGAAAGAGTAAGATCGGATATGTCGAAAAATTTGAATTCGGCGACATCTGTTCTTTGAGTCGTGGAGGACTTGCTTTCGACTGAAACAGTGTAGTATCCGCTTCCGGAAAGCATTGAAGGCAGAATATCACTGTTGTTGGAGCAATTTGCCGAAAAAACGGTATCTCCCTGTTTTGTTATCGTACATTTGTAATCGACGCCGCTTTTTGTATTCCACCAGAGATTAGATTTGCCGTTACTGGTGAAAAAACTTTCCGTCAGATTTATTTTCAGAGGCTCTACGGCTGTAAAATCCATAGGTATTGTCAGGGAATGTTCGGAACGGTTGCCGACTTCATCGTAGGCTATGATCTTAAAGTTGTTTATACCGTTGACACTTCCTTCCAGATTACAGTAAAATTTGTTGCAGCTTCCATCTATAATACCGTTTGCATTCGGTACATACGAACAACTTTTTATCCAGCCGACTTCCGAAGACTGTATAAAAATGCGCATATTTTCAGGGGACGAAAGATTATCACTGTATGAAAACAGAATCTGAGGTTTTCTTGGACCGATAACTATAGCTCCTCCGCTGATGCAGTTCGGAGAATTCACGCAACGACCGAAAGAAAAGGATGAATTCTGATCTATACATTCAGTAAAAACAGATTTTTCCGTATCGTAAGAGATAAAAACAGGCGGGCGGTTATCTATAAACACAGAACCTGAAGAATTGCTGAAATTCTCATTCGTACAGTTGCCGACCTCATCGCAAACAGAGATAAAACCTTTACATTCCACAAATACGCCGTCTCCCTCAGGCATAAGCAGGTTGAAAAAATCGAGACTTTCGTGTGCAGCGGCATAGCCGCCGGTTTTATCCTGAGAAAAAGAGCCGTTGGAAACACCGCAGGAAACCTTCAGAGCCCATTTGACGACATCCTTGTCCGGATCGATAAGGGATGCAGTAAAATAATTTTTATTTATGACACTGTTTTCGAAAAGCAGTCTGCCGTCCGATTCCAATCTGATAAGCGGCACTTCCGGCGGGGTCGTATCGACCTTGAATGAACCGTAGAGAGTTGAACGGTTGCCGGCATGATCGACTGCAAAAAGAGTTATTTTGTAAAGCCCGTCAGCCTCACTTCCGGCAAGCCCCGCATCAATCAGAGCCGTTGCGAACATTTCAGACGAAAGAAAACATTCGCCCGCAGAACAGCTTTCAGACTCTTCTTCAAAAATGACAGTATCCTCTTCCTCCCACTTGGAAATAGTGAGTTTTATATTTTCGATCCGGCTGTCAGAAACACTCCATGAAACATCGACATCTTCAGTTCTGACAGTCACTTCGGGATAATTCAGACTTAAAGAAGGTTTTTTGTTGTCGAGAAAAACTGTCACATCTTTTTCAGCGGTATTGTAAGCTATATCCTGCGCCGAAACAGAAAATTCGAGCTGTTTTTCCATGGGAACGATTTCATCTTCGGAATATTCCGCGAGCATGACAAATTCACTGCCGCCACCTGAAAATCCGCTGTTTTCGATACTCTGAGGCTCGATTCTCTTCACCCTGAAAACAAAATCGGACGATTTGCTTTTCAAAGTTACGGAGTTGAGATCGGCAATGCTCCCGCCTTCAGGAACAACTCTGAATTTAAGGAGAAAAGCCTTTGCGAAATGAGGTATTGCGCCACTCTGAAAATCATACTGAACGAATTCTCCTTTTGTGTAAATGCCTAAATCGCCTGTCACACCGGCATTTTCTTCATCTTCGGTTTCAAAAAGATCGTTAAAACCCAGAATTTCTATTTTCGGCCCTGATGAATCGACCGGCACGGGCACACTTTCGGCAGGAAAAAGAAACTGATCGGAATTTGAGGCAATATTCACGACAATAGTACCCAGCTGCGAAAAAACAGTATCGTTGAAAGAACTCGTAAGAAACCTTTTTATAGAAAGGGCGTAGTAGTATCTGAAAAAGTTTGGATCGAGCCCGGTTTTTTTGTCATCTTCACCGAAAAAAAGCGGTGTTTCGCCGTTTTTTCCGTCAAAAACAGTGTCTTTGTAATCTTCCTGCAAAAGCTGCAGAATATTGGAAACATCGTAGATCCCGTGCTCCGAGCCGATATTCGTCTCCATAAAGTAAGCGAGGTATTCAAGTCCGGCAAGAAGAACAAAATATTTTGTCCTGCTGTCTGCGGCGTTTGTGTTAAAAGGCTCTTCATTCCACTCGAAAGCGTGGCTCAAATGCTGCGAAAGGTGCGTTGAAACAAGGTTATAGAGCTCTTCATCGGAAACATTACCGGAATTCCTTCGGCTCGTAAAAATATAAGTTCCTATAGTCGTAAGCGGCGTAACGATGACATCTTCATCAGTTACAGGCATAAAAACAGCCGATAAAGTACCGCTCAAGCGCCTTGCTTCGGCATTTTCCGAAACTACAGGCTCGTAAGTACCGCCCGAAACGCTCACTATGCAGATATCTCCGAGTTTGACTTTTATTTCGCCTGAAGATGAAGAAATATCCTCGTTTTTTCTGCTTTCAGAACCGCTCCCGCATGAGACCGAAACACTTTCGAAATCATTCAAAGGGTGCGTCACGAAAGGCTTAACTCTTACCGAAACCGTGTTTTTCGTATAAAACGGAAATGCAACTTTGTATTCCCGCTTATTCACCGAAGCAGTGCATTCAAGAACGTTTTTTCCGTCGGGAAGTTTTTCGGTATCGATGACCGCTTTATACTGATCGTTAGCGCTGCTCTGGTTTTCCATCGGATACCCTTCGACAGAACATACAAGTTCTTCCACTGCGTACCTTTTGTGAGCCGCTTCGACTTTTATATCAATGCTGTTCCTTGCAGGTTTTTCTTCCGTTGCGGTCGGCTCAAGAGTTCCGTGCCTGTAAAAACCGGCATGAATTGCAGGCGCGCCGTTGTTTACGACTATTGTTTTTTCCGCACTTTCTACATTTACACCGTTGCTCGCTTCACAGCGGATAACAACCTCTTTTTCGTCTTCAATATTTTCAGTAGTGAAACTTCCATGAAAAAACGCGGCTTCCTCATCTTTGTCGGCGAGTTTTTTCCCGTCTGCGGAACAGTTGAGCGTTACTATCATATTTTCAGGTTCAGCTTTTGCCTCAACGACGACTGCACCGCTGAAATATGCAACTTCAGCCCCTTTGTTTCCTTCAGGATAAACTTCGATCTCTATTGTAACTCCGCTTTTTTCAGCCTCTTCGCCGCCTAAAAACCGGGTTTTTGAATTTCTCATTTTTTCACTCCACTCTTTTAATTCAGCCTCTGAAAATTTGCCGCTCACCTCGCTCAAAGAATCCGCAACAAGCCCTTTCATAAAGGCTGCACCGACTGTTGCGCTTCCGAATTTTGCATAAGTCGAACCGTTGATCACGTTATCGTCGGTAAGATCGTCATAAAGCATGTTGAGCAGATTTTCAGTGGAGAACTGAGTCTCAGCCTGCGTATCGTTAGCATTTGAGACAGTTTCCGCAATTTTCGCAAAAGCCTGCTGCCAGAGCCACCGTTTTGCGGCATCGGTAAGGGAATTCTGAAGCTCAGGAAAAACATCGCCTGTTATACCGAGATATTCGAACCACTCTGTCTGGGAGGTTTCCGACCTGTATTTTTCAATAAACGAAGAGAGAAAATCAACAACAACGACAATATTTTTTTCATCAGATGCTTTAATGTTTTTTTCACAACATCCGTTCCAAGCAACAGCCTCACTTGACGAGACCAGATCGACCGCGCCGCCGCACACTTTAACTTTGAGATCTCCGATATTCCGCACCGATTCAAAACGAATTTCTCCTTTTTCATCGGTTTTACCCGACAATATCACCGTTTTTCCGTCAAGAACTTCAACCGAAGCGTTTTTCTGAACAGCCTTAATTGTCAGATCAAACTCCAGCACTCCGTTGTCGGGTCTTTTGCCGTCACAAGAAACAGCAAATAAAAAGAGAGCGAAACAAAAGAAAAAATAAAAAATCTTTTTCATACTTTCCCCCAGTTATAGTAGTTTACAAAGAATGTCGCGCCGAAAAAACCGAAAAGATCAAGCGAGTGATCGTGCGGCGACCACTTGTAGAGCACTTGAGCAGAAAGCATTATCCACTCCCACACCCTGAACTGAAAATCGAGTCCTGCCGCAACGACACCGTGGACTTTCGCGTAATCTTCCTTTTTGTAGGTAGCAATAACTCTTCCGCCGTCATCGACGAATTCGATATCTGAGAACGTCTCTACTTTGAACCCGCCGCCTGCGATGATATGCGTGGAGAAAAAAGTACCGGGGAAAAGATTGTATCTTGCGAGAACAAGCGTCTGAACACGCCAGTAATCAAAGTATTCCTTTCCTCTGACATCCTGAAATTCAGATTTTCTGGAAGTATCTCCCACTCTCGTAAACGAAGGCTGCAAGCCGATATCGAAATTGTCGGTAAGACCGAAAAAGAGATTCAAACCTGCATTCCAGCTGGCATATACGACAGTTGTTCTATCATCTGTTTTAAGCGAAAACGGGAAAAATCCGCCGCCGCCGATCTTTATCTGTATCTCCCCTTCTTCTGCAGCAAGCGCAAAAGAAAGCATAAGCAAAATCAGAAAAACAACTCTTTTCATGCTATTCAAGATAAACAAAAAACGATGTTCCGGCAGGAACCCTGTATTCCTGCTTCATTTTGTTGGCATCTTCCTGCTTAGCTATCTCAGCCGTTGCAGGGTTCACAGTATTTGCAGCGGTCGCTCCTGCGGTGCTGCCGACACTTCCCGCAAGTCCGGTTAAAATCGTTCCCGCAGTTTTGGTAATTCCCTGCTTCACTTCAGATTTTATATTTTCATCCGCGATATCGGTGACTTCCGATTCTATTCCGGGGTCTTTCCCCGAAACGGCGAATCCTTTGACCGAAAATTCGTCACTTCCGATAATGAGTTTTGAAAATGCAAGCTGTGTCCGCTTGTTTACGAAACTTTTGGCACTTCCGTAAAACTTAGCTCCTTTCGGAATTTCGCCGACTTCTTCAAGAACAGTCGCCACAACGGTGGATTGTGCGGTAGAGCGTATCGAAAAATCGAGTTTTACTTTCACTTTGACATCATGGAGTGCAAAGAGATTTTCTTTTTTCGCCTCGTTTTTTCTTCCTTTTACAAAAACTCCGCCGCCGGAACTTTCTCCTCCTGGAACAAAGTGCCTTTTTCTAGCCGCTTGAGTGCTGCCTGAAGCCGCCGCATCGCTCATTTTTGCATAAGCCTCAAGGATCTCTCTGTCCTTTTCTTCATTTTTATTCCTTTTCTTTGCTTGAGCCGCTTTCGAAGTAGGTTCGGCGCGTTTTTCTTCCTCAGCTTCAGCCTCAATTTTTTTCTTATGTTTTGCATTCATTGCAGACTTTATGTCGCCTACCACTCTGCCGCGTGCCAGCTCGCTGAAGTCAGTGAATTTCGTCTCTGTATTTTCATCTTTTCTGCTTTTATCATCCCCTTTGAAAAGAGCTATCGTAAAAACCGATAGAACAAAAAAGAGGATCAAAAGCATTGCCAAAAGCGTGACTTTTCTTCGCAGAGCCGCGTATTTATCAGGGTTTTCTTCATGCTGGTAAGATGCTTCTTCCGCGCGTTTTTCACTTTCAGCCAAAATTTCGAGAGGTGATTTTTCCTTTTTTTCCATTAAAACGACACCTTAAGTTCAAGTTTCCGCTTTTTTCCGGCACTTTCATTCACTTCGATTATGTATTCTCTGGAATAGTCCTCGTCGCTTATTTTAAAGGCGATACCACCGCTTACTATCTCGTCGAACTGCATCGAAAACTTGTCGATGTGATACTGCGCGTTGTCGATTTCGACCTTTCCCCCTTTTGTCGAATAAATCTTCACCGATTCGATGTGAAAGCGCTGCCGGTAACGGTTTTTGACCGAAAAATTTACCGTTACCAATGCGTCCTTTCCTATTTTGCAGATGCGGTCGCTGCGCAAGAAAACAAGATTTTCCTCGGTACGCGCCGAATAGCTGCTGCACTGGAAAAATTCGCTGAAAGATTTCGCCATCATCCCTATCATGCTTTTGTCAATCTCTTTTTTTATCTCCTTCATCCGCTTTTCGTACTTTCCTTCAAGTTCTTTCCGAAGCATTTCAAGGTGTTTGTTGACAGCCTTGTTCGAAGTTTCCCATTCAGGATACGAAAAAATTATCCTGTTGCTTGCTTCTTCCGTCGGGCGTATCACGAAATTGAAGATAAAAGCCTGGCCCGAATTTATCTTGAACTGCACATTCGAGCTGAGTCCGTACATCAGGGCTTCTTCAGGCGCTTCGCTGAACATGAGCCCCCACACTTTCATTTTCAAAGGTTCAGTTTCGACCTCGATTTTGAGAAGTCCGGCATCTCCCACTGTCGGAGTTTCTGTAAGAGAAATATTTTCGGGAAATTCAAAGACGAAAACTTCACCCAGAGCGATATTCACTGTCCTGTAAATCACGGTATCGCTGTTACTGATAGTTATGACGGCGACTTTTTCAGTGATGGGAATGAATTTCGCCTTTTCTTCAGCACTCTCAAAATCCCTGCCAAACGCATTTAACATCGCTAAAAAAGCTAATAAAATCAGAAGTTTTTTCATTTCAATATTCTTTTTCTTCTTCGATAAGATATTCTTTTCCGTTTTCGGTCAGATATGCCCTGAGTTCCCTGAAATCTTCAAAACTTTTTCCGGTGTAAAAATCGACGAGAAGCCCGTCGGGAGAGAGTTCAAGCGATACCGGAACAACTAAAAGCAGCGCTGAAAACCAGACTAAAGTTTTCTTTTTTTCGTTTTCTCCCGAATAGTCGACGGCGTTTCCGAAAGTCATCTCTCCCAAACCTTCGATAGTTACGCTGGAACCTACTGTCAATGCACCTTTCACGACTTTGAGCTTTGTCAGATTAAACTTCGTTTCGAAATTTTTGTTTTTCCAAGTTTCTATCTTTTCATTGTGAACTGACTTATCGAGAAGGATCTGCCTGAATTTAGGAGTAAGCATGTTGTAGGCTTCCTTTAAATCCTCATCTATATTGGGGCTTACTCCGTCGAACTTACCGATAAAATCGGTAATAAAGCGGTGAATCCTCACCAAATTGGTTGAAGTCTCAAGCGTCTCGCTTCCTGAAAAAACGATTTTTCTGCCATCTTTGTCGAAAGCTATTACCGGCGCGGGTTTCAGCGATACCGACCACGCGAAAAAAAGTGCCGCAAGAGTTATAAAAAACATCATCACGCAGAAGGCAAAGGCGAGCAGGCGGAAAAATTTCCTCATTTTTTCAATATCGCGGTACTTTATCGCATCGAAAAACTTTGAAGCGTCATCTTTTTTCATCATTTCATCCTGTAACGGTCTATATGAGACAAAGTTATCGTCTTTATGTTTGAGACAGCGTTTTTAAGCTGTTCTGAACCTGCAGCCTTCGAAGCGAAAAAAGGAATCAAAGTGATAGAAAGCCCCGTGAAAAGAAGACCTGAAATCACAGAAACAGTGTCTCTGTCGATTCTGAAACTGTAAGGACATGCGCATATTTCCGAAGCGAGCTTCATGATTTCGACCTGCGCCTTACCCGTAATGAAGATAAAAACGGCGTAAAGCACAGGCCACAGGGCAAAAACAGCGATTGAACGGAAAAATCCTCCGATAGAGGCGAAACCCTGATCGGGAAAGGCCGGGAAGACAAGCGCAAAGCATAATCCCACCATGTTTAAAGACATCAGAGTTCCCCAGCCGTATGAAAAAATCACCTCTTTTGCAGTCCAGACAAAAAGCATGAGCAGAAAAACTGCCAGTTTGCAGAAATACTGGAAATAAAAAGATGTGATAAGCGCCGTTCCCGCTTCACCAAGCAGAGGATCGGAAAACTGCGGACACGCTGACGGAGTGCTCTCAGAAAAACCTGAAATCATCAGAAGATTCGACGAATAAAGGGAAAACGCTTTGAAAAACTCTTCGTCAAGCTCTGCAACTATAGGAAACTGGTATGTAACAAGCATGATCTTCTCGATAAAATCAGGAAGATAGAGATAAAGCAGAACCGTGAGAGCCGCTTTCCACGCAACTCCTGCAAAATCTGGTTTTTCAGATTTCTGTATTTTGAAAATTTCGGAAACAAAACTTATGGCGAGTCCCACTGAAATAACAATGAAGACAACGCTCCAGAGCCAGCCGACACCCGCTGATTCAAGCAGGGTTTTAGGGTTATAGCAGATATTGAGATTCATATTTTTTCCTTCAAAAATTCTTTCACTGCATCCATTACGAAAAGATTCTTTTTATATGCAAGCAACGCCGCTTCGGCACAGGCATCTACAAGGTTAAGCCCTCTGATTCCGGCAAATTTCGCAAGCAGCCTGTTTTCTTCCTTATCGCTTGTCGCCACGGCGTAATCAAAGGGCGAAAGCTCGATTTTTACGACTTCCGATTCTGTTTTTTCACCCGTCTGAGTTCTGAAAAGGGCTGTCGAATACTCTCCTTTCACCGTTTTTAAACTTTCGAAAGCCTCTTTTTCAGCGGCACTGAGGCCGAAATCTTCAGCAATCACCCTCTTCGCCTCTTCATCGTTTGCGTGACTCAAGAATATCGTTGTCGTCGTGTTGATCTTGATTTTTGAAGAGAGCGAAACCTCTTTGAAACTAAGGAAATTCTGCGTAACCGTCCAGACACCCGTGTTGTATTTTCTCGCAGTTGCAAAAAGCTCTTCGATAAGGTCTGCAAGACGCGGGTCTTTGATAAGCTGGGCCGCCTCGTCGAACACGATGAAACTGTTAGTTATCTCGAAAGCGCTCCTTTTCGCCTCCTGAATGACGATAAAAGTAAGAAGTTCCCTCAGCTTTTCACTTAGCCCCGAGATCCCCTGCAGATCGTAGATCACAAAAGGCTCTCCGCCGTAATCGACTGTAGATTTTCCGTTTATGATACGCGAAACGGGATCGTCCAGAAAACCGCGGAGAAGCCTGCGGATAACTTCAGCTTTTGACGTATCTTCGTCTTCAACAAAATCGATCAGATCTTCAAGGACAGGTTCACTTTTTACCGCATACATGCTGCGCACCGCCTTCGAAACTATGTTTCTGAAAAGATCGGCGTTCATGTTTTTTTCACGGATTTCAAGAACGATATCAAGGATAGTGTTAAGAAAGTTAAGTACAGAGCTGTTCCACTTGCCGTTGACTAATACAATATCCCGCTTCGGAAAAGGGTTTATCACGATTTTTCCGCTCGGATCAACCGGAATGAAAACGCCGCCGTAAAGTTTAACCATTTTCAGATAACTTGAGTTTTCAGCCCCTGCAAAATCGACGATGAAAATACGACCAGGAAAATTTTTATCCGATTTTATGTTAGGAAAAAAAGTGTGGGCGATCAAAGTGTTCACCGTTACCGATTTTCCGCTTCCCGAACAGCCGAAAACAGAGCCGTTTTTGTTGTTGCGCCTGGATGATCCGGCGTCAAAGCCGTAAATTTCGCCGAAACGGTTCCTTAAAAAGAGCGGGAATCTGCCGTCGGAATCGCCGTGACCGTGTTTAGCCGCAGAGATCATATCGATAAAATTGGCGCTGAGCACTCTGATCTGACGCCCCGAAAGGCTCATGAGAGTCGGAAGCGACCTGAAAAACTCAAGATCGTGTCCCCATGTCTCTTCTTCAAAAAAGAATCCGCCGTTTTTCATGAAAACAGATATTTCTTCTGCCCGTTTTTCAAGAAGCGAAGCATCGTTTTCAGAAATGACGATTTTTGCCGAAAGAAATCCGATTTTGTGTTTTGAAACGCTAAGCAGATTCATCAGCTCGTCCGTTTCTTTCGCGTTTTTTGCAGCCCCTCTGCCGCTTGTCGCAATGTAGAAACGCTCTTTTGCTTCGAGGGAAAGAAGCTCTCTCGACTGCGGAAGAACCGTGAATGAAACCGAATAGGTTAAGTTTCCAGAAAAAGTGTCGATAATGCGCGAAACCATGAAGGGAAAAGTCTCTTTCGGCAAGAATTTAAGAGAAAGGACTTTGCAGAAAGTGTTCCCGACTTTGAAATATCCGGGAGTTGCCGAGCACTGTTTCTGAATAAGTTCTTCTCGGACGCTCATTTCGGGGTGTATTTTCATTTCTCCCTCGAAAGATATGAGTTCGTACAGAAGTTCTTTGATTTCCGAACTGTTAAGGCGGCGCGCACTCATTTCAAAGCTCTCCACCAGATTTTTGTGGTATGTGGTATCGGGAGAATCGCCCTGGATTTCACTTTTCGGAAGATCGCTTGAAACCGCGAAAAAACAGCGGCTTTTTTTGACGCCTCTTCTGTGCAGAAAACCGAGACGCTGCCTTATTACAGGCTCGCTTTCGGAAGAGCAGCGTTCTTCGACAAGTTCGTCCCTGCCGCGGATAACGGCAAAAAATTCGACAGTCGTTCCTTCGCGGGCTTCACGCATAAAAAACGAATTCGCCCTTTGAAGATCGGGAGAAACAAAGTAGCAGTCCGCCCCTTTGGTTTCCCAAACGGAAAAGCGCTGCATTGAAGAATTGAAGATAAAACCCTCTTCGACAGCGGCTATTTTGAGCATTTCAAAGATGCTTTTCATTTTTCACTCCTGGGAAGTCTCTTTCCTGGCGGCAGTAAAAAACTTTTCCGCCGTCAAACATCCTGAGGACGAAAACCCACCACTCTGATGAACCTGAAAAAACTTTTTCGCGGATAAAGAAAGTCACGGCAAAAATCACGGCGGGAAAAACCAGAAGAAGAAAAATGTCTTTCAAAAGCGCGCCGGAAAAGAAAAAGAGCGTCATGGCAAAGAGCTGGCCTTTATCGACAAAAGTCTGTTTCGTTCCGAGAATGGAAAAAACTTTCATATCCAGCCTGCGATAATGCTTAAAATCGTCGAAAAGGCGGCAAGCCCTGCACCTGCACCGAGAATTTTCAAAGCGTCCGACCAGATGTTCTGATCTTTGTTGATATACCTGAAAAGAAGCGAAACTATCGCTCCGCCGAGACCGCCGTAGATCCCGATGTACCTTGCCACATCGAAAACCGTGTCCGCCATCTCCTGAAATTTCGACTTTATCCCGCCGGTATCTGCTACCGCAAATATGTAATCAGAAAAAACCAAAACAAAGATCACAAAAACAACAAATCCACGCAATTTAATTTTTCTCAAAATTACAACCTCTCAAAATACAAATCAGCAAATACACAAACTTTTATTTACTTAAAAAATTTATTTTTTCAACTTTTTTATCAACAATTAGGTAAAAATATTCAAAAATTATCAGAATCATTCTGATTTTACATCAACAATCTTTCCCTCAAATTAGAACATTACAAACATTTTCAAACGGAACATAAATGATGACCCATAATTTACGGATATTTCCGCTTGACTATAATTTTTGATTTTCTATAATAAAAAGATGATGTTTATTTAAGGAGGGCAATATGAAAAAATTATTTTTTGCAATAATCGCGCTGTTTACCGCTCTTGCTTTCTGCGGATGCGGAAATTCTGCCGAAAGAATCGGATGCGCAAGTTCTCTTGATTGTGAAATCGGTTTCGTATGCAATACCGACACGGGAAGATGTCAGCGTCCCGACGCAGCCGACACTTCCGATTCAGGTGACACTTTTGCGGATACTTCCGATTCTGGAGACAGCTCCGATTCAGGTGACTCAGACACTTCAGATACAGACAATCCAAACGAAAAAACAGGTGTTATGTGCGACTGTTTCGGCAAGCAGTATGAAGTTCCGTCTTTTGCTTCAGAGCACGGCGCAGCTTGGTGCAAAGCGGATGAAGACGGTGACGGTATCCCGAATTGCATCGAGGTTCCGAAAGGCGTTCCCGTTGATACGGATGAAAACGGAACTCCCGATTATCTAGACAAAGATTCTGACGGTGACGGTATTCCCGATTCAGAAGAGTGTGCCGATTTTGCCAAAGATCAAATGTGCACCGATACCAACGGTGACGGTCTGCCGAATTACCGCGACATAGACAGTGACGCTGACGGCATTCCTGATTCCGAAGAATGTCCTGATTATGAGCAGAATCAGAAATGTCCTGATACCGACGGTGACGGTCTGCCTGATTACATCGATGAGGACAGCGACGGCGACGGCATTCCTGACAGGGTGGAAACAGCCGAAGATACTGATGGAGACGGCATTCCGAACTATTTGGACTGGGACAGCGACGGCGACGGTATTCCTGACGCAAAAGAGTGTCCTATGATGCCCTGCCGTGATTCAAACGACAACAACGTGCCTGATTTTAAGGAAACCGACAGTGACGGTGACGGTCTGCCGGACAGTCAGGAAATCTTCTGCGAAAATCTTGGTGTTCACTCTGCTACAAGCAGGGATACCGACGGCGACGGCTACAGCGATCTTGCAGAAGTTATGGTTGGAAGCGATCCGTGCGATGCTGAAAGCGGAGTCATGGATGTCGGCGTAAAATTCTATTTTGAGCTTCCCTACGAAGGGGAAAAACAAAACGACACCCTTGTTTTTTCTCCGCAGGTCCATAAAGCCGATATTTTCTTCAATGTCGATACGACAGCCTCAATGGGAGACGAAATAAACAACTTGAAAAACAGTCTTTCCACAACAATTATCCCCGGGATCCGCAACAAAATTTCCGATAGTGCGTTCGGTATCTCTTATTTTGATGACTTTCCGGTCAACGGTTACGGAAGCGGCAGCGACAGACCTTTCGGTTTGCTCCAGACGCCGACTATAGACGTTGCAACAGCTCAGGCAGGTGTTAACCAGCTAGCACTCCACAACGGTAACGATCTTCCTGAGTCAGGTTATGAATCGCTTTACAAAATTGCTACAGGAGTCGAACTGAGCTGGAAGGGCGGTTCCGTGCCCGCCCATGAAGTCTTTTTCAGAGACGGAGCTATCCCGATAGTTATCCATATCACAGACGACGCTTCGCATGATTCTTCCCACAAGCCTTACAATTCTTCTTATGTCTACACAATATTCAGCCAGTCGGATGTTATTACTGCTATGAATACAATCGGAGCAAAAGTCGTTTCCGTTCTATCGGCAGGAAGTTCGAATTATAGCGCTGCAAAGACACAGCTCACCTCAGTTTCAAACGGAACCGGCGCAATCGTTCCGACCTGTGCCGACGCCGGAAGAACGACTCTTCTCTATGAATTGGATAAATACGGGACAGGATTGGGGAATACCGCTGTTGCCGGTGTCGATGCACTTATCAAATATGCAAGTTTCGATGTCAGGGTCGAACCTGCCAAAGATGCCGACAATCCGTCGCTTGACACATCGTGTTTCCTTAAAAAAGTCGAAGCTCTTGAATATCAGCCGGTCGACAGCTGCGCCGCAACAATCGTGGCGACACCTGCGGCATTCAACGGAGCTGACTACAACAACGGTTTCAGCAATTTCTCGACCGGAACTTCGACCGCAGACACTCCAGGTAACAAACTCACTTTCAACGTCGAAGCCCTGAATGACTGTTTCCCGCAGGAAAAAGAGGCGAAAATGTTCAAGGCATACATCAACGTAATCGACAACAAAACGAATTCTGTGCTCGACACCCAGCCGGTGACCGTCATCGTTCCGGCCAAAAAAAGCAGTAGCGAAAACTACTAAGTCTCTTCCATGCTTGCAGTCATCATAAATCCGAAATCGGGCAAAAAACACTTAAAGCGTCAGCGGCACTATCTGATGCTCCGGCTTGAAGAGCACTGCACCGATTTCACGACCAAAGATACCGAATACAAAGGCCACGCGACGGAAATTGCACGTGATTTTGTCGAATCTGGATACGACACGATCCTTGTCTGGGGCGGCGACGGAACCGTAAGCGAGACTGTCAACGGCATAATGACGGCAAATATCCCCGAAGAAAAGCGTAAAAACATCAGACTCGGCCTTATTCCGCGCGGAACAGGCAACGATTTCGGGCGTTTCTGGGGACTGACCCGAAATTACAGGCGCTCGCTCGACATATTTTTTGCAGGAAAGCCGCAGCCTCTGGATGTCGGAAGACTCACCTACTTCGAAAACGGCGTTGAAAAGCACAAATATTTCATAAATTCTATCGGCTACGGCGTTGATCCTTTGACTTGCGTATATGCCGACAAGCTGAAACCCTTTATAGGATCGCATCATCTCAACTATCTTTTCGGCCTGATAGCGGCAGTTTTCAGACAGAAACCGATCTCCGTCACGCTGAAAGTCGACGGCACTGAGTGTTTCAAAGCGGGGCTTTTCACGATGAATGTGGGAAACGGTCCTTTTTCCGGCGGCGGGATCAGACAAAACCCAGATGCAGACCCGCGCGACGGCATTTTCAACGCGATGTTTGTCGAAAAACCTACAATCAAAGAGCTTTTCAAGGCGCTTCCCAATCTTTTCAACGGACATCTCACAGATGTGCCCGTCATCCACACGATAAAAGGCTCTGAGATCGAGATCGAAACTGAACAAAGCGTCATTGTTGAAACTGACGGGATCTTAATGAATTATAAGGGAAACGGACGCTTAAGCTGCATCCATAACGCGATAAATTTTATTATTTAAGAGCGCCGACAGCCTTTTCAGCCGTTTTTACGATCTCGTATTCTTTCTTGAGAACATTCATGAACATCGGGTGAAGGAATGCGTCGTTTTCCATGAAGGGAACGTCCTTGCGGATGAGTTTGTAAACGGGCTCGATTCCTGCACCTGCCTTCATCGGTTTTCTGAAATCGATCGCCTGCATTGCGGTGAGAAGCTCGATGCAGATGATTTTTACGGTGTTTTCAACTACAGCTGTGCATTTTCTTGCAGCGGTCGTTCCCATGCTGACGTGGTCTTCCTTTCCGGCAGAAGTCGGGATCGAATCGACCGTTGCGGGGAAAGACTGGGTCTTGTTCTCGCTTGCAAGGCTTGCAGCCGCAACGTGAGCGATCATGAAACCGCTGTTGAGACCCTTGTTTTTAACGAGAAATGCCGGAGCCTGATTGAAAACCGGGTTGATAAGCTGCTCGATCCTTCTTTCGGAGATACTTCCGAGTTCAGAAACAGCTGCAGTGAGGTAGTCCATAACAAGTCCGATCGGTTCTCCGTGGAAGTTTCCTGCAGAGATCGTCTCTTTCTCGTCAGGGAAAATGAGCGGGTTGTCAGTTGACGAATTGAGCTCGGTCGTGATGACTTTCTCGACATGACGGAGTGCGTCTCTGACTGCGCCGTGAACCTGCGGAGCGCAGCGGAGGCTGTATGCATCCTGAACTTTCGGGCAGTTGCGGTGGCTTTCCCTGATCTCAGATTTAGCAATAAGTTTGAGGACGTTTTCGGAAACTTCCGCCTGTCCGGGGTGAGCTCTGACGATGTTTACCTTCTGATCGAAAGCGCGGTCTGTTCCCATGATGCCTTCGATCGTCGAAGTGAGCGCGATATCTGCAAGTTTAAGAAGGTTGTGGACTCTGTGGACTGCGAGTGCGCCGAGAGCCGTCATGACCTGCGTTCCGTTGATGAGAGCAAGTCCTTCTTTCGCCTTGAGGGTGATGGGTTTGATCTTTTTCGCTTTGAAAACTTCGGCTGTATCGACCATTTTTCCGTCGTCAGTCATTACGAAACCTTCTCCGCAGAGAACGATCGCAAGGTGAGCTAAAGGAGCGAGGTCGCCGCTTGCGCCGACACTTCCCTGCGACGGGATGAACGGGATTATGTCTTTATTGAGGAGCTCAAGAAGCTTGTCGAAAGTCTCGAGTGAAATTCCGCTGAAACCTTTCGCGAGAACGTTTGCGCGCAGAAGCATGATCGCTCTGACAGTCTCTTTGTTGAAAGGAGCGCCTACACCGATCGCATGGCTGCGGATAAGGTTGATCTGAAGCGTCTCAAGATCTTTATGCTCGACTTTGACATCACTCAGAATACCGAAACCGGTGTTGATACCGTAAACAGCCTTGTCATTTTTAAGAATCGAATCGACGAATTTGCGGCATTTCGCCATTTTTGCCCTCGTCTTTTCGTTGATAGCGACTTCAGCCTGACCTTTGGCAACGAGAACGACATCATCGATCGTGAGATTTTCACCGTTAAGAAAAACTTTTTTCATAATTCCCTCTCAATTCAAGTTTATAAAACAAAAAACGAGTGTGTATAGCACAAAAAACTGAAAAAAGAATTTTAATCCATGGCATTTTTTCTCCCGACAAGCACACGGTTTCCCTCAAAACAACATTAAATTTGGTAGAAAATACCGGAAATTACGCTAAGCTCAACAACTGAAAAAATTGAAAAACTGGAGATTTTGTGATATTTAGTACTCACGAATATGGAGATTTTGTGAAAATCTTCATGTTTTAATATGGAGATTTTGTGAAAATAAGGTTCGTTAATGGCAGAAATCGTACTGAAAAGAAAGACTTACGAAGAATTACTCAAATGGAAAAAGGAATATGCCCCTGAATATGCTTTGTTCCTGAAAGGTGCACGCCGTGTCGGAAAGACAACGATTGCGGAAGAACTCGGAAGAAACGAATATAAATCTTTCATAACGATAAATTTCCAGTCAACGAATGATACCATCCGAGACCTTTTCGTGAACAGTCTTTTGGACTTGGATTACTTTTTCAACGTAATTCAGCTGCAATACGGAAAAAAGCTTTATAAGCGGGCTTCCCTCATCATTTTGGATGAAATACAGCTTTACCCTCTGGCGCGTCAGGCACTGAAAACCCTGCTGGCTGACGGAAGATACGACTATATTGAAACAGGATCTCTGGCTGGCATAAAAAAGAAGACCGAGGCATCGGAAATCCTTATTCCATCTGAAGAATATGCCGTGGAAATGTTTCCGCTCGATTTTGAAGAATTTCTCTGGGCAACTGGCGATGAATTTACTTTCCCTATCATAAAAAGTAGTTATGAAAAGGTTAAACCGCTCGGGAATCTTCACAAAGATATTTTCAGAAAATTCAGGGAATACATGTGTGTCGGCGGAATGCCGCAGGCAGTTGTAAAATACGTTCAGACGAAAGATTTTGAAAAAGTCGATTTTGCCAAAAAAGAGATCCTGGCTCTTTACAGAAACGACATCAAAAATCAAAAGGAGGAAAACAGCACTTATTTGGGAAATATTTTAGACAATATTCCCTCCGAGCTTTCCAAACATGAAAAAAGCAGTTCTTTCAAGCTCTCTCATGTGGATAAAAACGCCAGATACCGCGAATACAGCAGCCCTCTTACGTGGCTTTCGGAAGCTATGATCGTAAATGTTGCAAGAAACGTCACCGATCCGAGCCCGGCACTTACTCTCAGCATGGATGACGAGCGTTTCAAGTGCTACCTGCTTGATACCGGTTTGCTTATAAACCTCAGTTTCGGGGACGGAACATTTATGGATAACGGGTTTTACAAGGCTATCCTTACGGACAAACTGCATATAAACGAGGGAATGTTCGTGGAAAACGCTGTCGCGCAAAGCCTTCGCAGCAACGGACACAAAATCCTTTTTTATGTTGAATACAATGGTAATGGCAAACCTGTGATGGAAATCGATTTTCTGATCAGAAAAGCTAAAAAAGTCGTTCCGCTAGAGGTGAAATCAGGCAGGGAGTTTGCTGCAAAATCTCTACGGAATTTCAAAACAAAATTTTCAAATAAAGTCGGCCTTCAGTATATTCTGTATGACGGCGATATAAAACGGGATGAAGAGGTGATTTACCTGCCGTATTACATGGCTGCGGTGCTGTAAACTTGCCAATCCGTATAAAATACCTATAATTTTGCGGTGTTTTCGGGGTTTGTGATGATGAGATCAGAGCTGATAACAAACAAACAAAC
>JAFQZM010000034.1 GCA_017405875.1 bacterium
GATCGACCTCGATTCATCCCCGGCAGTGGAACGTCCGTGGTATGAGCTTCCAAATATGATAGCCTATTTTGACTTCTTCCAGAAACATTCGGTAAAATTCCGGCAATCAAACTCTCAAGCGAAGAAATGATGAAAAAAAGCGATGCGAAGTATCTCGTCGTAGACTTTTTTTCGCTTATGTGCGAACCGTGCAAAAGGTCGCTTCCTAAGTGGGAAGAGTTTCTCAAGGAAAACAAGTCAAAAGGGATAGAATTCATTCTTGTGTCGCTTCCAGCCGAGGGAAACCTGAAGAAAAACGAAAAGGATCTCAAAAATTATTTCAAGCAGAACAAGTTCTCTTTCGAGACGGTTTTTGACAAATATTCAGTTGTCGGCAAAAAGTTCGGTGTCGTCGAAAAATCTGGAGACGTAATTCTTCCCATGATTTTTGTCATTGACAAGTCAGGAAAACTCCTTTTCAAAACCGATTCTTTTGATGATGCGATGGCGAAAATCAAAGCTCTTGAATAGAGCTAAATCTGCTCTGCAATTTCCTGAACTGCTTTCGTGATGCCGCCTGAAACGGCTTCGTTTCTGCTGTATGCGGCTCCTTTGCTTTCAACTGCCCAGCGGTTTATTGTTTCGCCGGTAAGAAGGTTGAAAAGTTCCGCTTTGACTTCGATTATCGAGTAAAATTCGCCGCTGTATTCTTCCGATTTTGTTTCTTTGACTTCGATTTTAAAGAGAAATGCCTTGTTTGAAGTTGCGGAAACTGCGGAAAGGTCGCCGGTTTCCTCGAATTTCATTTCCTGATTGAGTTTGATTCCTTTCTTGTTGAAAGCGGGGAAGAGTTCGCGGATTTTGTCGGCAGCTTCGGGAATGTCCGATTTCAAAGCCCAAACTCCGAAGCCGTCGACTTCGGTTTTGATTCTTGCAAGTTCTGTTTTCGGGATTGAAATGAGGACGAAAGCATTGTATTTTTTACCTTCTTTTTTTGAATGAAAGCATTCGGTGAATTTGTCTTTGATGTGATAGTTTTTGACTTCGATCTGCTTGCCGGTTACCGAACTTTTTACACCGATAACGTAAGAATATTCTCCGTTTTCCTCGATTTCACGCGATTTGAATTCGCTTTTGACAGATACTCCGAATGAGTTGCTGACTTTTGCAAAAGCGTTCTGCTGAGCCAGATTAACGGCATCTTCTTCAGAATTTGATTCGCTTGATTCTCCGACCCAGAGAACAACATCCGATTTATCAATTTTTTCCGGAATTTTTGTCCATTCAGGTCTGTTTGTGCCTTCACTCTGCATTGGATTTCCATCTGAACGCTGCTCAGCGCTTCCGCATGAAACAAGCAGGAATATTAAGAAAAGAGCAAGTGATAAAACTTTGGTTTTCACGTATGTTCTCCTGATTATTTAGCTAAGAATTCGATCTGGTCTCTGTCGACTTTCGGGTTGATTATCATAAAAAACAGCCGTTTCGTGTCGTCCGATGTAACGAGAACGACTTTGTCACTCTTTTTTATGCCGATATTCGTGAAAAGAAGGATTTTTTCGGTATGGCTGAGGGAGTTCATGACTGTTTCCGGAACAAATTCGGTGTAGGTTCTCGTAAAGAGCTCTTTAAAGGTTGAAAGCGATTTTAACGGAAAGCGGCTTGTCATGGACTCTTCCTTGAAAATAACCGATTCGCCGTTTTCAAGTTCGAGTGTGTAAATCTGTTCCGACGCCTCTTTCAGCTTCTTTTTGGTAGTTATGATTTTGACGGCTTTATCGGAAAAGAGTTCGTTATTCGGCTCAAGCTGCAGAAGAACAGAAGTGAATCGGTCGATATCGAAGAGAAAGTGTTTCGCCGCGATTCTTTTGAAAGTCGAAGCCGGAATGTGGATGAAATCGATGCTGAATCCCGGAAATATTTTGATGATGGTCTCTCTGATCTGTGGTGTCAGGGCTGAGTTTATGAAGCCGATAACGATTTCTTTCGTCTCTTTTTTGAATGAAACGGGAAGGGCGAGCAGTCTTGTTATTACGTCGGGAGTGAAAAACCTCGCGAAAAAGTCGTCGGACATGAACCCCTTCTTTTCTTCGTACATAACGGGATAGCCCTCTTTTTCGTAGAATTTCGCAAGTTTCTTTTCATCGATCATCCCTTTTGAAATGGCAAACCAGATCGGATCTACGTTTTTTTTCATTTTCAGGATTTTGTTTGCGTTTTCCGAAGAAATAACACCGTCCTGAACCATTTTCAGCATCAGATTTCTCATATTGAAATCTCCGTTAAATAGTAGCAATTATAGGAACTTTTCTTTTGTACTTCATTGAATTTATCCGCGCTTTTACAAATCTGACGAGTTTTTCGTCAAACCCTTCGCGGATGATATCTTCTTCGCTCATGCCCAGATCGGAAACCGCATGGATGACAGGATCCATCTGGATGTATGAGTATCCGATTTCGCCTTCGTCGGTCTGACCTTCGAAAAGGTCTGCGCTCGGAGCTTTTTCAATTACGCTCGCAGGAAGTCCCAGAAAGCGGGCGAATTCGAAAATGTCGGTTTTGTAAAGGCTTCCGATCGGGTTTATAGCCGATGCGCCGTCGCCGAACATCGTGAAATATCCGAGTTCGATCTCGCTTTTGTTGCCGGTGCCGAGCACTATCGCGCCGTTTGCCGCCGAGAAGTCGAAAAGGGTGATCATTCTTGTTCTCGCCATGATGTTGCCGAGGCGCCCTTTTCTCGAAAAGTCGGGATTTGTCATGTTGTTTGCCGCGAATGTGTCGACAACTGCCGAAATTTCTATTTTCAGGCTGTTGATTCCTGTATTTTCAACGACTTTGAGAGCGTCTTCAATGCTTTTTGCGCTTGAAGTTTTGTACGGCATGAGTATTCCCGTGACGTTTTCTTTTCCCAAAGCTCTTGCTGCAAGTGCCGCAACCAGTGCGCTGTCAAGCCCGCCGGAAAGTCCTACGACCGCTTTTTTGAGCCCTGTTTTTCCGATTTCTGAAACTAAAAACGAGGTGAGCTTTTTCTCAAGTTCTGCAAAATCCAATTTTGGAAGAGTTATCATGCGTTTCCTCTCATTTTGAGTTGATTTAATAATGATTTCCGTATGTTGAGCGAATTTGAAAAATAGTCTGAAAGAAGATTCTCCTTTTTTTCGTCGCTTGAAAAACCTGAAACCGTGCAGTAGTCGCTTTCTATCGAATCAAGTGCTTTTGAATCGAAGTCGTTCATAAGCGCCGAGCGGCATTTTCTGATGAATTCAAGTTCCGATTCGTCCGGCATCGTGAAAGAGTGGGCGAGTTCGGCCAACCATGAAGCGGCAATAAAGTTGCGCGGATTTCTGCGGAGCGGCGCTGTCTCTTCAAGCGAAATAAAATCGTCTAAAAAGTAGGTGTTGTTTTTTTTGCTGAGAACCACTTCGCAGTTTTCGAAAAGGGAGAAATTGTCATGCTTCGAGAAAAAGCGGAAAGTTTCGCCTTCTTTGGAAATCGTGTGGAAAAATCCGTTTCCGTGAGATTTTTTGTAGGTTATGGTTCCCTGTACGATATACATTAGTTTACCGATTCGATCTGCTGCTTCTTTTCAGGTTTTTTGCGTTCAATCTCAGTCGTTACGCCTAACTGTTTGGCAAGGTCGACACATTCGCTCAAAAACGGTATTGCGACTTCTTTCGTGTTGATTGCCTGAACTTCGAGGCATCTGCGCAGATAGGTTTGACCGAGCTCTTCGTTTTTCAGAACGTACATTTTGAGGGCGCCGCGGTAAAGGGCTTCTACGTCGAACGGGAAATATTCAAGAGCTTTCTTGTAATTTTCCGCAGCGAGTTCGTTCAGATTCTGCTCGTCGTACATAATTCCGAGCTGCTTGTAAGCCTCTGAATGCGTTCCGCGCATTTTGATCGCCGCTTCGAAATGCTGTTTTGCAAGATCGTAGCGTTTCTGCATCCGGTAAACTATGCCGATGTTCGTTTCGGCGTAGTGCGGACGCGGATACATCGTGTCTGCAAGGACTGCCTGAAACTCTTCGAGAGCTTTGTCGAACTGCCTCTGCTCAAGGTAAAGCGCACCGAGGTTATTCCGTGCATCGGTGAACTTTTTGTCGATTTTCAAAGCCTGTTTGAAGTTTTCCTCCGCCTTTTTCTCGTCGTGTTCGATCATGAAAACGAGACCGAGCGTGTTGTAATACTGCGGAAGATCCGGCGCCGCTTCAATAGCCAGCATGATTTCGCGTCTTGCTTTGATGTAGTCGCCCTGGTTCAATGCGGCAAGACCGAGCTGGTAGTGACCGTCGCTTTTTCTTTCGTCACTTATGGTTTTCGTGTCTGCCGAAGAGCATGAAACAAGGAGCTGAAACAGAACGAAAATTAAAGATAACAGTTTGATTTTATTCAAGTTTTCCTCTTTGTTGAGAATTATTTCTTCTCTTCTTTCTTGTCAGCTTTTTTATCAGCTTTTTTGTCTTCTTTGCCGGATCTGCCCCATTCCCAGCCGAATTCGACATCTGCACCTAAATCCCACGATGAAACGTAGTGACCTTCAAGGTTGTCGTGCGGACGCGGATTTTTAGCATTCCAGAAAGTCCAGTGTTTGCCGGCGTAGCCGTTGATGTAGAGGAACGGAAGGATCTGAAGTCTGACGACGCCTCTGAAAAGCGAACTTACGTGGCTGTCGGAGAAAAGTTCTTTCGCGCTTCCGAAGCCGCGTTTGTAGTATGAAACCATCATCTTCAGGATCCAGAGATCGGGCAGTTCGAGGTGTGCGAAAAGCGATGAAGATTCGGGAAGTTTTTCGTAACCTACAGAAAGCGATATCCATGTCTTGAAACTGTAACTGAGTTCTCCGTAGAAAGAACCGACGAACTTGTCGTCAGAATCGTTCATAAGGTGCCAGTATTTCGAGCGGCCGTCGGGCTGGAAGTCTTTTGCGCCGTAGATGTTCGTCATCATCTCTATACGTTCGATATCGTAGAAAGTATCGAAGAAAGAAGGAATGTACGAATCGTGGTGAGCTCTTCCTTCAAGCTGGATTCTGATCGCGTGCTGATTCTTGCTGTCGAGGTTGAATCTTCCCAAAAGACCGAATGTGAAACCGCCTTTTACGAAGTCTTTCTTGAACCACGAATAGTCGGTGAAAGCCTTGATATCGACTTTTTCGTTTTTGAACAGTTTAAGCTCGAAGTCGATGCCCTGCATATAAAGGAATTCGTCTTCCAGAATTATCGGACGACCTTTTGAATCAACCGATATTCTGGGAAGTCTGCTGTCTTTACCGTTGATATACTCATCGGGATCGTAGTCATAGTATTTTTCATACTGCAATTTTGTCGGAGCGTTTCTGTCGGCAACGAAAGAATATCCGAACGAAACACTTCTTGCATGGTAGTTTCCGATTGCGGAGAAGGGCTTTAAGAAAACGAGACCGCCGAAAATGTTTCCTCTCGCGACATCTCCCAGAAGTGCTTCAAAACCGCCGTAATCGAAGTACCAGTTGAGTTTTGCCGACATTGTTGAAAACGTCGAGTCGTGGTTCGGAATGTAGCGTTTGAGGATCGTTCCGTGTCCGATCGTCTGTGCGAAGTTGCTGCCGATCGAAAGATAAAGGTTGTCTTCGGAAGTTCCTATCTGCAAATATCTGAGGATTTTGAGGTAATCCTGCCACTCATCCCAATCTTCAGTTCTGAAGCGGATGCTGTGGTCGTTGTCGTTAATGTCTGTGCTGACAAGACGGACATTGAGCGGAACGTGAAGCCCGAAAATAAGATCGAGTTCTTTTTCGCTGACCGGCTCTTTTATGAGTTTGTCGAAGTGCATTGAAAATTTCGGGGTGATAACGAGGTAAAGTTCATCATCCATCAATTTGACACCGGCAGCAAGACCTGCGCTGTTGTATGGTGAAATGATTTCGTTCGCACCGATGTTTGCGACTTCGCCTTTCCAGAAAGTCTTTTCGATCTCTCTGATTCTCATATCGTTGTCTGATTTTTCCTTTTTGTCAGCCGGTTTCGGCTCTTCAGCTGCCGCGGTCTTTTGTTCTGCAGGCTTCGGCTCCTCAGCTTTTGCAGGCTGCTGCTCAGCCGGTTTCGGCTCTTCAGCTGCTGCGGGCTGCTGCTCAGCCGGTTTCGGTTCTTCAGCTGCTGCGGGCTGCTGCTCGGCCTGTTTGGGTTCTTCATCTGCTGCGGGCTGCTGCTCGGCCTGTTTGGGTTCTTCAGCCGCTGCTGGCTGCTGCTCTGCGGGTTTCGGTTCTTCTGCCGCTGCTGCGGGCTGCTGCTCAGCCGGTTTCGGTTCTTCAGCTTTTGCAGGCTGCTGCTCGGCAGGCTTCGGCTCTTCAGCTGCTGCGGGCTGCTGCTCTGCGGGTTTGGGTTCTTCTGCCGGAGCGTTTTCCTGCGCGAAAAGAGTTCCGAAGAGTAATGCAAACAATGTCAAAAAGGTCAAAATCTTCAAATTTTTCATGCTTTTCTCCGCTTATAACAAAAAAAACGCCTAAAATATATTGATATATAAGAAAAATGCAAACTTAAAGGAGCTTTTTTTACGGATAAAGTGAGAAAATATGAAAAAAATGAAATTAATGCAGCTTGGTCAGCGCTTCCCTGATTCTTCTAACGGCTTCAACGAGTTTATCCAGTGAGGTGGCGTAGGAAATGCGGATGCAGTCTCCGTTGCCGAAGGATTTGCCGGCCACACAGGCTACATGGGCGTTGTAAAGCAGCCACATGCAGAGGTCGTCGCTGTCCTTAATGACGGTCTCGCCGTCGGTCTTGCCGTAGTAATATTTCATGTCGGGGAAGACATAGAATGCGCCTGCCGGTGTATTGCACTTCACGCCGGGGATCTCGTTCATCATCTTAACGACGGTATCGCGGCGTTCACGGAAAGCCTTCATCATGTTTCTGATCTCATCCGAGTTCTCAGGACAAAGCTCAAGGGCTTTTACAGCTGCGGCCTGTGCGATGGTGCAGATACCTGAAGTGATCTGTCCCTGGATCTTGTTGGCAGCCTTGACGATAGCCTGAGGAGCCGCGATATAGCCGATTCTCCAGCCGGTCATTGCATAGCCTTTTGCAACGCCGTTGACGATGACGAGACGGTCTTTCAGAAAGTCGAACTGGCCCATGCTCTCGTGTTTGTGCTCGTACTGTATGAACTCATAGATTTCGTCGGAGATGACGATGATATTCGGGTGTTTCCTCAGCACTTCGGCGATGGAAGAAAGTTCAGCCTTTGTGAAAACGCTGCCGCTCGGGTTGCAGGGCGTATTGATGAGAAGAGCCTTTGTTTTTGGAGTAATAGCCTTCTCAAAATCCGCTGCGGTGATTTTGAAGTCGTGGGCCATATCGCTCTTAACGATGACCGGCACGCCGCCGCTCAGTTTTACCATTTCGGGATAGGATACCCAGAAAGGAGCGGGAATGATGACCTCGTCGCCGTCGTTGAGGATTGCCTGCAGTACATTGTTGATAGCCTGCTTCGCGCCGTTTGAAACAAGGATGTCGCTCTCTTTGTAGTCAAGGCCGTTGTCGCGTTTCAGTTTCTCTGCGATCGCCTTGCGCAATGCCGGTGTGCCCGGAACAGGCGGGTAGTGCGTATCGTTGTTGTTGATAGCGTCGATAGCGGCCTGCTTGGCCGATACCGGTGTATTGAAGTCGGGTTCACCAATACTCAGGCTGATGACATCTATGCCTTGGGCTTTAAGTTCACGGCTCTTGTTAGTCATAGCCAGAGTGGCTGATTCAGTCATGTTCAAAACTCTGTTTGAAAGTGTGATTTCGCTCATGATTTTTTAATCTCCATGTAAATTAAAGGTCTGTCGGAGAGCAGATGAAGCCTTTTATTGCGGTCGCAGCGGCAGTCGCCGGGCTTGCGAGATATATCTCGGACTGGTTGCAGCCCATTCTGCCTTTGAAGTTTCGGTTTGCCGTGCTGACAGTGATTTCGCCGGGTGCCATGATACCTTCGTGTGCACCGAGACATGGTCCGCAGCCGGGGTTAAGGATAATCCCGCCCGCTTCGACGAAAATTTTGAAAAGTCCTTCTTCCATCGCCTTGAGATAGATGTCGGAACTTGCCGGAAGAACGAGAAGCCTCGTCTCTTTCGCGATATGTTTGCCTTTGAGTATCTCAGCGGCGATCCTGAAGTCTTCGATCCGGCCGTTCGTGCATGTTCCGATCAGCACCTGGTTGACTTTGACGTCGTGCATGCTGCTGACTTTGCTGACGTTGTCTACCGTGTGCGGCATTGCGACCATCGGCTCGATCTCGGAAACGTCAATCTCAAGAGTTTCTGCGTATTCGGCATCTGCATCGGGATAGATCGGAGTGTAGGCGTCACGCGGGATTCCGTGTTTTTCAAGGAAGCTGAAAACTTTCTCGTCGGGTGCCATGTATCCGTTTTTCGCACCGATTTCAACTGACATATTCGTAAAAACGAGTCTGTCTGCAAGTTCGATGTTTTCAATGTAATCGCCTGAAAACTCTACGCTTTTATAAAGTGCACCGTCAACTTTGATAAGTCCTGCGATGTGAAGGAGAACGTCTTTTGACGAAACATAGGGTTTCGGCTTTCCCTTGAGGACGATTTTCATCGATTCGGGAACTTTGAGCCAGATTTCGCCTGTCGCCCAGATGCCCGCCGATTCGCTTCTGCCGATACCGGTCGAGAATGCGCCGAGCGCGCCGTATGTTACCGTGTGGGAGTCGCTGCCGACGATGAATTTGCCGGGAAGCGCGAAACCTTCTTCAACCGTGACCTGGTGGCATATTCCGCGGCCGCAGTCGTAGAAATTCTTTATTCCCTGTTCCTTGATGAACTGACGCACAGTCTGGTGGTTTGTCGCCGCCTTTTCGTTTGCAGCCGGTACGATGTGGTCAAGAATTATCAGGATCTGATTCGGATCATCGACCTTTTTTCCACCCATTTTCTTGAAGGTGGAATAGATCGCCGCGCTGTTGTCATGTGTAAGAACGTGGTCCGGTCTGATAGTCAGGATAGTTCCCGGAACGACCGGTCTTCCCGCCATTTTCGAAAAAATCTTCTCAGCAAAAGTCTGTCCCATTTTTCACCTCGTAATTGAACAAAAACCTAAAAATCGGCGGATTTTGGCACTTTTTAAGAATAACTCAACTTTTTATGTGATTTTAATTAACGCAGGAGTGACCGTTCCAGTTGAAACCCTCTTTGCATTTGAAGCGGCATTCGTTGCCGTATTCGATATAACATTTGACTACTCCGTCTTCAACTTTCAATTCTCCGCAGTTGCAGGAGTAGTAGCATTTTCCGGTCGTTTCTTCAAAAGTATAGTCGTTGCTGCAGCCTGTAACAGTGTTTGGCAGAGCTTCTCCGTTATAGGTGTATGGCTGAGTCAGTTCGACCTGGACACCGTTTTTTATGCGGTAAAGCGTGCCCGACCCGCAGCAGGGTTTTGCTGAATCTTTGAATGTTCCGCTTTCCGGATTATATTCGTTGAAACACTGTTCTATCGCTGTTTTTCCGTTTTTGTCGATGAATATCGTTCCGGCATCTGTTTCTTCAAGGTATGCTCCCGGTATTATCCTTCCGCATTCGACGCATTCATTGTTTTTCGGAGCTGTTCCTTCGGGGCAGGAAACCTGTGTAGTGTTATGAGGCTCTTCGGGCATAACTACGAGAGTCGTTTTTGCCGCTTCTTCATTGTAAACCGGTTCGGTAGAGTAATTTTCAAAATCCGGGTTCCCATAGATCACCAACATACATTCCGAGGGATTCCACTCTGCGTTTTCCGGAAGCTCTTCGCAGCGGTAGTCTACCGTAACTCCCTTGTCATCGATCACTTCCTCTTCGGAGTTGTCATAGTCATGGGTTTCGTCGTCCTCGTCCTGCAGAGTGTCTCCGTCATATTCCGGAGCGGTATCACCATCAACAGGTGTCGTATCACTGTCGTCGGGAAGAGTGTCGCCTTCAACAGGGGTCGTATCGCTGTCATCGATAACTGTGTCGCCTTCATCCGGTGAAGGAACAGTGTCGGCATCGTCATCATTTTGAGTTTCCTGCTGTTCTGAGGATCCCGGCGTCGTGATCCTTATGCCTTCATCGCATGAAACTGCACAAAACAGTGCGGAAACTGCAAGAATCGCAAAGATTTTTTTCATGGCACTGCCTCCGTAAAGTTGATAAGTTACAAATATCAAAAAACAACAAATTATAAGGAAAAACGGAAAAATGGCAACGAATTATTTTTTGATTTTTTCCCAGTATTCTTTGATTTTTGCTTCGTAGCCGATGTTTTTCATCCTGTAGAATTGCGGCGGCTCGACATCCCCTGGGAAATAGCGCTGGTCGACCCAGTGGTTTTCGTAATCGTGCGGATATTTGTAGTTTCCTTTCTCTTCGCCGGGAGCAAAAGAGGAGTCGTTGATGAGGTGATTCGGGATCTCAAGTGTCGGGTTTTCCTTGAAATAATCTTCGGCGGCGTGAAGTCCAAGATAACTTGCGTTGCTTTTGGGAGCGGTTGCCAGATAGTTAACGATGTGGGCTAAAATTATCTTTCCTTCCGGATATCCCACGGCCTGAAAGGCGTGAAGTGCTGCTACTGCGAGCTCAAGCGCCCTCGGATCGGCGTTTCCCACGTCTTCGGAAGCAAAAATTATCATTCTGCGAAGTAAAAACAGCGGGTTGTCGCCCGATTCTATCATTTTGATGAGATAGTAAAGCGCTGCGTCGGGGTCACTGCCGCGGAGACTTTTGATGAAAGCAGAGATAGTGCGGTAGTGAAAGTCTCCCGTTTTGTCGTACTGATTGGGATTTTCGACCAACTCCATCACGTTTTCCCGCGTGATTTTGCCGCCTCCGCTAAGGTGGAATGCGCTTTCCATGATAGAAACTGCGATGCGTACATCTCCGGAAGCCTCTTTTGCAATAATTTCAAGGAGTTCTTCATCAATTTCGGCCTTAAGATAATCGACCGCGCGGTGCAAAACCGTGATTATGTCGGAAACTGAAATTTTCGAGAAACGGACGCTTCTGGCGCGTGAAAGCAGGGCGTTGTTGACATAAAACGACGGATTTTCGGTAGTTGCACCGATAAAAATAACACCTTCGTTTTCGATCATCGGCAGAAAAATATCCTGCTGCGCCTTGTTGAAGCGGTGGATCTCGTCGATAAAAACAATCTGCTTGTCAACGAAAACCGATTCTCTGTCTTTGTAAAGTATCTTTTTTATGTCTGCGGAACTGTCGGTTACTGCTGAAAATTTGTAGAGTTTTGCTCCGTAAAGCCCTGCTGCGATGCGCGCAACCGTCGTTTTGCCGGTTCCGGGCGGGCCGTAAAAGACCATCGAGGGGAGAAAGCCGGATTTAAGGAACGATTTCAAAAGTTTTATGACATTCTGCTGACCTACGACTTCATCGAATGTTTCGGGCCGGAGCACCGAATACAGAGGAATGTAAGCTGAATCGTTCATTTCTTTTTGGCCGGAACCGTGCCGTCGGGATTGAGGCCGCGAGCCTTGTAGTCGGCTTTGATTTTAGCCTCTTTAACATCTTCCGGAGTCATGAAAAGCTCTTTGTGCTTTTCGGGAACGAATACGGTCGAATCGTTTTTGAGGACTGCGAAAATCGTGTTGGGAAAACCTTTTTCGTGGTCGGCGATCCGTGCGTCGTCCGAGATGAAAAGAGAGTAGGAGAGCATGCGTGCTCTGACCGGATCTTCCTCGTCAATTACGAACGCAGCCAGATTGTTTTCAACATTTTCGGCTGTTCTCCAGTCGACCGGAGTATCGTATTTGCGGAACATTGTCTTTTTGATCGGATCAAAGAAGTAGGTTTTGTCCGGATAATCCTTTTTGAGCTGGATGAGATAAGCGTTTTTCGCGTCGTATTCCTTAATGGAATCGAGGTCTTTTCTTATTTTTTCGCTAAGCTCTTCCATCCTCACCATTATCACATTTTCGTTACGCCGCGTGATGACGAAATAACCTTCTTCAGGCATGAGCTTTATCGCGCCGCGTATTTTGTCTGTGACTGAGAAAGGATCGTCGATCGAAACAGACCAGCGGACGTATTCTTTCGGGAGTTTCCACATTCCGTGGCGGTCTCCGAGATAAATGAGATAGTTGAATTTCACTTTCGGCAGTTTTTCCTTGAGCTGCTTCATGAAAAGGGCTTCCCTGAAGAAGTTTACGTCAATGCTGACGTTCGGGCTCAGGATTTTTACGCTTTTTTTCTCATCGTTGAGCTCGATTTTTTTAGGATCTGCGTACGGAACAAACGCTTTTGCATTCTCGAATTTCGGAGCTTCGTCGATCGTCGAGTGGATTTTGATGTGCGCTAAAATGTTGAGCAGGAGCGCCTTTTTTTCGTTTTCGGAAATCGAAGAGGGTTTAGAAAGGGCGTCTTTCAGCATTCTTGCAAAAGTTTTATCCGCCATTTTGTAGATCTGATCAGCGATATCCTCTACCGAAGATGCCGAGTCGGTCTTTTCCTTCGTCAGAGTGTCGAGAAGTTTCTTTCTGTTCTGAATTTCGCTGGGGGAAAGCATCGGATTGTCGAAAAGATAGTTAAGAACGACTTCTGCTTTTGCGTAAGCCGTTGATTTCTTTTTGTAATTCCGATACTGACGATCCCAGAATCCAGAAATTTCGCCCGAAGCCAGGTTGTAGTAAGAAATTTCAGACATTTTTTTGCCGGTTTCAAGAAGCCCGTAAAGCGCAGGGAACGACGAAAGATTCTGCTCTTCCTTAATAGTTTCGCCGGTTTTTGAGTGAGTCTCGTTTATGAGCTTGGCGACATTCAGCATTTCGTTCACTTCGTTTTCAGACTGCCGGATCATCGCGTAAAACTCTTTGCTCCAGAATTCCGAACCAAGATTAGTAGCTCTTATCACGAGTTTGTTTTCTTCAAAAACCGTGTAGGTTATAGGCTGTTCCACGAAAAAATCTTTGTAGTAATCGGAATACTGCTTTGCTGCGGCAAAACGGTCGTATTCTTTATCACTCGTCCATTTGATCATGAAATAGAGGAAAAGCCCGCCGACAATGATAAGCAGGATTAAATAGCGCCAGTGTGAACTGCCGTTTCTTCCGGTGGCAAGTTCCGAGGCGCGAACTTTTCTTTTGGGAGACATTATTTGTTCTCTTCGATGATTTCCAAAACGACTTTCTGATTCTGACGGCTTGCAACTGCGCTGATGAGCGTGCGGAGAGCGTTTGCGGTTCTGCCGCTTTTGCCGATGACTTTGCCTACATCTTCCGGAGCGACCCTGAGTTCGATGATGGCGGTATTCTTTCCTTCGATGTAGCTGACTTCAACTGCCTCGGGAACATCAACCAGTTTTTTTGCAATAAATTCAACAAATTCTTTCATGAGATCCTCCAAATGATCAGGTTAGAAAACAACTCTTAACACGACAAAACATATAATTTTATATGGTTTTTGATGAAATGCAATTTTTTATAAAATTATTGTTGTCCTGTTCCAGGTTTGTGTTCGTAAACATCCCACCTGAAGTTGTCGATGAGAACAAGGGAATCGTACTGCGCATCGTTCAGATCCCAGATGGCGAGTCTCAAAGTGATGATTTCGCCGCCTTTAACATTTCCGCGAGTCGTGAGCCAGCCTGTTCCGCCGTGTGATTCAAAGCCTGTTCCCTTAAGTTCTTCCGTTCCTGTGCAGGATGTTACTTCGACATGGTAGTTTTGAGCATTGTTTCCGTTTACGTTTTTGCATTGAGTAAAAAGCCCTGCCGGAGCTAAATTTATACCTACAGGGTTGCCGTTGCTGTCCATCGCAAGATTTTTATCGGTCGGATTCTGCAAAGCAGGATTGCTGCTTTTGTAATCTGAATCAAGAAGCGCAATGAAAAAGTCGTTGTACTGCGAGCATATCCACTTCGGGTATTCTTCTGTCAAAAAATAGATGTTGAAACTGAATGATTTTGCTGTTTTCGGAGTTTTTATCCTCATTTTAAGCATAACTGCATTGCGGACACCTCCTTTGGTTCCGGAATGATCTTCTCCGGTTTCTTCGTCTTTGCATACCGGAGCTGCCGGAAATTCATTGTCATTCGCTTCAAGCCAGTCTTCCGGAGCGCCTGAATAATTATCCAAAGAGGTGTATCCGGTGAAAGGATCTGTGACCAATCCTGTACTCAAACCAAGCATGAGTCCGCCTTCACGCGGTTTTATGAGATCGCCGAGTTTTGAAAGCATACCGTTGCTTCCTTTGTGGACATTGGAGGATTTGCCTGTCGGAGTCAGTATTTCTGCGCTTATAAGCCCCCATTCCTCAGAATCTTCAGTTGTAGTCTGGCAGATGCCTATTGCTTTTGCGTAATCGTAAGGATCGGTCGAATCCTGCTGGATTTCCGAATCGCAGTCGTAAATAATTTCTTCATGTTCATATATACAGAGATGATCCTGATTTCCGCTATCCCATGCTTCTTTCGGGAACGGACAGACGTCTGTCGTTTCACAGCAGTCGGAACATGAGCCGTGCCCGTCACCGTCGAAATCGGTTCCGTCGTCAACGACACCGTTGCAGTCGTCGTCAATGCCGTTGCCGCAGAGTTCGTTGCCGGTTTCGTAAACAGGAAGAACTTCGCCAACGCATTTTCCCCATTTTCCGTCATCTTTGCAGGTGCTTATTCCGGCTTTGCACGGACCGATATTTTCCGTTTCCGGAAGTCCCTGATAGTTGCATTTCTGTGTGTCACCGGGAGTGCAGTTTCCGGTTATCGGATCGTTGTCATCGGGGTTTTCCGGATTTTCAGTGTCTCCGACATCTTCGGAATGGTCGGCATCGTTTTTTTCAGGTGCATCGGAATCACTGTCGTTTTTTTCATTTTCTTCGTCAGAGCTTTCAATACAAATTTTCTTTTCGGAATCGCATGTCAGACCTATCATACAGTCAAAAGCCGATTCGCATTTTTGACCGATGCCGGCAGTATTTTCCTCATCTTCGTCATCGGAGCATGAAACGAACAAAAATACAAAAAACGCAAGCAATATACCGAGTTTGAAAAGCTTCATCCTATTCTCCAGCACAAAGACCATTAATTAGTCGGTAAAAACTTAAATTACTGCTGACCGGTTCCCGCTTTTGCAGGTTTCGGAAGCCACTTGAAACCATCGAGAAGGACTGTCGAATCCCACGAATGGTCTGGACCGTAGCTGACTTCTCCCTGTTCCCAAAGCGCAAGCCTCAAAGTTATCGTTTCGCCGGGAACGACGTTTCCGCGCGTTGTGAGCCAGCCTGTGCCGCCGCTGCTGAAAGAGTCGAAACCGGTGCCTTCAAGGAGAGTGGTTCCCTGAGTGCAGTTCGAAGCATAGCTGCCGTTTGAGCCGCATACCATAAAAAGCCCGTTCGGAGCAAGGTCTACACCGACAGGATTGCCTTTGTCATCTTTTGCCAGGTTTTTGTCGTAAGGATTCTGAAATTCGTCATCGGGATAAGTTGTATTGTGTTCCGAATCAAGCAGAGCGATGAAGAAGTCGTTGTAGTTGTTATCGTTACATACCGTATTTGGGTATTCAACTGAAAAGAAAAAAAGGTTGAACTGGAAAGCTCTGGCATTCATAGGCGCTTTCACTTTGAGCGTAAGCATGATCGGGTCCTGAACGGAAGGAATAGTTTTGTTTTCGCACTGATTCGAAAGTTCTTCCGTTACGGTGGTTCCTCCGCATGAAGGGGATTTCGGGATTGCACAGTTCGGCATCATATTTATCCAATCCGAAGGAATTTTGCTTGCAGTTTTCATGTCACCTGCTTCCAAAGTTGCACACTCGGCATCTTTTGTCGGTTTGTTCCACGGACCAGTCGAAAGAATTGCGATTTTTGAGCCTTCCATCGGAGTGATGTTGTTGCCGAATTTCGGTTCTGCAGCAAAAGTTTTGTAGTCGTTTTCGTAATATGGCATAGAGCGGCTTGTTCTGTCGGATTTGTTGTATGTGGAGCCGAATAAACCTGAACCGCACGAATTGTCTGCAATATATTCCGTTACCGGATCTCCGGCGAGTGAAATTTCTGCTGAGACAAGCTGGTCGCCGCAGATTCCCATTGCGTGAGCAAGTTTTATCGCGTTGCCTGCGTAGTCACCGACAGCAAGCGGTTCGTCAGTACCGTCGCATGAAGTAGCTTCGTCAACTTCACCGTTGCAGTTGTTATCGACTTCATCGCCGATCATTTCGTAAGCTCCGGGATATATTGTAGCCGGATCAAATCCGTTGCAGCTGGATGCAGTTTCGCAGCAGTCGGAGCATGCGCCGAAACCGTCGCCGTCGAAATCGGTTCCGTCGTCAACGACACCGTTGCAGTCGTCGTCAATGCCGTTGCCGCAGAGTTCTGCGCCGATTTCGTTTACCGGCAGAACTTCGCCAACGCATTTTCCCCATGTTCCGTCTTCTTTGCATGTGCTGATTCCGCGTCTGCACGGACCTACGTTCTCTGTGGCAGGATCAGCCTGATAGTCGCATCCGCATGTGTCGCCTGGGGTGCACGGGCTGCTCATTGAACACTCTTTTACAGGAGGATTATTGTTGCCGGAATCGGTATCTGTGTTATCGGAACTGCTGCCGGTGTCTGAGTCATCGCCGGAATGGTTGCTGTCACTGTCGGAAACATCTGAATTGTTGCCGTTTCCGGATTGCGATGTGCAGACTTTCTGTTCAGGATGGCAGTAATATCCTACAGGACAGTCCAAATTAGAAGAGCATGCCGCGCCTTGATTGTTGCCCTCGTTTTCGTCCTCATCGCCTGTGCAAGAAACAAAGCAAAGTACAAAAACTGCGGGTATTAGAATAAGTCTTAAAAGTTTCATAGTATCCTCCAATACAGAAACCAAAATTGCCTTAATTATAGATTTGTAATGAAAAATAATCAAGTGAAATGGAAAAGCGTTTTTCTAGTTGATGCTTAATTTTTCGAAGTTGAGACCGCCGGGATATGCGTAGCTTACATCCTGTTCCCAACCGTAGACAAAAAGTCCGCACGGATTTTCAGAGCAGGTGAGAGTGTGGTTTTTGAAAGCCGATCCGAGGTCGACTATCGCGTATGAGAAGTCTGTTCCTTCGATTTTTTTGATGTTTGTTACGGCACTTCCGTCAAGAACAGGCGCTTCGCCGGTCGTCATAACGATAGTTGCATAGTTGGAAACATAGCTTCCCGGTGTCAGGAAAAGGTAGTCTTTTCTAAACTGCTCGTACGGCGGAATAAGCATCATTGCAGGGTCGCCTACACATTCGTCGGTGTGATCCGACTGGCATGTTGCCGAAATCATATCTGCTCCTGTGAGATACTGTGCAACCATGATCTGTTTGTCGGCTTCTACTTCAAGAGTTCCTTTGAAGTAAAATTCGGAATATTCTCCTGCATTGAGTTCGGTTTTGACATCACTGACTGTGAAAGATTTCCAGCCGGAAGGAACGGCTATTTTTTCAGGTGTTGCCGGTTTGAAAGTAAGTTTTGTTTCGTCTTCACTTGCGTAAATTCTGACAAGATCCCACTCTTTACCTTTTTCTTTCGTTTTTACGAGAATGTATTTTTTACCCCAAGTCTGAACCGGGAAAAGCTGCTGCTCGATATGGTCGCAGTAACCGTAACCGTTCGGAATATTGGCACAGTCAACGCCTGAAAATACTGCAAACGGGTGGCAGTCTGATTTTTCAGAATCGCAGTAAATCTTTGATCCCGATAAATCGCCTGAGGCCTCAATTTGAGCGACCTGACCTTTTTTCAGAGTAATTGTTCCGTCCGAATCTGCAGCAATTGCAGGAATTCCGTTTGACGCTGTGATTGCCACTTTCGGTTTAACAGTTATGACAGTGTCTTCATTGCTTAAACCGATTACGGTAGCATATGTAACTGACCCGCTTGTGTGTGCAGAAACGACATAATTAGTGTAAACACTTGGTGTAGGAATGAGAAGCGAAGCATCGTTTGAGTAAGAACCACCGCAGTAAATAGTACCGAGCATAGCGCATGATAAAGCATTGTAATCAGCGCTCATACCGCTTTCTGTGAACGGGTTTTTGCCGCTGTTGTCGATCGGCGAGAACTGATAAATCGTGACTGGAAGGTCTGTTTTGACATGCAGACTGTCCCATTTCAAACCTTTCCCGGAGATGTTTTTGTCGTTCGGCAGCATAACTATTCCGAGTTTGCCGGGAGCTATAGAAAGTCCTCTCGAAGTAGTCATTGTCATGCAGGCTGTGTCGTTGTCAATGCAGAAATAATTTTTACCGAGGTCAACTTCTCCGCTTTCCGAAGATAGAGAGATGTCAACAGTGACAGTATCGGTCGTGCTTGTGTTGCTTACAGTCAAAGCAAAAATCGGGTCGCTTCTCGAAGTATTCATAAAAATAGTTGTGTAGAAATCGCAGCCCTGATAACTGTGATTCTTTGCCGCCTCTTCACAAAGAGAGACGCATGAACCGTTCTGGCAGTATCCGCTTTTGCAGTCTTCAACGACTTCGGAAGAGAGAAGACCTTTCTCACTGCATTTGAATACTTTCGAGTAGTCATCTTCGGAGCATATCGATTCTCCCGGAGTGCATATCTGCTGAACGCATTTGTCATTGTTGCAGACAGATGCATCGCCGCATTTTACCGATTCTTCTCCCGTTCCATCTTTGTTGCAGCGTATGATGTTTTCGAAATTCTCGGGATCGCATCTCAAAAGTTCACCCGCCGTGCATGGAGTTTCCGGATTTACAGGGTCGTTGTTTTTGTCAGGATCTTCCGTGTCGCCTGAATCGGAATCATCTGAATCAACGGGATCATTCTCGTCAGGAATTTCCGAATGGTCGCTGTCACCCGATAATGACGTGCATATCTTTTTTTCGGGGTCACAGATTGCACCTGTCGGACAATCCCAGGTCGACTCGCAAGGATCTCCGATACCTGACACAGTGTCAGCTTCGTCATCTTCATCACCTGTGCATGAAGCAAAAAGAAGCGCGAGGATTGCTAAAATCGCAAAAAGATAAAATTTTTTCATGTAAAACTCCCAAATTCAACACCATAAAACATCAAATTTTAAGCAGAAACCAAAAAAAATCAAATGCTTTTTTCGCCGCCGTCGTAATCCCGAGATCCCGTGATTACGTGATTCCGATAAAATTGGCGGCGGCAAGAAAAAGTGCTATAAGGCTTGGAATTTTTGTTTCGGGGGTATATTCATGGAAAAAAATTCTTTGATTTTCGTTGCCGGTCACAAAGGGCTTGTCGGCAGCGCACTTGTCCGCGAACTCAAGTCAAAAGGTTACAACAACCTCATAATGAAAACTTCTTCGGAGCTTGATCTTACGAATCAGGTCGAAACGGAGAAATTTTTCGCAGAAAACAGACCGGAATACGTCTTTCTTGCAGCGGCGCGCGTCGGCGGCATAGGTGCGAACAACAGTTTCCGCGCCGACATGATCTACAACAACCTTATGATCGAATCGAACGTGATCCACAATTCGTATAAATTCGGCGTCAAAAAGCTCCTTTTCCTCGGTTCGAGCTGCATTTATCCGAAGTTTGCTCCGCAGCCGATGAACGAAAACGTGCTTCTTACGAGCGAACTCGAATACACGAACGAACCTTACGCGATAGCCAAAATCGCGGGACTCAAAATGTGCGAATCCTATAACATTCAGTACGGAACCGACTTCATTTCAGTCATGCCGACCAATCTTTACGGCGAAAACGACTTGTTCAATCTCGAAAAAGGTCACGTTCTACCGGTTATGATAAGGAAATTTCACGAGGCGAAAGTTCAGGGGCGCGATTTCGTCGAACTCTGGGGAACGGGCAAACCGCGAAGAGAGTTCCTTTACAGCGGCGATTTAGCCGAAGCTGTCGTCAAAATCATGGAAGAAGTCTCTTTCTCCGATCTGACCAAAGGAATGACCGAGATCCGCAACACACACATAAACGTCGGAACAGGCGAAGACATCACGATTTACGAGCTTGCCTACATCATCAAAGACATCGTCAGTTACGACGGAGACATCGTCTGGGACAGTTCGAAACCCGACGGAACGCCGCAGAAACTTCTCGACATTTCGAAAATAAAAAGTTTCGGCTGGAAACCGCGCACGAAACTCACCGACGGAATCGAGCACGTTTACCGCTGGTATGTCAGAAATAATGCAGATTAGGAGTAATGATCAATGCTTCTTTATGCAGACAAGATTTTCTCGAAAGAATGGTTTAAAAGTTTATATTTGATTATTCAGGGAGCGCTGATTGCCGCTTTCGGCTACAACTTTTTTCTTATTCCTTATAAGATAATTCCCGGCGGTCTCATGGGTCTCAGCAGCGTTTTCTACCATTTGGTGGGAATTCCGGTCGGTCTTCTCACGATAATTCTCAATATCCCGCTTATCCTGCTTGGCATGAAGATTCTGGGCAACCGTTTCGGCTACAAAACGATACTCGGAATGACTCTTCTTTCGGTTTTCAACGACGGAATGAACTATTTCTGGCACGACGTTACGCTGACAGACGACATTTTTTTGAGCTGCATCATCGGCGGAACCCTGGTCGGAGCAGGTGTTGCTTCTATTTTCAAGGCTAAGGCGACTACCGGCGGCACCGACATCATAGCCCAGCTTTTCCACGTTAAATTCAAGTTTTCGACAGGAAAAGTCGTCCTTTTTGCAAACATAATCTTCCTTTCTCTCGGTGCTTTGTCGATCCACTTGAAAAGTCCCGAAACTACCGAATTTTTCAAAATGATAGTTTACGCGATAGTCGCGCAGTTCACAACGGCGAAAGTACTTGACGTAATCCTTGAAGGAACCTCCTATTACAAAGGGATTTTCATCATTTCGAACAAGTATGACGAGGTCAAGGAAAAGCTTCTCAACCAGATGCGACGCGGCGGAACGATGATCCACGGACGCGGAATGTTCAAGGACGACGAGCGCAAAATCATCTTCACTGCAGTGAGCAGGCGCGAATCGGCATTCCTCAAAGAGTACATCAAATCGATTGATCCGCAGGCTTTCATCATCATTTTCCAGACAAACGAAATTTACGGGCAGGGATTTCTGCCGGTTAAGGATATTGAGTAGCGGCGCTGAATCTTGCCGGGATCACGAGATCCCGTGATTCCGCAATCCCGAAGCGCCGCTTTTGCCGCCGCCGATATCTCGATATATCGTTATCTCGTTATTTCGATATTATTTTGCGGCGGCTAAGAATTCTTTTATTTCCTCAAGGTGTTCCGCCGCAACTCTGCGTCCTTCTTCGTAGACGCGCCTGAGTTCGTCTTTGTTCTTTTCTGTTCTGCTGATTCCGAGCGGTTTTTCGGGGCAGATGATGAATGCCGCGCCCTGTTTTTCGCGTGAAAAAATGTAGCGCCTCTGTTCGTTGTAGACTTCGTGGCGTACTTTCAGCGCCTTTATAAGTGTCGGATATTTGCGGAGCAGGATTTTCATCAGCGGCAGAAATTTTATCGGCTGCTTTGTGAAATCGCGCGGCTGGGTGAGGAGTACGATATTTTTTGTAAAGCCTATGCTTTCAAAGTATTCGAGCGGGATCGAATCGGTCGAACCGCCGTCGATATATTTTCTTCCTTCGATTTCAACAGGTCTCGAGACTCCGGGCATCGAGGCTGAAGCTCTCATCCAGAGCGTGTCTTCTTCGCGGCAGTCGACCAGTTTTTTGTAGTGCGTGATTCCTGTGTCGGCATCTGTGACGACGACATAAAACTCCATCGGATTTTTGATGTAGGTGTCGTAGTCGAACAGGTCGAGCTTGTTCGGAATCTGATTGTAGCAGAAATCGACATTGTAAAGGTCTCCAGAAGTAAAAAGCGAATGAAAGCTGCAGTAGCGCTTGTCTCCGGCATATTTCAGGTTGTACCGGATCGCTCTTCCTATCTGTTTCGATTTCAGGTTGCAGCCGAAAGTCGCGCCGGCAGAGACGCCGATCGCGCCGTCAAAAGTGATGCCGTTTTCCATGAGCACGTCAAGCACGCCCGTTGTGAACATTCCGCGCATTGCGCCGCCTTCAAGCACGATCCCCGTTTTTTCCGCCATGAATGCCTCCTTAAGCAGACAAAGAGTTGCTTTTTAGCATAACTTCTCTGAAATTCAAGATGTTTGAAAAAAATTGTTTCTGCAATTGACTTATTTGAACGAGTGCTTATTTACTTCCACGTTTTATTGTTTTGCGAGGTGACAATGAGCGTTGAAAATTTTGATCTGACAGAGATTCCGGCAACTTTACCGCTGTTCGTTCTGAATGACAGCGTCCTTTTTCCTTTAATGATTTTAGGAATCGGGCACACGGCAGGTCCGGCGTTTTCAAATCTGCTCAAAGCGGCTGAATCGACCGGAAACTATGTCGTAGTTGCCGCAAGAAAGCACGATAAACCAGAAGTTCCGTCAAACGATCTGCATCTGACTGCGGAAGATATCTATCCTGTCGCAACGATTGCGGCTGTCGCAAGGGAAAGGAGCGGTGCCGGTGCCGGCGGCGGCGCTATTCTCAAAGGTTTGAAGAAAGTAAGGATAAAATCGACATTTTTCGATACTAATTTCCAGGTCGGTTTCGCGAAAGTCGAAGTCATCGAGGAAGATACGTATTTTCAGGAAAGCGACAAACTGCTTATGCGGACGGCGATGGCTGAAATCAGAAGAATGATCGACATGCTGGTTCAAATGAACCGCGTTCCTGCCGGAATGTTCAAGGATTTCAAGAATATAAGCGATCCGGCGAGACTTTCTGAATTTGTGGCGTCCAACTTTATGAGAAGTGTTGCCGATATGCAGAAAGTCCTTGAGGAAAACTCTCCGATGAAAAAACTGGAGATGGCGCAGAGAATTCTCGAGGACGCTCTTGCATTTGCGCAGGTTCAGAACGATATAAAGCGCAAAACGATGGAACGGCTTGACAAAGGGCAGAAGGATATGATTCTGCGCGAGCAGATAAAACAGATCCAGAACGAACTGGGCGAGGGCGATCCTTTTTCTGCAAGTATCAGGGATTACGAGAAAAAACTTGAAGAAGGTCTGCTTCCCGAGCAGGCTGTTCCCGAGGTTAAAAAACAGATCGAGCGGCTGAAAAGCATGAGTCCGTTTTCGCAGGATTCTTCAATGCTCTCTTCGTGGATTGACTCTGTTTTCGAGCTTCCGTGGAAAACTTCTACCGAGGACAACAAAGACATAAACGAGGCTGAAAAGGTGCTACAGGCCGATCACTACGGTCTTGAAGACGTAAAAGAGCGTATTCTGGAATTTCTTGCTGTACGTCAGATAAAAGGCGACCAGAATTCGAAATCTCCGATACTCTGCTTCGTGGGGCCTCCCGGAGTCGGCAAAACTTCGCTCGGAAAGTCGATCGCACGTGCTTTGAAGCGCAAATTCTACCGCCTGAGTCTGGGCGGCTTGCACGATGAGGCCGAGATCCGTGGTCACAGGCGGACTTACGTCGGCGCGATGCAGGGAAAGATTTTGAAAGGACTTACGAACTGCAAGTCTAATAACCCTGTTTTCATGCTCGACGAGATAGACAAACTGGGAAAAGATTTCCGCGGCGATCCGTCGTCGGCACTGCTCGAAGTGCTCGATCCCGAGCAGAATTTCTCGTTTTTGGATAACTATATCGGAATTCCGTTTGACTTGAGCAAAGTCTTTTTCATTGCGACGGCAAACTGGGAAGACACGATTCCCGAACCGCTCAAAGACAGGATGGAAGTCATCAGGCTTTCGGGTTACACTGACTTGGAACGTATTGAAATCGCCAAGAAATATCTGATCCCGAGACAGCTTGAAAACAACGGCCTTGCCCCGAAAGAGATCCAGTTTACGAAAGAAGCTCTTCTTTTCATTTCGAGAAGATATACCCGTGAAGCGGGCGTCAGAAACCTCGAAAGGTGCATCGGTTCGATCTGCCGCAAAACAGCGACTCTCAAAGTCCAGAAAAAGGATTTTGCGAAGAAGATCTCTCCAAAAGTGGTCGAGCAGTATCTCAAACTTCCTCCTTTTTCTGAGCACGATTTCGACGAAGAAAAGAGGGCAGGAGTCATCACAGGACTTGCATGGACGCAGTACGGCGGCGCGACTCTGAAAATCGAAGCAAATTCGATGAAAGGCAGCGGAAACCTGCTTCTTACCGGAAAACTGGGCGAAGTCATGCAGGAATCGGCGCGTATCGCTCTTTCATTCATCCGCAGCAACGCGGCTAAATTCGGTCTCGGAGCCGATTTCACGATAAGCGACAAGGATATTCACATCCACTTCCCGGCGGGAGCTACTCCGAAAGACGGTCCGAGTGCCGGAATCGCGATAACTTCGGCACTTTTAAGCCTCTTTTTGAACAAGGCGATTGACCCGAAAACCGCGATGACAGGCGAGATCAGCCTAACAGGCGAAGTGCTTCCCATCGGCGGACTCAAGGAAAAACTTCTCGCCGCAAAACGCAACGAAGTGAACAAAGTCTTCATTCCGGAGCAGAACCGCGCCCTTTATGAAAGCATCGAAGACGAGATAAAATCAGGGATCGACGTCGTTTTCGTCAGGGAATACAACGACGTTTTCAAAGTTTTGTTCGGGTAAGATGGTGTCGGGAATTGACAAGCAGCATATAATTACTATATATACAGCCGTTTTTTTGCTGAGTATGTTCTGAGGATACTATGTTCGGTAAGTTTTTGAAGTCGAAAATTCATCGTGCAACGGTTACGGGCGCCGATATAAATTATCAGGGAAGTATCACGATAGATAGAGAACTGATGGCTGCGGCTGACTTGCAACCGTTTGAATTTGTTGATATTTGGGATGTTACGAACGGCTCGAGGATAGAAACTTACGTCATCGAAGGCGAAGCAGGTTCGGGCTGCATCTGCATCAACGGTGCTGCGGCTCATCTTGTCACAAAAGGTGATCTGGTTATAATCGCTTCGCACAGATATATTTCGGAAGGCGAAACTGTTCCGGAACCGAAGATCGTTTTCGTCGATTCAAACAACAAGCCCGTTCATTAGAGGTTTTCATGGAAAAGAAACAAAGAGTTTTCGGCAGAGCGCCGATCTCGCTCAACATCTCTCTTTCTGAAGATTCTGACGATATCCGTATAAAATTCGACACGGCAAACTTGAGCGAAGGGGGTATTTTCGTAAAATCGTCGCTGCTTTGGGAGCCGGGTCAGGTTTTCAAACTTTCGTTCACGCTTCCCGGAACCGAAAAAGAGATAAACGTGAAGGGCGTTGTTGCCAGAAGTGACGACAAATACTCGATTTTTACGGAAACCGATTCCTCGATTCCCGGAATGGGGATAAAATTCATCGATCTGAGTGACGAAGACAGAAAAATCATCAAAGATTTCATTTCGCAGCTTGATTCCAAATAAACGTTTTTAGCCGACAGGTGAAAATGCAGGATAGTGAAAATAACAATAAAAAAGAGTATGTCTCAGGAAGGCGCAGACGCTTTCTGTGGGGCATGCTTGCCCTAGTACTCTTCGGCGCGATACTTTATTCTGCAAGCATTGTTGGTGATTATGCCGAAGAAAACGACATCGAAAATCTTGATGAAGCAAAAGACTATTTTGTCACGGTATTGAAGAAAGATATTGCGATTTTCCCTGAAGGCGAGGCGCCCGAAGAGGAAAAAAACGATGCTGAAAAAGAGGAAAAATCGATAAATCTCCTCAAAGCTCCGCTTCTTCTCAACTGCTCGGTTGAAGACGGCAAAGCTATTGTAAAAGAGCCTTTCGAAGTTGCAAAAAACAAGGTGACTGATGCTGTCTTTGAACTCGGCAGTCACGGAAAAACACTGTATTCATTGGGTTTTTCTTCAAAGGAGAATAATGTTTTCTGCCGCGGGACACTGAAGGAAGGCGAGAAAAAAATATTTGTTTACTACTGCGAAAAGATATGACCGGAAACTGCAGTTCAACTGAAAAAAAGATAAAGCGCGTCACGGCAGTCGGGCTTTTTGCCAACTTAATTCTAACTGTTTTCAAGATTCTGGCAGGTTATTTCGGGAACAGCCAGACAGTCATTGCCGACGGTATCCACAGCCTGAGCGATTCTGTGACCGACATTGCAGTTATCATCGGTTCTTCGCTCTGGAGTGCGCCGCCTGACGAGGAACATCCTCACGGTCACAGGAGAATCGAGACTTTTATCACAGCCGTTATCGGAATCGCGCTTTTTGCCGTTGCTTTCGGTATCGGTAGAAACGCGATAGTCACTTTCAACGATCCCGACGAGGCTCCGACCTGGGTCGCTTTCGCTGCGGCGCTCATTTCAGTCATCGTGAAAGAGGCTTTGTATCAGTACACTTACCGTTTCGGGAAAAATCTCAAGTCGTCGGCAGTCATGGCGAACGCCTGGCACCACAGAAGCGACGCGATAAGCTCTGTTCCGGCGGCTGTTGCCGTAATAATCTCAATGAATTTGCCTGCTTATCCATATATCGACAACATCGGCGCACTTCTGGTTTCGCTCTTTATCGTCTGGACTGCGTTCAAAATTTCGTGGGATGCGATTCTCGAGCTCACGGACATCGGAGCCGACAAGGCGATATGCGAATCGATAGAATGCGCCGCAAAAGGAGTCGAGGGTGTAAAAAGCATACACAAGTGCAGAACAAGAAAATACGGAAGCGGAATCCAGGTCGATCTTCACATTCAGGTCGATCCCGAAATAACTGTCCGCGAAGGGCATGCGATAGGGCACAAAGTCGAAGACGAGCTTTTCAAAAATCACGATGTCCTTGATGTTATCGTCCATGTCGAGCCTTTCGGAGAGGACGGTTCTGAAAAAAACTAGGAGGAAATATGTTTGAAGGAACAACCATTATCTGCGTAAGAGACAAGTCGTCGGTAATAATCGCCGGAGACGGTCAGGTCACTTTCGGGAATACCGTTCTCAAAGGGAACGCCCGCAAGGTGAGGAGGCTCGCCGAAGGACGCATCATCGCCGGTTTTGCAGGTTCGACGGCTGACGCTGTCACTCTTTTTGAGATTTTTGAAGAAAAACTCAAAAAATATAACTACCAGCTCAAAAAATCGGCGGTAGAACTGAGCAAGGCGTGGAGAAAAGACCGCGTTTTGGGAAAACTCGAAGCACTGCTTCTTGTCGCGGACAGCGAGGAGACTCTTCTTATTTCGGGAAGCGGAGACGTTCTCGAGCCTGAAAAAAACATCATCGCGATAGGTTCCGGCGGGAACTATGCATACGCAGCGGCAGTCGCACTCAGCGAAAACACCAAGCTTTCTTCTCACGAGATCGCACTCAGATCGCTTAAAATCGCGTCCGACATCTGCATTTACACCAATTCCAACTTCTCTTTTGAAGAGATCAGAATGAACGGAGAAAAGAAATGAGCAAATATTCAGTTGATGAACTTACTCCGAAGCGTGTCGTTGAAGAGCTCAACCGCTTCATAATCGGGCAGGACGATGCGAAAAAAGCGGTCGCAGTCGCACTCAGAAACCGCTGGAGACGCTCGAAAATAGAGGACGAGTTTTTGAAAAAGGAGATAACTCCGAGAAATATCCTTATGTCGGGACCGACCGGTGTCGGTAAAACAGAGATCGCAAGAAGACTTGCCGAGATCTCGAACGCACCGTTTTTAAAGGTCGAAGCTACCAAGTTCACCGAAGTCGGATACGTCGGCAGAGATGTCGAATCGATGATAAAAGACCTGGTCAAACACGCTGTCAACGAGAAAAAAAGGATCGAAACCGAGATCGTCTACAAAAAGGCGGAGAGCGTTGCGGTCGAAAAAATTCTGGACATGCTAAATGTTCCGAATCCTGAAAAACTTTCCAAAGACGAGGAAGGTTACGAAGAAAAGTACAAAAGGCAGGCTGATTACCGCAAAAAAATGGCTGACAAGCTCGAAAACGGCAAACTTGACGACAAAAAGGTGAGCGTTCCGATAAAACCGACTGCTCCGATCCCTGTTTTCGAAGTTATCAGCGGCTCAGGCGGCATCGAAGAGATCGATTCGATGATAAAGGACATGATGAGCAACATTTTCCCGCCCAACGGTCCGCAGCAGAAGGGGAAAAAGGAGAAGACGATGCCTGTTTCGGAGGCTTTCGAATACATTCTCCAGACCGAGGCCGAAAAGATGCTCGACCACGAAAAGATAGTCAGAGAAGCTCTTGAATGGGTCGAGGAAGACGGCATAATCTTCATCGACGAGATCGACAAGATCATCGCAAGCGGCTCATCCCACGGGCCTGATGTTTCCCGCGAAGGCGTTCAGCGCGACATTCTGCCGATAGTCGAAGGCTGCATCGTCAACACAAAATACGGACCTGTAAAGACTGACCACATACTTTTCATCGCGGCGGGCGCTTTCCACATGAATTCTCCTGAAGATCTTATTCCCGAGCTTCAGGGGCGTTTCCCGATAAAGGCGCAGCTTATGTCGCTCACGAAAAAGGATTTTGTCAGGATCTTGTCAGAGACCGAAAACTCGCTTCCCGTGCAGTATGCCGAGCTTATGAAGTCTGAAAACGTGACGCTCAACTTCACTCCGTCAGGAATAGAAGAAATTGCAGCAATCGCTTTTGAAGAAAACAGCACGACGCAGGATATAGGGGCGAGAAGGCTTCAGTCGGTCATGGAAATCCTGCTTGAAGATATTTCCTTCAACGCTTCAGAAAAGAAAGGAAGCAAAGTAAAAATCGACAAGGCTTACGTCACAAAGTGGTATAAGTCGGCGAAAGAAAACGAAAAACTGGCCAACTACATAATTTAGGAGCGACTATGAACTATCAATATGCGACAAGCGGAACCTGTTCCGAGCTTATAATTTTCGATATCGACGAAAACACCGTCGTTACGAACATCAGATTCATCGGCGGCTGCAACGGAAACCTCAAAGCCGTTTCCAAACTCGTTGACGGTTGGACTGCTCAGCAGATTGCCGATAAACTTCTTGGCAACGAATGCGGTTTCAAAGGAACTTCGTGCGCCGACCAGCTTGCAAAAGCAGTCCTCGAAGCTGCAGGAAAGGTCGGAAAATGAAGAAGAGAATAATTATTTTGTCCTTAATGTTAGTATTATTTGTGTCGTGTTCATCAGGCGGCAAATCAAACGATGATTCCGACATTATTCCCGATGACGATCTTGATTCGGATGATACTGAAACTGTCAATGAAGATGCTGATCTTGAAGAAGATGTTGATTTTATTGAGGATTCAGAAGTTGCTGACGAAGATACGGTAGACTTTTCCGACAATCCCTATTTTGAAGCTTACGGCGCGGCGAATTATAATGTGGCTTACTATTATTATGGCGATGAGCCCACACCATCGAAAGATCCTGAAAATGTAAAGATCTTGTGGTCGGAAAGATGCGGTCTGCAGTGCGAGCCTCTGCCTTACGATCTATGCGCCGAGAACTATCCGTTTGAACCTTTAATCATCCCAGCCGATTCTAAAACTCCGAAAAAAGAAGAAAAAGGCGGCGCAGGATCATTCCAGTGCGACGCTATGCTTTCACCTGGATATTGGTACAGCAGTTACAGCGGTTCTCTGGCGTTCAACCAGTTCGAAGGCAAGGTCGTATATCTTCTGCATTACAGTGGGTCGTGGCAAAGCGGAGGAACCTACGTTTATGATTTGAACAGCCGCAAAGTCGAGAGATACGGCAGGGCTTATATGGACGGCTGGCAGAATAAAAAGTATCATTTTATTGCAACTTTTGATGATCGTGTCAGTTCTTCCATTGACGAGACCAGCCCTTATTTCGGTACAAGTTATTTTTATTTGTACTATTATGACAAAGAGACTGACACTTACGGTTTTGCTCTTAAATTGGATCAAGATCCAACAAACATTGTCGATGTCCGCGCCAGTGAAACATATCTTTTTGCAAGTCTCTATTTTGATGGTGAACCGTATGATTTCAGGCTTATGTATACCAAAATAGGAGAGTGGGACAACTGGAAAGAGTTGCAGTACCAGAGAGAGGAACTGTACGGAAATCCCCGCAGAGTCGAATATCCGTCGCTTAACGGTAGTCTGCTCACTTATAGAGACCGTGAAGGAATGATTCATTTATGCGATCTCGAAATAGGAGATTCGAGCTGCGTTCAGATCGCGAAAGGTATTTTTCCGGCTTTTAAGGATAAAAACACGATAGTTTACCGCACTTACAAAGATGAAACAGACGACAATTATATATTTGCAGCTGATATTTCCGATATAAATGAGATAAAGTACTCTGAACTTTACAACCTCGGCAGTTCGTGGACAATCTTCCACACTATTGATGAAGAAGGAAAGTATATGGTCGCGAAAAGAGGCTCTCCTGATCCCGAAGACCCTGAAGATTCTAACGCTGACATATATGACTATTGCATTTTCCGCTTTTCAGATTCAAAACTTGTCTGTTTTGATGAACCGTTTGACCTCAAGATAATGAAAAACGACGGCTTTATTTATCAGAACAAACTGGTTTTTCTCACTACCGAAGACCTGGTCGTAAGAGATCTTGAGTGTTACTGCGATTTTTATCCTGAAAAATGTCCTTTGATCGATTACACTCCGAATCCGGAAAATCCGAAAAAACCTTGGGGTTATGACTGGAAGCCTGAAAACTGATTGTTATTTGGCGTTTCTTACGCAGCGGACAAATACATCTTTGGTTTTGTCCAGGCGCCATACCATGCCGTCATAAAAATACTGGGCCCATGCATAAGTCGGATCGCTTACATAGGAAGAAGAACTCCAGTAATAAAAAATGCCTTCCATATCAGGAAAATCCGAAGCAGGCGCTTCGGCTTCGTAATTGATAAGAGAGGCCAGTTCGTTTTTATTGGGCAGTCTCCAGTCGTCAAAGCCGGCATACTCAAGATTTTCGCAGTAGGCGAGAGCTTCTTTCCATGTCAAGTTGATTGAATCGGTGTTTTTCTGCCAGATAAGCCCTGAAACGCTTTCATGCACGATCTCTTCTCCGTTTACAACGGATGTCTTGAAAGAAGGCGCAGGATTTGTTCCTTTCATGCACATAAAATAGTGAGTTGTTTCATCATTGTTGAAGTGCATGATTTGTCCGTCATAAATTCCTGCAGCCCAGGACAAATTGAAGTTGAAATAGCAATAATTCCCTGTCCACAAGTAAGCATCATCGCTGTCAGGCATTTCAGGAAAATATTCGTTATTTAAAGCCGGATGGTCTTTGCCGTTGTCAATGATCGTAAGAAGTTCCTGCGGCGTAGGCAGATTCCAATCGTCATCGGCAAAGCTGATATTGTTGCAATGACTCCGTGATCCTCCCCAACTGTATGTTTTGTGCATAGGCACTTTTCTCCACTGAAATCCGGTATTGACATCCTCGACGACTTGTTCACCCGAAACTATTCTGAACTGGAATTTTTGTTTTGCACATTTGTCCGTATATTGAGCATCCTGACCGTAAAAATCTTCTCCGGGCTCAGGACACGGAATTTCCTCTGTTTCATTGTAGCATTTGTCCTGGTTTGTACAGATGTTGCCCAACTTGAGACGTTTTGTTTTTTCAAGATGTTCGCTCTCGTACAGGTCTTCATCCGGCTCATCATCCTTGAGATCTTCTTCTTTCTTTATGCAGATATTGTTGTCTGTGTCACAAACAAGTCCGATATTACAGGTTTTGTTTGGGTAACATTCACCGCCTAGAGTCCCGCGCTTTTTCTCCGAAGCAGGTTCTTCCTCTTCATAATCATCGTCTTTTATTTCCTCTTCTTCTTCGGTATCTGTCAGTTCGTCTTCAGTAGTGTCGGCAGGATCCTCGTCGTTAATTATTCCTTCCGAATCGGGAGTTTCGTTTGCCTTTTTTGAGTTGCCGCAACTGACGATTAGGATAAAAAAGAAAAGAATTATGAAAACTAAACATGATTTTTTCATGTTGCCTCCGAATTTATAAAACTAAAGTCCGCAAAAACAAAATATCATAAGAAAATCGCGGAAAAAAGCAATTTGGAAAATGATCAGCTGAAATAGGGCGTTCGCCTTGCCAGAGTGAGCCCGTTCACGCTTGCGGCTCCGTTTTTTTTCAAAAGTTTCGCTATCTCTTCGATCGTTGAAGCGGTCGTACAGACATCATCCACAATCAGAAATTTTTCTCCTTTTACGCTTCGGGTGAGGGCGAAGGCATCTTTCAGGTTTTTTGTCCTCTCTTCGTAGTCAAGCCCCGCCTGATGCGCTGTTTTTCTGATTTTCTTCAATAATTTCGGGTCAAATTTCAAGTTGTGCCTTCGGGCAAGCCTGTCTGCAAAAATTTCAGCCTGATTGAAAGAGCGTAGGATTTTATCCCAGAATCTCATCGGCGGAAAGACGACGGTTCTTCCTTCAATAAGTTCGATAGGTGCGTTTTCTGCAAGGTATCGCCCTAAAATTTCGGCAATGCTTCTCACTTTGCCGTATTTCATTTCCGAAATCAGTTTTGAAATGCTTCCGCTGTAGATGAAAAGTGAAAATATTTTATCAAAGTGCAGCTTTTTTCCTTTGCACGAAAAACATTCCGGCTCATCCGGAGTCAGCGTGAAATTCCCGCATTTCGGGCATCTTCTTTCGCAGGAAAGTGCAAATTTTGCACATTCCTTACACAAAAAATTCTGATTTTCAGCGATGCCGCCGCAGATAAGACATGAGTTCATTAAAATGTCTTTACTAAAAATTAACAAAATTGCGGTGAAAATATATTTTTTATTTGAAAATTTGCAAGACTGTATTTTTTTGACTTGCATATCAAGCACTTTATAATTTGCGGCTTTGTTGTTTTTAAGGAGTTTTTTATGGATAAAAAAGAAGGACTTCATGCGGTTATTCTTGAACACCCGCGTATTTTTTTAGCTATACTTTCGGCGCTTTTCTTTCTGCCGCTTCTTGGAAGTTATCCCGTTTTAGGGCAGTGGGAGCCTCATTACGGCAGAGTCGCGATGGAGATGATGGCAAACGGCTCTTGGGACTGGTTTTTAGATCCGGTTTATCTCGGAAAGCATAATTTCTGGTCGAAACCGATTTTCTGTTTCTGGATGGTTTTTCCCTTCATGAAGATTTTCGGTCCGACCGAGCTCGCACTCAGGCTTCCTTTTGCGATAAACGGAATATTTTTTGTTCTGCTCATTCATTTTATCGCTGAAAAGATCCTCAAAGATCCGCTGAAAGCGCTTGTTGCCGCATTTGTCGCGATTTTTACGCCTTACACCTACATGATCACAAGACAATTCATGTGGGATATAACTTTTGTCACTTTTCTCACAGGTTCAATCGGTTTTCTTTACATCGGGCAGCGCGACAGCGACAAAAAACTGATCCGTCTGTCTTATCTTTTCATGGGTCTCGGAATGCTCACGAAAGGGCTTCTTGCTGTATGTTTCCCGATTGCGGCGATGCTTCTCTGGATGATTGCAACTCTTGATTATTCCAAAGGATTCAAGGCGGTTATAAAAGACGCAGTAGACTTTGTTTTTTCTCTCAGACCTTTTGAAGGGCTTGCGATCTTCCTCGTTGTTTCGCTTCCGTGGTATCTCTATATGGGTGTAAAGCACGGAGCGCCTTTCTATAAAGAGTTTTTCATGGAACACCATTTCGGACGCCTTGAAGGAACGATAGACAAGCCCGACGGACCGTTTGAATTTTATATCTGGCAGCTTTCGCTCGGTGCGTTCCCGTGGGTTGCATTCCTCATTCCGGCACTTTTTTCTGCAGCCGGGAAAGTTAGGAAAAATAAAGATTTGGCTTTTGTAGTCCTCACATTTTTCTTTTTGTTCCTTTTCTTTACTCTTGCTGCGACAAAGTTTCCGCACTACGTTTTTCCCGTAGTTCCGTTCATGGTGATGATTCTTGCTGAAGGGTTTGTCGATCTTTTGAGAAGCGAAAAACTTCCGAAAGTTTATACCGTTATCGGCGTTGTTTCGGCGCTTTTCCTTATTCTTATCGCAAAGGATATCGGAACCGGCTTCAACTATGCCGACATGATTTATCTCATCACGACTCACCACGTCCAGACCTGGTTCGGGCGCGTTTTCGATCCGGTTCCGGTGCTTGCGGTTTTTGTTCCGCTGATGGCGTTTTTCATTCTTCTGCCTGTAGTTAAGCCCGGTAAAAAAATCCTTTTTGTGATTTCTGCAGCCGCTTTTTCGCTTGTTGCCGTCGTCTGGTCCGGATATATAAATTTTGTCTGGGTGCCTAATATGCTTGAAGTTTTTACTCCTAAGCACCTTGTCGAAAAATACTTCGAAATGAAAAAGCCGGGTGACAAAATCGTAGATTTCCACAACTGGAAAAACCGCTCGATGTATTTTTATCTCGGTCTTGACGAACAGCTTCTGCGTTACACGAAAGTCGAGCAGATTCAGCAGCTTCTTGAGAAAAATCCGAATAATACAGTTTTCATAACTACTAAAAAGGATAGAGTTTCCGAGCTTCGCGCCGCACTTCTGGACAAGCCCGGAATCCCGATAACGAAAGTTGCCGACGATGAGGTCGATACCTACATGGAAATCGAGATGTTCACTGCTTCGATGCAGGATAAAAACGCCGATTTATCCGACAAGTGGAAGAAAAATCTGCTCGAAGAGTCGCAGATTCCGTCGAATATCAAAAAAATAAACGGAACTTTGGGTGGCAGAACGATCGAAATCATCGGCTATGACATCAACAAACAGCGTTTCGATCCGGGCGAAGAGATCGAACTTACGCTTTACTACAGAGTTTTGAAAGAGACGGATAAAAACTGGAAGGTTTTCTTCCACTTCGATGTTTACAGCGGGGCGCTGCCGCACTCGTTCAAACTTGACGACTATCCGCAGCAGGGCTATCTGCCGACTACGAAATGGACTCCCGGAATGATCCTCAAAGACACTTTCAAAGTGAATGTGCCGAGATCGCATCCCGGCGGCGGAGTCAAGATATATACCGGATTTTACGAAGAAAATACGCGGATGGATGTCGATAAGGAATCTTTCAACGACGGTCAGAAACGCTTTATTCTGGGAACTTTCAACGTAAATATAAAGTAATGGAAGAGAAAAAGAGCAGCAGAATTTTTCACATCATCATTTTTGCGCTGGTAATAGCAGTGCTTCTGTTCAATGTTTTTTCCTATTTCGGCGCATCGATATTCCTTCCAGGGCGCGAACTCCGCGAAATTTCTGGCGTTGATCCGCAGACGGGACGCAGAACTTCACTGAATATTTCGCAGGGAACAGTCATTCTCAACATCTGGGCGACATGGTGCGGAGCGTGCCTTGCCGAAATGCCCGAAATCAACAAAATTGCAGAAAAACATCAGGTTTACGGCGCGATAAAACCGGCTTTTAAATACGAAATCTACCGCGAAGCTAAACCCGGCTTCAAAAGCGTCATCGCGCAGGATAAATTTTTCGAAGATCTCTACATTTCCGTCCTTCCGACAACGCTTCTCATTCAGGACGGCGTGATAAAAAAAGTCCATTCAGGCACGATGACAAGCGATTTTGTTGAAGAGTGGGTTAAATAAATTTCATTCCGTAAAATTTAAGATTCAGTATAATCACACGGTTTTGTTTTGAGGTGATTTTTGAGATTCCCGCCGCTTTTCATAGGTTTTTCAACGATTTTCTGGGGTTTCTGTGCCGGCTGGGAAGTCTTTTCGATAGCTGCCGCCGTTATTTTCGAGGCGCACAACCTCATAAAAACGCGCTTTGATCTGCAGAAAAAGGATTTTGTCCGTATTTCCGACCTCAGCTCTCTCGTTATGTTCATTCTCCTTTTTTATTCCTATGTCGAAAACGAGCCGCGGATGATTTTCCTGGGTTTTATCACGACTCTGCCGATAATTTTCATGCCGCTTCTTTTCGCCCAGCTTTTCAGCACTTCCGACAAAGTCGTTATCGGAACTAAATTCGGCAAAAGGATACACGCTCATGCGCCGGTCGATATAAGGACTCTTTACATTCTGTCGGTACTTTTTGCGACTGCGGCGGCAAATATCAAAAGCGTGTGGTTCATCGCTCTCTTTATGCTGATAATATTCGTCGTTCTTTCGGGAACCGTGAAGGATTTAAAGTCTTTCAAACGTTATCTGAAGTTCTGCTTTATAGCTGTTTTTATTACGGTTTTGATTGGTGCAACGGTTGTGGGCGGGCATTTTCTGATAAGCCGTAAGATGATGCAGTGGTATAACGACTGGTATGCGTCGCTGAGTGCAGATCCTTTCAAAACTTCAACTTCTATGGGGGAAATCGGAAAAATGAAACTTTCGGGAGAAATCGTTTTCAGAGTTTATCCCGAAAAGAAAGTGCCGCTTCCGCTTTATATAAAGGAGGCCGATTACAATGTCGTCGTCGGAAACACTTGGTATGCTCGTCCTAGAAAAACGGATTCTGTTTTTCCGGACAAAGATATGGAGTGGCAGTTTTTCGGGGTCGGAGAAGGAAAAAATAAGATGAAAATTTCGATCTGGATGAATAAGAACAAAGGCGAAGGTGTGCTACCTCTTCCTGACGGTGCAAAAAGGGCTACCGAGCTTGATGTCGCCGGAATAGAAAGAAGTATTCTTGGTGCGATATATGTCGAGGAAGGACCGGAACTTCTTGAGTTTACAATAACTTACGATCCTGAAGAGAGTTTTGAGCCAGAGCCCGGAAGATCGGATCTTTTTGTTCCGAAGCAGGAAAAGGCTGTAATTGACGAAGTTATGCGCAGTAACGGGCTGACAGGTGTGACTCCTGAAGAAACTTTTGCAAATATCGAGCGGTTTTTTGCCGGCTTTACTTATACGCTTGATCTGAAAAACAAGGCGGAAGAATCAGTTTTGTCGGATTTTTTGAACAACACACATGCAGGACACTGCGAATACTTCGCGACAGCAACAGTCTTAATGCTTCGGAGTGCAGGAATTGCGGCGAGATACCGGACGGGATATATGCTTGATGAATACGACACTTTTGAAAATGCGCTTTTGGCGAGAAAGCGCGACGCTCATGCATGGGTTATAGCTTACATCGGAGACGGCTGGAAAACCATTGATCTGACTCCGCCGCAGTGGAAACTTGCCGATTCAGACGGAAAATCGTTTTTCGAGCCGGTGAGCGATTTTATGTCGTGGATAAAGATGAAATATGAAAATTACAGAAGGAAAAAAAGCACCGAATTCAACAGGATTCTGATTGCCGCGGCTTCGATCCTTACGATTTTTCTGATGGTTCGGGTTTATCTCCGCAAAAGGCGCGTGAAAAAGGCTGAGTCTGATGAAATAAAGCCTCTTTTTGAAGCGGCAGGGCTTGATTCTCCTCTTTATAAAATGCTTGACTACTACGCTGAAAACGGCCTGACGCGTGAAGATAGCGAGACCCTGCGATGCTGGATAGAAAAGAACAGTGAAAAATTGGGCGGAAACATTGATTTTTCCGCACTCGTCAGACTGCACGAGGAGCTTCGTTTCGATACCGGCGGCGACAAAGCGGCTCTCATGGCAGAGCTTGTGAAAGAATACAAAGAGTGGAAAAAATCAAAGGAGAGCTGATTTTGTTTGCAGAATTTGCAATAACAATTAGAATCGCGCGGTTGTTTTTTTAATGATTTTTTAAAGGAGGATACAATGCTTAGGATTGAGAAAGTTGCAGGAAAAGATGTTTTGATGGAATCGGAAATTCCTTTTTTGAAGCTTTTCAAAAAGGGTAAGGTACGCGAAGTTTACGAGCTCGGCGATTATCTTCTGATAGTTGCGACCGACAGAATCAGTGCGTTCGACGTCGTTATGAAAACGGGTGTTCCGTCAAAGGGAATCTACCTTACGCAGCAGTCGGCTTTCTGGTTCAAATTCATAAAAGAACACGGTTTCAGCACTCACTTCGTAAGTGACGACGTTGAAGAAATAGCTCAGATTACAGGCGAAAAGAGACTTCTCGACCTTCCGTGGCTCAAGGGCAGGGTAATGCTCGGAAAACGCGCCGAAGTTCTTCCGGTAGAAGCTGTATGCCGCTTCAGAATTTTCGGTTCTGCTGTTTCAGCACTCAAAAACAACACCTGGATCTGGGACAAGATCGAAGCTGACGACTTTTCTGAAGGCTCGCTCATCAAAAACGGCCCGATCTTCACTCCGACCGAAAAATCGGAAACGGACGACAAAATCACTTTCGACCAGATGGTGACCCTTATCGGATCAAAGGAGACAGCGCAGCAGGTAAAAGACACTACGATCAGACTTTTCAAACTCTGCCACGACTACGCGCTTGAAAATTTCGGATTTGAAATCGCAGACGGCAAGGTCGAATACGGCTTTATCGACGGCGTTCTTTCGCTTGTTGATGAGACTTTCACGAGTGACAGCGCCCGTTTCATCCCCGACAAATCGAAGGAAGTTTTCAGAAAATGGCTCACTGACCACAACTTGAGAAAAGTCGCTGCAGTCCTTCCGGACGAAGTCGCAATGATGGTTTCTGATTTGTACAGAAGCCAGTGCCTTGATATGAAAATCAAACTTTAATCAAAAAAAACGTAACGACGTAACGACGTCACGCCGTAACGAAAAGCAAGAAAAACGTAACGACGTCACGCCGTAACGATATATTCGAAATTATTCAGCTTTGGGTTCTTCTTTGACTTCTTCAGCAGCCGGAGCTTCAGGAGACGTCTCAGGTGACGTCTCTACAGGTTTTTCTTCAACTTTCGGCTGAGCCGGAGCTTTGAGAGCGTTGAGAACTGCTTCGTAGTGCTCTTTTCTGTCGGAGAACTGCGGCATGTATTCGTTAGCCAAGTCTTCAGCACCTTTGCCGTCTTCGTTTTTGAGGGTTCTGTCTGCGCCTGCATTGATGAGGATTTCAACGACTTTGTCGTTTCCTCTCTGAGCGGCGATCATAAGAGCAGACTGTTTTTTCGCATCAAGTGCGTTAACGTCGCTGCCTGCCTTTACGAGCTCTTCAACAACTGTCGGCATGCCTGTCCAAGCTGCCCAGAGAAGGGCAGTCCAGCTGTCTTCGTCAACAGCTTTGACATCCGCGCCGTTTTCAAGAAGAAGTTTCGTCATTTCGAATCTTTTTTCTTCAAGGCTCGGTTTTTCGACTTCTGTTCCGTCTTCTTTCTTGGAAGTCGATTTTTTTGTGATGAGTTCTCTGTCACCGTAGTTGAGATAAGCGACCCACATAAGCGGAGTTCTTTTCTGCTCATCCTGCTGGTTGACAGTTTTTGCGTCTTTGCCGACGATCTCTTTCATCTTGTCGATGTTATCCTGGATTATCGGGGAAACGAGAGGACTTTCCTCTACATCGCCGCGAAGCTGGTCAAAGCCGAGTTTTACGACGAAAGCGAAAACGAGACCTGCGATCATAAGGATAAGACCGTCTTTAAGTATTGCTTTGTAGTTTACATTTTTCTTAGCCATGATTCCCTCCTTATGCCTCTGCCTTTGCTTCTTCTTTCTGAGCTTGTGCAACTTCTTTCTGAGCTTCTTCAGGTGCATTGTCCTGAGTGAGCGTTCTCTTGAGTGCGACTACCGCGATCGGGCTGATGATAGCGAGAGCGAAGTAGATCATCCACATAAATTCAGGGCTTTCGAGGTATTCGATGTTTCCTGTTTCGATCTTAGCCTTGACGCCGTCGTAGCATAGACTTGCGATAAGAAGTCCCGAAACGAAGCCGTTTATAGGCCTTGCGATGAACATCGGAAGAGCCGAAAGACCCATGTAGGAAGCAACTTTATCCTTCGGAGCGACAGATGCGACGTATTCGGTGAATCTGGGCGAGAAAATAAGTTCACCGACTGCGAAAACGAGGATCTGTGCGATGATTACGAATCTGTAAGCCTGGTCAAGGTTGTTGATTCCGGGGATTGCAAGGAACCATTCGCCCGGGAATGCAAGGAAAAGAAGCGAAAGAGCCGAAAGGGTCATACCTACGACCAGAAGTTTTACGATGTTGAATTTGCCGATGAAATTCATCGTAAGTGCAAGACCGACCGTGATGATGAGCGGGTTGAGCGAGTTTACTGCACCGAGCTGGAAGTCAGCGAACATCGTTCTAAGGTAATACTTCGGCATAACCATCGTCTGGTGTGTGAAAACGAGACGGACGCCGAGAGTGAGGCAGAGGAAAAGAACGAGTTTCTGGAAAGCTTTTTCCTTCCAGACTTCAGCGAAGATTTTGAGCGGGGTTTTGACTTCGCCGCTGCCATCGTCTTCGTCTTTTTCTTCCATATTGTCTTCATTGATAAGGAAAGCGCAGAGGAAGCATACTGCACTCATTACGAAACCGAACGTGAAAATCGCAAGGTTTCCTTTGACAGGGCCGAGCGCGTTTCTGAAACCGTCGCAAACTGCAACGCCTGCAAGCATTGCGCCGATGTTCATGATGAGGTAGTAAAGGTTGAAACCCTTACCGCGGTTGTCCTTGTTCGTGAAGTGACGCAGAGCCGTGCTTGTGATCGTGACAAGCATTGCCGTGCCGAGTGCCATGATGAAAAGAAGTCCGCCGATCGAATACTGAAGGAGCTTGCCTTCCATGAGACCGGGGAAAACGCCCATTCCGAGACGGCTCACCATGAGCAGGATCGTCGCGAAAATGAAAGATTTCTTGTCGCCGATAACGTCACAGATCGAGCCGACCGTGAACATGAAAGCGGTGATGAACAGGAAGAAATAGCCCTGCCAAGCACCTGCTTCGTAGTCGCTGAAACCTACGTTGTCGGTGAGGAACATCGAAAGAATGATGATAACCGAGAAATAAGAAAGACCGTCAAAGAACTGGATGGCGTTGACCAACCAGAACTCTTTGTTGAAACCACCTAAAGTTTTTGCCATAAAACACCTCCTTAAAAAAAACGGCGCAGTTTCCACAAAAATCGTCTTTAAGTCAAAAAAAATGTTTGAAGCAACCTAATATAAGAATTTTTTATGAGATTCGGGGCGGTTTTATTTAGAATTCCGCGTTTTTCGGAGTTCTCGGGAATGGTATGACGTCACGGATATTCTGCATTCCGGTGATGTACATTATCATGCGCTCAAAGCCGAGACCGTAGCCTGCATGCGGGTTCGAGCCGAATCTGCGGAGATCAAGATACCACCAGTAATCCTCTTTTTTGAGGCCGAGTTCTTCGATCCTCTTGAGAAGTCTGTCGTAGCGTTCTTCTCTCTGGCTTCCGCCGATGATTTCGCCTACGCCCGGAACGAGCAGATCCATCGCCGCAACGGTCTTGTTGTCCTCGTTCATCCTCATGTAGAAAGCCTTGATTTCTTTCGGATAGTCGATGACGAAAACCGGTTTTTTGAGCAGTTCTTCGGTGATGTATCTTTCGTGCTCGGTCTGGAGGTCGCAGCCCCATTCGACCGGATATTCGAACTGTTTGCCAGACTTTTTGAGAAGTTCGATGGCTTCGGTGTAGGTGATCTTGCCGAACTCGGAATCTTTAATGAAATTCAGCCTTTCGAGCAAAGTCTTGTCAACGAAGCTGTTGAAAAATTCCATCTCTTCGGGTGCTTTTTCAAGGACGAAGTTGATGATGTACTTGACCATATCTTCAGCAAGTTTCATGTCGTCGTGAAGGTCTGCGAAAGCGATTTCCGGTTCGATCATCCAGAATTCGCTCGCATGACGCTGAGTGTATGAGTTTTCGGCTCTGAAAGTGGGGCCGAAAGTATAGACGTTTCTGAATGCCGCGCAGTAGTTTTCAACGGCAAGCTGGCCTGAAACGGTGAGGTTCGTTGCCTTTCCGAAGAAATCTTCGCCGTAGTTTATGCTGCCGTCGTCTTTCTTCGGCAGGTTGTTGAAATCCAGAGTCGTGACCTGGAACATTTCGCCTGCACCTTCGCAGTCGCTGCCCGTGATTATCGGAGTGTGAACGTAAACGAAGCCTCTTTCCTGAAAGAACGAGTGGATCGCGAAAGCGACAAGGCTGCGGATCCTGAAAACGGCGTTGTATATGTTCGCTCTCGGTCTCAAGTGGGCGATCGTCCTCATATATTCAAGGGTGTGTCTCTTTTTCTGAAGCGGGAAGTCCTCGTCGCTCGTGCCGACAACTTCTACTTTTTCGGCTTTGATCTCGAAGGGCTGCTTGTCGCCTGCGCTTTCAACGACTTTTCCTTCAACTCTGACTGCGCTGCCCGTGCCGAGCTTCGTTATCTCTTTGTAATTCGGAAGATCCGACTCGAAAACTATCTGAATATTTTTGAAAAACGAGCCGTCGTTGAGTTCGATGAAGCCGAAAGCGTTGCTTGCGCGGATCGTTCTGACCCAGCCTGAAACCTCGACAACTTTGCCCATAAACTTTTCAGTTTCTCTGAAAATTGACTTTACAAGAACCTTTTCCATGTTTTTTCTCCATAAAAAACTTTCAAAACGGGCGGTAATATAATCTCAAAACCGCGATTTTCAAGTAAATTACATTTTGAAATATTATTGAGGACAGTCCAGATCAATCCTGTTGACACAGGTCCATTTAGAGCCGTATTCTTCGTCTTCAACGCACAGACACCAGTCAATTTCAGTGATTCCGTCTGCACAGAGCCACTTCATTATGTCGCCTGTTTCTTTTTCCCAGCAACCGTAACAGCTCACCTCGTCTTCAACCCATTCACCGTCTGAACAGGATGCAGCCCTGCATTCACTGGAAATCTTGTCGCCTTCGTTGTATTTTCTGCCTGAGCTGTCTTCGCACCCATGCTGTAATCCGTCTATTTCCACTACACCGTCGACTAAGATTTGAAACTGAACAGTTATTAAAGAATCCGCAGTTTTGAATGCGGCGGTATTTTCACCGGTGTCTATAGAAAAAGAAAGCCCTTTTTCCGCATTGTAAGAATAGATTTCAGCATAGTCGAGATCTGAAACAGAAGAGGAAATGTATCCTTCGTACGGGTGAAAAGAGACGGTTTTAAAAATTTCGTTGTCAGTTGGAAAATAAAAATCCGGACACTCTGCATAACAGTCGACATCGCCGTAAACATAATAAATATCGCAGCCTGAAATCTGGGAAAGAGTTATCGAATCAGGGATGAAATCAGGACACGGAACCGATTCATTTTTTTCTTTACACTTTTTTTTGAAAACTATTGTTGTTTCCTGCAGTTTTGGCAGAAGTTCATCCGGATCAAAATAGCAGTAGCTGTTAGAAAATCCTGATTCTCTGACGCAGTCGTCAAAAACCGAGCTTTCATCCCTCGTGAATGAAGTCGATCCGTAAGATTTTTTACCATTGCATGAGCCGCCGCCGGATGGAGGTTCTTCAGGATCATCGTCCGGTTTTATGTTGCCGGAATTGTCATCGTCATTTGTCGTATCGGGATTGTCGGGAGTTATGTCGCCGTCGTAGGTTTCAACAGTGTCAATGTCTGAATCGTTTGTTTCTTCAGAATCGGGATTTTCATTTTGTTTTTCGTTCTTTGAACTGCCGCACGCAATCAGAAACGACATTAAAATAATGCCGATAAAAAGGAGCTTTTTCATTTTTGCCTCCAAGATGTCACGCTGTATAAATCTTCTCGTATTCTTTCGCCGAATTTTTCCAGCTGAAATCGCATTTCATCGCCGCTTTGCGCATAGCGGTGAAGTGTTTCGGACGGTCGAAGTAGGTGCTGACTGCCCAGCCGACGGTGTCGAAGATCGCATCGGGTGAGAGGTAGTCGAATTTGAAGCCCGTTCCGCTGCCGGTAGCTTCGTCATACTGCGTTATCGTATCAGCAAGTCCTCCGGTGTTGCGGACGATGGGAAGTGTGCCGTATTTAAGCGAATAGATCTGGTTGAGCCCGCACGGCTCGTAGCGTGACGGCATTATGAAAAAGTCGCTTCCTGCTTCGACTAAATGAGACATTTCATCGCTGTAGCCTGTGAAACAGCCGACTTTTCCAGCTCTTTCGGCAGAAAGCCACTTGAAAAAGTTCTCTAAATCACTCTCTCCCGAGCCCATTACTGCAAACTGGACGAGCATCGAGTCAACGATTCGTTCGACTGTTTTTGCCAGAATATCGAGTCCTTTCTGGTGAGCGAAACGGCTCACAACACCGATGACGGGGATATTTTCATCTTCAAAAAGGCTGAAACGCTGCTGCAGAGCCTTTTTGCAGGCAACTTTTCCCTTGAAACTGCGCGCCGAATAGTTTTCAGGAATGGTTTTGTCAGTCTTCGGGTCCCACACCGAATAATCGACTCCGTTGAGGATTCCGATGTAGCGCTCTCCTTTGTTTCTGAGGTACGGCGCAAGGCCGTAGCTCTGCGATCCGTCGAGAGTCTCAGCCGCATATTTCGGGCTTACAGTCGTCACGAAATCGGCGAAATGGATGCCGCCTTTGAGAAAGTTGACTCTGCCGTAGTCTTCAAAAACGCCGCTGTTGAAATATTTCCAGTCAAAACCGCAGTAATCCAGGCAGTCGGCGCCGTAGATCCCCTGATATCCGATATTGTGGATGGTAAGGACAGTCCTTGCTTTGTCGATCCCGCTTTCGCCCCAGTCCCAAGTCTTGACGTAGGCGCATACTGCCGCAGTCTGCCAGTCGTGAACGTGGATCACGTCAGGTCTGAAATCCATGTCGCGCAGAAGCTGGAGCGCGGCGCGGCTGAAAAAGGCGAAACGGTAGGGATTATCCTGAAAATCGTTGTTGAAACTGTCGCAGTAAATCCCTTCGCGCAGGAAGTATTTGTTCGATTCAACGAAAAAAACTTCGACATTTTTGCTTAAATTACCTTTTTTGACCGAGCACCACTCTTCGATCCCGCAACCCATGTGGACGCACATTTCATCAAAAAACGTGCTGATCTCAAAGTCTTTCGAGCTCACAGCCTGATAGTAGGGCAGGATCACGACGACTTTGTGGCCGAGATCGGCAAGTGCCTGTGAGAGCGATCCGACGACATCGGCAAGTCCGCCCGTTTTTACGAAAGGATAGCATTCTGAAGCGATAAACGCGATTTTCATGAATTTCCCCCTTAAGACGACAATAACGCAAAATTATAGGCGAAATCGTGAAAAAGGCAATACATAAAATTTGCCAAGCGTTCAGTATCAGCTAAAATATTCCGCTTTTTTGTGAGGATCTCATGTCAGAGCCGCTTGTTTCAGTCATAATTCCTACTTTCAACCGCGCAAAAGTCGTCGGGCGCGCAGTAAATTCAGTGTTGAACCAGACTTTTAAGGATTTCGAGTGCATTGTCGTCGATGACGGCTCAACTGATGAAACAGATTCGGTTCTGAGTGGATTTGCCGATAAAATCAAAGTGGTAAAAACTGAAAACCGAGGTGTTTCAGCTGCGAGAAATCTTGGCGCAAAGCTCTCAATAGGAAAGTATATCGCGTTTTTAGACAGCGACGACGAGTGGGAAGCGCAGAAACTGCAGAAACAGCTTGATTTCATGCAGAAAAGCGGTTTCCGCATAACGCAAACCGACGAAACGTGGGTAAGAAACGGAAAATTCGTAAATAAATCAACTAAATACATTCGTCCGAGCGGCGATATTTTTTACAACTGTCTTGAAGTGTGCGCCGTCACTCCGAGCAGTGTGATGATGGAAAAAACGCTTTTTTTCGAATACGGCGGCTTTGACGAAACAATTCCAGTCTGCGAAGACTACGACCTGTGGCTCAGAATGTCTCTCAAAGAAAAATTCGGTCTAATTGACGAGCCTCTCATCATAAAATACGGCGGAAACGCTGACCAGCTTTCAAATTCTGCGTGTCTCGATAAATACAGAATAATCAGTCTTTTCAATATGTTGCATAAAAACGCCGCGTTGAGTGACGAAAAGAAAAAAGCTCTTGAAGAAGTTCTTGCAAAAAAAGTGAAAATCTATTCCGAAGGTGCAAGAAAAAGAGGAAAATTCGATGAAGCGGATTGGGCTGAAGGGCTTTTGAATTAGTCGATTTCGACTTTTACCGGTTTGATGTTCCAGATATCTTCGGCGTATTCGCGGATCGTTCTGTCGGATGAGAATTTGCCGCTTCTCGCGGTGTTGAGGATCGACATTTTTGTCCAAGCGGTCTTGTCGAGATAGAATTTTTCGACTTTATCCTGCATATCGACGTATGAGCGGTAGTCGGCAAGCAGCATGTAGTTGTCGCCGTAGTTGACCAAGTCATCGTAAAGCCTTGAAAATATTCCGGGTTCTGAGTTGAAATGGTCATTTTTGATCATGTCGAGAACCTGTCTGAGTTCCGCATCTGATTCGTAATAGGTTCTCGGATTGTAGCCTGTCATCTTCATTTCGCTTACTTCATTCGCCTTGAGCCCGAAAATGAA
>JAFQZM010000035.1 GCA_017405875.1 bacterium
CATAAACATCGACATTCCGGCGAGAATTATCCCCTGGTCGTCAAAGAGGAAGTAGATGGTTCCGTGTGTTACGCCGGGAATGGAAACGAGGCGGATGAATGCTTCGAAATCTATTTTGTCGGTTAGAGTTACACCGATTATTCTGTCAGGTTCGAACATGATGTTTTCTACCGAGTCGTCTATGGCGAGGACGTTTCTCTGCTGGAAATTTTCGTCAAAAACAGTCTGCTTTTCTATCAGAAGGTCGTTGAAAACCGACTCGAAAACTTCGGCGGTCAGAGTTCCCGCTTCCTGAGGAACGGCATAGTTCTTGAAAAAAGTGGTTCCTGCGCCGCGTTCCGCGTGACTGAGAAGCGTATAGTCGCCGGTAAAAAGAGCCGAAAGAACGGTTTCCGAGCGTTTCATGCAGAAAACGTCCGAAATCTTCCGCAGAGCCCCGGTGTAGGCGATGTCGTTTATCTTAACGTCCTCGATTTCATCCCAAAGCGTCATCTGCTGGAGAAGCGGAAGTGTGTTCTGCTGAAGAAGCTCGACATCCTCGGAATAGCGGTTGTTTTCAAGTACGTTCGCCTGAGCCGAAAAGCGTATCCCGGGTTTGGCAAGTTCCTTTCTAGCCGTATCGAGCGAAAGACGGCTTCCCGCGAAAATAATGTTTGGTTTCAGTTCGAGGAGTTGCGGATTCTTTCCGAGAGAGACGATCATGCTGTTGAGCCTGTTATTGACCGAATTGTCATAACCGCCTGAAATTATTATATAATCTATGTCGGTTAAATCTGCTGTTGAAATCGCATCGGAAGCGGAGTAGGTCTGCTTTACATTCAGAAGTTTCGACCATGCTAGCCTTTTTGCCGAGCGGGTCGAGCCCTCTTCGCTTATCCCGAAAACCGCGGCGTTCATAAGCCTTTCAGGAATAATGATGCGCTGTATCGTTTTTTCCGCTTTTGTGCCGTTTTTTTCATAAAATTTAGCTATCTCGCCCCGAATGTCATCGTTTACTCCGAGCGTTCTTTCTTCGGTTTCGGCAGATATGCTTTCGTTGTAGTAGTCGAAGTCGATTCTGATTTTTCTTACGATGTTGCGCATCGAGAGAAATACGGTGAAGTTCTCGGAATTCATCCTTCACCTCTTTCTAGTGCTTCCTTCAACGCTTCGAAAGAATTTTCCCCGCTGGAAAAATCGAGTATTTCACAGGTTTTTTTCTGACCGATGAGAAGCGAGGAGAGAGGTTCCGCAATAGAGAGAAAAGCTGAAATCTGCCTTTTGAAAGGGATCATCATGTCAAGCAGTATCAAAGAGGCGTGTTCGAGTTTTTTCGACTTTAAAAAGCTGGCGATTTCCTCTGCCTGAAAGCTGTTTCCCGAACTTTTGTCTCCAAAATCGGATTCTCTGCCGGTTGCCAAGTTCCGCTCCAATCATTAAAACGCGGCATATTACGTTAGCACGTCTGTTTTGTCAATTAGAGGTTTAATTGAAAAGCAAAAAAAAAGGGGAGCCGGAGCTCCCCTGATAAAACCCGTTTCAGATGGGTTTAGTAATGCGAAACATAGAATGTCGCGGTGCCGAGGTTGTCAGCTGCGAAAGAGTTGAGCTGATCAATCGTTGTTTCCATGATGACCAGTCTTGACCAGCCTTCAGCGCCTTCCTCTATAGAATCGCTTTCGTTCTGTTTAAGAATGCCTGCGCTCTTAACAAGTCTGAACGACGGAGAAAGTCTCGAGTATTTGTCTGCAAGATACTGTCTGAACTGTTCTTTGGGTTCGTCTTTGCCAGAAGCTGCAGGGAAACGTTCTGCGCCTGCTTTGATACATACATCGGAATCTTCCAATTCGTCTTCTGCATTTGCAGGGATAACAACACAGCGGCATTCTGCAGGATCTTCCGGTCTATCCTTGTTGTCAGGAACGCACAAACTTGTATCGTTTCCTTTGCTGTCAACGAATTTAACACCGAGTGCACTGTTGGCTGTATTTGCTCCGTCTTCTGTGAAGGCGACTTCCTTCATGCAAAGCTCATCGTCTGCGGGATCGTAAGGATCGTTGCAGTCTTTCCATTTTGTAAGACCGAACTGATCCTGAACATCGAGAACCGACATAGCAAGAACAGCTCTGTAGTAAGCGTTTCCGTCCTTGTTGAGGAACTGAACTTCGTTTACGTCGGGTTCCGGATAGTTGCCGATATCGTAAGCGTTGATTCTGTAAGATACGAATCTCTGGAGAACTGATGTATCAGCGGAAATGTTTGCAACGTTGCCCATTGTCCAGTACATCGGCCACATCTTGTCGAAGTAAGTCCAGCCTGCGTGAACAGGAGTGTAGCCTTCGCCAAGCTGCGAGCAGAGGTTTTTCTTGGGAGCATAGGTGTAATCTTCTTCAAGGCAATCCTGTGTTTTTGCGCCTGAAGATGTAGTAACGTCTACCATGATGTAGTTACCGTCTTTATCTTTCTGGCAACCTGGGAACGGCGGATTTACAGCCCAGTTTGTAAGAAGGTTGATAGGAGCATCAACTTTTACAATCTCTTTTGTTTTTGTAGAGTAGCAGTACGGTGAGAATGAGAACAGCGCTTCTTCGTCAACAATATCGGAAAGCATTGTGAATTTAACATTCTCAAGACCTTCGAACTGCTGGTCGATGCTGTTTGCACGGCTTTCTCTTCTGTACTTCGCATCGAACCATCCTGTGTTGCCGATTGCAAAAATAGCAACCATTTTTTCTTCAGCATAGCCTCTTCTCAAGACTTTGTCGTAGTAAATGTTCTCGTTGTCCTGAATATCCCAGCGGTCTTTCTGGAAACGGCCATAGAGAGGAGTTACTTCGATTGCGCCGCCGACAAGATCTTCATAACCTTCGATGTAGTTTTCTGTCGACTGATAGTAACCGGTCTGGCTGCCTTCAAGTTTGTCTTCAATATCAGGATCGGTGTCTTTGCCGTCAACAAGGATGTATTTGCCGACAGCCGGTCTGTAAAGGACATTGTAGTAGAAGTAGTTGACACCTTCCATACCTGCGATTACGTGGTCAGCAGGTCCCATCGGAGTGAGGGTTCTAAGCTCGCCGGTGTTTTCGTCGATCCAGTATTCCTCACCTCTGAGAGCTCTGTGGTATTCTTCACAGATATAGTTGTCAACAGATTTTCTTGAGAACATCGGAGTTCCGTCTTCGTCAACGTCGGTTCCGGGCATTTCGAACTGATCCGGACACGGTTTACCATAGAAAAGTTTAACAAGGTAGGGCATCCATTTTCCGTAAGCATAGAAGTTGAAATCAAGAAGGAAGTGGATGTATTTGTATTTGCCGTAAAGTGTGTCGTAGATCATCTTCATAGATGTTCTGCCGCGGAATTCTCTGAACTTCGGGTTACCTCTTCTGAAGAATCTCAAGAAGTAGTAAGCATCATCCATGTCAACCATGCTTCTGATTACATCGGAAGCCATGTAGCCGGCATCGAACGTGTTTGCTTTCGGATCGTCTGAAGATTTTTCATCGGAAACGAAAGTGTATTCGTAGTGTCTGCCGTCGTTGATAAGATAGGTGAGGTTCTTGGTGCACTGAGGATCTGAAGACTCGCAGTCGTAGTCATATTCATATCCGGAAAGACCGTCTTCGTAGGTCTTTGTTTTAAGAGCTGCCAAGAGGTCAAGTTTTGCGTTCGGAGCCAAAGTTTCGCTCTTTACACCTTTGTTGTAGGTGACATAGATCTTCGACGGGAATTTAACGGTTTTAAGTTTGCCGTTTTTGTCGAGGTATTCTTCGTTGGTTCTTACATAATCAGGATATGCAGCATCTCTGAGCGGATGGATCTTGTTGCTTCCTTTGTAGGTATCGTCTTCGTCGCCCTGACGAACGATTGCACCGTATTGTTCTCCGCCTGCAACTTTAATCTGCTCGAAAGAACGTCCGTAAACGAACTTGAGTGCTGCAAGGTCGTATTTTCCAAGACCTACTGCGTGGATGTAAACTTCTCTCTGGTAGTCCATTACAGAAGTGTAGGTGTAGTAGTTGATGTCAGTTTCAAATGCTTTTTTGTATCTGTAAGCCTTGATACCGAATGTTGCAGGATTGTAGTTTTCACCTTTCGCTTCCTTCTCGTCGAGAAGCATCTGTTTGATTCCGTCCATCATAGCCGGATAGTTGTCGCTAGCATAGTAGTTGTCGACATAGTTCTTCTGGTCGGTAGAACCGGCAAAGTTGTGTCTGAGACCCATGGTGTGACCCATTTCGTGTTCAGCAACACCTTTGTACTGCATTTTTTCAAGAACATCGTAGATAGCGTAGATAAGCTTGTCTTCGTATTCTTTTCTTGTCGAGCTGTTGTCGTTCCAGTTCGGCATTTCCTTGCGGAGTTTTGTCTGTCTTTCCTTTATGAACTGGATAATGGAACCATCCATGAAGGATTCGTCGAAATCGAAGTCGAGAGCTTTTGCCTGGATATATTTGGTCATTTCAGCTTCCATAGCAGCCGGACCAACGAACCAAGGTCTCATGATCTCTTTCTGCTCATCGGTGTAATTCGGATTGTCAGCCGGATTCATCCACGGGAAGAGGTTCTTTTTGATCGAGTAAGGAACCATTTTTGTTTCCCATTTCTGATTTCCGACCAGAGATGAGAAATCGAATCTGCCGTAGTTTCTGGTTTTAAGTTCCTGCTCAAGGTTGATGTCACGAATTTTTTCTTCCAGTGTTTTGCCTGCGGAAGAAGCTTTGACCATGGTCATAAGGTTGCCTTCGCCGTAGGGTTTGTTCGAATTGTTGGAAGCAAGACCCTTTGTCGAAGCTTTCGCCTTTTTGTCCCAGATAACTTCAGGGGTATTTGAGTAATCGGGGTTGATGAGTTCTTTCCAATCCCAAGCTGCCGGATCGTCGTCGGAAATAAGGATTCTTGCAAGCTCTATTGCTCTGGTGTTTGCCCATGCAAGAACCGATCCTGCGATGTTCGAACCGCCGCCCAAGCTCATACCGGTTTCAGGGTTTACGTTCCACTGGGAAACACCGAGAATACCGTATTCTGTCGGTTTGTCGACCCAGTTGATAAGAGCTGCGTACGGGTTACCGTTGTCATATTTGTGACGAAGAACGGGAAGTCCGTCTTCAACTTCACAGGTTCTTTCTTCGTTAAGAACACATGCAGCTTTTACAGCAACGTATTCAGCATCGTTGCCAGCAGCATCTTTTGTCGGGCAAGCTTCATCTTCGCCGAAAATCTGGCAATCCCAACGGTCGCCTCTCCATTCCGGATAACCGAAATCGTTTACATAGAGTTCCGACATTTTCTGGTCGTTGGAGTAGCATGTCGTGAAGTGCATAACTTTTTCTTCATTGTAAAGGTCTGCCTCGTCTTTCTTTACGCAGATTTTTACAGCGTTTTCACGGCTGTCGGAAGAAAGGTTGTAGTAGTTTCCGAAACCGTAGAGAGCTTTGCCGTCTCTAGCCGGAACGTAGGATTCTACAGGGTTCTCGACCATAACGACGATATCGTTTTTGTACTGATCAAGAAGATCAGCCATCTTCTTAGCGTCTTCATCATCTGTATTTTCATCAATGAAGTCACCGTCCCATTTCTGGATCCATGCCTGTCTGTCAGGAACAAAGCATTTTTCTCTCCAGTTTTTGTGCGGGTTGTTCGGATCGTTGAGGTCTGAAGTGTACCATTCAAGGTCTCTTACTTTAACGGTTTTGCCCTCAGCGTTTTTAACTTCTTTGAAGAAGTCGTTTTTGTAGTTTTCGAAATACCATGCATCAAAAGCACGTGTATCGCTTCCCGGATTCATAGCTGCATATCTTGCGGCAAGCATTGCGTAGTTGTAGTCTTTCGTGATTGCGCAGTTTGCCGGAAGCATGCGGAGGGGAGTCTTCGGAGAAGAAGTGAAAACGATCTTCTGCTGATATTTGATTTTCCTCAGACAGGTGTTGTAGTCTTCGTCGCCGTCAGCACATTTGAAGTTCCACTCTTTCTTGTCGTTTGCCCAAGCCATATTCCAGTAGTTTGCAAGGGTGTGATAGTTGTCTTCACGGTATCCGTGATAGTTGTCGTAACCTTTGAATTTGTTGGTGAAGAAACCGTATTCACGGAACATTTCATCCGGATATTCAAGCGGTCTGAAACCGTTGTCTTTTGCACCGGGAGTCCATTTGAAGGTCTTGGATGCGATGTCGTAGTCTCTCTTACCTACAACGTCTCTGTTGATTTTCGAGAATACGAAACGATAGGTAACTGCAGCCGGTTCGTTGCCGATGAATTCATCGATATCGTCCCAGTTTTGGATCTGGTAACCAGCCCACAAGTCAGCATTGTTGGGTTCGAAGTATTCGGTTGAGAAGAACTGGAACCATTCAACTTCCTTGTTGTATCTTTCTGCATCGTCTGCGATTGCAGTGTAGTCGCGATACTTCTTCGGAACGATGAATGTACCGTCGTGAGCATAGAATTCCCAGTCTGTAGCAGTCGTGAGACCTGCTTTGTAGAAAGGAGCACCCCATTCTCTTGTGAGATTGAGATATTGAAGTTCGTAGTTCGTTACACCGCTCATCGAGTTGGTTGCGAGAGAGAAGTAACGTCTTTCGTTCCACGGTCTGTCGGTGTTCGGAACGAGAACGGGAAGAGCTTCGCCCGTCGTCGGGTTCTCACTCGGAACGATGTCGTAGTGAGCTGCGATCGGGTAAGCAACGATCGGGGTTTCGTTGACGTCAACGATTTCGTTGGTGTCAACAGCGGTGAGTTTGTCCCAAATGCTGTAAGCAATGAGCCAATTCTCCGTGATTTTCCATTTGATAACTTTACCGCCGCTTGATTCGCCTATGAATGCGTAGTCCGCAGTGTAAGGCAGATCAACGATGGTCTGACGGAAAAAGAACTCGCCTTCGAACAACCTTTTGTCGAGAGCAAGTTCGTCTGTTTTGTCGACTGCACTTCTTTCAGTTGTGCATGATACCGCCATCATTACAGCAATGAGAGCAATAAGCAGCGACAATGCTTTTTTGGTCAAATTCATAATAACCTCCTAATTAAAAACTGTATGAATAGCCAATGTTAGCAAAAACTGTCGTATATTTAGCCTTGAACGGGTAGTTTGTGTTGCCGTTCTTTACGTCAGGATCGCCGGGAAGTTCGTTGTATCCTTCGTAATTGCCGTTGTCGAATTCGGGTGCGTTCGTTCTTACACCGAGAGCGAAGACAAAACCTTTGTACGCATACGATGCCGTAGCGCCGAACGAGAAAAGGTAATACCATTCGGAATCTTCGATCGAACCCTGGAATCCGTCATAGTAGTAGTCTTTCGCGTTGAGTTTGAAATCTGAACCGAAGCTGTATCCGCCCGAAACTTTAAAACCGAAACCTTTGTAGTTGATTCCGAGACCGAGGGTAAGACCTATGTCGTGATTCTGGAGATAACCGAGCGGTTCGTTTGAGTATTTATCCCAAGCTGCATCGTATTCCGCGAATGTTTTCGCGTAGTTGAATCCGAACGAAAGTCCGAGGACGACGTCTTTCGGAAGCTTGAAATTCTTCGCAAGTCCGAAATCAACACCGAGAATGGTTCTGATTCCGTAAACGTCCCAAAGTTCCTTCGAGGTGAAAGGAAGCGAAACGCCTATTCCGATCGAACCCATGAGACCGGCGATTTCAAAGCCTTTTGAAAGACCGATGTTGAGCGGAGTTCCGTCGAATTTCGAGTAGTTTACGTCATCTGTCGATTCCGAACCGTCTTCGTTCGAATAAGCGACGCTCATTCCGTAGCGGTAAGATTCTCTGAAACCGAGATCCACAGCAAGCGAAAATTCCAACGGAAGCTGATAAGCTACGTAAACATTCAGAGTGTAGCCGAAACTCTTTCTTTCTTTTGCAAAACCGTGTGACAAGCCGTTGTTGATGCCGATAGTGAGTGTCGGCTGAGCCGGCTTTTCGGCAGCGGCATCTGGAGCTGCCTCGGTGTCGTTAGCCTGAGCTGCAAGTTCCGCTTCGAGATCGGACTGTTCTTCTTCAGCGGGAGCTTCTTCCTTCGCAGGAGCTTCCTCTTTTGCAGGCTCAGTCTCTTCTTTTGCAGGTGCAGGCTCTTCTGCCGGAGCTGCTTCTGCCGGTTGCTCGGCTGCTGCTGCTTCATCCTGCTGTGCAGCTTCCGCCGGGGCTTCCTGTTGTTCGGGAGCCGCAGCTTCGCTTTGTTCCGGTGTGCCTTCCGAAGCTGGTGCTTCCTGTGCAAAAACCGGCAACGCACAGATTAACAGCAGAGCGAGAAAGTAAAACCTAAACACTTTCAATCTCTCCTCCTTTAATATGAGCAAGTTTCCATTTCCAAAAAAACGCGCTAAAATAGTTGAAACATAAATCAAAGTCAAATGAAAATGAGCAAAAATCCCGAACCTTTTTGTAGCAAATAGTGTCCCGAACTTTTTTTTTTAGTCATGTCAATAAGTTATCCGTCAATATTTTTTCAATCTTTCGCAATTTCTTCAACCAGATTCATTCTGTAAATTTTTACCATTGCCGCAAGTGAAAGAATGATGCCCGCAATGAGCGTGTAAACTGCTCCGCGGAATTCGATTTCAGTGAAGAAGAAAGGCTCCAGATTTATTCCCAGTTCAAAGTCGATTGCCGGTTTGCAGAAAGCGAGCAGTGCGTGTCCGCCGAGAATTCCCAGAGCGATCCCCGACACCGAAATAAATAAGAGCTCAAGAAAAATCATCAGTGAAATCGGCAGTTTTCCTATTCCGAGAGTCCTCATCAGAGCCATTTCGCGCTTTCTTTCGTTTACCGACGTCAGTATCGCCACGAAAACCATTATCATTACCAGAAAAAGTGTTCCGTAGCTGAAAAATCCGGCCGCGTCCTCAGCTTTGTTCATGTATGACATGAGTTTACGCACGGTTCTTCCGGTGTCGGTCGCGCTGGTAAATCCGTTTTCGGAGTATTCCCGCTCAAGTGCCGCCGTAAAAACCGGATTTTTCGTCTTCACAAGCACTGCCGTGATCTTTCCTTCCGAAGAATGTTCGTGCTCATCGTGTTCCGCTTCATGATGATTGTGTTCTTCATGTTCTTCTTCGGCTTCTTCGTGTTCATGTTCTTCATCTTCCGCGTCTTCGTGATGATGGTGGTGATGTCCGTGTTTGTGGATTTCCCATACGGATTTCAGGCTGGTGAAGATAGCAAAGTCTTCGGGACCGTTCAAAGGTTCCATAACGGCGCACACTTTATATTTGAAATCATGGATATGTGCATCTTCATCGCCGACAGTTCCGTGACTTCCGAAAAAGGTATCCCACACAGACATGTCATAGCGCATAGCGGCCTTGGCTCCTACGACGGCGCAGTTTATGTTCTGACCTCCGAAAATGTCTTTCGCATCGATCATCGGGTCTATATCCCAGAAACGGCTGACGATTTCATTGATGTAGGCACTTTCGACGCCCGTGATCGGGATTCCCATGTAGCTGTCGGAGCGCGCGATCGGGAAAACTGACGAAACTCTTTCGTCTTTTTCCAATTTTTCGGCAACTTCATAGTCGATGGTTCCCGCCGGTTTGTCGGTATTGAAAAGTGTTGACATCACGAGCGTCGTGTCGCTTGCTCCCGCAGGACCGACGATGAGCGGAAAGGCGAGGGAAGAATTTACCGCAGTTGCCGCAAGTCCGAACGAAACGCACCCTATCGCGGCAAGGAACGCAAATGCCGCGGAAATTGCGAAAATGCTGGTAAAAACCGAGAATTTCCGGTGACTTATGCTGTGAAGAACAGCTTTTAAAATAAACGCATATTTCATGACAGAACCCCCGTTTCCAGATTGAAGTCAATGTCGGGTTTTACATCGTCGAAAATCGAGTCATGCGAGGTGAGAACGAGCGTCGTTCCCTTTTTATTGAGTTCAAGAAGCGTGTTTTTGACGAGTTCAGACGAGTTCCTGTCAAGGCTCGCGGTCGGTTCGTCGGCGAATACCAGAGGCGGATCTGCAAAAAGAACTCTTGCCGCCGCAACGCGCTGTTTCTGTCCGACGGAAAGGTGGTACGGCTTTTTTGCCGCGAAATCTTTCATTCCGACTTTATCCAATGAATCCAGCACCTTATCTTTGTAATTTTCTGGAAGTTTCCCTGCAAAGGCAAGCGGTGCGTAAACGTTTTCAATTACCGAAAAAGGGGAAAGCAGGTTGAAAGTCTGAAAAATGTAGCCGATATTTTCTGCGCGGAATCTGTCTTTTCCGCCTTCGTCCAGGCTTGTAATATCAATGTTCCCGAAGAAAATAGAGCCTGAATCGGGCTTTATCAGACCGGACATGACGTTCATGAATGTCGTTTTGCCGCTTCCGCTCGCTCCGGAAAGCCTGAGAATTGCTCCGGAATTGAGTTCGAAAGTGACGTTTTCAAAAATCGTATTTTTCCCGCCGTCCGCGTTTTTAAATGACTTGGTAAGATTTTTTATCGAGATTCTTTCAAATGACGCCATAGTGCCTCTAAAACTTTTTTATTTAGTAAAATCAAATGGTTAATTTAAAACTTCTATTTCTTTGACGAGTATGCTGTTGAGGAAAGTCTGCCCGTTTATCGTGTCGGGACCGAAGAAAAAACGCCCCGTAATCTGGACCAGAAGCACCTGCTTGAAAAGTTTTTCGCGCTCGAATTCAAAAGGCTTTTCACCTGCGTCTTTATAGGCATAAACAATGTCCCCCATCGTCGGCGGGTTGCAGAAAACGCATCCTTTCATAACGATTGCCGGATTCGAGAGCCAGAAAGTCGAAAATTTTCCGTCTTCAGGGATTTTTTCAAACGGCATGACTGCTCCGACCATCGTGACGAGCGAGCCGTTGAGCGACTCGACTACCGGTTCGGGCAGTTTTTCCTTCAGTCTGAAGTAGGTATAGACTTTTTTCAGGCTTTTGAATTCGATCGGACGCGGCGGCATATCGTAGTCCGGCTCGTTGATTTTGTACTTTCCGTGCGTCATTTCGTTTCTGTTCAGCTTGTCGGAATGGTGCAGAACCGAGCCCCGGCCGTGTTCTCTGAAGCTGTCGGAAATCAATTCGTTCGCTTCTTTCAACTTTTCTTCAGGCGTTTTTTCCTTCTTGGGTTCGGCGGGATTTTCTTCTTTTTTTTCTGGTGCTTTGACTTCTTCTGTTTTTAACTGAACCGGCTGTTTTTCCACCGCTTTACGGCTTTCCGGAGCAGCATCTTTCGAGCACGAAAGAATTGAAAAAACAAGGATCAAAAAAAGATAGATAATTTTTTTCATGTTGTTTAACTACTTAGATTTATTTAACATTTCATTAATTGCGTTTGCCGCTGTCTTTCCGTTTGACATTGCAAGAATTACGGTCGAAGCGCCGCTGACGGCATCGCCTCCGGCATAAACGTGCGGAAGGTTCGTCGCGCAGGTTTCGGGATTGACGACGATGCACCCTTTTTTATTGACTTCAAGTTCTCTGCAGTTGCTTGTCAAAGTCGGGTTCGGACTCGTTCCCGTCGCGAAAATTACGACTTCGCAATCCATCGTGAAAGTTTCGTCTGTCTCGAAAATCTTGCTTCTGCCGCCTTCAGGGTCGTCTTCGGCGCGCATTTTTCTGAAAACGATGCTTGCAACGTGTCCTTTGTCACCTTCCGTTATTTCGATGGGAGAAATGAGGAAAATCGTCTCGATTCCTTCTTCTCTTGCATGCAGAAGCTCTTCGCGGCGCACCGGCATGTCGGCTTCAAGCCTGCGGTATGCAATAACGACGCGCTCGCTTCCGAGTCTGAGAGCAACTCTCGCCGCATCCATCGCAACGTTTCCGCCGCCGATGACGACCGTCGTTTTTCCGACAGTGATCGGAGTCTTGCTCCAAAGTTTTCCTGCGTGCATCAGATTTGCGCGGGTAAGGTATTCGTTTGCCGAATAAACACCAGGAAGGTCTTCGCCCGGAATTCCGGGAAATGAAGGAACTCCCGCACCCGTTCCGATGTATAATGCGTCAAATTCATTGAGAATTTCTTCAACGGAAATAGTTTTGCCGATGATCGTGTTCATCCTGAATTCGACACCGTATTTTTTCAGAATCTTGATTTCTTCAGCAACGATTTTGCGCGGAAGCCTGAAAGCGGGGATTCCGTAAGCAAGAACGCCGCCCGGCTCGTGCAGAGCCTCGAAAACAGTGACCTTGTGACCGTACAGAGCCGACTGGTAAGCGCAGGCAAGACCGCCGGGGCCGCTTCCCGCGATCGCGATTTTTTTGCCTGTCGAAGAATCTATTTTCGGTTTCGGCAGCTCGTTTGAAAAGTTGTCCGCCAGAAATCTCTCGATATTTCCGATAGATACAGGTGAATTTATCTTTCCCATCGTGCAGTTTTTCTGGCACTGGCTCTCCTGAGGACAGACACGGCCGCACACCGCCGGAAGAGAATTGTCGTTGCGGATTACCTGCAGTGCTTCGACGAAACGCCTTTCGGCAGTGAGCTGCATCACTTTCGGAATATCGATATTTACAGGACATCCGCTGACGCAAGGCGCGTTTTTGCAGCCGAGACATCTCCACGCCTCCAGGATAGCCGAATCCTCGCCGTAACCTACCGGAACCTCGTCGAAAGTATGCTTTCTGAAGCCCGGATCGAGCGTCGGCATTATCTGAGGCGGAATTTTGATCTTGTCTTTAGGATTCATATTCATGGTTTCTTCCTTAAAACCTTAAAAATAACAAAAAAGACGCGCTTTATTAGCACATCTTTTCGGAAATTTGAATTTTTTGGGAAATTTCAGGAGAGTTGTCTCACAAAATCCGTCAAAAACATTCCTTCCTGTATTGCCAGATTTTTAAAAAACCGTAATATCAGCCCGGTTTGATTTTTCGGGTGAAAAATGGCGAGATACATTGTTTCGGATGACGGTGAACTTGAAGAAGATCTTCCGTTCACGAGTGATACTTCGGAGTATGAGTTTCCTGAACTTGACAGCTCTGAGCGTGCCCGTTACAGCGAGCTGAGAACGGTCATCAAGGGGATAGAGGAGCGTCCGGCGGATGTGCTGACTCTGAAAAAAGGTGAGATCGAGAAGGTTTACGAAAATCAGCTCAATGCCGCTCAAAGTGATGCTGTTTTCGCGCTTACGGGACCTGTTCTCGTCATTGCCGGAGCGGGAAGCGGAAAGACTCGGACGATCGTTTACCGCACGGCTTACATGCTTCAGAAGGGGATAAAGCCCGAATCGATACTCCTTCTCACTTTCACGAGGCGTGCTGCGGGAGAGATGACTAAGCGCGTAAATCAGCTTATCGGATCGGAGCTTGCCGACAGGATAACAGCGGGAACTTTCCACAGTTTTGCAAATATCCAGCTGAGGAAATACGGGCGTTTCATAGGGATCATGCCCAATTTCACGATATGCGATACGGTCGATTCCGCCGATATGATAGACCTCATAAAAAACACTCTTGATATCAAGAAAAGCGGCAAGACGATGCCTAAAAAAGGGACTATCGCCGAGATCATAAGCCGCGCGAGGAATCACGTTCAGCCGATAGCGCAGGTGGTTGAGAACTACTATTCAAAATACACCGAATTTGCCGATGCGATAAAGCAGATCGCCGGAGAGTATGAAAAATACAAGGCGGAGCGCAATATGCTCGACTACGACGACCTTTTGGAAAAGTTTCTGAATCTGCTCGAAACTTCGCCGGAAGTGCTTGAAAAGATACAGGACCGCTACGAATACGTCATGGTCGACGAGTATCAGGATACCAACATTTTTCAGGGGAAAATCGCCGATCTCATCGCCGGGAAAAGCCGCAATATCATGGTCGTGGGCGACGATTCGCAGAGTATTTACGCTTTCCGCGGGGCAAATTTCGAGAACATTCTCCGCTTCCCTCAGAAGTGGGAGGATGCCCGTCTCATCAAACTTTTCAGAAACTACCGCTCCGAAAGGACGCTTCTTGACTACACGAACGAGATAATCAAGAACTTTTACGTTTCCTACGAAAAAGCGCTTGTCTCAAACATCGAAAGAGTGGGGGAAAGACCTTGCGTAAAGCGCTTTCTTGCAGCTGAAGACGAGGGAGAATTTGTTGCGTCTGAAATCGAAAAACTGCTCGAAAGCGGCATAAAACCTGAAGATGTGGCTGTTCTTTACCGCTCGAGTTTCCATGCCAATTTCGTTCAGGCATCCCTTCTTAAGCGCGGCATAGATTTTGCGGTTTACGGCGGGATAAAATTTGTAGAAAGGCGGCATATAAAGGATGTCCTGAGCTATGCAAAAGTGATCCAGAATCCGAAAGATTCGGTCGCTTTGAACCGCATTTTCAAGCTCGTTCCCGGGATCGGCGCTGCGACTGCCGCGAAAATAGCGGAAAGTTTTGCCGAAAAAGGGGCAAAAGCGATAGAAGCTCACGCGAAAAAGAAATATTATGGCGAACTCGTGCGCCTCTGCGATATGCTCGAAGCGGCTTCAAATGACGAACTTAAAATAACAAAAGTGCTTGAAATAATTATTGAATTTTATAAGCCAATTCTCGAAGAACTTGAAGACGATTCCGACGACAGACTGAAGGATTTTCCCACTCTAATCCAGCTTGCCTCAAAATACAGCAGACTTGAAAACTTTCTCACCGATTTTGCTCTCGATCCGCCCGATTCAAAGCTCAGTTCATCGAAAATCCCGACAGATGCGGAAGAAAACCGCAACAAAGTCGTTCTTTCGACTATCCACAGCGCGAAAGGGCTCGAATGGGACACCGTTTTCGTGATAAGTCTCAACGAAGGGAGTTTTCCGAGCGAAAAGTCGATCTCCAAAATTGACGATCTCGAAGAAGAACGCCGCCTTTTTTATGTTGCATGCTCACGCGCCAAATCGCGCCTCTTCCTTACTTATCCGCAGATAAAGCTGATGTACGGAAAACTCAATTCGACTGCGCTTCCGAGCCGGTTTCTGGCGGAAATATCAAATTCCTACTACGATATTCTTTAATCAGCAGATTTTCGGATCGATAAGGTAGATATCGTCCTCATCCATTGAATTCATGAGGAGCTCCACCTCTTTTTCAAACTGGCTCATCGTGTCGGTTCCCCAGTTTTTCGTGAGTTTGAGGTACAGCTGCGCCGTGACGTATGCATCTGAAAGTGCGCGGTGCATCGCTCCCATCGGCTTTAAGTTGAAGTGGTTTTTCAAAGTCGAAAGTCTGAAATTCGCGGAAGTTTTTACCTCTTTGCGCGAAGCTAAAAGTGTGCAGTAAGTCTCGAAATTCTTGTTTATGCCGCATTCTTTCAGTTCGTAGTGCAGAAAAGATGTGTCGAATTTTGCGTTGTGCGCCGCGATGAGATCATCCTGAACGAAATCCATGAAAAGCGGCAAAACCTGCGATATAGTCGGTTTGTCGGCAACCATTTCGTTAGTGATTCCGGTTATTTCCACGATTTTTTCGGGGATTTTCCTTCCCGGATTCACCAAAGTCTGAAAAACGCCGCAAAGTTTGTTGCCGGAAAGTTTTATCGCGCCGATTTCTGTTATTCTGTCGCCGCAGCTTGGCGAAAGGCCGGTAGTTTCAAGGTCGAAAACCGTGACGTTTCTATTCTGCATTTTTCTTCGCCTTTTTCTTGTTGCGGTAAGCGGTGATCGATTTTTTCGTGATGAAGTATGTCGGTATCATCGCGATAAGTCCCACTACCGCGCCTCCTATGCACATCGGAAGAAAAATGTCTGCGCCGAGTGCGAGAAAGCCTTTTGTCTGCTCGATAAAGCCGTCAAGTTTGAGAACATCCGTCATTTTCGTCATGATCGTGCCCGGCGTTACGACGTGATCGGCCGGATAGAAAAATGTTCCCACCCAGTAGATGAAAGCGTAGATCGGAATGACCGTGAGCGGGTTCGTGATCCAGACTCCAGCGACCGCAGCAGGTTTGTTTGCATGCTTGAAAGGAAGGCACACAAGCCCTGCGACCACCATCTGAATTCCCATAATCGGCAGAAAACCTACAAAAATCCCGAGCGCGAGCCCGAAAGCGATATCGTGCGGATCTGCATTGAGGTGGATCAGATTTTTCCAGATGTTTATAAGCTGCGCCTTGAGGTCGTACCACGGAATCTTCTGTTTTATTTCTTCTGTATTTCTCTTTTCTTCCATATTTCAAATCCTTGTCTTCAGTCAACTGGCACTCAGCCGGGGCGGGGAATATTATTCAAACTTTCAAGAAGATAAAGGTTTTATTTTCAGCAATGTTCTCTCAAACTTGAAAAAGATCTTTCATTTTATAATATCTCTCGGTTTTATTCTTTAATTTTGGAGGAAACAATGGAAGTTACGAACAAGGCTGTCATCGAAACGACGAAAGGAAAAATGGTCATCGCGCTTTACGGCAACGAAATGCCGATCACGGTCGCGAATTTCATCAAACACATCGAAGCGAAATACTACAACAAGCTCATTTTCCACAGGGTCATCAAGGATTTCATGATCCAGGGCGGCGGAATGAACAAGTTCATGATGGAAAAGGCTGCAATGCTCGATCCGATCAAACTTGAAAGAAGCCCGAAAGTCCTTCACAAAAAATATGCGATCTCGATGGCGAGAACAAGCGATCCCAACAGCGCATCGAGCCAGTTTTTCATCTGCAACACCGACTGCGACTTCCTTGACGGTCAGTATGCGGCATTCGGCGAAGTAATAGAGGGAATGGATGTCGTTGACGCGATTTCCGATGTTGCGACACAGTCTGTAAAAGTTTACGACGATGTTCCGGTAGAGCCGATAATGATTACCGACGTCTACATGCTTGCAGAGTAGATCCTGTAAAGCTGTTCTTTCAGTTTTTTCACTACAACGGGTGTAAAAACGGGGCTTCTCCACGCTGAAACGGAGTTGTTCTGATAAAGCGGCTCGCTCTTGAAATCGAGTTTGCTTTCCTTGAAATGCTCTTCAAAAAGTTTGGTTTTGGGAACTGGCGAATATTCGTTCAGATACGGTCTAGCTCCTATTTCGGCAACTATTTCAATAGTTTTTTCGACTTCTTCGACTGTTTGCCCCGGAAGTCCGCAGAGAAGGTACACGCCGATTCTTTCATTTGTAAAACCGTGTTCTTTCAGCAGTTTGACGACACTTTTGAGCTGATTTAGCGAAGTTTTATCTTCGTAGCGCGAAAAAGCGGTCTCGAAACCGAAACGGAGCTGCGGGAAGCTGTATTTTTCTAAATATTTGCAGAGATCGTCGTCGATTTCACGCAGATGAAGGCCGTTCGGAGTGTGGAAACGGTAGACGTCAGAGGGAAGTCTGTCGAGAAAATCGCGCAGCATCTCACCGTTACGCAGCATCAGGGCGTCATCGTAAAAGGCAACATCGCAGAAACCGGTCTCCGCGTGCCATTTTTCAAGGTTTTTTGCAAGGGTAGGAATATCTTTGTAAGAAACTTTCGGATTGAAAATGACGCTTGAGCAGTAGGGGCAGCGGTTAGGGCAGCCTTCAATGAGATTTGCCGGAAAAAAGTGAAGGTTCTTGAGATATTTCATCCCTGTCCCCGTGATATTTTCAGGGATCTGTGCCTTTCCGGTGTTGACTGTAACGTTTTTTCCTTCAAAAATTTCAGGCATCAGAATAGCCGAGATCCCGCCGACGTTTATTTCGATGTCTCCGAAAATTTCTCTGACAAAATCAATGATTTTGAGAACCGAACGGTACCAGTATGTCATTCCGGTCGAAATGTAGACTTTGTCGGGTTTTTCAACTTCTGAAAGTGTTTTTCTGACGGTGTCGTCGTTTGCTCCGAAGCGGTAGTATTTGCGCGGGATCATTTTTAAACACTCAGGTTTTTCGATCTCGCGCTTCCAGTATGAATGTCTTTCCCACGAGCGGTAAACCGGCGGAGTTGCGGCATCGTCTCCGACAAAATTTCCGTCCAGAAAATCGAGATAAGTGACGTCATCGCCGATATTTTCGTGATACTCCATGATCCTGAAAAGGCCAAGCGGCGCCGCCCAGAGGTTGTAAGCCGTGAAATCCTCGACAAACGGGTTTATGAAAAGAAGTTTTTTAGTCACGATCTCCTCGGGTCATTCCTTTTTTCAAGCGGTTGAGGCCGTCTTCCAAAGTGGTTTTCGGACACGCGATGTTCATTCTGAGGAAATTTTTGCCTGTCTCACCGTAAACAGATCCGGCCGTGAGGAAAAGACCGGTCTTTTCCCGGAGTTCTGCTGCAAACCTGGTGCTTTCCATGCCTGTTTTTGAGATATCGAGCCACAAAAGATAGGTTGCATCGCTTTTGACGACAGAAATTTCAGGGATTTCGTTTTTCACGAACTCACAAACCCGTTTTCTGTTTTCCGAGACATACTTTCTCATTGCGTCAAGCCATTCAGCCCCTTCGTTGAACGCGGCAACGGCGGCAGTGCAGGCAAACGAATTCGGTTCGGCGATTTCGTCCGTGTTGAGGGCACGCCATACTTTGTGGCGGAGAACCGGATTTTCGGCATAGACCGCGGCGCTCTTCATTCCTGCCATGTTGAAAGCCTTTGTCGGAGCGATGCAGCTGACCGAAATTTCGCGGCAAGTGTCAGAAACCGATGCGAAAGGAACATAGTTTTTTCCAGGCTCGGTTATGTCGCAGTGGATCTCGTCGGAAACCACCGTTACGCTGTGCTTTTTCGCAAGATCTCCCACTTTTTCGAGCGTAATTTTCTTCCAGATTTTTCCTGCCGGATTCTGCGGGTTGCAGAGTATCATCAGAGTCGTCTGCGGGTCGGAAAGTTTTGCCTCCAGATCTTCGAGATCCATGCTGTATGAACAGGTTTTCCTGTCGTAGACAAGCGGACTTTCGAGAACGCGGCAGCCGTTGTTCAAAATGCTGTTGAAAAACACATTGTAGACCGGAGTCTGGATCACGACATTTTCATTCGGAGTAGTGAGTTTTCTCACGATCGATGAAATCGCGGGAACGATGCCTGTGCAGAAGATAAGTCCTTCTTTTTTCATCGAAAGACCGTGTCTGTTTTTCCACCAGTTCATGTATGCTTCATACCACTCGTCAGGGATCATGGAATATCCGAAAACTCCGTGTTCAATGCGTTTTTTTATCGCTTTTTCGATTTCGGGAGCGAGCCTGAAATCCATGTCTGCGACCCACATCGGAAGTTCGTTTTCAGCGACATCCCACTTTACGGAATCTGTTCCGCGGCGGTTTATTACGGTATCGAAATCGTATTTCATCTTCACCTCAGCCATTCTGGTTTTTCTGAATGTTTTTCAATGTTTTTGCATATAATTTTTGTTTTTGCAGGGTCGGTTTTGTCACGCTCGATGATGAGCTCGCCGATCTCTTCCGCTTTTATAGTTCCGCTTTTCGGATTCAGCACGCTTTCTATCCTGGTCGAAATGTCGGCTTCGACGGAAGAATATTCGAAAGCAAGTGTCGTGTTCAACAGCTTGCAGTTTTTCATGACAAGGTTTCCGATGTAGCACATCCCCTGAAGGCTTTCAATCGTGCAGTTTACCAAAGTGAGATTCTTCGAATTCCAGCCCAAATATTCGCCTGAAATGAAGGAATCGTAAACCTCGACGTTTTCGCAGTTCCAGAAAGCGTCCTTTGAAAGGAGGGTCGAATTGCGTACGACAACATTTTTTGCGCCGTCGAAAGAGTAGTTCCCGTCCAAAGTCAGCCCTGAAACTTCGATGTTTTCGCAGTTCATCGCGAAGTAGTTCCCTTTAGCAGTTACATTTTCCAGCTTCACGTTACGGCAGCTCCATAGCGTCTCCTCGGCATGGGTAAAAGTGACATTTTTCAGGAGAAGGGTGCTGCAACGCCTGAAATTTTTTGGGGCCTGTATTACGGCGTTTTCAACCGAAACATTGTTGGAATACCACACACCGGCGCGTGCCGTTTCAAACCATTTGCACTCCTTTGCCGTTACGTTTTCACAGTACCAGAGCGGATATTTCCAGCGGAACAGTATATTTTCAAGCTCGATATCACGGCTTTCCTTGAGAGGTGATTCGCCTTCATCAAAAACAGAGTCAATAATCTTCACATTCCTGCTTCCGAAAAGGCTTCTTTCGCCTTTCAGGAACTTTTGCTTGATTTCGTTCATTTTTCCCTCGTGATCAAAGTAAAAAAACAATTTCCGGCGGCATTATATTTATGAAAAACTGTTTTCACAATAAAAGCGCTGTTCAGCTTCACATATTGCAAAAAAAATCGTTCGCGCTATAAGAACGGGTTTTTTTCGAGCTGACGCTTTGCAAAAAGTTCAGCCTTTAAATAAATGAGGTGCGGTCATGCTTCTGGCACAAATACTTTCAGTCGTGATTTTTCTTGCAATGTTCATTCTCATGGTGACTGAAAAAATCGAACGACATCTTGTGACGCTCGGCTGTGCGGTTCTTACGGCGATTTTTGTTTTCGGGCTCGGGATGCACAGTTTCGATGCGATCATGGAGACGCTGAACGTAAAAATAATTCTCACGAAAAGTTTCTGGTACAGCGCGGGCGACGTTCCCGAAAACTCGACCGGAATCAACTGGGCGACGATATTTTTTATTGCCGGAATGATGGTAATGGTCGAAGGAATGGCGGCTTCAGGCTTCTTCCGCTGGCTCTGCATGAGGCTCGCAAAACTTGTTCACTACCGCGTAATCTATATTTTTATCGCGTTCATGATCATGTCGTTCGCCCTTTCGATGTTTATTGACAGCATCACCGTAATCCTCTTTCTGGCAGCGGTCACGGTCGAACTTTCCAGACTCTTGAAATTCAATCCGGTAAGCATGATATTAGCTGAAATTTTCTGCGCCAACTTAGGCGGCTCGGCGACCATGTGCGGTGATCCGCCTAACATCATAATCGGCACAAGCCTCGGCTACTCTTTCGGAGACTTCCTCTCGAACACGGGAATTATTGCCTTTATCTGCCTTGCGTTCACGCTCGTTTATTTCACTCTCATGTGCCGCAAGGAATATATACACGCCGGAAAGGACATCGATCTTTCGACGATTCCGAAACCCAAATCGGCAATAGTCAGCAGAGTAGGCTTCAGCAACAGCTGCATCATCTTTTCGATCGCGGTAGTGCTCCTCGTTACGCACGCCGAAACAGGGCTTACAGTCGCATCGATCGGGCTTGGAATCGCAACACTCACGCTTCTTGCTTCCCCCAGATACGCAACAAGGATATTAAAGCATGTAGACTACAAAACGCTGCTCTTTTTCATCGGACTTTTCTTTGTCGTAGGCGGGCTTGAACAGACCGGAATCCTCAAACTCATCGCCGATTTCATCGGAAAAGTTTCAGCCGGAAACGCCCATGTGATGATTGCAATAATCATCTGGGTTTCGGCAATTGCAAGTGCATTCATTGACAACATTCCTTTTGCTGCGACAATGATCCCGGTCATAAAATCGCTTTCTGCAACGACCGGAGTTTCGCTTGAAACAATGGCTTGGGCGCTTTCGATGGGAACCGACATCGGCGGCAGCGGAACACCCATCGGAGCCAGCGCAAACGTAGTCGGAACCTCGGTTTCGGCAAAATCAGGTCACCCAGTAGGCTGGGGCAGATACTGCAAACTCAGCGCACCCGCAGCTGTCATGGTCATCGTGATCAGCACGATCTACATTTTTGTTAAGTATTTGTGATTTTCAGCAGAATTTTTCATACATCGTTTTGATTCTATCCAGCCACTTTCCGCGAAGTTCAGGCGGCGAAATGATCTCGCTGTCAGGAGAATACGAGAAGACTCTGGCGATGATCTCTTTGTCGCGCTTCCCCACCGGCAAAGTGATTTCAAGGCACTTCTTCCCGTCAATCACGCACTCTTTAACCTGCTGATTTTTATGCCATTTCTGATTTTTGACATAGTAGTATGAAGGCTCGATCAGGCGTTCGCTCTTCTCTCCGTCGGCATTCAGATACTTGATTAAAACGCAGCGTTTCAGCATGAACGAACTCAGAATGTTCCTGAAATGCTACGAATCAGTACCGCATTTGAAAAGCGAACTCGGCAAATATTTCAGATTTTATGATTACAAAAGAGATCATTCAGCTCATGGATACAGAACTCCGTGGGAAATTTATGAAAATTCCAAATTTGGGAATACGGGAGAAACGGCATGACAGCTCATGCTGCGATAAAAAACACTTTTTGGGAGGATTTTTTCTGTCCAGAAATGCTTGACCATTATATTTTATTTTTATGAGATTTTCCGGTTAACTCATAGACAGAATGTCATGTAAGCCGGAATACACAGGATGCCGTCGTTTTCAACAAGATTTCTCGGATGAATGATGTAAGAGTCTCCGATTCTTTCCTTGAATTTATTGTTGAATTTGAGCAGAGACGCGGTTTTATAGCGGTTTGAAGACTTCACTTCGACCGGAAAAATCTTGTATTCCAGTTTGCTGTTGTTGGAAAGAATGAAATCTATTTCCATGTCGTTACGATGTTTTTCATCGTTGTAGTGATTGTAAAAATAGAGTTTGTGACCGTTAGCGGCAAGCATTTGGGCTACAGCGTTTTCGTATAGCATTCCTTCATTGAAAGAAAGTGCGCCGCTGAGAATCTGATTGTAAATTTCTTTCTCAAGCAGTTCGTTTTCATCAAAAGTGTGACTTAAAAGCAGCCCTGTATCGCCGAGATAACATTTGATGTAACCACGGCTTTCATTCAGTGACAGACCGACATTCGGATCAGTACAGAGAAAACATTCGTTTGTCACCATGGAATCCGACAGCCAGAAAAAAGTTTCGTTGTAATCTGTCACATCGGATTTTTCCGAAACTTTCTTGAAAACAACGCGCTTTTCGTGTTGCGAAAGAAACCCTGGAATGGCATCGAAAATGGAAATGACTTTACTTCTGTAACGGGCTTTAATTTTCATCATATCGCTGCGGTACAAATCAAGAATATCCCGTTTTTCTCTATCCACAGAATAAAAATCACGTCCGCTTTCAATAAAAATATCAACGCATTTCGGCATTCCGCCGACAAGAATATACTGCCTGAAAAGAAGCATCGCCCGATTGTGAAGACTTCTTTCAAGCGGTTCTTTTTTCAAAAAGCAGTTTTTTATGTAATTTATAAGGTTTTCCTCTCCTAATGCCTCCGCAAACTCCTCAAAGTCCATCGGAAACATTTTAAGATGACGTTCTTCAGACGGGATTACGATATTTTTAACATTCTCCTTTATCGAAATCAAAGAGCCCGTCTCGATATAATCGTATCTTCCGTCGGCAACAAGATATTTTATTGCCTCCCGTGCTTTGGGGAAGCACTGGACTTCGTCAAAAATTATCAAACTTTTACGCTTGTAGAGTTTTGTCTTGAATTCAGAGGAAAGAAGCATAAACAAAGTGTCGAGATCGTTGAGATAATCGGTAAAATAAGATTTGACATTTTCGCTTGCGATTGCGAAATCGACCGCAATGAAACTTTCATACTCCTTTGCTGCGAACTCTCTGGCAACAGTCGATTTACCTATTCGTCTGGCACCTTCAATCAAAATTGCCTTGCTTCCGCGGCATTCTTTTTTCCAGTTTAGAAGTCTGTCATAAATTTTACGTTTAAAAATCATTTTTTCCTCTTTTGTCATTATGCGCACATATAAAAAAGCAACCAACTCCGATTATGCGCATGTTTAACAAGTAAACAAAAACCGATTACGCGCAGTTATAACAGAAAAAATAAAAAACACAAATTATTAGACTGTCAGAGTTTTCGGGACACACATTGCCTAAAGTAGAAATTTTTCTCCATACCAATCGGCAATAAAAGCAAAAATTGCCGATCGGTATAGAATTTCTTGTCAATGAATTTGAAAAGCAGAGATGGGAAAAATCAGATGTTTGTTGCTCTTCTTTCTGCGATCGCCTCAAGAAATCTCTGCACCTGACTTGATTCGCGTACTCCTGTTTTGCACCATACGGCGAAATGCTCGCAGTTGTTGAACACAAGGTTGTACTTGCCTTTTCTTCCGAGCTGGCTTTCGGCTCTTTTGACGGTCTCTTCAGGTGAATAGATGGTGATTTCGTTGCCGAAAAAGGAGTCGATAGCGAGTTTGAGAAGTCCTCCGAAGTCAAACAGTTCGGGATTTTCGACATAATCGCGGTAAGCTTCGAAATCAACGACGAAAACATTTGAGGCACCGTCTTTGAACTGTGAGAGCGTCGCCCTGCGGACACAGATATCGCCGCCGAAATCGCTTCCTTCATTGGAAAAATGGATGACTTTGCCTCTGCCGGTGTATATTCCGTAGTGGTCATAAACTCCGCCGATCCTGTGAACGCCGATGACATCGCCTTTTCTAAGTTCCGAATCGGAGACCGTGCACTTGAAATCGCAGGCTTTTTTGCGCGTTTTCTTTGGAAAAGGTGGTTTTTGAATGATTGTTCGAGTCAAATCATTGAGAGGATTGTTAGATTTGCCGAAACCTGAACCGAAAATACTCATTTTGCTCTCCCTAAAAATTGATAATAAACCAAAACCACTTGATTTTACGCATGAGACTGGGCGTATGTTGACCAAGGTGAAATAAAATCAGATTTTTAGTTGAGAATGATTTTATCCCCTTCCATTATCCGCAGAGCTTCGACAGCATAGGCAAAACCATCGATATCAAGTTTTCTCAAGAAAGAGATTTTTGAGTATTTTGAAGCCGAAATATTGGCATTTTTATAAATCATCGGATCTTTGATATGAGTTATCTCGCGATTTTTCAGGATAGAGGCTGCAAGATACATTACTTTACCGGCTTTCCCGGGAAATTTTTCGGTACTGAAATGCTCCTCAAAAATATAAGTTTTCAAGGCTTTTATTCCTGTAAGTAACAATGGATAGGAAGTGCCGATCATGCCTCTTCCGACTATGCAAGCCGCTGTTTCAAAAGTGTCGTTCAGGACATCATCAACGGAAATATTTTTATTTCTGTAAGATATTTCGGCATTTACGTTCATCATATAAGAATCGTATATATCTTCCGAATTTTCACAAAAATCGAAAAGATTGGCGATATCAAACATTTGCTTTGCTATTTCCAGTTCTTTGCCGATTCCGAACGGAATGCCTGTTGTATGAGGAGCAAACGCTGTCAGTTTGTCACCCAAGAGAGAGTCAACAGTCGGCACCGTTACGAAAGAATACGGCTCTTCAGTAACAATCAGGCTGTTTCTGACAGGTATTTTTATCGTTTTTGAATAGTGGTTCTCCTCGAACAGAATATCCAGCAGGATGTAAAGTTCATTATCCGAGCAGGGCGAATTATATGTGAATCTGTAGTGGTGCTTTTCAATGTTTCCTCGTCCTTTTCTTATCTGCTGTTCGACCTTTTGAAAAGGAAAAATCCTGGCGGCTTCATCCAGAAAAGAGGCGACATCCGTGCCGGGTTTTACTACGATATCGATATCAGTTGAAAGTCTCTTCGGTGATTCAGAGAGCAGCATCACCGCTGTTCCTCCTTTGAAAATAAAGGGTAATCCGACTCCTGCCAGAACATCCAGCAATCCCAAGGCGTAGATGCTTCTTTCAAGAATCGCAGGATCGACTTTTCCGGATTTTCTTAAAAACTCGATATGATTTTTTGAAAAATTTTCCTTGGAAAGCATCTATACTCCGGTCAGCAGATCAACAGATGTGTTGTTTTTCAAGAAAGCGGTGATTTCTTCAGATTTGTTCCGTCTTCCGGCATAGCGGAAAAGTTTGCTCCGATCCACCGCATATTTCTCGAACATTCTTTCAACGGCTTCAGGATAATCATCAACAGAAAGGATGGATTTCACATTTTTGTCGGCAAAAAGATCTACAATTATCTTTTCTATAGCCACATGATGGGAATTTATGCGTTTTTTCGGCGTTTCACTTATAAGGCGGTCGATGACCACCGTTCCGTCGAAAGAATAATATTCCAGTTCCTTTTGAGAAGGACGGAGCAGCACGCCGCTCTTACGGGTTTCAGACAAAAAAGAATAAACAAATTCGCAGCCGCTGTTTTCGACCTCAAGAAAAACAATATTCTTTGCGATCAGATGGTTAAAAAACTCGTTAAGCCAGCTGAGTTCCCAGACCTGAAAATTCAAAAGCGGAAATTTTATCTCGACTTCGCTAATGATTTCAGAAACTTCTTCTGAATAATGATTTTCATAACTCTTTAGATTTTTATTGATATAGCGGTTCCTTCCGACCCTGACAATAGTTTTTGAATCAAGCAGACGAGCCATCAGATTGCGGAATGAAGTGGCTTTGAAATCGGAATTTTCTTTATAAGCCGCCTCTAAAATCTCCTCTCTGCCAAAAACCTTTTTATCTATATTTTTGACTAAAATTTCTCTTTCCATTTTTGTTTCCCCTCTAACCATTTCGGCAAATTTTATAATTTTTGCCGATTTGGTCAAGAAAAAATCCTAAATGAACTCAAATTTCACGTTTATTATAGCAAATGATAAATATGTGTCAAATATTAAATTTTAAAAAATTGCTAAAAATTAAAATATTTTTATTGTTTGATGTCTGTTGTTGTAAAATAGAAAAACAAAAATTGTCGAAGTAAACAGTGTGTTAGTACGAACGGCCTTTTCTCATGCTTGCCACGTATTCGCTGCGAAGTTCGTCGGTTTCTTCGAGAGAGCCGTTTCCGTTCTGAAGTTTTACCGCGCTTCTGAGAAAGCGTGCTTCGGCAGAATCTTCATCAAGTTCGGCGTATTCGATCCAGAGAGGGTTCGGATGCCCGTGCCTGAAAAAGCCGTCTTCGGGCGAGAGAAAATCGACAGTCGTCGCGACATCGGTGAAATCGACGAAACCTTTGAGGTCATTCTTTGTGCGTTTGTCGAAAATCCAGAAATCCTCGTCGCTTTTCGGTGCCCACATGATGCCAATTAAAGGTTTTTTCCTTCTGTCTTTGCCGTAGACTGCCACGATATCGCCTTTTCTGAAAGGATGCGGCAGGGTGATGTAATTCTGGTCAAACCAGACGCTTTCGTAGTCGGCTTTGTTTTTCGGTTTGAGGTATCTGCGCAGGATATCGCGGTCGTGTTCGCTGAACTGCCAGCCGATCTTTATAAGGTATTCGCGCACGTCCTTTGAGGGGATCATCGCGATTATTTCTTCATTTGTAGGGATCTTCTTTTCTCTCATTTTTGCCTTCTTTTTTTACTTTGCAGAACTTCTGATACATATCTCTGATCCTTTTAAGCCACTTTTCACGCAGCTGCGGCGGTGAAACGATCTCGCTGTCGGGGGAATAAGACAAAACTCTGGCGATTATCTCCTTGTCGCGGTCTCCTACCGGAAGAGTTATTTCGAGGCATTTTCTGCCGTCAACCGTGCACTCTCTGACTTTCTGGTTTTTGTGCCAGATCTGGTTTCTCACATAGTAGCAGGCCGGTTCGAAAACGCGGATCACGGCAGTTGACGAAGTTTCAGACTTGAACATTCCGAAAGAGCCGTCGATATATTCGTCAAGCTCGCGCTTCGTGACGGGATATTCAAAATTTTCGCCGCTCACTTCGCTTGAAATAAAGCGCGAAAGAAGAAAAACGCGGAGTGCGTTCCTTTTGCGGCAGAAGGCGATGACATACCACTTTCCGAGATAGTTCATGAGCTTCAGCGGCTCGATGAGTCTCTCGCTCTTTTCACCGTCGGCATTCAGGTAGGTTATCTGAACGCACCTTTTTGTCATGAAAGAACTGAGGATATTCCTGAAATCCTTCAGATCCATGATGTCGATATCGGATGAATCGTAGGCAATATGATCCATGATCTCGTCGAAATCGGGCGGAATGTAGCCCGAAATGCTCTTCAGAATATCTTCGGAAATCACCGGAATGTAGGGCAGGCCGTCAAGTTTAAGCGATTCGCTGATGCGTTTGACGAAAATGTAATAAAGGACGGCGTCTTCAAGCGAATCGAAAAGCATGTCGAAGGGCGTTTCATAGACATATCCGCCCGCACTCTGCCTGTATTTTATCGGCGCGGAAAGGAAATCTCGCATATATTCGATATCGCGCTTTATTGTGTCAATGTGGACTTCAAAGCGGTCTGAGACCTCCTTTCTCGTGACGAAACCTTTAGTTTTTATCACGTGGTTGATGTAAACGATCCTTTCAAGATTTGACATTCTAGCCTCCTTAATCAAAAAAACCGGCCGCATTTTACCGGCGAGGGTGGGCATATAATGCCCAAGCTGAGAAAAATTTCACTTTTTTGTGATTTTTTTCGGTTTTTATTGAAAAAAACTGTTATAATGCGCCGGTTTTGGCTGGCTGAGGAATTAAATTATGAAAAAACTTCTGATTTTTCTTACTTTTTCGTTAGTAATAGCCGTTTTTGTTTTCGCGGCGGAACAGCAGAAGGGAAACACCGAAATAAACTCGTTTTCAAAGTCGAAAAAATTTCTCGACAAGGTGATTTACGGCGATGAGAAGGTGAGAAAGACCTTTTACTGCGGCTGTTCCTACGACAGAAAGCAGAAAGTTATTGCTGAGGGTTGTAGCTATTTTGATGCAAAGAATCATTCGCGCAGCAAAAGGGTAGAATGGGAACACATCGTTCCGGCGGCCGCTTTCGGCGGAAAGCTGAAAGAGTGGAAAGATGGCGCTCCGCAGTGCGTCGACAGCAAAGGAAAACGTTTCAAAGGGCGCAACTGCGCTTCAAAAATGAATAAACAGTTCCAGTTCATGCAGGCAGATATGTACAACCTCGTTCCCGCGATCGGAAAGGTCAATGCAGACCGCTCGAATTTCGATTACGGCGAGATTCAGGGCGAAGAAAGGGTTTACGGCAACTGCGATTTCGAAGTCAAAAACAACACCGCCGAGCCGAGAGAATCGATCCGCGGCGATATTGCCAGAACCTATTTTTACATGGATTCGGCATATCCTGGTTTCGGGATCGTGAACGACAAAAACCGCAGAATGTTAGAGGCGTGGGATAAAGCAGATCCCGTTGACGAATGGGAATGCAAAAGAGCCGCAGAAATAGAAAAGATCCAGAAAAATCAGAATCTTATCTTAAAAGACCGCTGCAAAAAATAATTATTTAAGGAATTCCAGCGGCGGCATGAATTTGTCCGCTTTGTAGAGAGATGTCTGCCAGTCTTCAGTTTTCTCCATGAAGAGTTCCCAGACGACTTCGCCTTCATGTGTTACCTCGAAAAACCTTGAAGTCTGCTGCATATCGTAAAATCCTGCCGTAACGAAAATGTTGTCGTTTACCATACGGTCGGCATCGCCCCAATATTCGCTCCACCATCCTTTTCCGAGGTCTCTGCCGTCGAATTCGAAAATCATTTCGGCGGTCATATTCGTTTCATCAATGGCGTATTCGACTATTCTGCTAAAGCCTCTTTCCGCCGTGCCGTTGTCAAAGAAAATGACTTTGTTTCCGTTGACTCCGTTGATTTCAGGTTCGTGGGCAAGTTCAAACCACGGATTTTCGCTGTTTCCGACAAATGTGAAATCGCCGTTTTTGCCAAGGCGCCAGATTATAGCTCCTGTCGCCATATCGATTTTGAAGAAAGTAGAGAAATTGCGTGAATTGATATAAACAATCCCGTCTTCCTTGAACATTGAAACGCTGTTTGTGTGCGTCCAGTCAAGCCATACGTCGCCGCTTGTGTTGTCTGAACAGTCGGGTTTTTCAAAATAATTTCTGTAATCCCAGCTCCAGAGTTCAGCGTATGAATCGGCATCGAGATTGACGATCCTGTCTCCGACGATACAAGTGTCATAAACTGCCTGCGGAAATGTCACCGAGCCGTCTTTCATTTTGTAGTATGCGTGATTCCAGCTTCCTGGACCGTAGTAATAACTCATTATTTCCGGAGATTTCCAGACGATGTTGCCTTCGAGATCTATTTCGATCGCCTCTTCAGCCAGGGAATCGTATGCTACCGCATCTTTAAGGAGACCTATAAGGATCGTCTGCTTTTCAGGATCCCATGCGACATCCCCCAATGCACTCAGATACCACTGGTCATATTCGTAGTACCAGACGACTTCGCCGTCAGTATCAACCATTACGGTTATGGGAAAAATATGGTCGTAACTTGTCGCGGCATATTGGAACAGGACAAAACCTTCAGCTGTTTTTTCCAAATTCCTGTCGCCGAGATACATTGCGGGAATATGATCCGGAGCGTTCCCGGAACGGAACTCTGTCGTTGCAAGAAGTTCGGGTTCTTCTTCGTCTGAATAGATCTCAATTTTGTAGTCGAGATTTTCTCTCATTCCCCAAAGAAAGAAATAGTGCTCGTTTTTAGCCGTTTTCTCGCTGATTTTGTAGCCTTTGTGGGTGTCGGAATAGTATTTCACGAAAGTTTTCCGTTCCTCTGTTGTCGAGAAGGTGAGCCTGCACGAAAGTACATTTTCTTTGTTTTCCTCGACTTTCAGGTCTGAAATCAGTTCTGTTCCGGAATCGCTGTCGTCATCGGGGATTTCATCTGAATCGGAAACTTCGTCCGCATCTGATTTTGACGGAACAAGAGCCTTGTTCTCGCACGAAATGCACAAAAATGCTAAAAAAATTAAAGTGATAGTAAAAAATCTAGTCATTTAAAAACTCCAGCGGAGGCATGAATTTTTCGGCATTGTAAAGCTCTATCATAAAACCCTCTTCCTGATATGTGTAAATCTCCCAGACGACTCTTCCGTCACGCGTGACTTCAAAAATCGAGGAATTCTGCGATTCGTCGACATTGCCTTTGGTAACAAGGAAGTTTCCGTTTTCAAGATAATCGGCATCTCCGCTCCCTATGTCTGCAAACCAGGGGTGTCCTGAAACAAATCCGTCATATTCAAAAGTTATCTCGGCAGTCATGGCATCTTCGTCGATTTCATATTCAATGATTCTTGAATAAAAACGATCCTTCATCCCGTTATCGTAAAAGAGGAGACGCTTTCTCGAAGCATCCATGAATTTCGGGTCATGCGTATTTGTCGGCCATGGGTAGGGGTGTTCGGAAAGCATGGTGAAATCAGCGTCTTTGCCGAATTTCCAGATAACTTCCTTTGTTTCCATGTTCATTTTGTAGAAACCGAGCCAGAGAGAGTTGAAATAGAGAATATTTTCATCCTTGAACATCTTGGCTGAATTCGTATGAGTCCAGTCGCACCAGAGAACATACGCATCATCATTGCACGTCACCGTGTCAAAATAATCGGGTGAATCAAAATATCCCCAGTTCCAGAGTTCGTTGTAGTCCCTGTCAACATTCACTATTCTGTCGCTGACTACATGATTATCGAAATCATACTGTGCCCGGATAAAAAGGAGCGTGTCATCATCGAGAAGCCTGTAGATATGATGCCACGTCGTTTCGGTGTAGAGGGAGCCGGGAAGTCCCGGAGATTTCCAGAGAATGTTTCCTTCCATATCGATTTCCAGACCTTCTTCAGTCAATACATCTTCCATAAACCATTTCTGAATGCCTAAAAACAGAGTATTCGTCTTTTTCTGGTAGGAAGGATCAGTCAGAAGTGAAAAACCTGGAAGATAGTGCTCGAAATACCAGACGACAAAACCGTCGGTATCTACCATGAAGACTATAGGTTCCATTCTCTCCTGATCGGGTGAGGACTGCTGCGTCACTATAAGAAAACCGGGCTGGACACTTTCTTTTTCATTTGTGACAAGGCGCAGAGGGAAAATGGAACTCGGAACTTTTCCTGAATGGAACTCTGTCGTTGCAAGAAGCTCCGGTGTTTTTTCATCCGAATAGATTTCAATTGTGTAATTGAGATTTTCCCTCATTCCCCAGAGGAAGAAATAGTGCTCGTTTTTAGCCGTTTCTTCCGTGATTTTGTAGCCGGAATGATTTGCTGAGTAATATTTCACAAAAGTTTTTCTTTCATCAGGCGTTGAGAATGTGAGTCTGCACGAAAGGACGTTTTTATCGTTTCCCTCGACTTTCAGATTGAAAAGAGGTCCCTGCTCCGTGTCGGCATCGTCATCAGGTGTTTCATCTGCATCTCCGTCGTGAGCAGTATCGCTGTCATCATCGGAAATTTCCTGAACAGGACCGGAAAGTTTGTTTTCGCACGAAACAGAAAAAATCAGCACAAACACACAAAATATTATCGAAAATCTACGCATGATCACTTCCTGAAAATCAACAAACAACCCTCTTATTTTACAGATGAAGCGTGAAATGACAACTAATTGAAGGAAAAAAAGGCTTGATAGCGAAATAAACTACACAAAAATTTAAAAGATATTATATTGTCTTGCATTTTGCTGCTTATTTAAAAGTTGAGACTGAAAAACGGTTTTTTATATCAATTTTTAGGAGGTTACCATGCAGATCACGTCTAGACTTGAAGAGCTCAGAGCTTTGATGAAGAAGAAAAACATTGCGGCTTACATCATTCCGAGTGCCGACCCGCACCAGAGCGAATACGTTGCGCCGCGCTGGAAATCGAGAGCGTGGATAAGCGGATTTACCGGTTCGGCGGGAACAGTTGTCGTCACGATGAAAAAAGTGGGGCTCTGGACTGACGGAAGATATTTTCTTCAGGCTGAAAACCAGCTCAAAGGAAGCACGATAACCCTTTTCAAAATGGGACTCCCCGAAACTCCGAGCTACACCGACTGGATTGGCAAAGAACTTAAAAAAGGCGACACGGTCAGTTTTGACGCGGCTGTAATGTCGATAAACGATGTTGACGACCTTAAAAAGACTTTCGAACCGAAAGGGATCAAAGTTGCTTCAAGCGAAGACCTCATCGATAAAATCTGGAAAGACAGACCTGCATTCCCGAGCGGAAAAGCTGTTCAGCATCCCGTTAAATATGCAGGCGTAGGCAGAAAGGAAAAGTTTGAAAGGATCCGCGGCAAAATGGCTGAACTCGGCGTCGACTACCACCTTTTCGCTTCTCTTGACGATTTGGCTTGGATCTTCAACATCCGCGGAAACGATGTCGAATGCAACCCTGTAGTCATGGGTTTCGGCGTTATCGGCAAAAAAACTGCCGACCTTTTCGTAAAAGAGGGCAAATTCTCTAAAAAAGATGCAGACGCTATCGCAAAAGACGGCGTAACTATTCATAAATACGAAGAAATCTATGCTTTCATCAAAGGACTTAAAGGAAAGATCTTCATTGACAAGGCTAGAACTTCGCAGAGCCTTCTTGACGCAGTTGACTGCAAAAAAGCGGAAGTCGTCCACGGCGAAAACGTTTCGCAGATAATGAAGGGAATAAAAAACGCGACTGAGATCGAAGGAATGAAGAAAGCTCACGTCATCGACGGCGTCGCGATGGTAAAATTCCTCTGCTGGCTCGACAAAAATATCGGCAAAACCAAAATTACCGAGATTTCGGCAAGCGACAAACTTGAAGCTTTCCGCAAAGAGGGCGAAGGCTTTGTCGGACTTAGCTTCGACACGATTTCGGGCTACGGTGCTCACGGCGCTATAATCCACTACAGCGCGACTCCTGAGACCGACTGCGAGCTTAAACCTGCAGGACTTTACCTCGTTGACAGCGGCGCTCAGTATCTTTTCGGAACGACCGACATCACGAGAACTGTCGCAATGGGAAAACTCACCAAATATATGAAGAAAGATTTCACGAATGTTCTCAAAGGCCACATCAGAATAGCTCTCGCGAAGTTCCCGCAGGGATTCACGACCGGTGCCAATATCGACGCTTTTGCTCGCGAGGCACTTTGGAAAGACGGCAAGAACTATCTCCACGGCACAGGTCACGGCGTAGGTGCTTACCTCAGTGTTCATGAAGGTCCGATGAGCATTTCGACCCGCAGAAGCGACACGAAGATCGAGCCCGGAATGGTCGTTTCGAACGAGCCCGGCTACTACGAGCCGGACCAGTACGGAATCAGGATCGAAAACCTCGTTCTTTCCGTTCCGAAAGAAAAAACTGCATGGGGTCAGTTTGTCGGTTTCGAAAACCTCACGATGTGCCCGATAGACATCCGCGCGATAGAACCTGCGCTTCTTTCAGCGGAAGAGAAAAAATATCTCAACGACTATCACAAACTTGTCTTCAAAACTTTGTCTCCGATGCTCGGCAAAGAGGAGAAGGCTTGGCTCAAAAAGATGACTGCCGCTATCTAAATCTCTTGTCTGCTTCAGACTGCTTTTCGGAGGATAAATGCTGACTGAATGGAATTCGATAATCGACTGGATCGGTGAAAAATCACTTTCTGAATACGGAAAAGCCTCTCTCCACAAAACTGAAAGGCTCTCGATTGATGACTGCGAAAAGGAATTCGCGCTGATCGGCGAGGCTGCGGCACTTTCAACGGAGTACCGCTCGCTTTTTTCGTTCAATCTCGACAGTGTCCGCCGCGTCATGTCGCAGTTTGAGGATAACGAACCTCTTGAAGCCGCTGATTACAGGGTGATCGGAGACTTTTTAGGAATTGTCCGCAAGACAGGCGAAGAGCTTAAAAGGCACGGATTCACGCCGAAAATCCACTCTCTTCTCGATTTCGAATACAACGTCAGTCTGGAAATGACGATAAAGCAGGTAGTCAACGAAAAAGGTGAGATAAATTCAAACGCAAGCCCCGAGCTTGCCGCGATCAGGCGCCATCTTGCCGATACGCACAGAAATATCGGCGAAGAGATAAAAAAGATGATAAATTCGCCCGAATACGGCGGTTTCCTGCAGGAAGACTGGTTCACGATCCGCGATGACAGATACGTGCTTCCCTTCAAATCGGTCTACAAAAGAACGGTGAAAGGCGTCATTCACAACTACAGCCGCACAGGTCAGACGGCGTTTTTAGAGCCGATGACTTTAATCGAGCACAACAACTCTCTTTCGCTTCTGGCTGCGCGGGAACTTGAAGAAATAATCAGGATCCTGCGAGAACTTCGCGGACTTCTTTTCAGGAATTACAACTATCTTGAAAAGTGCGTTGAAAGGGCAGTCAGGATTGAAAACGTCTTCACAAAATATTTCTGGATGAAGGAAAACGGCTGCGCGATCCCTGAATTTACCGAAGATTCGATGAAGCTTGAAAACGCATGGTTCCCGCCGGTTTATTTGAGCCGCGGCGAAAACCTGGTAAAGAACGATTTCATCTTCAGCGATGAAGAAAAAATCATGGTCGTAAGCGGTCCCAACGCAGGCGGAAAGACCGTTTCGATAAAGACTGTCGCAGCTATTGCAGAACTTGCGGTGCGCGGTTTTCCGGTTCCTGCAACCGCGGCGAGACTTCCTTTTTTCGAAAATATTTTCCTTATTCTGGGCGACAATCAGGACGCTTTTGCTGGCGAATCGAGTTTTTCAAGCCATCTGCGTCTATTAAGCGCAACTGCAGAAAAGCTGGGCAGCCGTGATTTAGTACTTATTGACGAGATCGGAACAGGAACTGATCCGCTTCAGGGCGGCGCGATTGCAGGTGCTTACCTTGAATTTGTCGCGGAAAAAGGATGTTTTTCGGTCGTTACGAGCCATCTTGCCGAAGTAAAATCTATTGCACTGCAGAATAAAAAGTTCATTCCTGTCGCAATGGGGTTTGACGAGGCAAAAGACAAGCCGACATACAAGTTTTCATACAACATCGTGGGCTCAAGCAACGCACTTTCGCTTGTGAGAAAGATCGGATTTCCGCAGGAATTCATCGAAAAGCTCGAAAAACTTCTTCTTGCAAAGGAAAGCGGAGTCGAACCGCTGATAAACCGCCTTCACAAAAAAGAGGAACAGCTTGCTGTGCTCACCGAAGAAGTCGAGGCGGCGAAAGCCACGATCAAAGCGGAAGAGCAGGAGATAACTGAACTTCGCAGAAAGCTTGAAACCAAGGAAAAACGGTTCGAAGAAGAGAGGCTGCGCAGTCTCAAAAAACTTGTCGAGATGGAGGAAGCCGAGTTGAAGAAAAAAATATCGAAAGTCGAAGAAAAAGAGGCGGCACAACGTGTCGTTCTCATCAAAAAAGAGAAGGAGACCATTCAGGACGCTATAAACCGCCAGACCGTCGCACTCGATACGAAAGAGGGTGACAAACTTGAAGACGTTCTCGATAAAGTCATTCCGGGAAAAACCGTGATTTACGACAAGCTTTTGAAACTGGAAGGAATTTTGCAGAAAGTGAAAGGTGCGAAGGCTGAATACACGAGCAGCGGAAAACAGCTCGTTGCTCCGACAGAAAGGCTCGTTGTGCTGAAACTTTCGCAGGAAGTAAAGACGAAAGCTTCGAAAAACACGGTCGAATCGAAGTATATCGAAATGTGCGACGTTCGCGGAATGTTCGTCGAAGATGCGGCTGAAAAAATAGAAAAATCGCTTGACACAGCTTTCGGCGGCGGCGCGGTATCGCTTACGATAATCCACGGTCAGGGAAGCGGAAAACTCAAAAAATTCATCCGCGATTTTCTTCCCGACCTGCAGAAAAGATACAAATTCACATTCGCGCCCGGCAGCAGTGAAGAGGGCGGTGATTCGGTAACGGTAATAAAATTTTAGGTTTTTAAATGCGTTTTTTTTCAATATTCTCACTGATTCTGCTTTTGAATTTTGTTGCTTTAGGGTGCAGTTCCGAAAAAAAAGCGGTTCTTGTTTTTGAAGACAATTTTGACCGCGCCGGAATAGGGGGTAATTACGAAATTCAGGGCGGTGACTGGAGGATCGAAAACGGAAAATTAAGGTGCGGAACTGCGAAAAACAGAAATCTCGTACTGAGATCGGTCGATCTGCCGCAGAACGGAATAGTCGAGCTCACGATGAAAAGTTACAGCGACGCAGTTGATGTAAAATTCAACCTCTGGGGCGACGGAAAGATCCACGACCACGGCGACGGCTACACTTTCATTTTAGGCGGCTGGAACAACCGGATCTCTGTAATTTCCAAACTTCACGAGCACGAAAAGAATAGAAGCGAAAAGAAAGAAAAACTTGAAAAAGAGAAGCTCTACAAAATAAAAGTCGAAAGATTGTCGAGTAAAATCAAGTGGTTCGTAAACGGAGAACTTTTTTTGGAATATAGCGACGAAACACCGCTCAAAGTAAGCGACGGCTTTTCAAAACTCTCTTTTGCGAACTGGAAATCGGATGTCGAATTCGACGATTTGAAAATTTATGCTTTGGAGGAAAAATAATGTTTATCGCAGTTGAAGGGATCGACGGAAGCGGCAAAAGCACGACTATCCGCGAAATAAAAAGATACCTGGAATCAAAAGGAGAGGCTGTTTATCTCACCGCGGAGCCGACAACGCTTGCAACCGGAAAAATCGTGAGGAATTTCCTGAGCGAAACAAACAGCGATACTCCGCTTATACACGAAATGCTCGCTCTTTCCTTTGCTGCCGACAGGATAAACCACCTGCGTGAAGAAATCTGGCCTGCGCTCAGAAAAAAACAGACGGTCATTACCGACAGATATTTCTTCAGTTCTATCGCGTATCAGTCGCTTAACGTCAGCTACGAGTGGGTTAAAGGGATAAACCGCTTTGCAACTCTGCCTGATGTACTTGTTTTTATTGATGTCAGCATTGATAAGGCAGTGGAGAGACTGACAAAATTCCGCGCTTCAACCGAGATTTACGAAAAGCGCGAACTTCTGCAGCAGATCGACAGAAACTACCGCGAAGTCATCAAAGAATTTGAGGGCAATCTCAAAGTCATCTACCTTAACGGAAACCTTGATATCGACAAAATTTACGGCGATGTCGAAGAAAAATTCTCGCCGCTTTTCGCAGATAAAAAATAGTTCGAGCTATTTCCCGAAAATATTCAGTGACGCCGCTTTCAAAGCCTCTCTGACGCTCATTTCAGGATGTTCCGCGCGGACTGAATTGAGATTCCGGCTGAAGTTTCCGAAAGAAAAATGGGGATAGAAAAAGATTCTTTCTTTAAGTTCAGGATTTTCTGCGCATCTTTCCTTCAAAGTTTTGAGATACGGCGCAAAAAGTCCTTTTTCTGTAAGTTCGCTGCATCCAGTGATCCAGAGTTCGCAGAGGCAAGCTTCAAGCATATCTACTGCAAGGTTTGCCATGAAAATCTGTGAATCAAAAAACAGATTTTTGAACTCTTGGAGCTTTTTCAAGTCGATCGTGCTTTTGGTGTGAATGAAAGTCTTGTTCAAAACGGCGACTTCTTCATCAAAATCATTTACCAGTTCATTGTTTTTGAAGAAATTCCGCGCCGTTTTTCCCGCTTTTCCGACCAAGTAGCACTCTTCTTCCTGTTCGGTAACTCCGGGATTGTCTGCGACAAGAATGTATTTCAGCTCTTTTAGCTTGAGCAGGTTCTTATTGAATACAGCAGCGTTTGAAAGAGGGTAGCCGTAAGTTTTTGCGATTTCTGCAACCGCTTGAAAAAACTCCGGATTTTCGTAATTTACTTTTGAAACGTGATTTTCGAAATTTCGGACTAAGTCCTGGATTTTATTCATAAACGTGAACCGGAATTTCTCCTTTGATTCCGTAGTAGCAGCCTTCTGCAAGAGCTTTCATTTCGTCTTCGCCCGGGAAAACTTCGACATTGGCGATAAATGATACTCTCTCTTTGATCCAGCCGACAAACATTTTGTCGTAAGCGATGCCGCCGGTGAGGATGATGACATCAACTTTGCCGTCAAGAGCAGCTGCCAGTGCACCGATTCCTTTTGCAACCTGATAAGCCATTGCTCTGTAGGCAAGTTCTGCTTCCTTGTCGCCGGCTTTTACGCGCTGTTCGACTTCGTATGCGCTGTTTGTGCCGAGGTAAGCTACAAGACCGCCTTTTCCTTTGATTTTCTTCATGATCTGGTCTTTCGTGTATTCGCCGCTGAAGCACATATTTACAAGCTGTCCTACCGGAACGCCGCCGCTTCTTTCAGGAGTGAAGGGGCCTTCGCCGTTGAGAGCGTTGTTGACATCGATGACTCTGCCGCCTTTGTGTGCGCCGATCGAGATTCCGCCGCCCATGTGAGCGACGATGTAGTTCAGATCTTCATATTTTTTGCCTCTTTCGCGGGCATATCTTCTGGCCACTGCCTTCTGATTGAGAGCATGGAAAATGCTGCGTCTTTCGATTTCGGGCATACCGGAAAGTTTTGCTATAGGATCCATCTCATCGATGACCGAAGTGTCTACAGTGTAAGCCTTGACGTTTTTTCCGCTCAGTTTCGATGCCTCTTTCGCGATTTCGTAAGCGATAGGAGCGCCGAGGTTGCAGACGTGCTCACCGATTTTCGGATGTTTGATGTCGTCAATCATAAGCGGGTTGATCTCGTAAACGCCGCCGAGAATAGGTTTGTGGAGACCGCCTCTACCTGCGATCACGTCTAATGATGCGACATCGATCCCTTCTTCTTCGAGTTTTTTGAGAACGATATTTTTTCTGAAGTCATATTGATCGAAAACACAGGTAAAACCAGCCAGTTCTTCTACATCGTGTTTGATGTTTACAGTCAAAATCTCTTTTGTGTCTTCATAAACCGCCACTTTTGTGGAAGTTGATCCGGGGTTGATTGCCAATATTTTCATGACTCCTCCTATTTCATTGCCGCAGCGAGTGCGATTGAATAAAGTTTTGATTCTTCGGAATCAGCTCTGCTTGTAAGAACTATCGGAACGCTTGCTCCCATGATTACAGCCGCCGAATGAGCACCTCCTAAGAAGTTCATCGATTTGTAGAGGATGTTAGCAGCTTCGATGTCGGGGCACATAAGAACATCAGCGTCTCCGCCGACTTCTGTAACGATTTTCTTGTGAGCGCACGCTTCTTTCGAAATTGCGTTGTCGATCGCGAAAGGACCGTCTACGATGCAGCCGGGGATCTGGCCGCGTTTGTTCATCATCGTGAGCATTGCCGCGTGGATCGTGGGTTCCATCTTCTCGTTTACGACTTCAACAGCTGCAAGCACTGCAACTTTCGGGTTTTCGATGCCGACTCTGTGGCAAGCTTCGACAGCGTTGTTGACGATCGCGACTTTCTCTTTGAACTCAGGCGCGATGTTCATTGCAGCGTCTGTGACAACGACGAGTTTGTGGTAGTAAGGAGTTTCGAAAAATGCGATGTGGCTGATAGTGCTGCCTTTTCTGAGACCGTTTTCCTTGTCGAGAACGGCTCTGAGCAGATCAGCGGTCGGAACGAGACCTTTCATAAGGATCTCAGCTTCGCCGTCTTTGATGACCTTTACGGCTCTCTGGCATGCGATTTTCGGTTTCGGTTCGTGGATGATCTTGATTCCGTCGAGGTTGAGTCCGATCTTCGCCGCGATCTCTTTGATTTTCTCTTCGTGGCCTACAAGGACAGGAATTACGATTCCTTCGCCCATCGCATCTTTAATAGCCGCAAGTACCGGCTCGTCTTCCGCAGCTGCAACAGCGATTCTTCTGGTTTCATGTCCTTTTGCCATAGCGATAAACTCTTTGATCGATTTGAATTCCATTTTTCCCTCCGAAGATTGTTAATAATCAAAAACCGCTACACTATAAAAAATTTTTTCGGAAAGTTCCATTTTTCTTTTATTTTTATCAGAAGAATTTTGAAAATTTATTTTTCAGGCGGGAGAAGGTCAGGGAAGAGTTACGGATTCGTGAATAAAAACAAAACGATACGCGGTTTTTGTATAAATCAGGCGCTTCAGCCGGAGATCCTCTTTTCTGCGCTTTTCATTATCCTGGCGATGATTTCGTCGTATGAGACGCCGTTCATCCTGCCGAGGATCGGGAGATCTGAATCGGAGGGGTTGAGTCCCGCCAGCGGATTTACTTCGATAAACTCGGGGATCCCTGCTTCGTTGCAGCGGAGATCTATTCTTCCGCCGTCGCGGCATTCAAGGACTTTCCACGCTGCAAGGGCCGTTTCGATGCACTTTTCCGCGATCTCATGTTCGGGGACAGTGTAGCGCATCAGCGACTGATAGTGCTTTTTGTTGACAAGCCCGTAAGCTTTGCTCTCGGCATCTTCCAGGAAGTTGATCTCGATAACGCCGACCGCTTTGGCATCTTTTCCCGTCCCTGTGATCCCGACTGTGAACTCTCTTCCGGGGAGGAATTTTTCGACAAGCACCGGCTGCCCGTGTTCCTGAAGGAGTGCCGTGACGTTTTCGACCAGCTCTCTGCGGCTGCCTATTATCGATTTTGCTCCTATCCCTTTGCCTGTTCCCTCGGAAAGCGGCTTTGCAAAGAGGGGAAAGTCGATCTTTACCTTGTCGATATCTTCCGGCGAATAGACGATCTGAAAGTCGGGTGTCGCTATCCCGGCATCGCGGACGATCCTCTTAGCCATCCCTTTGTGGAGAGCAAGGGAGAGGACCATCGGGTCGGAAAAAACGAACGGGATGCCGTATGCTTCGAGAACTGCGGGGACCTCCGCCTCTCTTCCGAAACCGTTGACTCCCTCTGCGATGTTGAATACGAGATCCCATCTTTCGCCTGCCGCGACACGACTGACAAGCGATTTTACGTTTCCTATCCTGTCAACTTCGTAGCCGAGCTTCTTAAGTGAATCTTCTATCCCGTCTATCGTTTCCGCAACGTCGAATTCAGCGGCTTCCTCAAGTGAAAATCCCGCTTTTATATAGTCGTCCTGCAGATCGTATGTGAAACCTATTCTCATTTTTTACCTCCCTTATGAATGTTTGGGGTATTTGTAGTCTTTGCCTTCGAAATTCTTCAGGTAGACGTAATCATCGTCTTCTCCCTGAAAATATTTCGGGATGAGGGGGATCTTTCCTCCTCCGCCGGGAGCGTCTATGACATAGTGGGGAACAGCGTAGCCGCTCGTGAATCCGCGGATCTGCCTGATCATGTCGAGTCCCTCATCGACACTTGTCCTGAAGTGGGCCGAGCCGATGACCGGGTCGCACTGGTAGAGATAGTAAGGTCTGACTCTTGCCATAAGGAGCTTGTGGAAGAGTTCTGTCATAACTTTTGCATCGTTGTTCACCCCTTTGAGAAGGACTGTCTGGCTGCCGAGAGGGATCCCCGCATCGGCAAGTCTCGAGCATGCAGCAGAGCTTTCCGGCGTGAGTTCGTCCGGGTGGGTGAAGTGGATGCTTATCATAAGAGGATGGTATTTTTTGAGTATTCTCAGGAGTTTAGGTGTGATCCTCTGCGGAAGGACGGCGGGGACTTTTGTTCCGAGCCTGATTATTTCTACATGAGGGATAGCCCTGATCCTTGAAAGAAGATAGTCGATCTTTGCGTCGGGCATGGTGAGCGGATCGCCGCCTGAAATCAGGACATCGCGCACTTCGGTGTGCCTTGCGATGTAGTCGATCGATTCGTTCCAGCACTTCGAGTTGAATCTGTGAAGTTCGTTTTTGTTTCCTACGACTCTGTGCCTCGTGCAGTAGCGGCAGTATGAGCTGCAGAATTCGGTCGCCAGAAAAAGGACTCTGTCGGGATAGCGGTGGACAAGGTTCGGGACCGGCGACATCGATTCCTCCGAAAGAGGGTCGGCTGCTTCACCGAAGCTCCTTATAAGTTCGGATGTCCGCGGGATCATGGTCTTTCTCAGCGGATACTCCGGATCGCGGCCGTAAAGCAGCGAGGCGTAGTAGGGTGTGATCCTGAAGGGAAGCGAAATCTCCTTCATCGCCGCAAGTTCGTCCTCTGTCAGATCGAACATTTTTGAAAGGGTTCCGGCATCGGTGATCGAGTTTTTGATCTGCCAAAGCCAGCTGTCCCAGTCAGCTTTTGTCGAGCCCGGGAAAAATTTTTTCTGAAAATCGGAAAGAACTTCCTCGCCCTCAGAGACAAGGGGAACGGAATAAAACGGAACGGAATTCGACCGGCCTGAGCCAAGCGGGACCTCATCCTCGAGGGAACGCAATTCTTCTTTCATGGATAACCTCCTGAAATTGTTTGATTTTTAATAGGAATGTGCCGAACGCAGCGAGAGCTATTCTGCTCTTTTCATAAAAAATGCAAGATAATTTTTTAAAAATCGACAAGTGCAGTATTTTATTGATAAATTTATGCAATAGACCCTGCGGTTTTTTGACAGTAATCTTGCAATTCATAAATTACAGGGAATAATGTCCCGCAAATGCGCTTGTGTTGTTCCGGTAAGCAGGAGGATCGATTGAAAAAATATTTAAAAAAAGTCCTTTTTTTCCTTGTTTTTTTCTCCTTCTTTTCTATTTCGGCTGCAGAAAAGCCGGAGGATTTTTCCCTTTCAAGAAAGGTGACCGACGGAACTTTGAACTATTCGACATTCGAGCTCGTTATCACTGGAAGCGGCATTCCCGAAACGAACGTCACCAACCTCAACTCTGCCCGCATAACGGCTGAAAAGGCGGCTGCGGCAAACGCACGCCTGAAGATCGTGAAGATTCTTTCTGGGCTTGTTCTTTCGGGCAAAACCACGGTCGGCGCATATTTCGAGGGCAAAGGTGATCCTGATTTTGTCGACAGGCTCGTGAATGTTGCCGACATAAAGGATGTGACTTACGAAAGATTTTATTCCAATTCATCGGTCGATCTGACTTATAAAGTCAATGTTTCAGGATACTTGCGCAGGATCGTTGAAGAAGCGCGCGAAGAATTTTCAAACAAAAAGGAGCCTCTTGCGGCGGCATCAGATGAAGCTGCGAAAACGAAATCAGTCCTGGTCATAAATTTCAAAACGAAAGTCGAGTCGCAGCTTTTCTTTTCGATAGTGAATGAGAAGGGGGAGAAAATCTACGACATTTCGATGACTAAAGAGACCCGCAAAAGCCCTGCATCACTTTTTTTCGCAAAGAAAAAGGCTGAAAAACTGATTGAAAAAGAAGGGCTTTCGGGTGAAATCCTTTCGGTTCCCGCACTTAAGATCAGCGGTTCAGAGATCGTGATAAAAAACAGCGAAGCCGAAAAAATCATGTCGGAACTCAAAAAAGAGTGTTTCGAAGAAGGAAAAATCGTCGTCGTTTCGGCGGAATAGCCCGCAAATTCTTGACAAAAGCCCTACAATTTTAATAAAAAAGCGCCCGTAACGCGGCTTTTTGAGGTGATATGGCTAAAACAGCTTTTATTTTTCCGGGTCAGGGTTCGCAATATGCCGGAATGGGGCGTGAATTCGTCCATGATTTCAAAGTTTTTTCCGAAGTTTTCGAAGAGGCGTCAGCTAAGCTCGGTTTCGATCTGCTCAAAACTGTGACTGAAGGAACAAACGAAGAACTGATGCAGACTGAAGTGACGCAGCCGGCGATACTCACAGTTTCAAAGGCGATACTTGAAGTTATAAAGCAGGAATTCGGCGTAAACAGCGATTTTACGGCGGGCTTAAGTCTGGGTGAATATACGGCGCTCGTTCATGCAGGTGCTTTGAATTTTGCTGATGCGGTCGCTATTGCTAAAGAGCGCGGTCGTATAATGCAGGAAGCGGTTCCCGAAGGTGTCGGCGCGATGGCTCCGATAGTAGGGTTAACTTATGATGAAGTTGCTGAATTTATTAAAGAAATAAAAGGTCTTGGGGTTGTTGAGATTTCAAATTTCAATTCTCCCTCGCAGGTCGTTGTTTCGGGAAATATCGAAGCAGTCCAAGCGGCTGTCGATTTTATAAAGAAAAACGCAAAAACAAGGATAAAAGCGCTTTTCCTTCCCGTCAGCGCACCTTTCCACACTTCGATGCTTAAAGACGCTTCCGAAAAATTTGCAGAAATTATCGGAAATGTTGAGGTCTCGCCGATGGATCAGCCTGTTCTGTCAAACGTTACGGGCCTGCCTTACACCGATATTTCCGAAGTGAAACCTGCACTCGTAAAGCAGTTTTACAGCACCGTTCTCTGGAAGCCTTCAGTCGATTTCATGCTGCAAAACGGCGTTGACAGTTTTGTCGAAATAGGGCCGGGAACTTCGCTTTCGGGGCTTGTAAGAAAAACTGCCGCAGCGGCTGGAATTGAAGTGAAAATTCAAAATGTTGAAAATATGGAAACTTTTAAGAACCTGAATTTTTAGGAGAAAGTCATGTATTTCGAAAAAATCGCCGACATCGTAAGACATCATCTCGCTCTTGATGAAAGTATCAAAATAACTCCCGAATCATCGCTTAAGGAAATGAAGATCGATTCATTGGATGTTGTTGAAATAATCATGAAAATAGAAGATGCTTTCGAAATCGAGATTCCTGATGAAAAACTCAAGGAATTCCAGAACTTGGGCGATATCGCAAATTATATCAAGTCAGTAAAAGAGTCTTAGTTCATGCTTAAAAGAGTCGCTGTCACCGGTCTTGGATGCGTAACACCTTTCGGTATCGGGAGGTGCGCGTTTTTTGAGAGCCTCGTTGCCGGAAAATCGGCAGTCTCGCTGATTTCTTCTTTCGACACATCGGATTTCAAGACAAAAATCGCCGCTGAAATCAAAAATTTCGATGCAAGTTTATATCTTCCGAAAAACGAAACGCGGAAAATGGACCGTTTCACGCAGTTTGCGGCAGTTGCGGCAAAGGACGCACTTCTTGATTCAAAAATCGATTTGGAGAAACTCGACAAAAGCCGTTTCGGAGTTGTTTTAGGGGTCGGTTTCGGCGGGATTTCAACAATCTTAGAGCAGCACAAGATCCTGCTCGAACGAGGTCCAAGGCGGGTTTCGCCTTTTGGTGTGCCGATGTGTATCCCGAATATGGCGGCGGGAAATCTTTCGATCCTTTTCGGTGCAAGAGGAGTGTGCGAAACGGTTTCCACTGCCTGCGCTTCTGCTTCGCATGCGATCGCTACTGCTGCAAGACTCATTCAGAGAGGAAATGCCGACATAATTATCTGCGGCGGAAGTGAAGCGCCGATAAATCCGCTTGTTCTCGCGGCGTTTTCATCGATGCAGGCCCTTTCAAAACGAAACGACGAGCCGGAAAAAGCTTCAAGACCTTTTGACAAAAACCGCGACGGATTTGTTTTGGGCGAGGGGAGCGGGATAGTGATTTTAGAATCTTTCGAGCACGCTCTTTCGCGAAATGCCAGGATTTATGCCGAGATTGCAGGAGCCGGAAGTTCGGCCGACGCTTATCACATAACTTCGCCCGATCCCGATGCAAAAGGGGCTGAAAGCGCGATGCGTGCGGCGCTTCTCGATGCAGGAACGGATGCTTCGGGAGTCGATCTGGTCGTTGCCCACGGAACTGGAACTTTGGCGAATGACCCGATTGAAACAAAGGCAATCAAAGCGGTTTTCGGCGAAAAAGCTTACAAAACTCCGGTCGTTTCAATAAAATCGATGCTCGGGCATACTTTGGGCGCGGCAGCGGCATTGGAAGCGGTCTCGGCAGTTTCTTCGATAGTTTACAGCATTATTCCGCCGACAATAAACCAGGAGATGCAGGACTCGGAATGCGATCTCGACTATGTTCCGAATGTCGCAAGAAAAGCTGATTTAAAGTATGTCATGACCGATTCATTCGGTTTCGGCGGGCAGAATTCAGTTTTGATTTTTAAATCTGTAAACAGTTGATTTTCTTGGGATTATTCGCCGTAATTTTCTCTGACAAAGTAGTTGTTGCCGATAAGAAGAGCCTCTTTTTTCGCGTCTTCGATATCTGCGAGCATCATTTCTTTTGCAAGTTCTTCGACAGATGTTCCGGCTTTCCAGCCAAGCGTTTTTTCAGCTTTCGCCGGATTTCCGAGAAGGATATCGACTTCAGTCGGACGGAAGTATCTGGGATCGACGCTGATTACGACCTGGCCTTTTTTGATTTTTATTTCTTTAGTAAATTCAGAGAGTTTTGCTTCATCTATCTCTTCAACTACTCCTTTTTCGTCAACTCCTTTTCCAATAAACGCGACCTTTATTCCGACGCATTCGAAAACCATTCTGACAAAATCGCGGATCGAAGAAGTCCTGCCGGTTGCGATGACGAAATCGTCAGGTTTTTCGTTCTGCAGAATGAGCCACATCGCCTTGACATAGTCTTTCGCATGTCCCCAGTCGCGCTTTGCATCGAGGTTTCCGAGGTAAAGCATATCCTGAAGACCGAGGATTATCCTTGCCGCCGCGCGGGTTATCTTTCTCGTGACGAAAGTCTCGCCTCTTCGCGGTGACTCGTGGTTGAAAAGTATTCCGTTGCTTGCGAAAATCCCGTAAGATTCACGGTAGTTCACCGTTATCCAGTATGCGTAGATCTTTGCCGCCGCGTAAGGGCTCCGCGGATAAAACGGCGTTTTTTCGCTCTGCGGAACTTCGGCGGCTTTTCCGAAAAGCTCTGAAGTCGAAGCCTGATAGAATCTCGTCGTTTTCTCCATGCCTAAAATCCTTATTCCTTCAAGCAGACGGAGAGTTCCCAAAGCATCGGAATTTGCGGTGTATTCCGCTGTTTCAAACGAAACTTTGACGTGCGACTGTGCCGCTAAATTGTAGATCTCGTCAGGCTGGACTTCCTGCATGATTCTGATGAGGTTCGTCGCGTCGGTGAGATCGCCGTAATGCAGCGTGAATTTCCTGTTTTTATCGTGGATGTCTTTGTAGATGTGGTCTATCCTGTCGGTGTTGAAGGAGGAACTTCTCCTTTTTATGCCGTGGACTTCGTAACCTTTTTCAAGCAGCAACTCGGCCAGATACGAGCCGTCCTGCCCTGTGATGCCGGTGATGAGAGCTTTTTTCGTCATTTTTGACCCCCGAAAAAACATTGACCCGAAATTTTAAGGAAAAGGGAGGAAAAGGCAAATTTCGCCGCGCCGCTTTTGCCGCCGCTGTTTTTCTGTCGAAATATTGAAATGTCGTTCCGCCGCCTCGAAATATCGACATAAAATTGGCGGCAAAGACAGACAAAAAATTGCTTTTTTATCATGGTTTTCAATAATAATACGATTTTTATTTTTTGAGGGAATCATGAAAAAATTTCTGCTTATTGTCTTTTGCCTGATATCGGTTTTCCAGCTTTCCGCCGTCGAGGACACTTCTCTTCTGAAATCTGACGAAACTCAGAAAAGTTATGAAAGAAAGGCTGTCATGGGATTCGGCGACATCGGCTTCATGCAGGATTCTGTCAAAGTTCCTATGCGCTACTGCGAATACAACGAAAAAGGCGAGGGAAGGTGCGTTCCGTGGACTTTTTCGGTGAATTATCCGCTTGACGCAAATGAAAAGCTGAAAGCTGCGAAGATTTTCTACCAGTGGACGATCACAAACCGCTTCGACAAGATAATTCTTGGCGACAACGTCGCTTTCATGCGGACAAAAGGCGGTGAGGTGAAGATCGATTTAGGAGGAAAGATCCCGACTTTCCGTGCAGGAACGAGCGACCGCGCCACTTTCAGAAGGCATCTGGAGCACTATCTCAATTCTGATGTCAGAAAAGTTTTCGGAAACCTGCTTGACGCGAGTGCTGAGCAGAGGTATTCGGAACTTTCCGAGAAAGAGCAGGAGACTTTCATGGTGACGAAGGCGAAGGAACTTGGTCTTTCGGCGGCTTTTGTCAAAAATCTTCTCAATTCTTCCTATGTTTTCGCGGCTCATGTCGCTCCGATCGGCGGAGCCGGCAGGGTCATCCGCTCAAAGCACAAATCGGCTGTTACCGGGCTTCACTACTATTCTTTCGATGTCGAGATCGAACTTTCGGTAAACGTTGTTTTCATGATTTACCGCTACAACTACGAGACGAAACGCTTCGAGCATTACGGTGATATCGTGGGACATTCGGGCGGAATTACAGGCTCGACCGATACCGCGCTTCAGATAATCCCGACTCCGAAGCAGGTCATGTCTGTTTTCAACGACACTTTCCGCACCGCGATAAAGGCGGCTTCGCTGAACGCAAACTATCAGCTTAAGCAGGATGACAATTTCGCGATCTTCATGCCGGTAAAAAGCAGCGACGGCAAAAAAATCGAAAGCAGTTTCGGAGTTATGGAAGATATCAGAATCGACCATCCTTTCGAGATCCTTGAAACTGTTGACGGCAAGACTCAGCGCAAAGGTTTTGCAAGGGCTCGTGAAGTTTCTATCAACTGCAATGACAGTGCCGCGCCGACAATAATCAAAGTGACGAACGGTGACGCGGAAGAAGGCGACCAGCTGCGCGAATATCCGTGGACCGGCCTTTATTTCAATCTCGGACTGGAAAACAGCGGAGTGCAGATAAGCGGATTGCAGGTAGATGGAAGAGATGATAAAGAAGGAGATGCAGGAAAATGGATGTTCGGTCCCGGACTTCATCTCGGAACAACGGTCGATCTTGGTTTTGTGCTGAACAGATCTGCTCTCAGCGAATTTTATTTGAGTGTATTTTTGGATTTGAATTTTGGTATGAAAACTTGGTACGATGCAGCTGAAGACAGTTATGATCTGGATACTTTTCCTGTTTGGTTCGGCGGTGGTTTAGGCATTGCGAAAAGGTTTTATATGGGGTCGGCAGGATTTTTCATTGCTCCGGCAATCGACGCTTCTTATCACGGCACTCTGAATGAGGGATTGGATTTTCAGCATTTTACGGTGACACCGCAAATTCAGCTTGGTTTCAGCACAACCCCGAGTTTTGATTTTATAGTAAAAGCGGGTTGGAATTTAGGTTTTCTTACCAAAGCAGAATCGCATGGATATGGTGCTGAAAAAGATGCTTTAAGCAGTTATTCTCCTTTTGTCCACGGAATTTATACCTCGCTCGACTTCAACTTCCATCTTCCGATAGTGAGCGCGATGGCGAGAATGTATACGCCTTCTTCAAATGTGTGCAGATGATATGAAATATTTTATGGAGGAAAAAATGAGAAAGTTTTTGGTATTAATGCTTGTTTTGGCGCTCTGCCTTGCCGGTTGTTCCAACAAATGCGATTTCAAAAAACAGCAGACTCCGGCTCTTTACGAAGCGACTTTCGTCGAAAGCAGCGGCACTGGTGAAATGATGATCAAGGCGACGGGTATCGGCTGCTCGGTCGAAGAGGCACTGGAAGAAGCCAAAAAAACTGCCGTCTGGTTCGTTCTTGAAGGCGGTGACAAGCCTATCCTCAAAACTCAGGCTGAAAAAACGAGAGCTTACGGCCTTGAAATGCAGATGTATGCGAATCCGGTCAAATATATCCGCTGGATCTCCGACATAAAATCGAAGAAAAAAGAGGGCGGAAAAACAAAAGTCACATACCTCTTCAAAATTGATGTCGCGATGATTCAGCAGGAGCTCGCGGCAGCCGAAATAATCACTTCGACTGAGGATCTGGGCGAAAGCATGGGACTTCCGACAGTTTCCGTTTTTGCCGACAAAGGCGGTGATTTCGCAAAAACTGCTGTCAGCGCGCTTCAGGAATACCTTCAGGACAACTCTTTCGAAGTTTACAAGGCGGCTCAGGGAGACACTGTCAACAAGATCGTTGCAAAAATGGCTGCTCTCGAAGGTGCTGAGACCGATCCGATGCACGACATGGCTTTGAGTTTCGGCACGGACATCTATGCAAAAGTCAACTATTCCGGTGTTCAGGGAAGCGTCGGCACGAAAGCATCGGTCGCAGTCGAAGTTTTTGAAACGGCGACGGGCAAAATGCTCGGAACGACGACCGGATATTCGGCTGAAAGGCGTGTTACCGACGCAAACGCGCTCGTTCAGGAGGCGATAAACGACGCAAGTGCCAAAGTCATCAGCCAGATCCGCAAAGAGTGGATGGAGATGAGCAAAAAAGGGAAACCTTTCAAACTTGCAGTCCTTTCCAACAGCACTGACGGCGCGGCTGTCGATGAAGCAGTATATAGCGCTCTCAAAGGGCTTTCCACAAGGCAGATCAAACGTCAGGCGGGTGGAAAATCGACATTCTCATACATCGTTTACCTCAAGGATATTCCGAACGCTTACGAGTTTTTCCTTGCCCTCAAGAAGGCTTACAGCGGTCCCGGTCAGCTTGAAAAGGTGAGCGACGCCGGTTCTTTCCTTGTTATCAAAGCGGCAGGAAACGGGGAAGTCGAACTTGTAATAGAATAGGTGTTATATGAAAAAAGTGCTTTTTTGTAACCTGCTGTTTTTAATGGTTTTTTGCTTTGTTTCGTGCGCGACCGTGGCAAAAACGGAAAATTATGAAAATATAAGAAAAAATTCATCCGCCGCTTTTGCCGAACTTGAAGGAAAAGAGCCGGCTGCATCTGAGGAAAACCGTACCGTAGAAACTGCTTTTGACGAGGCCGGAAGCGGTGAAGAACCTCTTTTTGCGGCGGTCCTCAAGGGAACCGGAACGGGTGAAGACGAAAAATCGGCTAAAAACGACGCTTTGTCGCAGCTCGCAAATTCGATAGTTGCCGACATAGTTTCCAAAACAGTGATAACGCAGGAGGAGCGCGACGGCAAATATACCGAATCGCTTAAAAACGACATACTTATCCGCTCGAATGTCTTTCTGAAAGGAGTTCTTTTCACAAAACCTGCAAAAAAGGAGGGATTTGTCGAAGTAACGGCGTTTATGACGCAGAATTCGATAGTAAATACGATAACTTATCTTCTGAAAACCATGCCGGAAGACATCGAGACGCTTTCTCCTGAAAAGTATGACGACGTTCTCACGATGATTTATCTTTCATATTCGCTGCTTTATGCCGTAAGCGAGAGGCAGGTTCCTGAAAGAGAAAAGTATATTGCGGCGCTGAGTGCTCTGAAAGCCGAAATAGAAAAGCTCGCTTCTCATGGTTCTATATATTTTCAGACTGCTTCCGATGCAAAAGGCAATGTTGAAATCGACGGAAAATCATACGAACTCAACAAAAAGATTTTTCTTAAACCGGCCAACTACAAATTTTCAGTAAAATTGGATGGTTACAGAAATATAAACGGGGCTGTAAATCTTTTTAAAGGAGACAAAAAATTCGTCGAAATTCCCCTCGTTCCGGAACTTGCCGGTAATCATGAAATATTTTTGAAAGTCGAAAGTCAGGTCGAAATGACCGGAGAAATCGAAAAGGCGCTTCTTGATTTCGGCATTGTTCCGACTCAGAAAGAAGAACTTCCGCATAAAGTCGCCGTTGTCGTCAAAACCGCTTCAGTCCAGGTCGAAGGCTATGAAAGAATGACGGTTTCTGTTGATATCGAGACATTTAAAAACGGAGAAAAATTCAAGATCGCGCACTATGACCACAAACCTTTTTTTGTTACCGCGCAAAATAAAAATGAAAAGGTGAAGGACGAGAGCCGGAAAGTCGCTCTTGCGGTCGTAAAAAAGTTCCTTTCCTCAATAGATCTCAAAGCGTTTTTCGACGTGCCGGAGTAAGAAAATATTCCTTGAAATTTTTGCAAAAATCGTTAAAATACTGCGTTTTTTTGTTTTATAGGTGAGAAATGAAGAAAATTTTGTGTTGTTTTGCCGCTCTTTTGATGATTGTTTCGTGTTCGGGAAACAGTGAAAATGTCGAAAGCAAGTGGCGCGTCATAAATGAAGAGACTTACGAACCGAAGATAGACGAAAGTCAGCTTTACACTTCGCTTGACGAACTTGAAAAGCTGATTGTCGCTCCGGTTTCCTATTTCCGCGACAAAAACGGGATTTACTCGTTTTCCCAGAGTGTCGATTACGAGACGGTTTCTGTTATAAAAACTGCTGCGGAAGACGGAGAAAACGAAAAGACGACCGAAAGAAAGCTCTCTCTGCATGAAAGTTCAAAGTATAAAAGCGACAAGTCAGGCAACTTTTCTATGAGTTACCAGAACAGCAAAAACGAAGGCTGGGATATAATCTGGAGAAACAACTTTTTTTACCGCAAACAGTTCGGCGGCGAATTTACGAAAACTTTCAGCATGGGGGAACACGTTACGCTCCGAGACAACCTTTTCGGCGCGATTCCTTCGATTTATCTCATGCTCCGCGACCACGCTTCGATAGAATCGGAAAAAGGCTGGAAGGTAGGCGGATTCAAAGGTCATCTCGTAACGATAGTGTTCAGCGATAAAAAAACTGACCGCGCCGCACTTCCCGAAAAGAAGTATCTCCAGAATCTTCAGGGTACCGAGGAAATGCGTGACGACTCTCTTATCGCAGGTCTCTCCGGCAAAAAGAAAGATCATATTAAAGGAAAAATGACGGTTTTCGTCGCTCTTGACGGAACGGTCGCCGAAATGAAAATTGAAGAACTTTCGTTCAGATTCACCGATGAAGACGTAACTTTCGGCATCAAAGGAGTGCGCACACTTTCGACTGATTTCGCCGAAACGATCCTCGAACCTGAGTACAACGAGGAATACCACAGAAGAACGCTTGATTCTTCGGTAAACATAATGAAGAAAAAGTCAGAAAAAAAGGAAGAAAAACATGACGAAGAATGAAAAATTAGAGACGGTTCTCCGCACGCTTTCCGATAAAAAGGGCGTTAACATCATGGCTTTCGATGTTGATAAAAAGTCAGGTTATACCGATTTCATCGTGTTTGTGACGGGAACAAGCACGCAGCACAATACGACTATGGCGGATTCGCTTATGTGTGAACTCAAAAACGCCGGATTTGCAAAACCGCTTGTTGAAGGCGAGACGAGCGCGAAGTGGATTCTGGTCGATGCCGGAAGCGTCGTAGTCAACATCATGCTTGAAGAACTGCGCGACTACTATTCTCTGGAAGATATCTGGTCAGGCTGCGCGAAAGTTGACGTAAGTTCTTATATTCAGTAATGAAAATCACTCTAATCGTTGTCGGAAAACTCAAAAGTCAGTTCAAGGAAATCGATGATTTTTTCCAGAAAAGGATAAAAATCTATTCTCCCCTTGAAGTGATCGAACTGAAAGAGCGTAACGATCTTGAACTTGAAACTGAAAGCATAATAAAATCAATACCAACGAATTCTTTTGTCATCGCTTTGCGCGAAACAGGAAAGTCGATGGATTCACTTGCTTTTGCAAAACTTTTAAGCGAAAAATCGGTCTCTCACGGATCAATCTGCTTTGTGATAGGCGGAGCATACGGCTTCGGCGATATCAAAGAGGACCTCGCTCTTTCGATTGCGCCGTGGACTCTGCCGCATCAGCTTGCCAGGATCAACATTCTTGAGCAGATCTACCGCGGACTTTCGATAAACAGCGGCTCAGGTTATCACCACGGGTAAACAAGCGTTTTTAGGCGCCGCCACTAAGGTCCCTAGGGTCCTTAAGGTCCTTAAAGTCCTTAAAGTCCTTAAGGATAGCGGCGCCATAAAATTGTTGAAAAATAATCTCATTTCCTTAATATTGCCAGGATTTTGATGAGGTTCGCATGAAACCGTCCTTTCTTGTTCTGTTTTCATTTTTGTTTTTCACTTTTCCGCTGTTTTCATACCACGACTGTCTGAATGACGAAAATGTAACGGAGGCCTGCATCAGAGAGCTTTTCAAGGCGAACGAATTTGCCCTCGCCGCATCGCATATCGACAAGGCGGAGTTTGCCTCAAAAACCGATTCGACGATACTGAAGATCGAGCTCCTTCTCAAACTCGCAAGGTATGACGAGACCGAAAAACTGATCAATACTCTGCCGAACGACATCAGGAACACGCTTTACTACAAAATGATCCTCGTCAAGACTTTTATTGCGCGGAAGCGCTTCAATCAGGCTCTTGAGATAATCGATGAGATCAAAAGTTCGTATCAGATCTACTATCTTTTCAGCGATCTTGAGTGCATAAAAGGCGATATAGCGCTTTACAGGAAACAGTATGATTCGGCGATCGAATTTTACGACAGATGTCTCGACGCGCAGGATAACGGTGCGGCCGCTTTCAACAGGATCCTTGCTCTGGAAAAAAACGGCGAGCCGCAGGCCGCGTTTCTTAAGGATTATGTTGAATACATCGATAGTTACGGTTCTCTTTCGTGGAAACCGCAGATCGTTGAGAGGCTCGTAAAACTCAAGAAAAACAAAGGTGTGCCGAACTCATCTTCGCCTTATTACGTGAGATGGCTTTCGATAATGCGGCGCGAAAACAGACTTTCGCAGTTTTTCAGCGATGAATACCTGACTCTCCCGCATCCCGCAAACCTTGAAATTGCCGACTATCTCGTCGCCGCGAAACGCTATTCCGACGCGCTGAAAATGCTTGACGAAGCTCTTTCAAAGCAGACCAAAGCGAATGATGCGAAGTATAAACTCGTAAATAAAAAATACAGGATATTGAATCAGGCTGGGCGCGAAGTGGAAGCGGCCGATTTTCTGCTTAAATCGTCGGATGAGTTTGCCGGGACGCAGAAAGACAGGATGAAATTTCTCTCGGCTCTGGTCTACTTTGAAAACGGCATGGCGGAAAAGAGCAAGGAGATTCTGAGCGGAATAGTCGCAATGAAGCAGAATTCCAAATATTTTATGCTTTCGCTTTATAAGCTCGGGCTCATCTATCTTTTTGAAGGAAACGACCTCTACGCCTTCACAATGTGGTCGGAATTTCTGCTTTCCGAAAAGGTAAACTGCGACAAATTCGTTGACGGGAAGGGAAGTTATGAGGCGATAAGCGGGCTTACCGCGCTTCTCGACAGGATAAACGGCTACTGCGCCGCGCTGTCTGACGTCAATTTCAAGTGTTCTGTCGATGAAAACGGCATTTCCGAAAGTGTCAGCAGCTTCATTTCATACTACGATTTCACATATTTCCACATAATCGAGCGTGATGAATTCAAAAAGAAGCCCGATTTCAGCAATGTTTCGGCAACTTCGCAGAAGTGGCTTGCAAACAGAGTCGAAAACAGTGCGACGAAAGAGGAGTTCATCGACTCTCTGAACCAGCTTCCGCCAAAAATCAAAAAGCGCGAGCCGGCAGTTATGATCGATCTTTTTCTTAAGGCTGATGACTTTGACGGAGTTGAATTTTATGTCGATATGATGCGCATCTACACATCTTACAACGAGGCAAAACACGCGAAAAACGCTTCTTCAATGAAGGTTCCGATGCCTGAAGCGCAGATAATTGACGAATTTTCATCGAACTACAAGGAAATCCTTTCAAAAATCCACCTTGTCTACAACAAGTTTTTCAAAAAAACGGCGAAAGTGACGAGCTACTACTACAACCAGCTTAACACCGATCTCACATATTCGCCGCACTACGGCAAAAAAGAGGAGTGGCGTCTGCTTTATCCGACGCCTTACCTCGAAGTCGTCCTTAAACTTGCAGGAGAATTCAATGTTCCCGTGCAGCTAATCTATTCGATAATGCGCGCCGAAACTTACTACAGGGAGTCGCTTTCATCGAATGTCGGAGCTCTCGGACTAATGCAGATAATGCCGCAGACATTCGAAAAAATCAGCAAATTCGGCGGGATAAAGATAAAAGACCCGATGGATCCGTATGACAGCATGAAGGCATCGGTCTGGTATCTTTCAAAACTTCTAAAGCGCTTCGATAACAACCTTATTGCAGCTACTGCCGCATACAATGCAGGTCCGCACAATGTTTCCGACTGGATTTCGCGCTACGGCGGGAAAGAAGCCTATCTTTTTGTCGAAATGATTCCCTACAAAGAGACGCGCGACTACGTCAAAAAGGTCATGCGCTTCTACATGATTTACAGCTATATCTACGAAGACGAATTCTTCAATGTCGGTCTTAACGGCGTTTATGATGTTAACGAAAACCGTGATGTTGTAAATTTCTGATTTTGATAAAATAAATCAAATTTATATTTGACAAATTTCTTTTTGTGAGTAATGGATAACCGTTGTATTGTTGTTTGTTAATGTGTGGTGAAGTTTATGATTGTTCTTATTTTTATTCTTGTTTTATTGATTTCGTGTTCACAGAATGTTTCTCTTGATTATGATTTGCCCGAAGAGTGCGGCGGAAAGTGCTATGCGGCGCATGACATCAATTCTCTGCAGGATGCGCTTGTCAATTCAGCTGCTGCTTTTTCAAACTGCGTATGCTTAGGCAGCGGAGTTTTTGAAGGTTCGGTAACTGTTGCGAAACCGCTTCGCGTCTTTGGCAGGAAAGACGGCTCGACTTATTTGAAAAGTCTTGCAATTTCAGATACTTCAGGAGTGTTTCTGCGCGATTTTTCCTTTAAAAATATATCTAGCGATTCGGCGGCGCTTTTTATTTCGGGAAGTTCTGTTGAAATGGAAAATATCTCTTTTTCGGGAGTAAGCGCGAGTTCCGTTTTCGGCGGCAGGGGAATCGTGATTTCGGGCAGAGAATCCGAGGTTTTGATAAAAAATTCAAAAATGGAGCGTACTGACGGAACGGGAATTCTGATAAACGGCGCGCACAAAGTGACTTTGGAAAACGTCGATCTTTCAAAATGCGGTTTTGCCGCTCTCTGGGCACAGAACAACAGCGGAAACAGAGGCGTTTTGTCTGTTTCAGGCGCTGCTTTTTCAGATAACGGTGCGGCTGCAGTCGAAATTTTGGGGAACACTGCCATTAAAATTTCAGAAAGTTCCATCGAAGGAGTTAGAAAAAGAGATGTTATGCTTGAAAGCGTGGGTGACGGAATCGTCGTGAAAAACTCTTTTCTTGCGGAAGCGGGCTCTGTAACGATTGAAAACAGCTCGATCAGCGGTTTTGCGAGAGCGGGAATAATTCTCGACGGAGTTGATGGTTCTGCTTCTGCAGGCGTAACATTCGAAAATCTTTCTGTTTTTTCAGAACAGGGAAGCTTCGGGCTTGTCGTGCAGAATGCAACAGAAGAAGCCTCTCTGCGTGAAGGGATAACACGGAACGATTTTTTGTCAGCCGACATAAAGCGTGACGAAGAACTTTTTATAATCGATACTTTCTTTGAGCTGCAATGATAGTGTTTGTTATTGTTTTTATTGCGTTTTCTCTCTTTTCGTGCGGCGGGGCTTCCGAAAATGTTACGGAAGGAAATGAGGATTTTGATGAAATTCCAGATGAGGCGGCTGAAGAGTGCGCTGAAAACGCCGTCTTATATCAAAAGCCTGAACTGCCTGAAAAGCCTGAGATTCCTGAAATAAAAAAATACGACAGAAATTCTGACTGCATTCCTCTGCCTGAAGCGGAAAACGGAAAACTGATTTTGGGCGAAGGGTGTTTTTCAGGCTGCATCAAAGCGGAAAAAGAGCTTTATATTTCAGGAAAGGGTGCAGAAAACACGATGATTGTCTGTAATGATGAAGAAAATCAGGCTGTTATTGAAGTCGCACAAAATGCTGAAATTACTTTGGAAAATCTTTCTCTTTCGGGCAAGGTCCGCTGTATTTTTGCCGGAAACGGAAGCAGGACAACTGTTACAAAGAGCGTTCTTTCGCACTGCACGAAAGGGGGGATAAACATCTGCCCCGATGAGGCGGGCTGCCGAGCTGATCTTACGGTCACTGACAGTTTTATAGGCGATATCGACGAAGCTGCATCAGGGATAAGTTACGGAATTTCTTTCGGAAACGGCAGTTTGAGCGTTTCGGGAAGCGAAATAACGGGTGTCAATTCTTTCGGAATAGCGGTCTGGGGCGAAAGCGGCAATTCAAACAAAATAAATATAGAAAATTCCGTGATTTCAGGCGTTTTCGGTGGACTCAGAAGTTATGAAGGACACGGCTTTTATGCAGAAAATTCAGCCGACATAACAATAAAGAAGAGCTTGATTTCCGATACTGCGACTTCATTTATTTTAGTCTCTTCTGAAAGTGACGAAATAAATTTAAAACTCATTGATTTTACTGCTGAAAACATGCTTGAAACATTGGAAGAGCAGGGGGGCATCGTTCTTGACGGAAAGGTGAACAGCTGCTTTGAGCGGGTTTCAATAGAAAATAGCAGGGGAAACGGTGTTTTTTCGCGCGGAGCGGTGCTTTATGCCGAAGATCTGGCTGTAAAATCGGTTTTTTCGGATGGTCTTGGAGAGAACGGTTTTGCTTTGCAGCTTGTTGACGGAAGTGAAAGTTTTATAAAACGTCTTTCTGTAAATTCTGCTGAAAAGGCTGGTATCCTGCTTGACGGAGCGTGCAGTGCCGACATTGAAGATTTTGAAATTGTTTCAACGAAATCAGATAGTTATACTGGAGAATTCGGAGTGGGTGCGGCAATTCAGGATGGTGCAAATGCCGTAATGAAAAACGGACTTTTTTCAGAAAACAGAGAAACGGGAATACTTGCAGTAAGTGCTGAAATTTCTTTGGAAAATATTGAAATCAAAAATACTCTGCCGCGCAAATGCACGGAAACTGAAAGCTGCGTTTTTGCTCCGAAAACCGATTTTGGTCACGGAATATCGCTCTATTCTTCATCACTTCTCAGATTCGATTCAATGACACTTTTCAACAACAACAACGGTTTGAATATCGCCGATTCCGAAGTCAGAAGTTTCGGTTCGAAAAAGCTCTTATTCGGGAACAATATGACAGCTGTTAATGCTTGGAATATAAGTGATTTCAACATGTTGGAAGAGAATCTTTCAAGTTCGTCGTTTTGCGGCAACGGCTCTGTTTTCACTTCCGATTCGCAACCTGTGAGGGATGCTCTGTAAAGTTAAAAAAATGAAATTTTTCAGTTGACACGACGAGAAAAGAGCATAATATTTCCTGTTGCTTTTAAATAATCAGTTTACGGAGGTTCCGCAATGCAAAAGTTGTTAAAATTTTTGATGATTTTATCAGTCTTTTTTCTTTTTTCCTGCTCGTCGTCAAAATCAGAAAATGATTCCGATTCTATTCCTGATGTTGACACAGACACGCAGGATTCAGAAATTAGGGATGATGACTCCGACACTCAAGAAACTGAAATTGTTGATAATTCTGATGAAACATCGGATGCTGATTCTGATTCAGACACAGATTCAGAAGATGAAGACTGGCAGCGTGACATCGACATTCCCGAAATGAGTGACGATCCATATTTCGAAGCTTACGGCGATGCTGGTTATAATGTTGCTTATTATTATTACGGCGATGATCCGACACCGGCAAAAGACCCTGAAAATGTCAAAACTCTTTGGTCCAAAAAGTGTGGTCTTGACATGTGTGCTGAATGTGAACCGAAACCTTATGATTTATGTGCAGAAAATTATCCGTTTGAACCACAAATAGTTGATGATTCAAAAAATTATGCAAGTCAAAAAGCAACGACAGCCGGAAAATTCCAGTGTGATGCGTTGCTTAGTCCAGGATTCTGGAAAACGTCTGATTTAATACCTTCAATGATGTTTAATGAATTTGAAGGTAAAGTATTATTCTTATTGGATCACCCCAAGCTTTCTTGGCAAGCAGGGGGTGCTTATGTCTACGATTTGAATACTCGCAAAGTTGAGAGATTAGGCAGAGGTTATGTGGACGGTTGGCAAAACAAAAAATATTATTTTGTTTCAACTCGTGATTATAAAATAGACAGTATCAATGAAAATAGCATATATTATGGCGAAACAAACCGGCATTTGTTGTTTTATGACAAGGAAACAAACACTTATGGTACCGCTTTGAAATTTTCAGAAACACCGACAGGAAATGTGGATGTAAGAGCAAGTGAAAAATATGTCTTTATGACCGCATATTTTGCCGAGAATACTAGTGATGTACGGATTTTATATACCAAGATTGGTGAATGGGACAAATGGAAAGAGTTGACTTATAAGAAGGAAACTCTTTACGGAAACAGCAGGAGAGCAGGGTATCCGTCAATGATAGGAAGTCTGGTCACCTATTTTGATTATGACATCCAAGTCCAGGTCTGTGATCTAAATGTCGGAGATTCAAGCTGTTTTCAGGTTTCAAGAGCCGATGAATACGGCAGATACCCGATTTTTAAGGATAAAAACACTGTGGTTTATGCCGCTGAAGACATAAAATTACATAAAGACTCTTTGGTTATCGCAGATATTTCAGACAAAAAGAATATAAAATATAAAACCATTTACGAATGGCCGGATCTGACAGCTATACAAGCAGCTGATTTTGAAGGCGATCTTATGCTTTTCATGAGAAAATACATGAAAGATGAAGTTTCAGTGAAAGATACATGCTTTTACAACTATAAAACTGAAAAGGTTGTTTGCATGGATGAGGATTTCGATTTAGAGTTTCAGAAAGATGACGGGGTTTTATATAAAAATCTCTATATTTTCCGTAGTGTTCAGGATTTGGTAATCCGCGATCTTGAATGTTATTGCGACTTTTATCCGAATAAATGTCCGCTGATTGAATATAAACCGAATCCTGAGAATCCGAAAAAGCCGTGGGGATTTGACTGGAAACCTGAAAATTTTAGGAATGTTAACAACAAGAAAGATGGAGAGAAAAGATGAGAAGTAAGATTGTTGTAATTTTCATTATTTTCTGTTTTTTTGAATTGCTTGCGAATGATGATGATATTATTGTACTAGAATACGAAAAAATTAGCGAAGATCCTAAAAATAATGAGATGGATGGTCATGGTGAAGAAGGACAGGGAATCGCTTCTGACAGAAAAAGCAGGTGGTTCTATTCAAACAAGAAAGAAGTCTATGTCGTTTATAATAAAAAACTTTATTTTGATAACAATTACGAAAAAATTATTTCATTAGAAAAAATTAATTCCCTTCTTAAACAAAGTGAAGGCGACAAATTAACTTGTAGCCATTTAGGAGACATAGATTTTTTTGACGGATTTTTATATATTGCTGTAGATCAATGCTACAGCAGTCTGAATCTTAAAGAATTAGGTCTTGAAAATAAAACAATGCAGGAGGTCGAAGAAGAACTTGTTAACCGCTATAGCAATATTTGGAGTAATTTATCTGATGAAGTAGAAATTTCTGCCGAATTTAATTCAGATAAACTCGCAAGCGAAATTCTTATGAATGGAAGCAAATTTATGGCGTGTTCTGATAGAGGATTCCCTCCTATCGTTAAGGAATGTTATGAAACACCATCTTTTGTCGTCAAATATGATGTGGATGGGGATTCTGCTACAGAATATGTAGAATTTCGTACACAAAACAATGTCAGGATTTCATCTGCTGCCTGGGTTGCATACAATCCTATCGATAAATTATTTTATAATCAGTGTCCGGCAAACATGATTTACAATATTCCTGCAACTGCTGAAGGAGAAAAAAATCCAGTTAGAAACATAAATTCAATATGTGGTTTTGAATTTGATTTTTCCCATCATTCAACAAAGTTAAAATCAATAATAAAGTTGGGGAAACAACATCCGAGAAACTTTACAAGTAACTGGAGCAATCAGGGAGCCACTTTTGCAGAAAACGGGGTTTTTTTGTATGTGCATGATGATAGAAAGGATGAGATAGAGGACGATAAAGAAAAAAAAGGTTTTCGAGTCTATGCACCCAATTATGATGAATTTGAAATTATTGACGGTATAAAAATATATAACAATCCTAAAATGTTTGCTTTTGGACATATTTCTTATGATGCCGAGTTGGGCAGTACAGGTTATAGAACCGGAGAACTTGAAGGAATTCATGTGTGGCATAACCCTCTGTTGGATGGAGATATTCATGTTTTAAGAATTGACAATGAACCAGGGAATGTTGATGATAATACTTTGTGGAATTTTCGTTCAGGAGATCAAGATAAGGACGATGTAAACGATATGATTGACAAATGTCCGCTGGTTCCGAATCCAGATCAAGAAGATTGGAATGACGATGGTATAGGAGATGCCTGTCAAGACTCTGACAAAGACGGGAAATTGGATTTTGAAGACAACTGTCCGTCGATTTGGAATGAAGATCAAAAAGATATGGATGGTGACGGAAAGGGTGATGTTTGTGATGAAGATATTGACGGTGACGGTTGGTTAAATGAAAAAGATAACTGCCCTCTTGTTGAGAATCCGAATCAGGAAAACTGGGATGCTGAAAAAGAAGGTTATTTTTATAAAGTGGGAGACGCTTGCGATGACAAAGATAAAGACGGTTGGTATGACGATAAGGATCCTTGTCCCGAACATTACAATGAAGATACATGCGGTTATGCAGATTGCCGGCACTCAACTTCCGAATGCTGCATAAAAGCAAGAAAAGACTGTGACATGGACGGAGACGGCCGCTGGGATAAAGAAATAGAAGAGACTGGAGAATTATTCTATGATAATTACGGTTTTTCTGTCAGTGCTGACTGGGAAAAAGAAAGAGGTGAATGTACCACTACCTACAGCAGATCAGGACACTATGTTAGTTCCTGGTATGGGACATGTGAATACGGATACAGTATAAAAATCAACGGTTCCGGTTCTTATATAAAAGATTCCAAGGATAAAGACAAAGTTATTGTTTCGTCTTATTACTGCTATTGCGGAAATACTGAAGTAGAGCATGATGAATCTAAGAGGGTTTGTGGCACAGACCATGCAAATCCAGGTGAAGTATGGAATAAAGTATATGATACCCAAACATGGCAGCCGCTTTACACTGAAGGAGACATTTCCGGAGAATCAAACTTCAAGAAACTGGCATCGGATGGAAACAGAAACAGCGAAGAAAAAATTGTAGACAATCCGTTCCATACAGTTTGGGAATATCTGAAAGATGATTGGCTTAAATTTAAGATTGTAGATAAAGATTTTTATCGTGCAAAAACTCCAGAAGAGAGAAAGGCAATGATTTTTGCAGACAATTATCCGATGCTTAAAATTTCGCACGGAGCAGCTTTAGAACAGCAACAGTATTTGTTTACGTCACTTAATTTTATAAATCATGAAAAGGAATATATTATAAACAAGGGATATTTTGCAAACATGTATCAACAGCACATAGATAAAGAGAGAGTTGACTTTACTTTGGCAAAATCTACGGAAGAAACTGTTGATTTAATTATCGAAGTAAGACCATTTTTCGGAGCTTATATTCTTCCCGGCTACGGCAAATGGTATTGGGAAATGCTTCGTGATTACATCGGTGAAAAGCCATGGTGGATGGAAAATCTGCCTTTTGCAAGACAATTTGAAGATATTGTTAAGGAAAGTCTTTATGAATCAATTTCACGTCCTTCACTTTTCTCGAGAGTTTCATACAACGGTGACGAATTGAAAGTCAAAGCTGTAAGATATCCGAAAAACTATAATCAGATTTTTGCTTATGCAGCGAAGGATGGCATTTATTACAAAGAAAACGATGCTTTCAAAGTGGCATTCAGTGATGAAAACGGAATTTTTGAAAACGCAAGAACTGTTCATAACGGCTTTGAAATGAGATCCGCTGCAGTTACAGTGAAAGGAGGAGAAATATATATGGCGGCTGGCATGACCGTCACGCCGAGCAGCCAGAAAAGAAATGCCTCCAATTCTGCTGCTGATCCGGCAGAGGAAAAGCCGATAAGAAACCAGAGATTTGCAAGAATTTATTTCGTGAAAGGCGAAGCTGAGATGGAAGAACTTGCATCTTTGCCGTGGGCACCTGAATACATTACGCTTTTCAAAACAAATGACAGAATTCATGCGATGATGATGAATGAAAACGGTTTAACCAGTATTCTTAAATATTCTTCCGACAACAACTCATGGACAACATTGAACACTTTCAATTTCGGGCAGGTATTTTCTCTTAACAACACTTTTGTGAGAGACAACAAGCTTTACTTTACAGCTCCGAATGCAGAAGGTAAAACGGCACTTTACACTTGGGAGGCTTTAAACGGTTTTGCTGAAGTTGTACACATTGATTTTGATTACGATTCTTTCCTCAAACCTTTTGAATTTGACGGAAAAATCATTCTTGCCGATCTCAAGGATATTTCAGGGAAAAGCGTTGATTCATGGCAGCTGAAAGAAGAATATTTTGAAAAGGAAAAAATCTCTCTCGATAAGCCGAAATTCGCACGAAATTTCTGCCTCAACGAAACCGGCAATTTGATTTTCCCAGGCATTACGAACTATTACGGCGAATGCGTGAAAGTTCAAAACTATGACTTCAACGAGGTTACTTTCCCAGACTATAAACTGAGTGTTGCAGGCTACAAAAACAGTCTTTATCTCGGAGGTCTAACGGGAATCCGCAGAGTTGAAATCGGAGAAAACGGAGAAATCACCAAAAAAGAGATGATTTACAGCGGAGAATCGAACAACTTGGCAGTTTACGGCAATACGCTTTATGCCGCCAATTACAGTGAAATCGACATTTTTGAAATTGCTGAAGATGGCTCTATTGAGAGAAAATCATCATTAAAAACAAATAATTGTCAGAACATTAGAATAAACAACGGAAAACTTTTCGCGGCAGAAAACAAGCGGGTCAGAATATTTGATTTGAGCGATCCGATTGAACCTGAATTGCTGAAAACGATTTCACTCAGTAACACTGTTGAAGACCTCGAAATTGCCGGAAATCAGCTTTTTGTTTATGAAAATCTGAACAGTCTTCTGACAAGAAAAGGTAAAGTTTCG
>JAFQZM010000003.1 GCA_017405875.1 bacterium
TGATTTACAAAATTTTCACTTAATAATAACAAAATGCACCTCTCAAAAATCAGAAAACATGTTATAATACGGAATGTAGAGGTAAAAACAAGTTTTTTGTGCTTCGACTACGCTCAGCAACCAAGATTCGCTTTTGTCTCTTGTTTTCAAGCGTTTTTCTGCTATAATCCGCAGGTTTTTTGAGACGGAGGAGATTTTTAGCATGATGCGAAAAGAATTTTGTGAAAAAGACGGAATATTGATTACTTATACAGAAAACGATGTCTGTTTTGAGGAATGCAGCACTGCAAAGGCTGTGTTGCTGAGAAATGACGGAACGGTGATTCACTCCAACTTTGATTCCGAAAGAGATGCTTTTTTTAAGGAATATCTCAAAAAAATTTATCCTGCAATAACGACATTCCGTTCTCTTGATTCTTTGGAGAGTGCATAATGCCTGAGTTTATTATTTTGAATTCGTAAATTTCTGGAAAGATTTCCATGGCGGAGAAGTCCGCTTCAAAGACAAGGAAAACTAATTTCTTAACCGCACTTCCAACGACAAAGCTTACTTCGACAAGCTCAGCAATCAATAACACACGCCCTCGTAGTTATGAGCCGTGTCAGGTCACGGCTCTACAATGAAATCCCTTCGCCACAATGGAGAAGGGTTGGGAAGAGGTCTGTGATTGCAGGCGGGCCGCCCGCGCTCCGGCAAAAAAAACGGGGGCCGAAGCCCCCGCGTAAAGTTCCTCTTGAGGCTCCCCTGAAGTAGGGGAGCTGTCGCAGACAGAGGGGTCTGCGGCTGAGGGGTTTAATTAAAGAATATCGTTGTCGTTGAGCTTTTTGAGTCTCTCGTAACGGTCTTTAAGGTCAGCCTTGAGCATAGCGTGAAGTTTAGCAGCTTCGTTCGGGAAGAGTTTGGTGAGCGATTTGAAGCGTACTTCTCTGTCAAGGAGTTCCTGCGGATCGCGGGTCGGCTCTTTGCTGTCAAGCTGGAACGGATTCTTTCCTTCCTTTCTGAGTTCCGGATTGAATCTGTAAAGTGGCCAGTAGCCGGCTTCGACTGCGAGTTTCTCTTCGTTCTGGCTGTGAGCCATATCGATACCGTGGTTGATGCACGGAGCGTAAGCGATGATGAGTGACGGTCCGTTGTATTTCTCAGCTTCGGTCATAGCCTTTACAAGCTGGTCGTGGTTTGCACCCATTGCAACGCTTGCAACGTAGATGTAGCCGTAAGTCATTGAGATCATTCCGAGATCTTTCTTTCTTACTTTCTTTCCGCTGGTAGCGAACTTAGCCGTCTGGCCGAACTGGGATGCCTTGGAAGCCTGACCGCCGGTGTTGGAGTAAACTTCGGTGTCGAGAACGAGGATGTTTACATTCTCGCCGCTTGCAAGGACGTGGTCAAGACCGCCGTAACCGATATCGTAAGCCCATCCGTCGCCGCCGAGGATCCAGATCGATTTCTTAACGATGTAGTCGCTGAGATCGTAGATCCTGTCGAGCGTTTCGCAGCACGGATCGCCGTTTGCGAGGACGTTCATGATCTTCGGGTAGAGCTCTTTCGTCTTTTCTGCGTCTTCCTTGTTGTCGATCCATTCCTGGAAGAGTTTTTTAGCTTCTTCGCAGAGTGTGTCGCCGCATTCGCAGGTCGGATTTTCGATAGCTTTCTTCATGAGAGCTTCGAGAGTATTTCTTTTCTGTTTTACAGCGAGAGCGATACCGAAGCCGTGTTCCGCGTTGTCTTCAAAAAGGCTGTTTGCCCATGCCGGACCCATGCCGTTTTTGTTCTTGCAGTAAGGAATCGTCGGAGCGGTTCCGCCGTAGATCGAGGAGCAGCCCGTTGCGTTGGAAACTATCATTCTGTCGCCGAAAAGCTGAGTGATGAGTTTGACGTACGGAGTTTCGCCGCAGCCTTCGCATGCGCCGCTGAACTCAAAGAGAGGCTGCTGGAGCTGGCTGCCTTTTACGGTGTTCTTCGGAAGAAGGTCGTCTTTTACCGGAACCGTGATCGAGAAGTCGTTGTTTGCAGCTTCTTCGTCAACGATCTCGCCGAAGTGAACCATCTCGAGAGCTTTGTTCTTCGCGATGCAGATATCTGCGCAGTTTCCGCAGCCGAGGCAGTCCATCGGGTAAACCTGCATTCTGAATTTGAGACCTTCGAGACCTTTGCCGATAGCCTTGATCGTTTTGAAGGTTTCAGGAGCTTCTGCAGCTTCTTCTTCTGTCAAAAGGACAGGTCTGATCGCAGCGTGCGGGCAGACGAAGGAGCATTTGTTGCACTGGATGCAGTTTTCGGGGATCCATTTCGGAAGTTTGATCGCGACGCCGCGTTTCTCGAATTTCGTGGTGCCGGTCGGGAATGAACCGTCCGGACCCGGAAGTTCGCCGTGAACGTCGTTAGCGAATCTGCTGACAGGAAGGTCATCGCCGTTCTGACGAGCGATCGGGTTGATGATCTCTTCGACCATGTACTGCTCAAGGTCGCTGCTGTATGCTTCGTGAACTTTGTGGATGTCGATAGCGACTTCCTTGGAGTTGAGCCAAGCTTCCTTGTCGTATTTGATCTCTCTGATCTCTGTACCTGCCGCGTCAACTGCAGCGTTGTTCATGTCGACGATGTTCTGACCTTTCTTGCCGTAGGACTTCTGGTTTGCGTTCTTGAGGCTTGCAACTGCCTGCTCGAACGGAATGACTTCGGAAAGTTTGAAGAATGCGGTGAGCATTATCATGTTGATCCTCTTTCCGAGTCCGAGACCTTCGGCGATCTTGACTGCGTCGATTATGAAAACTCTGCCGTTCTTCTTCGCGATGTCCTTCTTGAGGGCTGCCGGAAGGTTTTCTTCAGTCTCTTTTTCGTTCCAGTTGGTGTTGAGAACGAAGATACCGCCGTCTTTCAGGTTCTTGCTGAGGTCGTACATATTTACGTAAGCCTGGTTGTGGCAAGCGATGTAGTCGGCAGTCGTGATGAGATACGGGGATTTGATCTTCTCGTGGCCGAATCTCAGGTGGCTGACTGTGAGACCGCCCGATTTTTTCGAGTCGTATGAGAAGTAGCCCTGTGCGTACTGTTTGGTTTCGTCGCCGATGATTTTGATCGCGTTCTTGGAAGCGCCGACCGTACCGTCAGAACCGAGACCGTAAAGCATGCACTGAACGGTTCCCTTCGGAACTGTGTCGAGGATCCCGTATTTGAGCGATCTGTAGGTGACATCGTCTTCGATACCGACTGTGAAGTGGTTCTTCGGTTCTCTTGATTTGAGGTTGTCGAAAACAGCCTTGACCATGCCGGGAGTGAATTCCTTCGAGGAAAGGCCGTAGATTCCGCCGACAACTTTGATCGATTCGTTTCTGTTGTAGAGAACGGTCGAAACGTCTTTGAAAAGCGGCTCGCCTTCGCTGCCCGGCTCTTTTGTTCTGTCGAGAACGGCGATAGCTTTAACAGATGCGGGGATCGCTCTCATAAGGTGTTCCGCGCTGAACGGTCTGAAAAGACGTACTTTTACAAGGCCGACTTTCTTGCCCTGTTTGAGCAGGTAGTCGATGGTCTCTTCGATCGTGTCGCATGCGCTGCCCATAGCGATGATGACTCTCTCAGCTTCAGGATCGCCGTAGTAGTCGAAAAGGTGATAGCTTCTGCCAGTGAGTTTCGAAACTGCGTCAAAAGCTTCCTGAACGATCATCGGAGCCTGGTCGTAGTAGGTGTTGCAGGCTTCTCTTGCCTGGAAGAAGATGTCGGGGTTCTGAGCCGAACCTTTGAGAACCGGTCTTTCGGGGCGGAGAGCTCTTTCTTTGAAGTCAGCGATAGCATCGTAAGGAACTATCGTTTTGATATCTTCGTCGTCGAGTATCTCGATTTTCGAAATTTCGTGGCTCGTTCTGAAGCCGTCGAAGAAGTGGATGAAGGGAAGTCTTGCGCGCAGAGCCGAAATGTGGGTCGCAAGTGCCAGGTCGTAAGCTTCCTGGACCGATGTGCTGGAGATCATGCATACGCCTGTCTGACGGCATGCCATAACGTCGGTGTGGTCGCCGAAGATCGAAAGAGCGTGGCTGGCTATTGCTCTTGCCGTAACGTGGAAAACGCCAGGAAGAAGCTCGCCTGCGATTTTGTAAAGGTTCGGGATCATGAGAAGAAGACCCTGGGAAGCGGTGTATGTTGTGGTAAGCGCACCGCCGCTCAGTGAACCGTGGACCGCGCCGCTCGCACCGCCTTCAGACTGAAGCTCGGCAACGATGAGGTCGTTTCCGAAAATGTTCTTTTTGCCGTTTGCGCTCCATTCGTCGGTAACTTCAGCCATCGGCGAACTCGGAGTGATGGGATAGATCGCTGCAACTTCCGTCATCGGGAAACTTGCGTAAGCGACAGCCGTGTTTCCGTCAACACATTTCATAGTTTTTTTTGCCATAAAATCCTCCGTATCTAAGGTTAGTTAATATAAGTTTTCCCGTTGAACGCTTCGAGAACCGTTCTCCTGTCGAGAACATCAGGTGCCGCCCCTGCAGGAAGCCCTCTCGCTATGCGGGATATTCTGACATCGCAGTTTTCAAGGGAGTCTTTGATGTAAAGCGCCGTCGCGTCTCCTTCGATCGAGAAGGGAAGGGCGAGAAGAACTTCCTTTCCCGGATTCGATTCGACTCTCTGTCTGAGCTCTTTTATCTTCAGATCTTCGGGAAGGATGTTCTCAAGCGGCGCGATAAGACCGCCGAGAATGTGGAAGGAACCTCTGAAACAGCCGTTGCGCTCGATTGCCGACATATCGCCGTAAGTCGCGACGACGCAGATGATGTCACTATCGGAAGAACAGTTCGCGCACTCTGCACCCGCAGCTTTGAAAGCTCCGCAGGTATCGCAGATTTCGACGTTTTCAGAAAGTTCGATTATTTTTTTGAGGGTGTTTTTCATTTTCGGATCGCAGAGCATGGAATAGGAGAGCTTCTGTGCCGCTTTCAGGGAGATCCCCGGAAGTTTTTTGAACTCTTCGACCAGCGTCCTCATCGATTGGGCTGCCGGAGAGACGAAAGATTTCTCCATTCCTTCCATTACGACCTCAGAAAAGACCCGGGAAACCGTTTATCTTGTTGCCGACAAGCTTCGAAAGCCTGTTTTCCTTCTCTTTTCTGACAGTTTCGATGCTCTGGTTTACAGCCGCGGTGAAAAGATCGGTGAGCATTTCGGGATCGTCACTAAGAAGATCCTTCGAAAATTCGATGTTCGTGATCTTCATATCGCCGGTCATCGTAACTTTGACAGCGCCGCCGCCCGCTTCTGTATTGAAAGTTTCGGTTTTGAACTCAGCCTCTAAAGCCGCCATTCTCTTCTGCATTTTCTGAGCCTGCTGCATAAGCCCCTGAATATTCATTCTGACCTCGCAAAGAAGTTAATAACAAAAAAACGGCATACCATAATAATGAGCGGTCAAAAGGCAAGAATTTTTTTCCCTTAATTTATTTTATTGTAATGCGCGTTAAATTGAGTAAAATCTCCGGTCTTTGGAGGTGAAATGAGCCGCTTTTTTTGTGTTTTTGCAACAGTTTTAGTGCTTTTGGCGTCCTGCGGAAAGTTAAAGGACGATTCCATAGTCTACGTTTTCAAAGGCGATGTTGTCTCCGTCTCCGATTTCAAGCTGAAATACAATATCTGGCTGCGGCAGAACAACATGCCCGACACCGAAGAGATGCGGAAAAATTATCTTTTCAGAGAGATTTCAGAAAAGTTCCTCTACGAAATGGGAAAGAGCGAAGGTGTCGGTGATATTCCTGAAATCAGGAATAAAATCGAGGACTTCAGGAGAAAAACCATCGTAGAGTACATGAGCAAGAGGACAAAACGCGAAGTTTATGCGATAGACGACGAGGCCGTGCGGCAGTATTACATCGAAAACAAGGACAAATTTCTGCGTGAGAAGCTCTACCGCCTTTACGCAGTCAGAGTGACGAACAAAAAAAATGCCGAGGATATCGCGCAGCAGCTTCGTGACGGTGCGAGCATCAGGATTCTTTCGGCAAGTCTTTCCGACGACGAAATTCTGGCGAGAAACAACGGCGACTGGGGGCTTTTCAGCGACGACGTGATGGGCGAATCGTGGAAAGATGACGTTCTGGCGAGTTTCCCGGGCGAAATACTCGGCCCTTATCTTGACAGCGAGAACTTTTATACAATAATCGAGATCGCCGGTTTTGCCTACAAGAGACACTTGAGTTTCAATCTGGCTTATCCGCTGATAGTTGAAGAGCTGATTGCGAAATACGGCACTGAAAAGTGGGACGGGTACCGCGATAAAATGATGACTGAATACGGCGCTAAAATAAACGTTGAAAATCTAAGGTGGGAATAATGCCGCTGACTTCTAAAGATCTGGAACAGAAACTTGCCGAACTCGATCAGAAATCGAAGATTTTCTTTGAATCGCTTGCCATAAATTCAAAAAGAGAACGTCTCGACGAGCTTAAAAAGCAGCTCGATCTGCCCGAAATCTGGTCGGATACCGCTAAAATGGCGGCTCTCAACAAGGAAAAACGTGTCCTTGAAAGCAATCTGGAGCTTTATTCCAAGCTGGAATCTGAAATAGAAGAACTTACCGTTGCGAAAGAGCTTTTTGACGAAGATCCGTCTATCGAAGGCGAGGCTGAGGCTATGCTCGTTAAGATCGACGAACTTGTCGACAAAATCGAATTCCAGAAGATGCTCGGCGGCAAAACAGACCTGATGAACGCTATCGTAAGCATAAACGCAGGCGCCGGCGGCAGAGAGTCGCAGGACTGGGCGGTAATGCTTTCGAGAATGTACGCGAGATGGTGCGAGCGCAAAGGCTACGGGCTTGAAGTCATCGATAAAAATACCGGCGATGACGCCACGGCTATAAAAAACATCACTTTCATTGCGGAAGGCGACTACGCTTACGGTTACCTCAAGGCTGAGATCGGTATCCACAGGCTTGTCAGAATAAGCCCGTTCGATGCCAACAAACGGCGTCACACCTCGTTCGCAAGCGTTTTCGTAACTCCCGAAATCGATGATTCGATCGAAATAGAAATTGACGAAAAAGACTTGAAGATCGACACTTACCGTTCGGGCGGCGCAGGCGGTCAGCACGTCAACAAGACCGATTCGGCGATAAGGATAACCCACATTCCGACCGGCATCGTCGTTCAGTGCCAGAACGACAGAAGCCAGCATAAAAACAAGGCGACGGCTATGAAGATCCTGAAATCGAGGCTTTATGAATTCGAGCTTCAGAAAAAGCAGGAGGAGTCTTCCGAAATCGAAAAACAGAAAATGGGAATCGACTTCGGAAGCCAGATCAGAAGTTATGTCCTGCATCCCTACAAAATGGTCAAGGATCACAGGACCGATTTCGAAACCGGAAATGCCGACGCAGTGCTTGACGGAGAACAGATTTTAGATAAATTTATGGAAGATTACTTACTTAAAGAAGGGGAAACTAATGAAAATCATTAACAAAATTTCTGCTTTGATTTCGGCAGTACTTTTTGCTGTTCTGCTCACGTCGTGTTCGGAATTCATGCTTATTCCGATTTCGATCGACTATCCTTTCGAAGAGAACAACGAAGCGAGCCCTGCGACCTACAGAATCAATATCACCGAGGGTCTCAACGGCATCGAAACAATTTTCAACAAAGAACTTAAGGTTGTGACCGACACTCTTTTCAACGAACTGAAAATTCCTGATGCCCAGATTATGAATTATCCTCAGTTTAAGACTGACGACATACTTGATCTTATTGCCGGAAAAGTCGTTTCAAAAGAGATTGATTTCAGAACTCCAATGGTCGATGATCTTCAGCACGAGACTATGAGTTTTTCCATTTGCGATTTCGAGGATTCCAATTTCGAAGAGAAGGACGAAGCAACTAACGCATACATGACGATTGCCAATATTTCGAGTTTCTGCGCACTCTCAGAAACTGTCAGACTTGAAGAAATTGACAGATGCAGGATCAAAGCAGATGAAACCTGTCTCCATCTTGAAGTCCGTCAGGAAAACGAATCGATGCAGATCAGAATGGCTGAACAGAAAGATCTTAAAAAGTACAAAAAATACCTCAATAAAATCTATTCGGCTACTTTGAACGAACTTACTTTCACAATCAAAAATCCGCCGAACAACGTTGCGGGAAACAATGCGTTCAGAATGAAAGCCGAACTTTATGCACAGTCTATCAACCCGTTCAGAGCTGACGGTACGCCGTGTCAGGACGGTGATGAACTCAAACACTGCATATACAAGGGCATTGATGAAAACGGAGTTCCTGAGGATTATTTCTCGGCTACGATAGAAGATGATTCAGCGACCGACGGTTCGATTTCAGAGAAGAAAAAATATCTTATCGGTGTATTCGAAACCGATGATGATACCTATTCTTCGGAACAGGTTATGAATCTGATCTATACTTACGAAGGCAAGGATACGCTTCAGCACGCGATCAAACACCTTGATTTCCAGCTCGGAATAAAGAGCTATTACGTTTTTTATCCGCAGGCTATGAAGCCGGAAGGAACTCTTGAAGCAAGCATCAAGGCAAAACTGCTTTTCAATGTTGAACCGCTTAACTAATTGATCTTAATGGAGCTTTCCCTAATGAACAATTATATCGTCTGGAATATCGATCCGGTGATTGCCAACATCGGTCCTTTGCAGCTCAGATATTACGGGATTCTCTTCGCCACGGCGATCCTTATCGGCTTTTATCTCGCACGCAGGATCTACCGGAAATACGGTTTTCCCGACAAAATGGCAGACGATCTTCTGATCTGGGGCGTTGTCGCGACTGTTATCGGCGCGCGCCTTGTTCACTGCCTTTTTTACGAACCGTCTTACTATCTCAGTAATCCGCTTGAAATACTCAAGGTCTATAAAGGCGGTATCGCAAGCCACGGCGCGACTGTCGGGCTTATCGTCGCGGTCATCTTCATATCCAGAAAATACAAACTTTCGTTTACGGACCTTGCCGACGGCGTTGTTTTTCCCGGCATCATGGGAGCGACATTCGTCAGATTAGGCAACTTTTTCAACAGCGAGATAGTCGGCAAAATAACGACTGTTCCGTGGGGATTCAAATTCCTGAGAAACCCGGACGACATGAAACTCGCGATAAACGCCGCTACAGGCCACTGCGATATTTCAAAAATGGAATGCCTGATAAACTACTGGCCTGTCCGTCATCCTTCGCAGCTTTACGAGGCTTTCGGCGCTTTTGTGATCCTCATTATCATGCTTACCGTTTCGTTTGTCCGCAAAGATCACAGGAAGTCGGGTCTTTACACCGCGCTTTTTCTGATTCTTTACTTCTCCTTCCGTTTCTGTATTGAATTTATCAAGGAATATCAGGTGTTTGAAGAAGGACTCACGATGGGGCAGTATCTGAGTATTCCGTTCATCATTTTCGGATTTGCAGTTCTTTATTATTTCCACAAAAAGCAGCCTAGACCAGAGGCGAAATCATATGAAAAATCGAAAAAATCAAAGAAATAGTCTCTTTTCTTTAGCCGGAATTGCGGTTTTTGCCTTTATTATCCTGCTTTTTTCCGACATTTTCGCAAAACCTTTTATTCTGAAAAGTGTTGACGGTTCGTGGCTTCCGATGATCGCTCAGTCGTGGGTGGCTAAAAACGGCGGAGTTCTCGTCAAAGTTGCCGACGGAATAAAGCCGAACGATCTCAGAAAGGAAATGCTTGCCCAGATGCCGGACCTCAGTATCGAAATTCTGGGAAAAGATCTCTTTTTCCCGACGACGACTCCGGACAGCCTTTTCGAGCTTCTGAAAAATATTGATCTCGATGTCGCGGAAGCCGGCGTGAGACGTCAGTCAATGGCGGAAACTTCTGAAATGTTCGTCAAAAAGAGCGGAGAAAACACCTCAAGGGACGAATATACCGAAGCGGTCGTCGAAAATGTCGTCTTTGATGAAAAAAACGAGAAGATAATTCTTACGGTACGTATTCAGCAGCGTGCGAAAACAGGAATGTTTCCGAAGCTTTACGGAGTTTACAGAATAGAGCATACATACAAAATGAAAAACGATATCGTCGATCCGGCGGATGTGAAAAATATGGCTTTCCTTCCGCTTATCACGGCAAAAAAAGGAAGCAAAATCACCTTTATTCCCGAAAAACTCGATTCGAGGATTCTGACGATAACGCCCGATTTTAAAATCAAATAGCTGTTAACAATAATTTTCAGAGGTGAAAAAGAATGAAAGCTGCACTAATCGGTTTGCCGTTTTCAGGGAAGAGCACGGTTTTTCAGGCTCTGACCGGAATCGAGAGCGGCAAAAAAGAGGAAACTGTCGGAACGATCAAAGTTCCCGATGAAAGAATCGACAAACTTTCCGAAATATACAACCCGAAAAAGAAAACTTACAGCGAGTTCGTTCTCAGCGACTACACGGTTCCGCCGTCAAAAGAGAGCGCCCTTCCCGCGAAAGTAAAAAATCTTATCCAGAAGTCCGATCTTCTCATTATGACGCTCAGAAATTTCGATTCGCTTATGACTTCCGATGCTGCCGACCCAGCTCTTGAATACAAAAAAATCAAGGAAGATATGATACTTACAGATTTCGTAGTTATCGAAAAAAGGCTTGAACGCGAAATGAAGGAAAAGAAAAATCCGCCGGAGCTCAAAGTTCTCCAGAGGCTGCGCGATGTTTTCGAAAGCGGTGAATTTCCCTCAGCCGATACTGTTTCTCCCGAAGAAGCCGAGCTTATCGCGAACTACAACTTCCTTTCTCTCAAAAAGATGATCGTTCTCGTCAACCAGCCGGAAGGCGAGCAGAATGTTCCCGAAGGACTTGCAAAACAACTTGAAGCAGACGGAGTTTCATGCTTCTGCGTCAGTGCGCCGCTTGAAGTCGAACTTTCGGAACTAGCTCCCGAAGAACAGCTCGAATTTTTGAAGGATTACGGTCTTTCGGAAAGTGCTTCTGTCCGCTTTATAAAAAGTGCCTACGCCGCTCTGGGACTTATCTCCTTCCTCACTGCTGGAAGCGACGAAGTCAGGGCTTGGCCTATCAAAAACGGCACTCCGGCTCTTTACGCCGCAGGAAAGATCCACTCCGACATCCAGCGCGGTTTCATACGAGCCGAAGTAGTCCACTTTGACGATTTCATCAAGTATGGAAGCGAAGCCGAGTGCAAAAAAGCGGCGGCTTACAGGCTTGAAGGAAAGGAGTACGTCGTTAAAGACGGCGATATTATCAATTTCAGATTCAATGTTTAGGAGAAATCATGGCGCTTCTGCATATTTCGACTGTCGGTGACAAAGTTCTGCGCGAAAAGGCAAAACCTGTAACCGAATTCAACGATGAACTCAAAGAACTTGCAAACAATATGGCGGAAACGATGCGCGCTGCCGACGGTCTCGGCATCGCAGGGCCTCAGGTCGGTGTTTCACTGCGTATTTTCGTTATAGATTTCGGCTATTTGGATTTTGTAAAAGCTGAAGAAAACGGCGAAAAGCCTAAAAGCGCGGAATTCCGTCCGGTAGCTTTTATAAACCCCGAAATTACCGAAAAAGAAGGAAAGATCGTTTACGGCGAAGGCTGTCTCAGCGTTCCGAGGTACAATGCCGATGTCGAGCGCGCTGAAACGATCGTCTGCAAGTATTTCGATGTCGAGGGAAAACCGCAGGAAATCAAGGTGAGCGGACTTCCGGCAGTCGCGATCCAGCATGAAAACGACCACTTGGAAGGGATTCTTTTCATTGATAAGATCAGCTCTCTCAAACGGGGAATCGCTCTCAAAAAAGTCAAAAAATTTCTCGGTGCGGTGCGTGAAAACGGCTCGAAAACCGAAACCGCGCTTTACGGAAAGCAATAAAAACAACAAGAGGTTCTTTTGAAAAATTTCTACAAAAAATTCATCGGTTTTTCGGCTAAACACACGTATTTTATGGTGATCTGCCTTGTCGCAGTCATGGTGTGCGAGCTCTTTTATCTCAAGCACAACCTCAAGATCGATACCGATCTGCGCGCACTTTTCAAAGGTGCGAACGAGACAGTCATCGAGCTTGAAAAAATGGAGAACATTGTCGGAAGCTATTCGACGGTTCTTGTTGTTGCGAAGTCGGACGACCGTGAGAAAAACATCGAAGCGCTGCGTCAGATAAAGGCGAAAATCGACGGGAATCCGCTCGTCAGGTTCATCGAATTCGACCGTGATGTCGAGTATCTTGAAAAAAACGCACTTCTTTTCGCAACTGTTGAAGAGCTTCAGAAGATAAAGGATGAAATCAGCGGCGAAATTGCAAAAGCTGTAAAAAGAGAGCTCACTTTGGGTGAAAATCAGGAGGAAAACGGCTCTGAAACCGACGAAAATACGGAAGAATCAAGCGACCTTACATCAAAAATGGACGAAGTCCTGAAAAGGGCGGAGGATTACCGCGTAAAATATAAAATGGACAAGTTCTTCGAAGCCGAGAAGGGGACTTACGTTGCTATGAAAGTTCGTCCGGCTGGCGGAGAAACCAATGTTGCCGACAGCAAAAAAATCGTCGATCTGCTTGAAAAGGCGATTGCCGAAGTTCAGCCCGAAAAACTCGGAGTCGAAGTCGAAGCGGGCGGGCTTTTCCGCAACAAACTGCGCGAAATGACTGCGATTTACAATGACGTCTTTTCGACTCTGGCAATCTGCATAATCCTGCTTTCGCTCACGATAATTTTCTATTTCAGGTCGGTAAAAGCGCTTTTCATCGTCTTTTTTCCGCTTTCAGTCGGAGTGCTCAGCGCAATTTCCGCGATGCAGTTCTTTGTCGGCGGATTCAACATCATTTCGGCGTTTTCATTCACGATCCTCTACGGTTTGGGAATCGACTTTTCGATCCATCTTCTCGGTCGTTTCAGCGAACAGGCTGCAAAGACTGAAAACACCGAAGAGGCTCTCAAACTTTCTCTGCCCAACACGATGCCGTCTATTTTTTCAGGCGCGATAACGACTGTCGTAGCCTTTTTCTCGCTGATAATGATAGATTTTAAAGGCTTTTCCGACTTTGGTCTGGCTGCTGCTCTCGGCGTTTCGACCTCTTTTATCGCGATCATGATATTTTTCCCGTCGATAGTCTTTCTTTTTGACAGATTCGGCAAACTGAAAATCAAGGCGAGAACGACCGATTTCCTCGCTTCGGTTTTTATCCGTTTTTCAAAAAAACCGGCACTTGTTACCGCGATTTTTCTTGTAATAACGGTCATTGCGGCAGTTTCAGTCAAATTCGGGTCCATAGAATACAATTTCGACAACCTCACTTTCCCAGGAAAATACGATGACACGATAACAAACCACTATGTTGCGGCTCAGAAAAAGGAGAAAACAGATGTCCTTTCGACGGGACTTCCTTCGTTCATCGTAACTGCTTCGGCTGAGGAGACCGAGGATGCGACAAGAGTCCTGACGAAAATGAAAAAAGAGAAATCGACTTCGATAGAATTGAAGGATCTGATTTCGATCTACACTTTCCTTCCTGAAGAGCAGGAGGAAAAAATCAAAATAATCAAAAACATAAAAAGGCTCATTGAGCGTAAAATAAATCTTTTCAGCGAGGCGGAAATCGAGAAATTCAATAAGGAATTCAAACCTTTCCTCGAAGTTGATTCCGTCATGGAGCGCGAAAAACTTCCAGACTGGATAACCGACAAACTTTCTCTCAAAGACGGCTCTTCCGACCGCTTTATCATGGTCGCTTTAGGCGGCAACAAATCGAATGTTGAAGACGTTATGCGCATAAAGAGCGAGTTCGGCACGATCCATGGAAACATCAACGATTACAAGCTGTTGGGTTCGTATATGCTTCTCGGCGAAATCAAAAAAGTCATAGATATCCACGTTCCCTTGGCGATAGTTTTCGCATTCTGCTCGGTATTCATTGTGCTCTTTCTGCTTTACCGCTCGTTTGTAAACGCTTTTGTCGTCTTCCTTCCGCTTGCAGCAGGCATTCTCTGGATGATCCTTGTTGCAGTTTGCTGCGGCATAAAGTTCAATGTTTTCAATATGATAATTATTCCGACAGTCATCGGTACCGGCATAGATTCGGCAATACACATCTACTACCGCTACCGCTCTTCGGCCGATTCGATGATCGAAAACCTCAAAAATACGGGCGGTTCGGTTTTCTATTCGTCGCTTACGACTCTTGTCGGCTTCGGCAGTGTCGCTCTGGCAAAGCATAAAGGTCTGCAGTCCATCGGGATCATGGCTTCGATCGGAATAGTCATGGTTACTTTAGTCAATCTCGTCTTCTTCCCAGTCATAATCAAGTGGATCGAAGATCTCAGAAAGAAAAAAGCGTAAAATCCTAGAACAACCCGATTTCTTTAAGGAAAACTACAAGAAGAAGGATGGGCGAGACATATTTCGCGGCGAAAAGGAGCGTTTTCGTGACTGCGGATGTGCCGATCTCTTTGTATTTGCTTTCGGTGGTTATTGCCCAGCCGAAAACGAGTGCGGTGCAAAGGCCGCCGAGCGGAAGCATGTAGCAGGAAGCGATCTTGTCGAAAAGGTCGAGGAAAGGTGTTCCCGCGACATTCCATGATGATACCGCCGAAAGGATTCCTAGCAGCCAGATTACGGTTCCCATTATCAAAATCGCTTTTATTCTTGAGCACTTGAATTCGTCGATTATGAATGATACTGCAACTTCAAGAAGAGAGATGGCGCTTGTTATCGCGGCAAAGAGGACGAGTGAGAAAAAGATGACTGAAACGATATGTCCGCCGGGCATTTTGGCAAAAAGAACGGGAAGGGTTTGGAATATGAGTCCGGGACCTGCGCTGGGTTCGAGATTGTTGGAAAAAACTATCGGAAAGATAACGATTCCAGCCAGAAAGGCGATAAGTGTGTCGATAGATGCGATCTGAACCGCCGATTTGGTGATGCTGACATCTCCTTTGAGGTAGCTTCCGTAAGTTATCATTGCGCCCATTCCGAGTGAAAGGGTGAAAAACGAGGTCCCGAGTGCTTCAAGGATAGAACCGCCTGATATTTTTGAAAAATCGGGATAAGTCAGAAAGTGCCAAGCCTCTTTCATTCCGTCAAGAGTGAGTGAATAGCAGACGAGAACGAAAAGCAGAAGTCCCAGCATCGGCATGAGGATTTTGCTGACGGCTTCGATTCCCTGGCGCACTCCTTTCACAAGAATCAGCATTATGGTGCCCATTACGAAAGTGTGCCATGCGATATTGATCCACGGAGTTGCGTTCATGGTTGTAAAAATTTCCTTGATTTCGGTTTCAGTTCCCGAAAATCCGCGGAAAGAGAGCATTAGATAATGGCAGATCCAGCCGGTGATTACAGAATAATACGAAAGGATGATGATTCCGCAAAAAACTCCGATGTAGCCGATAATAGAAAAGGGGAATTTGCCTTTCTGGAAGAAGCGGAAGGCTCCGACCGGGTTGAGCTGGCTTTTTTTGCCGATGTAAATTTCGGCTATAAGTATCGGGATGCCCGCCAGAATGATGCAGGCAAGGTATATGAAAATAAATGCGCTGCCGCCGTTTTTACCTACGATATAGGGAAATTTCCAGATATTTCCGAGACCTACGGCACTTCCGACTGCCGCCAGAATGAAACCGAGTTTGCTTTTCCATGCATCTCTTGCAGACATCGTTCCTCCGTTTTTAAGTTTGCGGTTAAATGAACTTTTTCGGGAAAAAGTGGAGAAAAAGTAGCACATAAGCCGGATTCTGTTTTATCCAGTCATTCATCTGGAATTACAGTTACCTGCAATCTCAAGCGGTCAACCCGAATGCGTCGGATGGGCGATCCTTATCTGCCGCGGCAGATGGCATTTCTATTAGACCTTGCTCCGAGGGGGGTTTGCCATGCGGGCCGCGTCGCCGTGACCCCGGTGGGCTCTTACTCCGCCTTTTCACCTTTTCCCGATAAATCGGGTAGTTTATTTTCTGCTGCACTTTCCGTAGCATCACTGCTCCTGGCCGTTAGCCAGCCCTCTGCCCTGAAGAGTCCGGACTTTCCTCTGAATATCAGCGACTGGAAGTGCTACTTTTTCACAAGTAAAAGAACTAGTTTTCTTCTTTTTCTGAAGACTTTTTGTTGTCCGAGTGGTTGTCGCCTGGGATAAGTATGCACTGGCAGTTCGGACAGACTTCGATTCTGACTGCACGGAGAACCATGTTGTAAAGTTCCGGCGGAAGCGTCATATTGCAGCCGAGGCAGACTCTGTGCTCAGCCATTGCTATCGCTTTGCCGTTCGGTGAAGTTTCAATGATTCTCTGATATTTGTTGTAAACAGCAGGTCTGATATTTTTCGAAAGTTTTTCCCTTTCGTCGTAGAGCTTGTCGATCGTTTTGTCGAGCTCGTCCATTCTTTTCGAGTTGATTTCGATCTGTTTTTTGAAGCCCTCTATTTCGCGTGAGAACTGCTCTTCGGTAATGTTGAGTTCTTCGGTTTTTGCTTCGATTTCCTTGTTTATTTCGGCAATTTCATCGCTGAGGTCGCGGTTGAACCTTTTGATGTTGTCGATTTCCCTCAAAAGAGCATTGTATTCCTCTTTGTTTCTGATGGCGGACTGCTTTCCGGTGATCGTTTTGAGCTTTTCTTCGCCTTTTTTGTAAATCTCGTCTCTCTTTTCTTTTTCGTCTACCTGAATGTCGATGGCGTTTTTAAGTTCTTTGATCTTGTTTTCCTTTTCAACGATCTGTTCTTCAAGAGCGTCGTTTTTGTCCGGCAGGGTGTCCAACTCTTCTTCAAGTTTGAAAATCTCAGAGTCAACGTTCTGCAGACTTACAAGTTTTTTCAGTTCTTCGAGCAAAGGAGCCTCCATTAGTTAAAAAGCAAAAAAAAAGCACTTGTTTTGAACAAGTGCTTTTTCAAATTTATGTCGTGAAAGTTGTAAATAAACAGCAAATCCAGCCTCCACAAAAGAGTGGTGGGCCCAAGAGGGTTCGAACCTCTGACCATCCGGTTATGAGCCGGGGGCTCTACCAACTGAGCTATAGGCCCGCAAAAAGCGCAACCTTTATAGTCCGATTCATTTAAAATGCAACAAAAATATGAATTTTTTTAAAAAGCCTCGAGCAGGTTGAAGTAGAATTTGTAGCCTTCCGGGGTAAAACCCATGTCAAAACGCAGATTTATCTTTTTTTTCTTCGCGAGCTGCACTCTTATTCCGAATCCGCCGCCGTATTTGATATCCTGAAAGATGAAATCGGTGAAATTATGCTGCACCTTTCCTGCGGCGAAAAAAAGTGTTCCTCCGAATCTCCAATAGATCGGAAAGCGCCATTCAGTCTGTGCTGCAAGCATGTAGTTGTCGCGGAATCTGTCGCCGACGTAACCGCGCATCATGTCCTTGTCTCCGATAGTCGGCAGGAACGAAAGGGGCGCATTGCCGTGTATGCCTTCAAACATCAGCTGAAATCCCAAAACCGACTCGAATTTGGGGATAGGAATCTTTACGAAAGTCCGTCCGTCGATGAAAACCCTCGAAAAACTGTACTGACTGCCGAGCCAGAACGGGTGATACTGGTAAACGACTTCGGCAAAACTGCCGGTTGTCGGAAAAAACGAGTCGTCGGTGCTGTCGTAGCTTAAGCGCAAGCCGATTCCGGAGATGAAGCCCTCTTTTCTGTGCTTTTCGAAATAAGACTGTGCAAGTCCTTCTTTCTTTGATTTTACTAGCATGTGATAGCCCTGCGAAAGCGAGATTCCGGCGTAAAAAGAGCGCCAGACACGGCGGTTTATCGAGTTTTCAAACTTGAAAGTGAACGGCTCGAAAACCTCGTGGTCAGAAGGCTTCGTGTCGTTTCCGATTCCGTAAAAATCGGTCGGATATTTCTTGAAAGTGAGTCTGCTTTTCCAGTGCCAGTTCGCATTATCCCAATACAGGTTGCCGACGTTCGCGTTGAGGAGCTGGTTTCGCAGCGTGTAAAAGAAGACGAAAGCAAGCGAGTTCGACTTGCTCACGTAATCGTCTTTGTAGTGCTCTTTGTGAAGGACAGCCGAGGCGCCGAAACCGAAATTCGTGTCGCTTGAATAAAAGACGATGGGAAAGGCGATGATTCCAAGCTTTTTCTCCTCTTTTTCGTCTTTTGTTTCGACTTTTGTCGGAATTCCCTCGTTTTCCTGTTTCGTTTCTTCAGCGTAAAAAATAAATGGTAAAATTAAAAAAATAAGCGAAATCAATAACTTAAGAGGCATTTTTTACTGGTCTTCTTCGCCTGCTTCAAGGACTGCAAGGAAGGCTTCCTGCGGGATCTCGACATTTCCGAGCTGTTTCATCCGCTTCTTTCCCTCTTTCTGCTTTTCGAGGAGTTTTCTCTTTCGCGATACGTCGCCGCCGTAGCATTTCGAGGTTACGTCCTTTCTGTAAGCCTTTACCGTTTCGCGTGAAATTACGGTCGAGCCTATTGCTGCCTGGATCGCGACATCGTACATCTGTCTCGGTATGACGCGGCGCATCTTCATGACAAGTGATCGGCCCATCTGGTATGAATTGTCCTTGTGGACGATGACGGAAAGGGCGTCAACAGGTTCTCCGTTTATGAGAATGTCCATTTTTACGAGGTTCGATTTCTCGTAGCGGTCAAATTCGTAGTCAAGCGAAGCAAACCCGCGCGAGATCGATTTCAGTTTGTCGTAAAAGTCATAAACTATTTCGCTGAGCGGCATTTCGTATTCAAGGATGACGCGGTCAGCCGCCTGATAGATCATGTTTTTCTGTTTGCCGCGCTTATCAAGGCAGAGTTTTACGAGTCCGCCGATAAATTCAGCCGGAGTGAAGACCGACGCCTTGACGATGGGCTCTTCGATGTGGGCGATTATCTGCGGTTTCGGAAGCTTGTCGGGGTTTTCGACGATGACTTCTTCGCCGTTCGTTAGTACTACTTTGTATGCTACGCTGGGGGCCGTAGTGATAAGTTCAAGCCCGAATTCACGCTCCAGACGTTCTTTTACGATCTCAAGGTGAAGCATTCCCAAAAATCCGCAGCGGAAACCGTAGCCGAGCGCGGTCGAATTTTCAGGTTCGTATGAAAAACTCGAATCGTTGAGGGCGAGCTTTTCGACGGCGCGTTTTACTTCCTCGTATTTTGAAGTTTCTACCGGAAAAACTCCGCAGAAAACCATCTGTTTCATCGGTTTGAAGCCGGGAAGGGGAGTTGTTGTCGGATCGTTTGCCAGAGTTATAGTTTCGCCTATCCTGACATCGTGGATCGTCTTGATTCCTGCTGCGACGACGCCTACTTCGCCAGCAGAAAGCGAATCGACTTTTTTAAGGAAAGGCATGTATTTCGCGATTTCGATAACTTCGTAATCGGCATCCGAGTGCATGAGATGAATGATGTCTCCGGTTTTGATTTCTCCGTCGAACATTCTCACCATCATTCTGACTCCGACGTATGCGTCAAACCAGCTGTCGAAGACCAAAGCCCTTGTTTTCATTGAAGGATCTGTCTTGGGTGCTGGAATTTCAGTCACGATTTTATCCAAAAGTTCACGTACGCCGACACCGGTTTTTGCCGAAACGAGGGAAGCGTCCTCTGTGTCGATTCCGATGATGTCTGCGATCTCAGTTTTCGTTTTTTCAACATCGGCGCTCGGAAGGTCGATTTTGTTGATTACCGGAACTATCGCGAGGTCGTTGTCTATTGCCATATAGACATTCGCCAGAGTCTGAGCCTCGACGCCCTGAGTTGCATCGACTACAAGCAGAGCGCCTTCGCAGCTAGTGAGTGCGCGGCTAACTTCGTATGAAAAATCGACGTGTCCGGGAGTGTCGATGAAGTTGAACTCGTATTTTTCGCCTTTGTATTCGTGAAAAACGGTGACGGCACGCGCCTTTATTGTGATTCCGCGCTCTTTTTCAAGCTCCATGTCGTCCAAAAACTGTTCTGTCATCTCTCTTTCGCTTAAGCCGCCTGTCATTTCGAGAAGCCTGTCTGAAAGAGTCGATTTGCCGTGATCGATATGGGCTACGATTGAAAAGTTTCTGATATTATTGATGTTTTTCATACTAACCTTGAGAAAAGTTAATAAAAACCGCGCGTTTATACACGAAAAGTTTAGATTTTACAAGAAGTTGCAGCTTTTTTGGTTTGTTTTTAGGGAATTTGCCCTTCTTATTTGCATTTATTAGGGTTATTCGTATAATATCGCGCTTTTGATTTTTGTTCATAATGAGGTTCTTATGGATAATACACAAGACAATGTTCCATCAACCGAAAATACTGAGGCTGTCACGAAGAAGAGCGTGCGTCTGGAGATAACTATCGATGATTTTATAAAAATTATCCGCGATAATAAAAGACTTTACTGTATTTCTTCCGCAACTGTTTTTGTAATTATAGTTTGTGTTTTTCTTTTCTTTTTAACCCCGGTATATACTGTCGATTCTTCGATAGAAATAAGAAATTCTCAAGGATCGACTTCGATTTCTCCGTTTGACATGGTCAGTCAGTTTATAGGCGGAGTAGCATCGAACAACAAGAGTATAGATATTGAGCTGCTCAAAAGCAGAGCGCTCATGGATTTGGTGATAGAAAAAAATAATCTTCAAATGAAGGTTGAGAAAAAAAATAACAATATGTTCTTCCATTATTGGAATAAAATTTTTGGAAAACAACCTGAAGATGCATTTGTAATTTTTAAAAAGATTCCGGAACCGTTTAAGATGGGGAAAGGCAGGATCCGTGCAACGGAAGAAGGTTATACTGTTGAATTCAACGGAGAAAAAGCCGAATGTGCATGGAATTCCGACTGTACTTGCGGCAATGGAACACTTTCTCTTGAAAAGATCGGAACTTTCAATGTCGCAGGAGAATATGAATTTGCTTACAAAGATATAATCTCAACGAGAGACAGGATATCTAAAATTTTGAAAATCGATGATGCGTCTAATTCAGGACCTTTGAATCTTAAAAAAGGTGGAAATGAGGAGTTTATAAGCTTGGCATTTACCCACGAAAGTCCTCTTATGTCTGTACGTGTGCTGAATGATCTCATCGCTGTCTATATAGCGAAAAAGGGCGATTGGGAAAATAAAGACAAAGTTTCAAAACAGGAATATATCAACAATATGCTGGAAGAACTTTCTCTCGGCATACAGGAAAAGGCTGAAAAAATGATTCTGTTTCAACAGAAGGAACATACGATAATGCCTGAACTCGAATTCCCTGAACTGTTGAAAAAACAGGAGACTGTTAAGGTTCAGCTTGAGGAGTTTAAATTTAAGAGAAAGATCCTTGAAAACACATTGAAAAACATTGAAAAGGATTCCGGAAAACCGATAACTGTTCCGATCGAAGAGGCTTCAGTACAGGAAGCTCTCAAATATCACAACGCCCTTCTTTTCAAGCGCAATGAACTCGCCCAGCGTGTAACAGACGAACACCCTCTCAGAGTTGCTGCCGACGAGGAGATAAAAGAGAGTGAAAACGCTCTTAAAAATGTCATAAAAACAAGCATTACTCAATATGACAAAGGGGAAAAGCTGCTGACTGAATTTTTGAACCTTATGTCCGACGGCCAGGAAAAACTTCCTGAAAATTTGATTACGTTTGCAAATTTGAAGCGCGATGTCGAGCTTGCAGAAAGAGTCTATGTAACTTTGTCGGCCAAATTGTACGAATCATCGATTTCACCCAATATAGGTGTTCCTCCTGTCAGAGTCATTGACGCTCCTGATCCTTTTGTTACCCGTTCGTTTCCGAAATCCATGATGGTTGCTCTGATAACTTTGATTGCGACGCTTTTATCGGGTTTTTTTGTGGTGTTTGCAAAGGAATTTTTCAAATCTGCAAAAGAAATCCTTAAATAGATGCTTTCTCTTGTAAATTTTTTTAACCGAGGCATAAAATGGCGTTTGTCCACTTGCATTTGCACACGATTTATTCGTTTCTCGACGGTCTTGTAAAGCCTGCCGAACTGGCTAAAAAGCTGAAAAAGCTCGGCATGAACGCAGTTGCGATCACTGACCACGGAAATATGCACGGAGTCGTCGATTTCTACACGACGATGATCGGCAAGGACGAAAAAGGAAACTACAACAAGCTTGAAAACGCCGCGATAAAGCCGGTCATAGGCATGGAGGCCTATATTTCGGCGCACGACAGAACTGAAAAGGTAAAATCCGATGCGTTCCACATGCTTCTTCTGGCCGAGAACGAGACCGGTTACAAAAATCTGTGCTATATGGCTTCCACCGCGTTTGTTGACGGATTTTACTACAAGCCGCGTATCGACAGAACGCTTATAAAAGATTATGCAGAGGGAATCATCGCAACGAGCGCATGTCTCGGCGGCGAAATCCCGAGAGCGCTAATTGCCGGAAAAGACGATGATGCAAAGCGGATCGCGCTTGAATATATCGAGCTTTTCGGGAAGAATAACTTCTTTATCGAACTTCAGGTAAACGGGATAAAAGAGCAGGAAGAAGTCAATCCCAAACTTATAAAACTTGCCAGAGAGCTCGGAGTCGGACTTGTCGCAACGAACGATGTCCACTACCTGAGTCCGGAAGACGCAGAGGCGCAGGACATTCTTTTCTGCATAAACGAAAAGAAAAAAGTGACGGACACCGACAGAATGCACCACGAGACGGCGGCGTTTTATCTCAAAAGCGAAGAAGAGATGAGAAATCTTTTCAGTGTCTACGGTGAGGCGGGAACGGAAGCGATAGAAAATACCGTGAAAATTGCCGAAAGATGCAATGTCCAGCTTGATCTGGGGCACAACTATCTGCCGATTTTCAATACCGGCGACAAAACTCCGGCAGAATTCCTGCGCGATATGGCTGAAAAAGGACTCGAAGAGAGGTTTCTGGAGCTGGGAACGCCGGAAGACAAGAAGCAGGCTTACCGGGACAGGCTCGAATACGAGCTCGGTGTCATTATCAGAATGGATTTCCCGGGATATTTCCTCATAGTCTCAGACTTTATCCGCTGGGCGAAAAACAACGGAATTCCGGTAGGTCCGGGGCGTGGCAGCGGTGCCGGTTCGCTTGTCGCATACTGCACGAGAATTACCGATCTCGATCCGCTGCGCTACGAGCTTCTTTTCGAGAGATTCCTCAATCCGGAGCGAATTTCGATGCCCGATTTCGATGTCGATTTCTGTCAGGACAACCGCGAACGTGTCATTCAGTATGTCGAAGATAAGTACGGATTTGAAAATGTCGCACAGATAGCCACTTTCGGTCAGCTCAAGGCGAAGTCGGCTATCCGTGATGTCGCCCGCGCGCTTGATATTCCGATAAGCACAGCCGACAAACTGGCTAAACTAGTTCCCGATTCGTTTTCCGACATGTATTCTCCGCAGTATTTGAAAAAAACGAAGGATATAACGGCCAAACTTGTGAACGACTATCATGTTCCGGCAGATGTCGCTGCCGATCCCGACAAGTTGAGAAAGGCGATCGAAGGATTGCGGATCGCTCCTGAAGATGTTGACAATATAAAGTCGCTCAACACGGCGATCGATGCTTTTGCGAACGAAAGGCAGGTCATCCGCGACAACACGGATTTTTCGAAGATCATCAATATCGCGGTGAAAATAGAAGGGCTTCTCCGTCAGCCGGGAAAGCACGCATGCGGACTTGTCATCGGTCAGAAGCCGATTTACGAGTATTCTCCGATATTCGTCGATAAGGATAACTACCATGTCACACAGTATGACAAGACGATGGTCGAACTGGTGGGACTCGTCAAATTCGACTTCCTCGGGCTCAAAACGCTCACCATGATAAACCATGCCGTAATGCTTGTCAGAAAGAAAGTTCCGGATTTCGACATATCGAAAATTCCGCTCGACGATGCCGAAACATACAGATATATCTGCGAGAACAGTACGAAAGGGATATTCCAGATGGAAAGCGGCGGTTTTGAAAAGATGATACATCAGATGAAACCGGACCGCATCGAAGACCTTATCGCGGCTGTCGCCCTTTACCGTCCGGGACCTATGGACATCATTCCGAACTACATCCGCAGAAAACACGGAAAGGAGAAGATCGAATACGACCATCCTTGGCTGAGTGAGATTTTAAGCGAAACTTACGGGCTTATGGTCTATCAGGAGCAGGTCATGCAGATTTCGCGCCGTCTTGCAGGGTTCTCGATGGGACAGGCTGACGGTCTTAGAAAGGCTATGGGTAAAAAAATCGCCGCGAAAATGGCTGAAGCGAAAGTAAAATTCATCGACGGAGCCAAAAACAACGGTATTTCGGAAGAGACTGCGAAACTGGTTTTCGACCATATGGAAAAGTTCGCAAGTTACGGTTTCAACAAGTCGCATGCGGCGTGTTACGGTTATATTTCGTATCAGACGGCTTACCTCAAAACGCACTATCCGACAGAATTCCTGACTGCTCTCATCACTTCAGAAGCCGGAGACGCGAACAAGGTCTTCATGTATATCAGCGACGCGAGAGACCGCGGAATCAAGGTCTGTCTTCCCGACATAAACAAAAGTTTCAACAGCTTCAGTATCGAGGAAAACACGATCAGATACGGTTTCGGCGCTGTTAAAAACGTCGGCGAAGCGGCTGTTGATGAGATAATAAAAGAGCGTGAGAAAAACGGCGACTTTAAATCTCTGATCGACTTCACTAGCAGGATGTCTCAATCGAAAGTCAACTCCAGAGCGATAGAGTTCCTGATAAAAGCGGGTGCTTTTGATTTTACCGGAATCAACCGCGGACTTCTTCTGGCAATGCTTCCGAATGCACTGAAAGAGGGAAACAAGGCGGCTGAAGACAAAGACAACGGTCAGATGAGTCTTTTTGCCGCGTTTGCTGAAGAGACTTCCGGCGGCAGTTCCGGCATGACAGATGAAGATCTTCTCAAACAGGTCGATAAAGCCGCGGCGTGGGATGTTTTTGATTCGCTTGCATTCGAGCGTGAAGTTCTGGGAATTTATCTTTCAAACCATCCCGCAAGGTTTTTCAGAAAGGATTTCCAGAATTTAGGGCTCAGTTCAATAAATAGTGTTGTTGAAGAAGTTGAATCGGGAAAGCGTTTCTACGGGCAGCGCAACGACAACTGGGTTCCCGGCATAATCACTACCGAAATCAAGCCGACAAAGAGCAAGGACGGCAAGGAATACTACCTTAAAGGGATTCTCGAAAGCGAAGAGAGTTCGATCGAGTTTTCGATAAACAAAATCGGAAATCCTCTGGGAAATCCGGATGTTGCGAAACTCGCTTCAAAAGTTCCTCTTATTTTCAAAGTCCGCGGAAGAGCGGTTCTTACCGGAGACGAAGAGGAAAAAACTCTCGAAAAAGTCGTGCTTTCCATAAACGATATCAAGACCGACATCAAAACTGTCGATCAGTTTATGCTTTACTGCCGGGAAAATGACGCTGATTTCGAGCCGGTACTTGTCTACGAGTGCACTGAAGAAGAATTTATGAAAAACAAAGCGAATTTAGAGAAGATTTTCTCTGCTGAGCCGACTGCTTTCAAAATGAAACTGCAGCTTAGGATAAATTTCGGTGATTCGGGCGACAATATAATTCTTGAAAAACAGGGCAATATAGATTTGTCGAGACTGGCACAGTACAAATCGGTTTTCGGTTACGACCAGTTTTATTTGAAAGTTAAGTAAAGTTAAAAAATCTCTCTTGTAAAAATTCCAATATCCGGTATAATCTGAGCCTGATTGTTACATATAATGTGTTTCCGGAGGCTCCGAAAGATGAAAAGGTTTTTGAATTTATCGGTTGTTTTATTGGTTTTTCTGGTTTTTTCCTGCACCTCTTCTCACTCTTCAAACGATTCCGACATTCTGCCGGATGCGGATTCTGATGAGGTCGGAACCCTTGATGATGACTCGGATTCGCAAGAAGCAGAAATTGTTGATGATTCTGATGAAATACTGGATGAAGACGATTCGGATTCTGATGAAACGCCGTCTTGTGAAGAAGAAGACGAATAAGAGTTTGATGATGAAGATGTAGTCACCAGTTATACACGCTGTTACGATGAAATTCCTGATGAACCCTACGAAGGCTTTTTCGCCGATCCGGATCTTGAATACTGGGTGAAACGCAGTCTTGGATATGATGAGGATTATGAACTTACAGAAGAAGATTTGGAAAAAGTTATAAGAGTTAGCGTATATTCCCAGGACATCCGCGGCATAGAAAAACTTATAAACCTTGAATATGTTAAAATCTCTGGCAACAATGTTTATGATTTTACACCACTTTCAAA
>JAFQZM010000004.1 GCA_017405875.1 bacterium
AGTGTCGCAGCATTCACCGTTTTCACAGCTTTCGGTTGCTTCGAGACATTCAAAAGAATCTTTGAACCAGCCGTCTCTGATTTCTTCGTCCTGGCAGCATACTGCAAGTGCAGCAGTCGTGTCATTCGTTTCTGCCGGAAGGTCAAGGGCTGCTTCCATTTCTTCATCTGTAAGCGGCTCGTAGCATGTGTTCGTAAAACTCTTCGCGTATGTAAGGCATACGTTGAAAATTTCGGAATCGGTGCAGATAGTTCTTGCCGTTGCCGGCTCGGTCCCGCAGAGCTCGACAAGTTTGCTGTTGCATGCTTCATCGCTGGCTTCCATGTTTCCTGAAGTAATTCCGATCAATCCGAAACAGCGGCAGTCATAGCTGCCGTCCGTCTCTATTTCGCATTCCCCTGCATTGTTCTCGCATCTTATTCCTGCGTTTCCGCAGAGGTCTTCGATCTCAGCCCGGCATTCTTCCTCTGTCGGCAATGTCGATTCGAGAGTTCCACCCTCTGGCGGAAGTTCTGACTCCCCGACTCCGCTACCGTCGCGGCAGGTGCAGTCTTTTGAGAATGAATCCGCCGAAAGAGTAAAGGTGCATTCACCAAGATCGGATTTACACGAAATACTTTCGTCTTCGGCAAAAAGTGTCGTTGCAAATGCAAGCATTGCAATAAAAATCAATGATTTTTTCATTTTAGCCTCCATTAAAGTTAAAAAACCAACCAAACTATTTAGTTACACAAACTGCCAATTTTTCTGACTCAAAAATTAAAAAAGGCAACAATAATCTGATTTTATTGAGAAATTTTCATATTTTCTCCTGCCATTTAAGCTCTTTATTTTTTCTCAATTCCGGCTATAATTTCGCGTTTTAAGTTTTTTCAACCATTTATGGAGTCAAAAATGACAGTAAGTTACAAAGAACTCGGTCTTGTGAACACGAAAGAGCTTTTCGCAAAGGCTGTTAAAGGCGGTTATGCTATTCCGGCCTACAACTTCAACAACATGGAGCAGCTTCAGGCAATCATCATGGCGTGCGTTGAGACGAAATCTCCTGTAATTCTGCAGGTTTCAAAAGGTGCGCGTGACTATGCGAACGCAACTCTGCTCAGAAATATGGCTCGCGGTGCAGTCGAATATGCAAAAGAACTCGGCTACCCGATCCCCGTCGTCCTTCACCTTGACCACGGCGGCGATTTCGAAATCTGCAAACAGTGCATCGACAACGGCTTCAGCTCGGTAATGATCGACGGATCGCACCTTCCCTACGAAGAAAACGTCGCCCTCACCAAAAAAGTCGTTGAATACGCTCATTCGCAAAAGGATTATGTCACGGTCGAAGGCGAACTCGGCGTTCTTGCAGGAATCGAAGACGAAGTTTCTGCAGAGCATTCTTCCTACACTCCGCCCGAAGAAGTCATCGATTTCGTAGGCAAAACGGGCGTTGACTCCCTTGCGATCTCTATCGGAACGAGCCACGGTGCAAATAAATTCAAACCGGAACAGTGCACGAGAAACGAAGACGGAATCCTTCTTCCGCCGCCACTTCGATTCGACATTCTTGAAGAAGTCGAAAAGAAACTTCCTGGTTTCCCGATAGTTCTTCACGGTTCCTCCTCAGTTCCGCAGAATTTGGTAAAGATAATCAATACTTACGGCGGGAAGCTCAAAGATGCGATCGGCATTCCCGAAGAACAGCTCCGTAAAGCTGCTGCAAGCGCAGTATGTAAAATCAATATCGACAGCGACGGCCGTCTTGCCATGACTGCGGCAGTAAGAAAAGTCCTTGCCGAAAAACCGGCTGAATTCGACCCGAGAAAATACTTGGGACCGGCAAGAGATGCGCTCAAAGAGCTCTACAAACACAAAAATATCAACGTTCTCGGAAGCGCCGGAAAGGCTTAATTAAAAAAATCCGCATTAAAAATCACCGTTTTTTCTTGCAAAATCACCAGAATTCTCTATAATGCCGCGGTTTATTTTTTGAGGGTGACATGGAAGATCCTTTAGGTAGCGTGACAAAATTTTTAGTCGGTAGCCGGAGAGATTAGTCTTAAACCCTTCCCTCCCGCGTCCGATGGGAGGTAATCATGAAAAATACACTGCTCGTCAAAGAAATCAGAGAGATGCTCGAGGACGGTCTCTATGATGATATCAAAGATTTTGCCGAGTCAAATCCGCCCGATGTTGTCGCGAACTTCTTTGAAGCACTTGATATAAGTGAAATTATTAAGATTTTCTCCTTTATTGACGAGGAAATCGCAGCAGACATATTCTCCGCTTTTGAAGACGACGTCAAAAATCAGCTCGTTATGCAGCTCTCAAGCCGGGAACTTGCTGAACTGCTCTACGAACTGCCCGAAACGATGCACCCGCAGATCCTTTCGATCTTAAGCGAAGAGAAAAAAGCGGAAATCCACGACTTAGTTGAAGAGATCGACAAAGAGTCGCGTCTGGCTCAGGAAGCTCTTTTCGGAAATATGCCCGGTATTATCCGTGACCGCGAAGGAAACATTCACGAAAGCATCAGAGTTTACAAGCCTTTTGCAAAAAAACTCAGACAAATCAACAAGTTGGAGAAAGGAACCCTCATCACGGTAACAGACCCGGGTCAGGAGGAAATCGACTTTCTCTGCAAAGAGCTGAATATTCCGGCAGACTTTTTCGACTACTCTCTCGACATGGATGAAAGGGCGCGGATCGAGGAAGACGAAAACTGCAAACTCGTCATCGTCAAAATCCCGTACTACGACTCGACCGACGAGGATGAAATGTACGGAACCGTTCCGCTCGGCATCATTTTTGCCGAAAACACGATCCTTCTCGTCTGCAACATGTCGACCGAGCTTATCTCGAAAATGATCGAAAACATGCAGAAAAGATACTTGGGAAGCCTCGCGAAAGACGACTTCACCCTTTCGATTCTCTACGATACGACGCAGCTTTTCCTGCTTTACCTCAAACAGATAAGCAACATCATCACGATCGTCCAGAAAAAGATTCAGGAAACAAGTAAAAACGAAGACCTGGCAAAACTTCTGAACCTTGAAAAAAGTCTCGTCTACTTCACGACAGCGCTCAAATCGAATGAATTCATGGCGATGAAACTGAGAAAAATCGGGCTGGTTCCCGAAAGCGAGGAAAACGACGACAAAATCGACGACATCGTTATCGAGACGAAGCAGGCAATCGAAATGTCTTCGATCTATAACAACATCGTAAGCGAAATGATGACGGCTTTCAGTTCGATCATTTCGAACAAACTGAACAACATCATGAAACTTCTCACCATCATCACGATCGTCCTCACAGTTCCCGTCATGTTCGCATCGATCTACGGCATGAACATTCAGCTCCCGGGTGACAAATCACCTTATGCGTTCGCTGTTTTCGTAATAATTTCAATAATGTTCTCAGGACTTGTCGTCTGGTATTTCAAGAAAAAAGATTGGTTCTAAACCCGTAGAGACGTCATAATATGGCGTCCTTATATCGTTGAATTTAAAAGGTTTTATTGGGATTTTATTTAGGATTTATCGCGATTAGTCGTCGAAAAGGTCGTCAAATTCGTCTTCGGCACTTTTCTTTTTCGGTTTTGATTTCGATTTGGATTTTTTCTTAGGAGCAGGCTCTTCTTCCTCGTCCTCTTCATCCTCATCTTCGTCTATTTCATCTTCCTCCTCTTCGGGTTCCGGAGCTTTCTTTTTGCTTACTTTTTTCTTCGGAGCAGGTTCTTCCTCATCCTCTTCTTCATCTTCCTCAGCTGCAGCAGCTTCAGCCGCTTCTCTTTCTGCCTCTTCGCGTTCGCGTCTCATTCTTTCCTGTTCTTCGCGCTCCTCGCGTTCAGCCTCTTTTCTTGCTTCTTCTTCGGCAAGTCTTTCCTCAAGTTCAGCTTTTTCTCTTTCAAGTCTTTCCCTTTCAGCAGCCTCAGCCTCCAGTCTCTCAGCCTCTTTTCTTGCTTCTTCTTCGGCAAGTCTTTTTGCTTCCTCCTCTCTGCGGATAGCCTCTTCCTGCTCGGTTATCGTGGTCTGAAGCGAACTTGCGCTCGAGCATGACGCCTCGAAACCTTTTTTGCAGGATTTGTCGTAGAAAGAGTGCATTTCTTTAAGTTTGTCGAGTTCCAGCGTTTCGCCGTAAGCTTCGCTCAGATAAACACCGATATAGTAGCACGATTCCGCATGATCGGCATCACAGGCTTTCTGATAGTAAACCTGAGCTTCGCCGTCGGAACCTTCAACATTTTCGACCATTGCGCGGGCAAGTTTGTAGCAGGCCTCTTTCGAACCGCCGTCACAAGCTTTTTCGTAATATCCTTTTGAAAGGGGAACCTTTTCCTCTTTTTCCTTTGATGCAACGATCATGTCAGCCAGCTTTTCGCAGATGTCGAGCATTCCGCCTTCCTGACACGCTTTGCCCCAGAAAGCAACAACTTTGTTGTAACCTTCTTCCTCATCGAATTTTTTCGACCAGGTCTGACCGAGATCGACGCATGTGTTCATGTCGCCTTTGTTGCATGCAAGCTCGAAATATTCTTTTGCCTTGTCGATGCTTTTTGCAATCGAACCGCCGCCTTTTGCATAGATCTGACCTACTCCTCTGCAAGCCTTGCCGAGACCGCGTTCGCAGGTTTCCTTGTAAAGATTGAAAGCGGAATCGGTGTCTTTATAAACGCCGCCTTTGCCGTTTGCCCACATATCAGCAAGAATAAAACATGACTCGTCGAACTTTCCGTCGCATGCCTTTTTGAAGAGTTCACGTGCCTTTTTGTTCTCTTCGCTTATGCCGTCGCCGTTCTGCCAGAGCAGTGCCGCGTTGTGACAGGCCTCAAGATGATTTTCCTTCTCGCACGCTTCTTCGTAGTAGCCGCGCGCTTTGATTTTGTCCGTTTCTCTTGCTGCGTTTCCTTTCTCGAAAAGGGAAACCGAACCGCATCCGGCGAATGCGATAATTGCCAACAATGTCATGAAAACAACACTTTTTCTCATTTTTCTCTCCTAAATTAAAAACCAAAGAGCGGATAATTTTACAGAATGAAAACGGCAAATCAATATTTTCTGCATTATTTGACTTTTTACCCTTTTTAAGGTATGCAACGCCGTATTTTTTTGTTAGTTCTTCAATTTCGGGAGTAAAAAATGGACGAAAACAATCAGAACAGCACGAAACCGACTATCGACAAGGAATACCTGAAAAAACTTGCCGAAAAAATCAAAGCTGAAAAGGCAAGAAAGGAAGCGCTCGGCAAAAAAGCCGATACGGAACCGACTCCGCCGTCTATTGCCTCGATATCGTCGAAATATCTTTCGGACGACGATGATGAAGAGATCGCTTCCGAAAAGACCGCGATCATCGATCTTTCCGCTCTTTCGGGTCATGCCGCAGACGCAAAACTGACGATCGTCGACGGTAAGGATTCAGGCAAAAACATCGAGATCACGAAAGACGAGATCCTGGCAGGAAGAAGCCTTGACAACGATTTCGTAATCAGCGACATCTCCGTTTCGAGAAAGCACTTCAAAATCAAAAAAGAGGGCGAACGCTTTGTTATTTCCGATATGGGAAGCGGAAACGGCATCAAAGTCAACGGTTCGAAAACGACTTCGACCACTCTTTCCGACGGCGATATAATTTCAGTCGGCGCGCGTCAGATAAAGTTCGAGATACTCAACCCCGATCTTAAACCGAAAGTACAGGCTCAGAGAGTGACTAAGCAGAATCTCCAGCCTGCTTACGATGTCGAAGAAGACGACGAACCGGTAAAGAAAGGTTCTTCTCCTCTTGTTCTGGTCGCAATAATCGTCGTGATCCTTATCGGAATAGGCGGTGTTGCATACTTCATGCTGTTTGACAATCAGAACTCAAAACCGAAAACTACTGCCGTATCGGCTTCGTTCGGTGAAAACGACAAAGCCGCGATAGAAAAACTTATCGCAGCAAAAGACCTCAAAAACGCTGAAAAGACCGTTCTTGATGCAAACAGCAGAACTTCCGGCGATAATCCTTACAAACAGTGGCTCAACGAACAGACAATCCTTATCGGCAGGGAAAAAACCAATCAGACAACTTTCGAGAACGCTAAAAAAGTCATTCAGAAAAATCCTGAAGAAGCAGAAAAACTTCTCAAATCAATTCCTTCTTCATCAATTTTCTACAAGGATGCACAGAATCTTCTTCTTACAGTTCCGGCAAAGAGCGCTCCGAAAAAGGATGAAGTAAAAGCTGAACCTAAAAAGGAAGAGCCGAAAACTGAGCCGAAAAAAGAAGAACCTAAGGCTGAACCTAAGAAAGAAACTCCGAAGAAAGCTGAAACTAAGAAAGCTGAAACTAAAAAAGAAGAAGTAAAAGCTGAGCCCAAGAAAGAAACTCCGAAAGCTGAAACAAAGAAGGAAGCCCCGAAGAAGGCTGAAACCAAGAAAGCCGAGCCGAAACCCGCTCCCGAAAAGAAGGCTAAAAAAGCAACGATGAGCGAAGAAGAGGCAAAAACGCTTTACATGGAAGCTAACGCCATGAAAGACGAAAATCCTGAAGAAGCGAAAAAAATGCTTCAGAAGATCATCAATTCGGTAGATCCTTCAAGCAAACGCTACAAAAAGGCGAAAGAGCTTTTGGAAAAATTATAATTTCAGGAGAAGATCATGAAAAAATCGCTTTTTATCGCAGCAGTGCTTTTCGTTTTCACATTTCCGGTTTTCGGTGCGGCGGCTTTTGCCGAAGCTATCGACAAAGACGGAAATTCGGTAACATGGACGTTTTCGTTTGAAGACGGAAAAAATGTCACAAAAGCAAAAAACAATGCGGTAAAGCAGCTCAAACAGCAGGGTCACGCAAATGCAAAAGTCGGCGCGGCAACCACTTTGAACAGAGGTTTCTTCGCAGTCCTGCAGACAGCTTACTGGGTTGAAGGCGTTCTTAAAAACCGTTTCACATTCGGTTTCAGCTCGAAATCGATCGACGACGCTAAAAACGAGGCTTTGAAAGAACTCAAAAAACTCAAAGGCTGGAAAGAAGATCAGGGCTACAGCGTCAACAAAACCGGCGAATTCTAAAAATCACTTTTAATCTCAAAACAATTCAATACTATGGTTTGGCGCCGTCGTGATTACGTTATCCCGAAATTACGTAATTACGGCAAATTTTCCGGCGCCGTATTTAAAAAAAGGAGAATAAAAAATGAGAAATTTCTGGCTTAACATGCCGACTGAGATTTTTTTCGGCAGAAATCAGATCGAAGTCCTTTCAAAACAGCTTAAAAAAGAGAACGTCAAGTCGGTTCTTCTCGCCTACGGGCACGGAAGCATCAAAAGGAGCGGTCTTTACGACAAAATCGTCTCGATCCTGAATGAAAGCTCGGTTAAAATCACCGAACTTCCGGGAATCGACCCGAATCCGAGAATCACGAGTGTCGCAAAAGGTGCAGAGCTCTGCCGTGAAAACAAGGTTGATCTCATCATTGCGGCAGGAGCGGGAAGCGTCATCGACTGCTGCAAGGCGATTGCTGCGGCAAGATACTATAACGGCGATCCGTGGGATTTCTTCATCCGTAAAACTAGCGTGAAAAAGGCGCTGCCGATATGTGCTATCCTTACTCTTGCAGCGACCGGAAGCGAAATGAACGGCGGTTGCGTTCTGACCAACGAAAAGACGCAGGAAAAACTTCCGATGGGAAGCGTCAGACTGAAACCGAAATTCAGCATTCTCGATCCGACCTACACTTTCACTCTGCCGGAAAACCAGACTGTCGCCGGCATTGCAGACATCACGAGCCACGTTTTCGAGCAGTATTTCAGCTATCCCGAAGCGGCTTTGCAGGATCATATGTCTGAAGCGGTGCTTAAAACCGTGATCGAGAACGCGCCGATAGTTCTTGAAGAGCCTGAAAACTACGATGCCAGAGCAAACATCATGTGGGCGGGAACCGTCGCTTTGAACGGACTTCTGGAACTCGGAAAAGACGGCGACTGGGCAACTCACATGATTGAACACGAACTCAGCGCGAAATACGACATCACGCACGGTGTCGGTCTTGCTATCCTCACTCCGAGCTGGATGAAAAAAGTAATTGATAAGGAAAACTGTGCGAAATTCGCAAAATACGGCCGCAACGTCTGGGGTATAACCGAAAAAGACGACATGAAAGCGGGACTCAAGGCTATTGAAAAAACTGCCGAATTCTTTAAATCTCTCGGGCTTCCGCAGAAACTTTCCGAAATCGGGATAGACGATTCGAAATTTGAAGAAATGGCTGAATCGGCACTGAAAAATTCAAGGATCGGAACATTCAAAGAGCTTAACAAAAAAGACATCGTCGAAATCTACAGAATGAGCCTTTAAAACACAACATTCAACAAATTGACAAAACTCTTTATTTGAGCATAGTTTTCAGGTTTTCGCGCTTTAATAACTTTTTTAAGAGGTTTTTATGCTGAAGGGAAATCCGAAAATACTCATCCCCAACTTTTTTACCGGCATGAATATGTTTATCGGCCTTGTTTCCATTTTTTATTCGATAAGCGGAGATTACATAAACGCAGCATGGCTCGTCCTTCTTTCAGCTGTGCTTGACAAACTTGACGGTACGACGGCGCGTCTTTTCAATGCATCAAGCGATTTCGGCGTTGAATTCGACTCCTTTTCGGATTTTGTTTCCTTTTCGCTCGCTCCGGCTGTGCTTGTTTTCTCATACTTCAGCAAAGAGTTTCCCGGCGGAAAAATATTGGAATACCCCTACTTTGTCGCAGTAGTTCCGCTTTACGTCATTTTCTGCGCAGTACGTCTCGCCAGATACAACTCCTTCCAAAGCGACGATCACGATTATTTCAGCGGTCTCACTTCGACACAATCCGGCGGAATGCTTGCTGCATACATGGTTTTCGCAATAGAAAATCCGAGTTTCAAATTCCTGCTTTCTACCGATATCGTTGCCGGAATGATGCTTATCCAGGCATGCCTCATGCTTCTTCCGTTCAAATATCCGAAGGTCAAAATGCCGAAAAACAAAATCGCAAAAATACTTTTCATTTTATATTTCATTTTTCTCTGCGGTCTGATCTTTATGCGCCGTCTTCCATGGCTGCTTTGGATCTCAGGTGTTCTTTTTGTTTTAATCGGTTTTCTCGTAACACGCAAAATTTCCATTTCCATCAGCAATACGAACGATTTCAACCCTGAAGAAAAACAGGAGGAGCAGAATTGAGCTCCCGGAAAAAACTTCTTCAGGGGATAGATACATTTGATTTTTCCTCGCTGAAAGGCAGAAAAGTTGCCGTTATCGCGAACTATACTTCAATCGACAAAAGCGGCGTTTCACTCGTCGAAAAAATGGTGAACTCAGGACTCAGCGTAACTGCTGTTTTCAGCCCCGAGCACGGATTTTTTCCGGTTGCACAGGATATGGAATGTGTCGGAACAGAGAATAAAATCAACAACATACCAGTTTTTTCACTTTACGGAAACAGTGTTGAGACTCTCGCTCCTAAAAAAGAGTTGTTCGATCTTTTCGATACTGTTGTTTACGACATTCAGGATATCGGCTCGCGCTATTACACCTATCTGGCGACGCTTGCGATTTTTATGGACGAGCTGCAGAAAAACCCGCGCGAACTCGTCGTTCTGGACAGATTGAATCCTATCGGCGGCGCATTCGAAGGCTCGCTTCTCGATGACAAGAACTACAAAAGTTTTGTAGGTTACGTTCCCCTTTTCCACCGTCACGGCATGACTTCGGCAGAAATCGCGTCATATTACTACAAACTTAAAAAGTATGATTTTCCTTTTAAAACCGCGAAACTGCAAGGTTGGCAGCGCAATTCTTTTGCCGACGATTACGACTATCCGTGGCTTCCGACTTCCCCCAACATGCCGACGATCGACACGGCGATACTTTATCCCGGCGGCTGCCTTCTTGAAGGAACGGAACTTTCTGAAGGACGCGGCACGACGATGCCTTTTCTCCTTGCCGGAACGCACGGACTCGATCCTTTCAAGCTGAAGCGTGAGCTTGACAGAGAAAATATTCCGGGAATCACCTTTATTCCTATGGAATTCCGCCCGATGTTCCAGAAGCTTGCTATGAAGCGCTGCGGCGGAGTTTATATCGCACTCACCGACCGCGAAAAAGTGAGACCGCTCAGAGCCTACATCTCGATAATTCAGGTTTTCCGCAGAATGCTCGGAGACGACGGATTTTTCCGCGCGAAACCTTACGAATTCATCGACAAGATCCCGGCGATCGATCTTCTTCTCGGAGACAAAACGCTGATAGATATGTTCTACAACTTCGCTTCCGACCGCGAAATCGATTCGTATCTTAAGCAATGCTAAGAAAATTTTGAAAAACAATTCAGTGAATTCAGGTTCTACGATTGATTTTCGACCAAAACCAAATCCTTAAAATTATTAAAGATAATCCTTTAAACACGATAAAACTGCTGCTTCTTTCAAAAGGAGAAGTGACTCAAAGCAGAATTTTCGTTTCGAACTGGGATCTTTTCGACTTTTTAGAAAAGCTCAAAGCGTCAAACGATTTCGACACGATGTTTATCGCTGCCAAAACCGCGCCGAAAATAGTCGAAACGCGCAGCTTCATGGACGGAAAACTGCTGAAATATCTGGGACTCATCACTTACGATGAAGACAAAATCCCTGAAAACATCACCCTTTTTTATAAAAGTGCCGCAAAACTGCAAAAGATTTCAGCTCCTTTTTTCCTTTTCAAAGAACCGAAAAAAAATGAGTTCTGCGACAATCCGACTGCGGCATTTTTTACATCCGAAAGTGCTTCGACAAGCATTGCCGAAAACATAAAACTTGCCGAAGATGCGGGATTTTCGATAACCGACACCTTCGTGATCTCGGAACAGTCGCTTAAAAACGGGATAAACCGGATGACCGAACTTTTAAAAGATGTACCTTTAGAACACGGCGTCATCGTTTTTTCAGATTCATCCGCTTCACTTCTCGCCAAACTTGAAGAAAAGACAAGCAGAACGATACTTTCGCGCGACGACCTAATAATTTCGATATTCAACGCCAGAGCCGAGGGAACAGGCGGCAAACTGAAACTTGCAAGCGCCGTAGTCGCAAAGGAAAAGGCAAACTTCCGCAAAAAGATCACCGGACTCAGCAGGATCAAAGGCGGCATCGGTCTTAAAGGTCCGGGCGAAACAAAAGAAGAAGAACGCAAACGCATTCTCAAAAACAAGGAAAAAAATGTCCGAAAACAGCTTGAAAACGAGTTTTCGCGCCTCGATTTCCAGCGCAAATTCAGAAAGAGAAGCCAGATTGCGACCGTCGCGGTAGTCGGCTACACTAATGCGGGCAAATCGACACTTTTCAATGCCCTTTTAAACGAGGAAGCAACAAAGGAAAGCAATAAATTTTTCAGCTCGATCGACCCCAAAATCAGAAAATTCAGCCTTTTCGGAAAACCGCTTTTCCTGCTTGATACGGTCGGATTCATCTCGAACATGTCAAACGATATAACCGACGCCTTCAACTCGACTTTTTCAGAAATCGCCGCGTCAGACCTTATTCTCCACATCATCGACTCCACCGAAAAAGGCTGGGAAGAGCGTAAAAGATTCGTTGAAAACCTGCTTATCGAAAACGGCTGCGACAAGCACAGCATCGTTCCGCTATTTTCCAAAAAAGGAAAAATCAAAATAAAGCGCCCGCTCCGAAGCGGCTTTTTCTATGACGCGACTGACCCGGAAGACATCACAAAAATCAAAAAATTCCTCTACAAAAAGCTGACAGAAAAGGAAGAATTTCAACTATCCCTCTAAGCTAGAGGGCTTATCCGCCACAGGCAGACTGAGGCGTGTGTGTATTTTTCACAATTTTTTCAAAAAAAACTGCTTGTTAATTTTTGAATATCCAGTATAATAAAAGCCTGATTGTTACATAAAATCTGTTTCCGGAGGCTCCGAAAGATGAAAAGGTTTTTGAATTTATCGGTTGTTTTATTAGTTTTTCTGGTTTTTTCCTGCTCTTCCTCGCACTCTTCAACAGATTCGGATGTAATTCCTGATACTGACACAGACTCGCAGGATTCTGAAATCGTTGACGATTCTAATGAAATTTCGTATCATGATTCCGATTCACCTGAACCTTCCGAAGAAATTTTTGAAGAAACCAAACCAATCAACGGCTATGCGCGCTGTTACGACAAAATTCCGGCAGGAGATTATGAAGGCTTTTTTGCAGATCCAAACATTGAATCGCAAATCAAGAAAAGTTTGGGATATGAAGAGAATTACGAACTTACAGCAGAAGACCTCGAAAAAATTACTGAAATAACTTTGTCAGCGAAAGATCTTCGCGGTGTCGAAAAACTGATTAATCTTGAGTATGTTAGATTTAAAGATACAGAGGGCAATATTTACGATTTCACCCCTCTTTCAAACCTGAAAAAGTTAAAGAAAGTCGTTATTTATTTCCGTCCTCCAGCCGAACTGGATCCAAGCGAGCATCATGAAAACATGACATGCCTTGACGGATCGTTTTCGCTGCTCACAACTTTAGAAACTCTTAAAATCGAAAACACGCATTTGAAGAAAATCGATCCGATAGAACAGCTTGTCAACCTTAAAACATTGGAAATTGACCATAATAAGATTGAATCTCTGCCAAAAAATATCGGCAACTTGCAGAAACTTGAAAGGCTTACTTTTTCCTATAATAATATTGTTGACCTAAAACATCTTATTTCGTTAACAAATTTAAACACTTTGGCTTTTGCTAATAATCAAGTCGAAGATGTTTCACCCATAAAAAACATGACAAAAATGAGTATAATAAATTTTTCTGAAAATAACATTAAGGATATTTCTGCTATTGAAAACTTTAGTGAGCTGAAATCTTTGGGGGCGAACGATAATAAAATAGAAACATTACCTGATTTCAAGAACTTTGAAAAATTACAATATATATATTTGGATTTTAATAATATCAGCAGCTTACCCAATCTAAAAGGGCTCAATTCGCTTGATGAGATGTGGCTTGCTTACAATAATCTAAATGATGAAGAGTTCGGCAAACTTGATGAACTCGAATATACTGGTTTTCTGGATGTTTCTTTTAATAAAATAACAAAGGTTCCTGTTTTAAAGAATTTAAAATCTTTAAAATATATGCTTTTAGTCGGAAACGAAATCTCTGATCTTTCCGGTTTTGCAGATAATGAATCATTTCCTGCTCTTAAACAACTTGATCTTCAATACAATAAGATAGAAAATGCCGAACCATTAAGAAAAAGAAAAAAATTAAGCCGTTTAAGCATATACAACAACTGCATAAAAGATATTTCGCCACTTGAAGAGCTACAGGAAAACGGAACTCATGTTTCAGGAATAGATAAACAGCTGGAAAGCTGCGAAAATAAATAACAACTTTAGGAGATGGAGAGAGACATGAAGAAATGTTTGGTTTGGGTTGGGATGTTAATATTGTGTTTGCTTTCCCTTTCCTGCTCATCCTCGCATTCTTCAACAGATTCCGACGTTCTTCCCGATTCTGATGATTCGGAAACCATTACTGATGACGATTCAGACTCTCAAGAATCAGAAGCAACTGATGATTCCGACGAAACGCCGGATTTTGACGATTCAAATTCC
>JAFQZM010000005.1 GCA_017405875.1 bacterium
AACGGTGTTTTGATTGTGTTTTCGTTGTAGCGCAGATCAAGACACTCGACTTTTTCAGGTGAGTCTGAATCGGAATCAGCATCCGATGTTTCATCAGAATTATCAACAATTTCAGTTTCTCGAGTGTCGGAGTCATCATCCATAATTTCTGAATCCTGCGTGTCTGTGTCAACATCAGGAATAGAATCGGAATCATTTGAAGAGTTGGATGTGGAGCAGGAAAGAAAGAAAAAGAACCCTACAAACACCAAAAACAATCTCAACTGGGTTTGCATGTGCACCTCCATGAACATAATTTAAAATCTCGCATGGTATTTTATTTTTTATGCAAGAGGAGTCAAGATGAAAGATTGACAAAATTATCCAAAATTTTCAACGCATTAAGTTTATAGAACTTGCTAATTTAGCAGACTATTTTTAAAGATTTCAGGATAAACAGAGTTTTCTGTTTTTAAAATCGATTTTTATTTTTCCGCCGTTTTTCGATTTTCCGAAAAGGATCTCGTCAAGAAGAAGATTTTCGAGCTCTTTGTCCACTACTCTCGCAGTCTCTCTTGCACCGAAAACTGTTGAAAAACCGAGTTCAGCCAAGTGTGCGACAGCGGATTCGGTGATTGAAAGCTCAATATTTTTGGAAACGAGTCTTTTTGCAAGCGCACAGACGTTCTTTTTAACTATTTTCTTAACGATTTCAGGCGTCATGCGTGAGAAGTAAACAATGTGGTCAAGCCTGTTCAGAAACTCAGGCGAAAACGTATTTTTTACAGCTTCTTTGAAAGCGGAAGTGTTTTCCGAATGGGATTCAAAGCCTACCTGTTTTTTTGCGGCGTCTTTGCTTCCGGCATTGGAAGTCATTATAATTATTACGTTTTTAAAGTTAGCCTTACGTCCTGCGTTGTCTGTCAGAGTCGCATAATCCATGATCTGAAGAAGTGAATTGTAAATGTCTGCATGGGCTTTTTCGATTTCATCAAGAAGAAGAACCGAAGTCGGCTGCTTTCTTATCGCTTCGGTGAGAAGTCCGCCCTCTTCATATCCGACATATCCGGGAGGCGCGCCGAAAAGTTTGGAAACTGTGTGTTTTTCCTGATATTCGCTCATGTCGAAGCGGATAAGCGGCATCTCCATTTTGTCGGCTAAAACGCGGGCAAGCTCAGTTTTGCCTACTCCGGTCGAACCAACAAAAAGGAACGACGCGACCGGTTTTTCGGGATTTTTGAAACCTGCATAGCTTTTCTTTATTGCTCTCACAATTTCGGAAATCGCCTCATTCTGACCGAAAATCTCAGTTGAAAGAGCCGTCTCGAGCCCTTTGAGCTGCTTCATTCCGTCAGAATTTACAGCTGTTTCCTTCTTTCCAGTGAGAAATGCGGTGACTTTTTCAATATGCTCCGGCTTTACAACTTTTATTTTCTTAGTCTGCATGTTGCAAGCCGCTCCAGCCTCATCGATCAGATCTATCGCCTTGTCCGGCAGAAAACGGTCGGTAATGTAAAGCGAAGAAAGTTCTATCGCCGCGTGAAGAGCTTCGTCACTGTATTTAACCTTGTGAAAAGATTCATATTTTTCAGCAAGACTCTTTAAAATCAGGAAAGTTTCTTCTTTTGAAGGCTCGGGAACGTTTACCTTCTGGAATCTTCTCGAAAGAGCCGAATCCTTCTCAAAAAACTTTCTGTATTCTGCTGTGGTAGTCGCACCGATAAATTTTATCGATCCTTCTTCAAGAACCGGTTTCAGGATATCAGCCGCATCGATCGACGAATTTCCGGCACTGCCTGCCCCGACAAGATTGTGGATTTCATCAATAAAAACAATGACTTTCTCTTCCTGTTTCAAAGCCGAGACGAGTTTGTTCATCGTCCGCTCCAAATCGCCCATAAAGCGGCATTCACTGATAAGGCGCGAAATGTTGAGCGAAAGAATGCGGTAACCTGAAAGCTGTTTCGGCACTTCATTTCCGGCAATTCTCTGTGCGAGGCCTTCGGTTATTGCCGTCTTGCCGACTCCGGGATCTCCGACATGGACCGGATTGCATTTTTTGCGCCTGAGAAGGATCTGGATCGTCCGCCCGATGATGTCATCACGACCGATTATCGGATCAAGTTCTCCCGAACGGGCTTTTTCGGTAAGATCGACCGTGAAAAGTTCAAGCGCGGAAGGCGATTTTTCAGCATCTTCAGGAGTTGTTTCAACATTTTCAGGCACTTCCGGCTTTTCAGTTTCGGAAAATCCGCCGTGTGCGATCGCGCTCAGAAGGTCGTACCTTTTGATATTGTTCGCCTTGAGGAGATTTGAGGAATACGATTTCTCACCCAAGTCGTAGATCGCGACGATCAGATCGGAGACTTCGACGCGCGTCCGCTGCGAGCCGAAAACGTTGTTTGCCGCATCAAGAAGGCACATATTCAGATATTCCGAGGGAACGACACGCCCGTTTTTCGGGCTTTTGGGAACATATTTTTCGAGATACTCCCTGACATTCTGCCGCATTTCAGAAACATCGACATCGAAATGTTCGAGAAGTCCGACCACTTTCCTGTTAAAAAGCAGCTGAAACAGGAGATGTTCGGGAGTCACAAACTCGTCTTTGTTGTCGGTTGCGTCTTCGATCGCCATGCTGAAAATTTTTGCAACTTCAAACGAAAACGGCAGCGACATATTATCTTTTTCCGCCATAGTTACTCCTTTTCAACAATACATTTAAGCGGGAAACCTTTCTTTTTAGCCGCTTCATCGACCTGCGAGATCTTGGAAACGGCGATGTCATAAACATAAACTCCGGCAACTCCCCGCCCCTGCTTGTGGACTGCGAGCATGATTTTACGGGCCTCGGCCTCACTTTTTCCGAAAATGTCGATAAGAACATCGACCACAAATTCCATTGTCGTGTAGTTGTCGTTCAGCATCACGACTTTGTAAAGTTCCGGCTCTTTCACCATAATTTTTGATCCGGTAAGAATTTTTGACGATTTTTTAGTTGAAAGATCAGACATTACGATCACCCAAAAGTGCGTATTGTTGGAAAATTCCTTTGGTTACTTTTTCGACGCGGCGCGGCGTTTCATGATTTCTTTGTGAAGCGTCCACAAAGTGTCAGGAACAGCCTGCCTTGAAGCGATATTCTTGACGAACACAGGAAGCGAACCGCCCGGATCGTTGTAAATGTAGTAATCGACTTTGATCTTGTCGGGCTCGACCTGTGTGAATTTGTAGAACCCTTTATTCTCCTTGACGCGGACGAACTTGTCTGTCACAGGATACTTCGGATCGTCGAAAGGAACCCACGTTATCGAGACCGAGCCGTCTTTGTTGTCGACTCTGCACGATTTGACATAGTAGTCGCGGTCGGTCGCCACCGGAGCCGATATCCTGTTATACGACCAATCGCACCTGTCGTTCTTTTTGAGGACGTCGGAATAACTGATATACTTGAAGATCTCGGGATGTTTCAGCCTGTCGAACATGATATCGACAGCTTCCTGGATAGTGCCCTGGTATGTCACCGTAGCCCTAACTTCCTTGATATCCGAACCTTCATGTTCGCGTTCGTAGAGTTTAAGTCCGTTGTCCTCACTGACGAATTCCCATTTTGCCTCTTTTTTTTCGCTTTTTTTAGCAGAATCATCGGCAGCAAAAACGGGAAAAATCAAGAAAATAAAAGAAAGAATGAAGACTATACGCATTTTGATCCGTTAAAGATATTTGTAGAATGCCTTGTAAGAAAGGTATGTGTTGTAAAGGTCCGCCTTCGAAGCGACTTCGAACGGGCTGTGCATCGAAAGGATCGGTGTGCCGACATCAAGGACCTGCATACCGTATTCAGCGATGAACATAGCGATCGTGCCGCCGCCGCCGAGATCGACTCTTCCGAGTTCAGCAGTCTGCCAGCGTGCGTCGTCTTTGTTGAATGCTGCTCTGCATTTTGCAACGAATTCAGCATGAGCTTCGTTGGAGTTTCCTTTGCCGCCTGCACCCGTGAACTTCGTAAGGCAGACGCCCCAGCCTACTTTGCCCGCATTCATCGATTCGAATGCACCTGCCCATTCAGGTTCGATACCCGCATTGACGTCGGATGAAAGGAATCTGCTGTTTGCAAGAGATTCGATGAGGGTGTTGTAGTCGCCTTTTCCGTAAAGGTTTATAAGTTTGTTGACAGCTCTTTCAAGAATGTTGGAGTTTGCACCGGCATTGCCTTTCGAGCCGATTTCTTCTTTGTCGAAGAACATCGCAAACTTGTTTTCCTTCGTTTTACCTGCATCGAAAATTGCCTGCAGCGCACTGTAAGCACAGATTCTGTCGTCCTGACCGTGAGCACCGACGAAACTTCTGTCGAAGCCGACATCTCTCGCCTTTCCTGCCGGAACGAGCTGGAGTTCAGCCGAAACGAAATCTTCCTCTTTGAAACCGTATTTTTTGTAGAGGAAATCAAGGATCGCGAGTTTTACGCTGTCTTTGTCATATTTGAAGGAATAAGGAATCGAACCGATGAGAATGTTCATGTTCTCGCCTTCGATAACCTTTCTTGCGCCCTTTTCCATCTGCTCCTGAGCAAGGTGCGGAAGAAGATCGTTAATTGTGAAAACAGGATCGTTTTCGTCTTCGCCGACAACGACGTTAACTGTTTTGCCTGCTTCGGTGATTACAACGCCGTGAAGTGCGAGAGCTCTCGTAACCCACTGATATTTTTTGATTCCGCCGTAGTAGTGCGTTTTGAAGTAAGCCATATCCTCTTTCTCGTAAAGCGGATAGCCTTTGAGGTCGAGTCTCGGCGTGTCGATGTGTGAACCGACCATGAGCCAGCCTTTGTCGAAATCGGTGTGATTGATTTCAGCGAGAACACATGCAACGTTGTCGAAGTTGATGAAAATCTTCTTGTCGTTCTTTGTTGCGTTTTCGATGTTTTTGTAGCCTTTCGCCTTTGCAAGTTCGAAGATCGTGCTGACAGCTTCGCGCTCGGTCTTGGCATCCGTGAGGAATTTTTTGTAACCTTCAGCGAAGTTCATAATTTCTTTCATTTTAGCTTCGTTGATGCCGTCCCAGCCTGATTTTTTGGAATAAGTCAGGGTCTTCGGATCGAATTTTTCGGCTTTCTTTGCCGCCTTCTTTTCAGCCATTTCACACTCCTAAAAAAACGGTTAGTAAAAAACAAAACGGCGTATTATAGCCAGCTAAAAAAAAATAGTAATTTTTTTAACTATTAAATTTTTGGGGAAATCTATTTTGCTGAAAGTCATTTCTGTTTACTGTCTAACACACTTGTAAATTAATGCCGGAGTTGCAGTTTTTGTACTAAAAACCACCTCATATCCACCCCAACTCAGGCTCATTTTCCACATATAAACAGGATTATAAGCAACGCTACTGGAAGATCCAAGATCAGAAACTGATATATCAGGAAAATCAGAATAAGGAACAGATGTTTTATCATGGTTTAAAAAAGTGGCGATTTCATTCTTGTTGGGCAGTCTCCAGTCAGAAAAACCAGCATAATCAGAATCTTCGCATGCCTTTAAAGCTTCCTGCCAAGTCACATTATAATCGTTATCCTTCTGCCACATCAATCCTGTTGTCGAATCAATAACAACTATCTGTCCATTAACTGCTTTTTCTATAAAATTTCCTTTGGGCATTTCGTTTCCATGGACACACATTACGTGCAAAGATGAAGTTGATGACGAAGCATTCATTATCCTTCCGTAATACGGATTGAATCTCCATGCCTTGTCATATCCTTGTCCCTTTGTTTCTGAACTCCACAAAACACCCGAGGGATTTGTCGGCATATTCGGAAAAATCGTTGTGTCTATTGCCAAATCGTATTTGCTGTTGTCAACAAGCGTGAGGAATTCCAACGGCGTAGGAATACGCCATCCGCTGTTATAGCCTGAGTATTCAAGGTTGTCACAGTATTCCTTGGCTTTTTCCCAAGTGTATATTTCTTCACTGACCGTTTGCTGCCATTCAAGACCTGTATTGTTGTCAACAACGATGTTTTGATCCGAAACGGTTTTTACAGTAAAACTCTTCGGCTTGCAGAATCCTAATGCCGCATACTGTGCATCCTGACCGTAAAAATTAGATCCTGGTAACGGGCAGGCTATCTCATTTTGTGTTGTGTCATAACACTTCGTCTCTCCTGTGCAGATCCTTCCCAACGGAATTTTGTCAATGCAACCTGCTTCCGTTCCCCACCAATAATATCCGTCGAGACACTCACATGAATAAAGCATTTCATAATCCTGCAGACACTTACCTGTCGAATTGGAAACAGTTTCACACGGATTAGGATTACACAAATCCGCAGGTTCGACCACACAACGGACATAGTTGGAGACAATATTTTTGTTGGTTGCGTTTATCTTGCCATCACCGAAATGAACATCCCAGGCCCAATTAACACTGCTACGATCAGTAGAAGAAGACCAAAAATAACCATCTGTCGGCATATCAGAGATGTCTGAGTAAGGAACTTCCGATCTTTCATAAGTCAACAGGGATGCTAATTCATGCTTGTTAGGCAATCGCCAATTTTTATACCCACCGTATTTTAAATCTTCACAATATTTTAACGCTTTCTCCCAATACATCTTTGGAGCATAATCTTTCTGCCATGTCAACCCCGTCGTGGAATCGGTAATCAAAACATCTCCGTTGTCTGCAACTACTTCATTAAAAACTCCTTTTGGGATTTTATCCCCATAGACACAAATCACATTATATTTTTCTGATTTCAATTCATAATTTATAAATCCAATATAAACGCTTAGAACAAAAGCTTTATCTGTTGAGATCTGAGCTTTAGAGCTCCACAAACGCGCTGTTTCATTCGTAGGCATATTCGGGAAAATTGCTGTATCTATCGCCAATGCAGTTTTGTCGGTGTCAAGGATAGTCAAAAGTTCTTGCGGCACAGGCAAACGCCAGCCGTTTTTCCCGGCATAGGTTAATCCTGCACAGTAACTTTTTGCCTCCTGCCAAGTATAAGTTTCTGTCGAAATCTTCTGCTGCCACTCAAGTCCCGTATTATTGTCTACAACGACTTTGTCACCAGCAACCCTCTGAACAGAAAAACTTTGCGGCGTACATAAATCAGCATACTGCGCATCCTGACCATAAAATCTGTCGCTGGATTCAGGACAATTTATTCGTTCGGAATTGCTGTAACAAAATGTCTGATTCGTGCAAATGTTACCAATTGATAAAGAATTGCTCGAAGCACCTTTACACTGAGTTCCAGTCCAATCATAACCGGATTTGCAAGTACAAGAATATGCTGTTCCATCTGTCTGAACACATTCACCTGTCGAATTAGCAAGGGTTACACACGGATTCGGGTCACACGGTTTTATACATATATTTTCCTCTTCCAACCAATAATATCCCTCAACACATCCGCAGGAATAAAATGTTTCTGAAACCGCTTTGCACTTTCCATTTGAATGTTCAAGCTCTTTACACGGATTAGAATCACACGGATCTGGAAGCTCGTTATCATTGTCCAAATTATCGAAAGTATCATGATCGTCACTCCCATCATTGTCTGTTTCATCTGAATCAAATTTATCTTCATCGTCTGCATATTTATCATTTTCATCATCTAAAACTTCGTTTTCTGCATCTTCATCTTTTTTAAAATCGGGATCTTCGATGCAGACATTATACTCAGTATCGCAGACAAGCCCTTCGTTACAGGTTCCGTCCGAATAACATTCGCCGTAAAGTTCGCCGCGCTTTATCTCCTCTTTTAAGCATCCTTTTCCGCATGAAATCATAAAAAATGTGCAGAAAAGCGCAAAAACAACAAATAATTTCTTCATTTTACCCTCAAAAAACATCCCGACTTTTCATTTGTACCGAAATTTTCAATTTTAAAGACATTTCAAACGTAACAAAAAACAGAGGATTATACTCGATTTTAAGGAAAATGCGAGATTAAGTCAGAGATTTAAAAGACTATTTGAACGATTTCAGAACGTTGATTACGTAGTCGATATCAGCTGCGGTGTGGTCCGCGTTGATCTGGAAACGGATCTCTTCGTCGCCCTTCGGAACTACCGGATAGTTCATAGCCGTTGCGAGAACGCCGTTCTTCGTGAGCCATGCAACGATGTCTGCCGTCTTTTTGGTGTCTCTGACCATGAGCGGAGTTACCGGATGCGGTCCGGGGATCGTTTCGAAGCCGTTGTCAATGAGACCTTTCTCGAATCTTGCCGTGATGCTTGCAAGGTGAGCGAGGCGTTTTACGCCTTCTTCGCTCTCAAGGATGTCGAGAACTTTAAGGACTGCATAAGCTTCGCCTACCGTGATCGGGTTCGAGTAAATGTACATCGGAGCTGACTGTCTCAAAAATTCAGTGACCGATTTCGAAGCGACAACGTAGCCGCCGTTTACGCCGTAAGCCTTGCCGAGCGTGCCGATAAGGATGTCGACTTTCGCGCCTGTAACTTCTTCGGTTCCTCTACCCGTCTTGCCGTAAGCGCCTACACCGTGGGAATCGTCAGCAGCGGTCGTTACACCTTCTTCGAATTTGTCGTCGTATTTTTTGCAGATGGCGGTGAATTTGTCGAACGGGCAGAAATCGCCTCTCATCGAGAAAACGCCGTCTGTAACAACGATGCATCTCTTTCCTTTGCCGACAGCTTCCTGAAGTTTTGCTTCAAGATCTTCCATATTGTTATGCTTGTAGATGAGTTTGAGTGCCGGGCGGGCAAGTTTCATCGCGTTGATGATGCAGTTGTGGTTGAGCTCGTCGCTGATGATGACCGTTTCATTGGTGATAAGCGGGAAAAGAACGCCCATCGAAGTGACGTAAGCGCTCGAGAAGATCATCGCCGATTCTCTGCCGTGGAACTTTGCAAGTCTTTTTTCAAGGTCAACGTGAGCCTTGTGCGTTCCCGAAATGAAGCGGACAGCACCGGGGCCGACACCGAAAGCCTTCGTTCCTTCTTCCTCAGCCTTGATAACTTCGTCTCTCATCGAAAGACCAAGGTAACTGTTTGAATTCATTTTGATAAAGGTCTGTTTGTAGCCTTCGACGACATAACGCGGGCCGTTTGCGCCTTCGGGCGGAAGGATCTTCGTGATGACCATTTCATCGCCTTTAGCCGTTCCTTTAGCCTTGAGGTCGTTGACGTAATTGTTAAGAGCGTTTTCCAGTTTCGTAGTCATAGTAAACTCCTTAAATCAATTTATAAAAAAAACCGTAAAAAACAACGCGGCGAGTATAGTCGCTTGCTTTCATTTGTGAAGATTTTCCTTATAAGTTTTTTATCATCCCTCCCGTCACCGATTCAGCGCATTTGATGAGGTCTCTGACTTCGCCCTGAAACACGACGTTTCCACCTTCTGAGCCGCTGCCGTGGCCTAAATCGATGACGTAGTCGGCGCTTGCGATTATCTGGCTTCTGTGTTCGGCGATGATGACTGTGTTGCCGGAATCATTGAGGGTTTTGAACATTTCAAGAAGTTTTTCGACGTCGCAGAAATGCAGTCCGCTGCTCGGTTCGTCGAAGATGAATATTCCGTTTCTGCTCTTTTCGGCGTTGAATACTGCGAAGCTGACGGCAAAATTGAGCCGCATGAGCTCTCCGCTTGAAAGGGTAGAAACCTGCTGGTTCAGTTTCAGATAGTGCAGTCCGCATTTTTTAAGTATATCGAGCACTTTGAAAATAGCCGAATCATCGCTGAAAAATTCAGCTGCGGCGCCTATTTCCATGTCCAAAATTTCGGCGATATTCTTCTCTTTGTATTTGAACAAAAGGATGTTTTCGGCAAAGCCTGTTCCGTTGCAGTCGGCGCAGAAATTCTCGACATTCCCGAGAAAATCCATCGAAACTGAGTTTTTTCCTGTTCCTTTGCAGGTTTTGCAGATGTCGTTTTTCGTGATCTTGAAACTCTTTCCGAATTTTTTCTTTATTTTGTCCAAGCACCCTGAAAACGAGGCGATGTTCGATGTTCCGCCGGTGACGTTTTCAAGCCCGAATCTATCAAAAAATACCGGATGATCGTGAATATTTTTAGAGAGATAGTTTATCAAAGTCGTCTTTCCGCTGCCGGAAACGCCTGAAATAACTGTCGTTTTGCCGAGCGGGATCGAAACTGTGATGTTTTTGAGGTTGTTTTCAGAAATGTTTGAAAGGGTTATGAAATCAGAGAAGTTATTTTCTTTCAAAACGGGCTTGAAGTTAAGTGCTTTTGCGGTGTAGCAGTCTGATTTTATTAAAGAATCATAGTCTCCTTCAAAAACTATCTTTCCGCCGGAACTTCCGCTTCCAGGCCCCATTTCGATTATGTGATCGGCATTTTTTATGATCTCGGGAACATGTTCGACTGCGACGACCGTGCTTCCGTTTGCCGCCGTTTCCTTAAGTAATTTCGCCATGTTTTCGCATTCGAACGGGTGAAGTCCGCGGCTCGGCTCGTCAACGACGTATATCAGATTCTGCAGGTCGTCGGCTGAACTTTTTATAAGTCTGAGACGCGCCCTTTCACCGGTAGAAAGGGTCGAAGCGGCACGCGCAAGTGTCAGGTGCCCTAAACCTAAGAGTATGATTTTATTGATTTTTCCAGAAATTTCGGCTTTTACTTTGAGAAAAATTTCACGTTCGCGCTCATCCTGAGTAACAAAGGAATCTAGGAATTTTTTTATCTCAGTAACCGGTTTTTGAGAGAATTCGTCTATCGTGATCCCTGCGAATTTTACAGCCAGAAGCTCTTTTTTGAGCCTTTTTCCCTGACATTCCGGGCAAACAGTTTCCCCCATAAGAGAAAAAAGTTCTTCTTCATTTTTGTTGCCAGAAGACCTGTAATATTCATCGGTTATGAGGTTTGCAAAACCGATCCACTTCCCTTTGAAAGAGTGCGTTCCGGTGACGTTTCCACGTTTGTATTCCCAGTTTATGTCGAAAATTTCTTCTCCCGCGCCGAACATCGCGATATCGAATTCGTGCGGCGAAAGTTCCTTCACAGGCTTTGAAAAATCGATCCCGAATTTTTCTCCCGCGGCATATAAAGTATGGATGAACTGCCCGTCTTTGTCGCCGTAAAAACGCCCCTGCTTCGTTGCCGCAAGCGCGCCGTCGGCAAATGAAAGTTCAGGATTTATGCAAAGTTTTTTTATGTCGCAGCCTAAAATAAAGCCCGTTCCCGAGCATTTTTCACACGCACCTTTTTCGGAATTGAAGGAAAAATCGCCCGCCGTGAAAGAGCACTGTTCGCCGTTTTCAAACTTTCCCGCTCTCGAAAAAAGCATCCGCACGAATTCATATATCCCGCTCACCGTTCCGACAGTCGAGCGCACTCCGGCATAAGAAAATTTTGCCGAAACGCCTACTCCTGCTCTAAGTCCTTCGCATTTTGCGGCACTGCTCTGATTTTTGCCTAAAAGAAAAGTTTTGACGTACGGCGAAACTCCCGACATCACCGCCTTGATGCTTTCGACAAAGAGAGTGTCAAAGGCAAGGCTCGTTTTTCCGCTTCCGGAAATTCCGCTTATCACGTTAAATTTATTGGGTTTTATGTGTAGGTCGATATTTTTCAGATTGTGCGTTTCAACATTTTTGAGAACGATCTCTTCTGCAAGTTCAGCCTCGTAATTTCCCTCTTTCGCAGGCGTTTTTTCAAGCGTAAAACGCTCATCGCCGAAGCTGATGACGTTGTCGGCAAGTCTCAGAAAAACGGGATTGTTTTCCGCCGCAACGACCGTAACGCCCGATCTTGTCACTTCCTTCAGAATAGCGACGAACCTTTCGATATCTTCGGGGTGAAGCCCGGCTGTCGGTTCTTCGAATATCAGAACTGAATTTTCCTTTGTCTTTGAAAGCCAGAGCGCGAGTTTTATCCGCTGCGCTTCCCCGCCCGAAAGCGTTGATGAGGGCTGGCCTAAAAGCAGGTAGCCGATCCCCAGGCGCTCCATTATGTCGAGAGTTTTAGCCACTTGCTTATTTTCCTTAAAGAAAACAAGAGCCTGCGAAATTGAAAGATTGAGGACATCATAAACCGAAAGACCGTTCAGCTTAACTTCCAGAACTTCGTCGATGAAGCGCTTTCCGTTGCACTTGTCGCACAGAGTCTGCACGCTTCCCATGAACTTCATGCCGGTCTCGATCACGCCGCCGCCCTCACATTTTGGGCATCTGCCAGACTCACCGTTGAATGAAAAATGTGATTTTGAAAAACCGCGTTTTTTGGCTTCATCAGTAGATGCGAAAAGGTCTCTGATCTTATCGAAAATGCCGGTGTAAGTCGCTGGATTTGATCTGGAAGTGCGCCCTATCGGGCTCCTCTCTATTTTTTCATAACTTATTGATTTAACTTCTAATTCTTTAATGTAGCGCTCAATAAAATTCCGCTTTTCAAAAGAAGTTTTCCCGCTTATCGCATTAAGTTTGCCTTCAACAATTTTTCCTCCGGAACGCACTTCCGCCGCATTACTACGGTATTTTTTGAGAGCAAGAGCAGTCGGAGTTTTAAGGCTTTCTGCATTTTTCAAAAAATCTTCAACACTTCCCGAAAACAAAATCTCTCCGCCGTTCACGCCGCCGCCGGGCCCAGTTTCGACTATGTTGTCAGCCATCATAATGGCATCCAGATCGTGTTCGACCGCGATAACCGTGTTTCCGTTGTCTCTGATTTTTATTAGCAGATTCAAGACGTTGGCAAGTTCGCTGCGGCTTAAGCCTATGCTCGGCTCATCAAAAACGAAAGTCGTTCCCTTGAGAAAACTAGATGCCGCTCCGGCGATCCTTATGCGCTGGATCTCGCTTGATTTCAAATCTCCCGAAGGCATTGAAAGCGTGAGCGAGCCAAGCCCTATGTTTATGAGTTCAAGAAGCAACCTGTTGATTTCACTTATTATTTTATTTTCAGCTTCATTTGCTTCGCTTTTTGCGTTTTCAAGAAAACAGGCAAGATCAGCGAGAGTCATTTCGCAGAGTTCGGCAATATTTTTTCCTGCAAAAATGACCGAAAGTGCCTTTTCATTTAAGCGCGAACCGTGACACTTGCTGCACGGAACAGAGCGGACGAAACGGAGAATATTGGGATTTCTGTCTCTTTTCAGAATTTCAGCCATCACGTTGATTATCCCTTTGTAGTAGCCCTCTTCACGCGGTTTTGCCGTGATACCCGTCCATTTCATGCGGCTTTCAAGGGTGTGCTTGCCGAAAGGAACTTTGATCTTTTCGCTTCCGAAAAAGATGACCTTCATCTGCTCGTCTGTCAGGTCACAAAGCGGCGTATCGACCGAAAAACCGTGGGCGCGGCACACTTCGTCGAGAACGTCTAGCGTCACCTGCGAATAGATTATGTAGCCGTTGGGAGCCGTTATTTTCAAAGCGCGCTCTCTGATCGACTTGGTCTTGTCTGCGATTATGAGTTCGTAATCGAGAAAATCCTCGACTCCGTAACCTTTGCACGCCTCACATGCTCCCAAAGCCGAATTGAACGAAAAAACTGAGCGCGAAACACCGGCATGACGCGCAAAAAGAACACGCAAAAGGTCATAAATTCCCGAAAAAGTGCCGACAGTCGACATGGAATTAGCAACATCGGCCCGCTGATCGACGGCGACACATGCGTCAAGCCCGCTTATCCGCTCGACATCAGGCTTTTTCGTGACACCGAAAAATTTCCTGTGCCAAGCCGGAAACGAAGAAAGATAGAGCCGCTGTGACTCCTTGAAAAGCGTATTGTAGACAAGCGACGACTTGCCGCTGCCCGAAACGCCGGTAACAACCGTGAATTTTCCCTTTTCAAACTCGACACTGACGTTTTTAAGGTTGTTTTCAGTGCAGTTTTGAATTTTTATGTTCATTGGACCTCCAAACTTTTATTTTCCCTCTAAGTTAGAGGGAGTGGCGCTTTAGCGACGAGGGCGTGTGTTGCTTTAAAATCTATAGCCTAAAGCGACAAGCAAGTTAGGATAATAGTCGCTGAAATAGTTCTCTGCGCCCAATCTTAACACCAAATTATTTTTAAAAATCAAATCAATTCCGAAACCATATATAAAATTTTTCTGAAAAAAATAAGAGGCATCTTCGTGCACAGGCATGTCAAATATTAAATTTATACCTCCCGTAAACCAAAAGGCACAAATTTTTAAAAACTTGTTATCAACGGAAATCGGCACCATCGGACGCAATTTCAACGGAACACCCAATGCAATGGTCTCTTCTTTAGGAGCAATCTTAGCAAGCCTGAGTTCTGCATTAAAACCGATGTGAAACATCTCAACAACACGAACATTAAAATCTAAGCCGGCATTAAGTGTCAGACCAACAGGATAACCAATCAAAAATCCAATATTAGGTTGAAGATGCCACCACTTTTCATCTGAATTTTCATTTCTAACACTATAAATACTATCTACTTTCTGATCTTCTTCTTTTTCCTCGGCATACAACCCGAACCATGAAGAAAAAATAAAGCAAAGAAGACTAATCGTTAATATATTTCGATAGTTTTTCATGACGGACTCCAATAATTTAGTTATTCCTCCAACGGACATATATTTTCTTCTTTACAATAACATTCCATGTCCCGAATCAATGTTTTCCGCATCACTGCCGTCTGCATCATCATCCGGAATTATATCGGAATCGTTTGAAGAGTTGGAGGAGGAGCAGGAAACAAAGAGAGCAAACGCTAAAAAGATAAATATTGCTGAATGTTTTTTCATTGAATAAGGAATCGGTCGAAAAATTCCGCAACTGTTACGATTTCCACATCTTCAAAGTGCTTCAACGCAAGCAAATCGTTATCACCGCTGACAATATAAAGGCATTTCGCCTCTACTGCGCATTCCAAAAACTTGTTGTCGTCACAGTCGCGGCAGATATCAATTTTTCGGGACGGGTAAACAACGGAGCATTTTGAAAGGAAATCGTTTATGGAAAACAATTCCTTTTTCCCTGAATATTTGTCAGTGATTCTTTTAATAAGTTCGTTATATTCTTTAACGATTTCTTTTGAAACAAAGACATCGAACGCACCTGTAATTGCGTGCCGAAGAAGCTCCTGAGGTTTACCGCCGAAGAACAACGCCGAAACAACGACATTCGTATCTATTACGATTTTCATTCGGCAAATCTCTGATTATTTGCCGATCTGACCTCTTTCAGAGCGTATAAAATATCCTGCTCGCCGAGTCCTGTCTCTTTCGCCCATGCCTGAGCTTTTGCGCATTCATCATCAAAACGCTCTGCCGCCGTTTTCTGCTTTTCATAGCGGTACATAACATAACTGATGTAGTTTGAAATCTCGTTAAGACACTCTTCCGGAGCAGCTTTTATCTGTTCCAACAACGCTTCGTAACTCATAATTTGCCTCCAATTCAAGTCAAACCGTGAAATTATAGTGAAAAACAGACTAAAAACAAGTGGTTATATCGATTGAAATTTGAGAAAGATTCGATTTTAGATAAACAGTATCGAACAGCCGTCAGCACTTGTTGCAGAATCTGCAATAGTTCGATTTTTGTCAAGTTCCACTTCATCAAACCTTATCTTTGCATGTCACGATCTTATAGATTTTCAACATCAGTTTTTCATATAACACTGAAAATCTATCTTTTCCGAAAATATAGACCGTCAAGCCTGCAAAAACAGCACCGCCGATGAAGGTGAAATAAAGGTTTTTATAAAATTCAAAGCGGTGGAACAGAAGCGATTTCAACAAAAAGAACTGCATTATATAAGGAATCATTGAATTTTTTCCGATTTCAGAAGCAAAAAATCTTTTCTGCGGAGTCAGAACAATACGGGAAACAATGCACAGAAAACCCCATGCAAGATTTATAAATCTATAGAGCATCCCTTCTTCCCAAGCCATTTTGAGAGCTTTGTAGCTGTAGGAATTCAGATACAGGCCGTAGTGCAGCTTTACTTCTGACACGTAAATGAGAGCTCCGGTCAGAACAAGAACCGATAAAACCGCATAAACCGGAAAGAATCTGCCGCTTTTTATTTTTTCAACGAATCCTCTTTCCTTGAAAATGTTTCCAAGCACGAAAAACGGAAACAGCACAAACGTTCTTGAAATCGAAAGCGGATAGCCTATCGAGCTGACCATGCCGGCGACAAGCGCAAAAACCACGCTGAGCACAAAAAGAAATCTTACTTTGCAAAGCACCTGAAAAGATATTCTCCAAAACACGAGACTTAGCAGATACCACAGAATCCAGTAAGGAGCCAGATCCAAAGTTTTGCCGGAAAATTCATGGAAAAGAATCCAGTGATAGACTTCGAAAACCAACTGGAAAAAGAAGAGCGGAACTATTTGATTTAAAAGCACTTTTTCAAAGATTTTCCCGTCGCCTTTCCGCGCGAAATAGCCTGAAACAAAAACAAATCCCGGCATGTGGAACAGGTAGATGAACTGCCACGCAACTCTTGTCGGTTCACTGGCGTAGATGCTCTGAAAATTTTCAATGAAATGAGCGTAGACAACCAGAAAAATCAAGAGACATTTCAGATTGTCGAACAAGCTGTTCCGCTTTTCCATCGGGTTTTCCAAAAAGATTTCTCCGAGAATATTTATTTTGATACAATGTCAGGTTTTTAGAACTCGAATGTCACTTCGTAATTATGTTCTTTGTAGGAAACTTTTATTCCTTTGATCGCAGCTATCTCTTCTTCTGATTTTCCTTCGTAAACCATCGGCATGACGTGGCAGCATCCGGCACACGCAGCAGTCTCATTAGTGTTTGTGTCATGTTCCCTGATCGTTACGTCAAGAACGTTTTCTTTCACACCGCCTGCTTCATAGCCGAATTCCCAGTCGTCACCGCACGGGAAATTGCCGTACCACTCGAAATTGAGAACTTTGCCCTCTTTTTTAGTAACTTCAAGATAATCGTGACAAAGCGGATTTGCCTGAGTTTCCGGATAGATTTTGTCTTTTATTACAACCGCAGGTGTTTCTGCCGGATCTTCGTAAACGCACGCACCGAGATCGACCGGATCAAAATCTGCACCGTTACCGCAGCCTGAAATCATAAAAACAACTGGAATTGACAGCAAAAGAAAAAACTTTTTCATGGTTTCCTCCATTAAGTTAAAAAACAAACCAGACATATATTTAGTACCACAAAATCCGATTTTTATTGAGAAAATTTTACCCCCCCCGAAAAATTTGATAACTATTTGATTTTATTAAGAAATTTTTGCACAAATTTTTAAGAGTTTTGCCTTAGAAACGGCGGATTTCAGTGATAACTGTTTAAATTGAATTTTCAGAATAAGGATAACTGTCACGGTAAACAGTTTCCGGCGCAATGTCTATTTCGCCGTTATTCCATGTTATGATTCCGTGAAAAAGCGTGGGATTATTAAAGATTTTTTCGTCGGAAAGCGGTGCGAAAGCCGACCCTTGCAGTTTTGTGGTGTCAAACAACCTTTTCTCACCGGTCGAAAATGTTGCGATCAGCATTCCGCCGGGCAAAGTCTTAACATCCGTGATTTTAATATCTTCCTCGAAATTTCCAGCGTAGCAGATTCCGTTTAAAACATACATTTGAACCTCTAATTCATCGGAGGGATTTTATCAAAATGCTCGCCTTTTACAGCAAGATTCCACGCTTTATAGGCTTCTTCCTCGTGGAACGCAAGCCATCCGGTAACGATTTTCAACTGTTTCTGCGGCATCGAACCCGCCAAAAGTTCACCGTCAATCGCCACAACAGCTTCATATTCGCCGTAATACACATGAACATGCGGCTTATTGTGCTGTCCGGTATCATAAAACTGCAAATATATTATCATTCCACCAAAACGGCTTAATTCAGGCATTGCAATTCTCCATAACAAAACAAAAACGCTGTATTATACTCAATTTTTGGAAAAAATCGAGATTCTTATTTACGTTGCTGCAATTTTTAGACAAACAGCAGCGAACAACCGTAGGATTTGTTGCAAATTTTCTACGGTCATTCGATATTTTTGTGTACATACACACTTTTGTCGACTGGAAAACCGACATTTTTATGATTTTTGATCAAGAACCTATTTTCTGAACAAGTCGGAATGAGTTCCAGTCCGCGATAAAAACAGAATCAAATCATTATTGTTGATACGGTAAATCAGCAGCCAGTCAGGTTGAATGTGACATTCTCTGAAACCTTTGTAAATTCCAGAAAGTTCGTGATCGCGGTTTTTGGGCGGAAGTGTTTCTCCTGCGGCAAGTTTTTTGATGACATCGGTGATTGCCTGCATATTGTAGCCGCGTTTCTGACAGAGTTTCAAATCCTGACGGAATTTATTGGTCGGTCTTATTGCATACATTAGGCCAGAAGCTCCTTCATCATCTGGTCAACATCGGTATAGGTTTTTCCGAGAGAAGGATTCTTTTCCATTTCCTCTACTTCGCGGATCGCCTCTTTTGTTTCCTCGTTAAATTCTTCATTCTGATGTTCATAGCGGTAAACAACATAGCTTATTATATGCGAAATTTCATCCAAACAAGCCTCAGGAGCGGCTTTTATCTGCGCCGAAACAGCCTCGTAAGTTGTTTTTTGTTTCCCGTTAAGATCCATTTTATATCCTCCAATCAAAAAACCCGAGAATTATAGCAGAAAAACACTTAAAAACAAGTGGTTGTGAATTTAGAAATTTATGGATTCAGACAAACAGCATTGAACAGCCGTCGGATCTGTTGCAAATTTTCTACGGCCATTCGATATTTTTGTGTATATACACACTTTTGTCGACTGGAAAACCGACATTTTTATGATTTTTTATCAAGAACCTATTTTCTGAACAAGTCGGAATGAGTTCCCGTATCAACAAGCGTAAGAGTCAAAATTGATTCCTGCTTCAAATAGATCAGCAACCAATCCGGCTGAATATGACATTCTCTGAACAACTTCATATTCCCGGTAAGCTGATGGTCACGGAAACGCTCTTCAAGCGGAATATCCTCTTTCAATTTATTGACTACATCTTCCAAAAGAGTGACATCAAGCCCTCTTTTGACTGCAAGTTTATAGCTTTTTTTGAACTGAGAAGTGACTTTTACCGTATAACTCATGCGTTCAAATCCTCAAAAAGCTCTTTTGTGGATTTAAAACCTTTTACCGATGAATCGCCGCTTATCTGCAGGGCTTCGAGCATTGCGGATGCAAGCTGCCTAGTCGGTTTTTCTTCACTTTTCTCATTTTGTTTTTCATGTCTGTAAACAACGAAATCTATAAAATCAGAAATCTCGTCAAGACACTCTTCCGGAGCAGCTTTTATCTGTTCCAACAACGCTTCGTAACTCATAATTTGCCTCCTCCTCAAATCAAAATCACAAAATTATAGTGAAAAACAGACTAAAAACAAGTGGTTATATCGATTGAAATTTGAGAAAGATTCGATTTTAGATGAAAAGCATCTGACGCCGTCGTATCTGTTTTCTTCTTTATGTGGTTTCTGCGTTGCAAGTTTCTATTCGAAATTTTGGCGACTTTACGCGAAAAAATCAGTTGTTTTTAAGAAAAGACAAACGTTATTTCCTGACTGTGTCAATATACTGTATTCCGGCTGAATTCAGCATTTTGCAGATCGCATTGACTTTATTTTCATGGAATCTCGTTACAGTTCCTTCCCGAAGGATTGCGGCATTCAGCCCTCTTTTGACCGCACCGAGAGCCGTGGCAGCGACACATCCGCATTCGTCAAGGCCGCAGAGATGAAGCGTCTCATAGCCTCCCGCACACACAAATTCTTTAAATTTCCTGCTGCTGAAGGCATCACTAAAGTACTTGTCAAAGCAGTGATCCGACACAATATTCAGACCGTTGTAAAGCTCCGCGCCATCACTTCCTGCAATCGAATAGCCGAACAAAAGACGGTTTGTGAAAAAAATTCTGTATGGTGTGGCGTATATAAATCACATCACGGTTTTCATTATGATATTGACGGATCAATTCGTTCACTGAAGCGACCACTTTTTCGGTATTGTAGGAAAACCGTTTTTTCCTTTTTTCCCAAAGATAATCGTTCTGCATGTCGATTACGAGCAGAGCCGTTTTCATATCTTCGCCTCCGGATTCAGATTTTCAATTTCCCTCGCCACATTGGAGAGGGCAAGAGTAAGGTCACTCCTTCCCTATCTTCTCAGTCGCTTTGGAGTAAAGAAGAAGGACTATGAAAATCAAGGTCGAATATGCAGCCGCGTAGCCGTAGCGTTCCTGACGCTGGAAAGCCCACTTGTAGGCTTCGCTTATGAGAATTTCGGTCGCGCCGTCAGGTTCGCCGCCAGAAACCAAGTAGATGATGTTGAACATGTTGAATGTCCAGACGCTGCCCAAGATTACCGCCGGAAGAAGCGCCGGTTTCAAAAGCGGCAAAATGACGTGTCTGAAGCGCTGAAATCCGTTGGCTCCGTCAACGCTTGCCGCATCTTCAAGTTCACGCGGGATCGCCTGAAGAGCTCCTAAAGCGGTGACCATCATGAACGGAAATCCGAGCCATGTGTTTGTCGTGACATTTGCCGCGAACGAAGTCCAGAAGCCGCTGAACCAGCTTACCGGTTCAAGCCCGACAGCCTGCAGAATGCCGTTTATCGCGCCGAACTGTCTGTTGAACATTCCCTTCCAGATGAGTGCCGTGATGTAGTTGGGAACTGCCCACGGGATTATGAGAAGCATTCTGTAGACACCTTTGAGTTTGAGCCACGGCTCTCTCAGCATTAAAGCGAGTGCAAGACCGATCGAAACGTGCAGGAAAACGTTCACAGCCGTCCACAAAATCGTGACTGCGAGGGTGAAATAGAAGGAAAGCGGATCGGTTATCGGGAAATCCTGCGAAAGAAGGATCGATATGAAGTTGGTGAAGCCGACAAATTCGTATTCACCGCTTTTGTGTGCGAAAAATGCGACTGCAGTTCCGACAGCAAACGGCACGAAAACAAGAACGAGCATAGAAAACATCGCCGGGAAAAGATAGATGTAAGGTGTCGGCGACGAAACTAACTTCTCGAAAAATTTATATTTTTTTATCTGCATGACTGTGAAAACAAGCCCTGCAAGAGCCGCAACAATGAGGATTATAACGAAAAATACAGGACTCTGCGCCGCCGGACGCGGTTTTGCAAAGATCCGGAACTGCTGCTGCGCCCCTTCGAGAGCGTTTTCGGGTGTGTCGGCACCTCTTAAAACCTTGCGAAGTGCGCCTGCAAGAGGTTCCCAGACCATTCTCATTCCGGGATTGTTGCTCATGGGAACCGCGACTTCAGCCTGCTTTTTGAAAACATTGAGAAGCGGATCGTTCGCAACTTCTTCATCTTCATAGACTGAAACCGTTGCGACCGACTGTCTGCCGGTTACGGCTCTGACTTTTGCAGCATCGCGCGAAACGAGAAATCTTCCGAATGCAGCCGCACCCTCTTTATCGGTCGTTTCGTGGTTTGAAATGAGGTATGCCTCGACTGTAAGGAAAGGCTTCATAACCTCTCCGGTGGAGGTTACTTTCGGAAGAACCGCCGCCGAAAAAGGAACGTTTTTGTCGATTTCTCCCAGGAACCATGGGCCGTTGATTACGAAAGCGGAATTTCCTTCGTTGAACATCTGAGTGACAAGCGCGGCAGTAGCTTCCTGCGGAGTGACTTTTGAGCCGTTGACTAAATCATCAATAAATTCAAGCGCTTTAACGTTTCCTTTATCGTCAAGGCATGCAAGTCCGTCTTCTCTTTCCGAGCCGTTTTCAAAGCAGAATTTGCCGCCGAAACCGTAGATAAAACCTGCCGCGAAATATGCCGAAGTCGCCTCAAATGCAAGTCCGTATTTTCCGTTTTTCGCATCGGTGAGCTTTTTCGCCATATCCAAAAGTTCGTCAGTCGTTTCAGGCACTTTTTCAACCATATCGGTCCGGTAGAAAAGAACTGCGCTTTTGAAGGAAAGCGGAAATCCCCAGTATTTTCCGTTGTATTTTAAAGCATCGACCGTTGAGGGAATTATGTCGTTTTTTACTTCATCGCTTAAGAATCCGGAAACATCCGAAATTATTCCGCTTTCAGCCCAGTCACCTACTCTTTCGTGAGCAAAGATGAAAGCGTCAGGGCCGTTTCCGCGGGGAATAGCGCTCGTCAGCTTGTTGGCAAAGGCATCATACGGAACATTAAGCAGGTCCACTTTGTATTCAGACTGCAGCTCGTTGAATTCGCTGCGCAGTTTTTCAAGAGCCGTCTGCTCGTCGCCGCGGTATGAATGCCAGATGGTTACAGTTTTTCTCTCGGCAAAAAGAGAAAAAACAAGAAGTAAAACCGATAAAAAGAGAGTTAGTTTTTTCATTTTTTATTACTTTGAAGTGATTTTAAAATTTCCATTATTTCCTGAGGCTTACGCGTTCCGATAAGAAGTTTTTTACCGTTTTTGAACACTATCTGAAGCCCCTGATTCCCGGAAATATTCAAAGCTCTGTTATTGAATGTTCCTTTCAAGCCCCAGCCGCCGTATTCGCGCACAGGACGGTATTTTCTGACATAGTAAGCCTCCATTTCGCTGAAAGCATACGATCTGAAAGAGATGTGCAGCGGAAACATGCGGACATAGATGCATTTTTCAGTTATTTCGGTTTCAAGTTTTATGATGCAGAGAAGAATGATAACCGGAATTATGCAGGCGACATAGCTGAGAATCGAATAGAGCATAAGCTGCTGAGGAATCCCGTTCCTCAGCATTTTTACGACATCGATAACAAGCGGAACCGACACGGCTAAAATGACGATCAGCCACAGCCACCACTGGGTAAGCCGCTGTTTTTCGTAAAAAAGGATCTTTTCTTCTTCCATTGTTTCCTCCTCAACGTTTCTTGCTGTAATCGCATCCGCAGTATTTCTGCCGGTATAAGCCGTACTCTTTCGAAAGTTCGATCGAACGTTTGTAATCCCATCTTTCCAAAAACCACCTGATACCGAATTTGGCGGAAAGCAGTTTTCCGATTTCGTCAAGCCACTCGAAATTTTTGTAAGGACTTATCGCTAAAGTCGTGCTCACCGCATCGCAGCTGAGTTCAGCCGCCTTTTTGAAACTTTCGAGAAGGCGCAGATAGTAGCAGATACGGCATCTGAAGCCGCCTTCTCCGCTTAAGGAAACCGGTTCGATGAGCGAATTCCACGAATCGTAATCGTATTTTCCGCGCAGGACTTTGACCGCGTTTCCGTAGCGCGTATCGATATAACGAACCAGCTCCGACCAGCGCTTTTCCTCTTCTTCCGCAGGAGAAATGTTGGGATTGTAGTAAAAAACGGAAATTTCAGAATCGGGATTGTCGTTTAATATTTTTTCAAGAGTCGCGCTCGTGCATGGCGCACAGCAGGCATGAAGAAGGATTTTCTCGCTCATTCCGGTTACTTGGCAGCAGGTTTAGTCTCTTTCTTTTCCTGTTTTTCCGATTTTGAAGACTTTATTTTTTTGTCGATATTGGCGATAAGTTCGTCAACACTTTTTTCTTTAAGATTTTTTTCAAACTGCTCTCTATAGTTTCTCGCAAGGCTTACCGTATCAAGTTCGACATCAAAAACCTTATATTTTCCGTCAATTTTCCTGATGTGGTAGACAAGTTCGTAACCGACTGTTTTTCCTTTAAAAATTCCCTGGACTTCAGAAGTTATGTAAATACTTTCGGGAACCCCTTTGAGATATTTTTTCTCGGTTCCCTTTTCCAGATATTTTTTTTCGTAACTTTTGTTGTAGAAGAGTTTATCCAAATAAACGTCGGTGAACAACTCTTTGATTTTGTTGAACAATTCTTCTTTTTTACTGTCAGGAGTCTCAAGCCATTTTTTGCCGATTATATATTCCGAAATGAAGCGGTAGTCGATGATTTCTTCAACGATTTCTTTTATTTCCTTATCTTTTGCGGCGTATTTCGGAGTTCCTTTCTTCGGGTTTGTATTCGCCAGTTTTTCAAAAGCCTGCTCTTTGGTTTCAAGCAGTTTCATTGCAACTGCAACATCAAGCCCGGAACTATCCGCCGCGGGTTTCTCAGCCGCCGGAGCCGTCTGCGCGAAAACGCCGAAACACCATAAAACAGCGATTATCATTAAACTTTTCTTCATTTAATTTGCTCCTGTAAATTCATTTATATCTTCAATTTTCATATTGTAATCGTAAATCGCCTTGATGTATTCCTGCTCGTTTTCAAAAAACGCTTTTACTGCGTCGATCAGGTCTTTCGTATTAGTCGTCATACCGGATTCATAGTTGGCATATTCAGTCGTCAGCATTCCCTTCGAAGTTTTGCGTATCGCTTTGAGGTGAGAAATGTGCGAATCGAGAGCCTTTAAATCATTATATTTTTTCTGTATCTGCAAAGAAACGTTCTGCTCTGCAAAAAACGCCTTCGCCTTCATGTAATTCCATTCGGCTTTGGCTTTCTGGATCTTTCTCACCTGCTCCATTATGTTCAGGTTGAAACTGAGTCCTATCCCGATTTCACCGTCGTAGCCGTTGTAAGGGCTGTTTGCCTCGGGGTAATATTTTTCATCGACAGAACTAGTGTATCTGAACGAATAGGAACCGATCATTCCGAAATTCGGCAGAGTGCGTCTTATCTCAAGTTTGTAGAGATTTTCGTAAATGGTAAGCCCTTTCTGCATATATGCTGAATAAGGGCTGTTCTGCTTCATGAAATCGACAAGTTCAGGCATTTCTTTGGAATAATCCTGCTTTGTCATCTCCTTGTCGGCAAAAGCCCAGTTTTCGCCGAGAACTTCGGTAATAAGAGATTTCAAAGTGTCGATCTGAAAAATCAGTCTGTCGTAGAGATACTGGATTTTCTCTTTTTCTATGAGCAGCTTGTTGAGATCTTTCTGCGTAACGCCCTCTTTTTCTTCGTAAAGCATGTCTCTGAGCTTCTCTTCGACCTTGTCGATCTCCTTCATCGCCGGTTCCATGATATCGAGGTAGCTTTGCGCCATCACCCATGACCAGTAGATCGTCGCAGCCTCTTTTTTCAACTTGAGGTCTCCGATTTTCGATTCCGCTTTTCTGAGTTCGATCTGCGCCCATGCCGCATGCTTTGCCGCAGTGACTTTTCCGAAAGTGTAGATAGGAAGGACGAATTCGATCTTCGCTCTCACTGCGATACCCCATTCCGTAATATCGTTGTAGTATTTGTGCCAGGTTCTCTCTTTAAATTCGGGAATACCGTCACCGTCGGCATCGGGAAGTATCTCTGACTGTTCGTAAACATACTTCGGGTGAGGACCGATTCCTGTTTCGAGTTTCAGTCGCGGAAACATCTGCGCGATTACATAATCGTAATCGGCATCCGCCATTTGCAATCTATATTTTGAAGCGTCTCCTAGACCGGTTTTCGCTATGAATTTCTCGATAAATTCATCTTTCGTATAAACGGCAGGATTTGCATTGTTTACAATTTTATCAGTATTTTCAAGCTGTTTTTCTTTAATTTCAACCGGTTTTTCCGGTTCTGCGCCGGAAACACTTTCCTCTTCAGCCGCCTCTGCCGAAAGGAAAAAGAATGAGATAATTATAAAAAAAGAAAGGAGCGCCCTTTTGAAAGACGCTCCCGAAAATGTAGAATCACAAAAATCGCTCATGAAAAAAATTATTTCATCTGAGCTGCAACTTCTTCCGCGAAATTTTCTACTTTCTTTTCAATGCCTTCGCCGAGTTCAAAACGGTTGAAGCGGACAACTTTAAGTTCGCAGCCGACTTTCTTGCCTGTTTCTTTGACGTAATCTTTAATTTTAAGGTCGTTGTTCATAACGAAAACCTGCTCGAGAAGAGTATTTTCCGATATGAATTTCTGGATTTTTCCTTCAACAATCTTTTCTGCAACTGCCTGCGGTTTTCCCATTTCGAGAACCTGTGCAAGGAAAGCGTGCTTTTCGGAAGCAAGTTTATCCTGCGGGAAAGAATCAACGTCAACGCAGTCAGGACGCATTGAAGCGATCTGCATAGCGATTCCGTCAGCCATTTCAACAACTTCCGGTTTCTTTGCACATTCAGCGCAGCATGCTTCGATTTCAAGCATAACGCCGATTTTTCCGCCCATGTGAACATAGGAGTGGATAAGCGATTTTTCGCCTGCTTCGTATTTGACGAATCTTCTCGGTTTGATGTTCTCGCCGATAACTGCAACAGCTTCTTTCGTCATGGTCTCAACTTCTGCATTATAGAAGTTTTCTTCCATCGAAACGACCTGATTTTCTTCTTTTGCATTCTTTACGAAGTAGTCAAGCATTCTCTGTGAAAGTTCTTTGAAACCGTCGCTTTTTGCAGCGAAGTCTGTTTCGCAGTTGAGTTCGAGCATAAGACCCTTGTTTCCTTCGATAGAAACGAGAACAGCGCCTTCTGCTGCTACTCTGCCCGCCTTTTTAGCTGCTTTCGCGATACCTTTATCCTTAAGAATCTGCATAGCCGCATCGAGGTCGCCGTTAGCTTCCATGAGGGCTTTTTTGCAGTCCATCATTCCTACGCCGCTTTTTTCTCTGAGTTCTTTAACCAATCCTGCAGTAATTTCCATAGTTTCCTCCTATTCTTTTTCTGCTGCTTCTTCAACTGCTTCACTATCTTCAGCTTCAGCAGTCTGGATTCTTTTAACGCGGACTTTTCTACCGGCAACGCTTCTTGTTTCGCCTCTTGCCGGTCTTTCTTTCTTGTCTTTCTGCTCAGTAGCGATCTTCTGTCTGTAGATGTCAAGACCTTCCATGTAAGCATCAACGATGTCGGATGTTACGAGGGAGATGCAGCGCATACCGTCGTCGTTTGCCGGAATGAGGTAATCGATCCCGTCAGGATTTCCGTTCGTATCGATGATGGAGATTATCGGAATACCGAGTTTCTGAGCTTCGTGAACTGCAAGATGCTCTTTCATCGGGTCAACGATGAAGATTGCGCCCGGCATTTTTTCCATTTTCATAACGCCTGCAAGGTTCTTTTCGAGTTTGTCTTTTCTTTTCTCGATGTCTGCAAGCTCTTTTTTCTTGTACATTCTTCTCTTTTCGGTGGTAAGGATCTCTTCGAATTTCTGGAACTTCTTAACCGACTGGTTGATAGTTACGAAATTGGTGAGCATTCCGCCGAGCCAACGGTAGTTGACATAAGGAACACCGGCTCTCTCAGCTTCTTCCTTGATGACTTCCTGAGCCTGTCTTTTCGTTCCGACAAGGAAAATAACTTCGCCCGCCATACCGAGTTCTTTTACGAACTTCTTAGCGTCTTCGATGAGTTCCATCGTCTTCTGAAGGTTGATGATGTGGATGTTGTTGCGCTCCGTGAAAATGTAGGGAGCCATTTTGGGATTCCATTTCTGCTTCTGGTGTCCGAAGTGAGCACCGGCTTTAAGCATTTCTCTTAATTCAGGCATTTTTTCCTCCAAGAATTACCTGTTGTTAATCTTCCCTCCGCATCCCGCTCACTCTCAAACAAGAGACAGGCACGGGATTACCGCACGGAGGTGCTTCAAAAAAACGCGCGATTCTACACTTAAATATTTAAAAGTCAATATAAATCGTGATTTCAGCTCTGAATTATGCGGATTTTTTAATCGACAACGACTTTGGGAATTCTGCTTGAAAGTCTTGCTACGACTTCGTAGTTGATGGTTCCTGCAAGTCCTGCAAGCTGTTCGGCGCGGATGATCTGGTCACCCTGCTCGCCTATCAGAACGACTTCGTCTTCAGCTTTGACATCAGGAATGTCGGTGACATCGATCGTGGTAAGGTTCATCGCGATCCTGCCCAGTATCGGAGCACGCTTTCCGTGAACCAGAACATAACCCTGATTTGAAAGTTTCCTGTCGTAGCCGTCGCTATAACCTATGGGTATTATTGCGATTTTTGAATCACGTGTCATCTGATGCGAGCAGCCGTAGCCGATATAATCACCGGCTTTTACAGTTTTAACCTGCCCTATCACCGTTTTCCATGACAAAACCGGAGTGAGGATATGTTCCGGGCCGTGACCGTGCTCGATTATGTAGCTCAAATACGTTTCTTTCGACGGCCAGAGTCCGTACTGCGCGATGCCGAGACGGATCATGTTGAAGTGGGTATTGCTGTATATCGCCGCGGCTGCGCTTGATGCAAAGTGCATGTCAAAGCCCGAAAATCCGGCCTCGCGGATGTAGGAAATCTCTCTTTTGAAGCGGTCGATCTGAAATCTCGCGTAGGAGTGGTCTGTCGTATCCTCGATGTTGGCAAAGTGGCTGTAGACCGCTCTGAGTTTCACGTTTCTGCACTTTTTGAGCTCTTCAAGGAAGTTTATAAGCACCTGTCCTGAGATTCCCTGCCTGTTCGTTCCAGTCTCGAGTTTAAGGTGAATATTGACGGTTTTTCCCAATGATTCAGCGACTTTTTCATAATTTTGCAGATATTCGGTGTCGCAACAGAGAACTTCAATGTCGTTTTCGATTGCCGCAGCCGCCATTCTTTTGATAGTCGGTCCGACAACGACGATCCGCTGCCTAAAACCGTGCTTTCTCAAAATCAGAGCCTCGTCAATGCTGTGGACGCAGAAAACCCTGACTCCGCATTCGTCGGCGAAGTGTGCGATCTCAACCATTCCGTGACCGTATGCATTTGCCTTGATGACGACGGCAAGTTCCGTTCCCGGAGTGAGTCTTTCCCTGAAAAACTCAATGTTTTTTCTGTAAGCCGAACGGGAAATCTCGATCCAGCTTGAATAAAGTGCTTCGCTCATGGCTCCCCCGCATAAAAAAATCCGGAGCCTTTCAGCCCCGGACCAAAAAAACAAATCAGTTATTCGTCAATATCCTCAAAAAGGATTCCTCTTCCCGGGAAGAATGCGCTTTCGTCAAGCTGCTCTTCGATTCTGAGAAGCTGGTTGTACTTTGCGATTCTTTCGCTTCTGCAGAGGCTTCCCGTTTTGATCTGACCGGCGTTTACAGCGACTGCAAGGTCTGCGATGAACGTATCTTCGCTTTCACCGCTTCTGTGGCTGATGACCGTCGAGTAACCTGCTCTGTGTGCAAGTTCGATCGTGTCGAGTGTTTCGGTAACAGTTCCGATCTGGTTGAGTTTGATGAGAATTGCATTTGCAACGCCTCTTTCGATGCCCTCTCCCAGTCTGTCAGCATTCGTTACGAAAAGGTCATCGCCGACGATCTGGATCTTGTCGCCGAGTTCTTCGGTCATAAGCGCCCAGCCTTCCCAGTCGTCTTCAGCCATACCGTCTTCTATCGAGAAAATCGGGTACTTGGAAACGAGGTATTTGTAGTATTCGACCATTTCGACTCTGGTTTTCGATTTTGCGCCCGATTTTTTGAACTCGTAAAGTTCTTTGTCAGCATCGTAAAGCTCGGAAGCTGCGACGTCAAGTGCAAGAACGACATCTCTTCCCGGAACATAGCCGGCCTTTTCGATAGCTGCCATGATGACGCGGAGTGCCTCTTCGTCGTTAGCAAGATCCGGAGCGAATCCGCCTTCATCGCCTACGCCTGTTGCAAGTTTCATACCTTTGAGAAGCTGTTTGAGTGAATGGAAAACTTCAGCAACCATTCTGAGACCTTCCTTGAAGCTGTCAGCGCCGACCGGCATAACCATGAATTCCTGAATATCGACGGTGTTGTCAGCGTGCTGTCCGCCGTTAAGAATGTTGCACATCGGAACAGGAAGTGTGTCGGATCTGAGTCCGCCGATGTATCTGTAAAGCGGAAGACCGAGCGATTTAGCAGCGGCTCTTGCAACTGCCATCGAAACGCCGAGCATTGCGTTTGCACCGAGGTTCGTCTTGTTTTCGGTGTCGTCAAGACCGATCATCGTTTCGTCGATCATTCTCTGGTCAAGAGCGTTCATACCGATGATTTCAGCAGCGATTTTCTCAATGTTTTCAACTGCTTTCGTTACGCCTTTGCCGAGGTATCTCTCTTTATCGCCGTCTCTGAGTTCAAGAGCTTCGTGAACGCCCGTGCTTGCGCCGCTCGGAACTATCGCCGATGCGGTAACGCCGTTAGCAAGTTCGACTTCGACTTCGACAGTCGGGTTTCCTCTTGAATCAAGAACTTCTCTTCCTTTAACTCTGATAATTTCTGACATTTTTTCATCTCCAAAAAACAAGTTAATAAAAAACCGGCAGAGATACTACAACCTTTTAAGAGGATAACAAGTATTTAAGGGAATTTTTTTCGAAATTTTAAGTTATTTTGCATCAGGCACAAAAACACTGTTGCTTGTAAAACATGTTTGACTTTTTTTCGCCTGCTAATAAAATATTCCGTTTTTTTGCGTTTTATTAACTTTTGAAAGAGGCAAATTATGAAAAAGTTCGTTTTTGCAACAATTATGGTTCTTGCATGCATGATCTCGTTTGATCTGCTTGCGGAGTGCACCGGTCTTTCTTTCGATCCGGCGTTTGATTATTATTCAACCTCTGACGGTTATGCTCCGAATAAGCTTCTCACGCTTGATCTGACAGGACTTTCCAATGAATATGTCGGAATGCTTATTCTGGAATTCTACAATGATGCTGATCCTGAAAAATGGACTGATAGTGCGGCAGTCGGAACTTACGATTTGGGTGGAACAAATGCAAGCTTTGCTACCTGCCTCCAGTGCGTAGAGTTTCTGGTTTATGAAAACGATGAAGCTGCAAACTATCCTTTCGTAGCCGAATACTTCCAGCAGAACGGAACACTTAAAATCACAAGAACTAATTTTGCAGATGAAGCTTATCCTTATTATGAGGGCATTCTTTCTGTTAAACTTGCAGAAGCGACAATTGACGAAAACACTTTCGCAACAACATTTGTTGATGGCGGCGACTGCTATGAAGTAGAAAGCGGTGTATGGTCGAATTTCCCTGAAGGTTCAGAACCAACGACTGATCCGACGACAGAGCCGACAACTGAGCCGACGACTGAACCGACGACTGAACCGACGACTGAACCGACAACTGAACCGACGACTGAGCCGACAGCTGAACCGACGACTGAGCCGACGACTGAACCGACAACTGAGCCGACAGCTGAACCGACAACTGAACCAGCAGATACCGATGATGCACCGACAGACGGCAATTCAAATCCTGCTGACGAAGATGACGAGGACGATGCCAGCGGTTGTGCACTTGTAACAATCTAAAATCAGAATTAAATCCAAAAACTTATATCCTCTGACCTTCGTTGAACATCGAGCGGTTGTAATACTGGATCGCTTCGGCGATGTGGGCGCATTCGATCCGTTCTTTTCCGTCGATATCGGCTACAGTCCGCGCAACTTTGAGGATACGCGAGTATCCGCGTGTCGAAATACCGAGTTTTTCCATCGCGTTTTTGAGAAGAAGTTCTGCTGCTTCATCCAGGCGGCAGAATCTGTCGATTTCGGAAGCCTGCATCTTGGAATTAGTGAAAAACGGCGAATCTTTGAAGCGTTCGCGCTGAATTTCCCTCGCCTTTTCGACTCTCGCCCTGATCTGAGCGCTCGTCTCGCCGGTTTCGCGGCTTCTAAGATCATCGAAAGAGACTGAATTTACAACGATAGAAATGTCTATTCTGTCAAGCAGCGGGCCTGAAATCTTCTGCTGATAGCGCTGAACCGCCTGAGTTGAGCAGACGCAGGGCTTCTTTTTGTCAAAAAGATAACCGCACGGGCACGGATTCATCGAGGCGACAAGCATGAAATTGGCGGGATAGCGGATCGTATTTGTCGCCCGCGATATCGAAACGTCACCGTCTTCCATCGGCTGACGCAGAACTTCTAGAGCGTTGCGGCTGAATTCTGGAAGTTCGTCTAAAAACAGAACTCCGTTGTGTGCAAGGCTCACTTCTCCAGGTTTCGGCGGATTGCCGCCTCCGACAAGGGCGATGTGCGAGCACGACGAGTGCGGCGAGCGGAAAGGACGCTCGTTTATGAGTCCGTTTCCCGTCATAAGGTTTGAAACGCTGAAAATCTTCGTCGTTTCGATGCTTTCTTCGCGCTCAAGCTCGGGAAGAATCGTCGGGATGCGCCGCGCAAGCATAGTTTTTCCGCTTCCCGGAGAACCGACCATAAGAATATTGTGACCGCCGGCAGCTGCGATTTCAATCGCCCGTTTCGCCTGCTCGTGCCCCCGCACTTCGGCGAAATCAACGATATATTTTTTCCCTTCTGTCTTCGTTTCGGAATGAAAAAACTCTTTCGGTCCTTCTTTCAAAAGATAGAAAATATCATCCAGATTTTTCACTGTGACGACGTTTATTTCGGTTATCGCAGATGCTTCTCCACCGTTTTCAAAAGGCACGATTATCCCTTTTAGACCGCATTCTTTCGCGGTTATCGCAAGACTCAGAACACCAGTGACGGGCTTTATTTCGCCGTTCAAAGCAAGCTCTCCGACTATCATGTAGCCGTCGATTTTGTCGGTTTCCATGCTGTAGATCGAGGCAATTATCGCAGTTGCAATCGGCAGATCGAAGCCTGCGCCTTCTTTTCTGATTCCGGCAGGAGCTAAATTTATAGTTATCCTGTTCTGCGGAAACAAGTGTCCGCTGTTTATTATCGCCGTTCTCACGCGCTCTTTCGACTCTTTCACCGCATTGTCAGGAAGTCCGACGATCGAAAATGCAGGCATTCCCCTTGAAATATCGACTTCAACATCAATAACATTGCCGTCAATTCCCGAAACCGAACCGCTTTTTAATATCGTAAACATAAATTTCACCTTAAATCAAACAACAAAATCAATTTTATCAATACGCAATTTTGCAAATATGTCAAATTTTAAATAAAAAATATCATCCAAATATTTTCAAACCTACTTTACTTAAAATATCTGTCTGATAATTTTATTTTTGAAAAATCTGATTCCGACTATGTATAAAGGAATAATGAGAATATCGCGTCGATTGCAACGACCATGAATATCGAAACGACGACAGATTCAGTCGTGGCACGTCCTACCGCATCAGCTCCGCCGCGGACGTTAAGCCCTTTGAAACTGCCGACAGCGAGGATGACCCATGCGAACGAGATGCTTTTTATCGTACCCCAGAAAATGTCTGACATTTGTATCGATTCGATAACGTCCACCCAGAACGATCCCGCCGGAATGCTATATGCCGTAGCTATGATGAAACCGCCGACGATTCCGGCAATGTCAGCAATAAGCGTAAGAACAGGCATAACTGTCGTAAAAGCCCAGAATTTGGGAACGAGCAGGAATTTCAACGGTTTGACGCCCATCGTTTTGAGCGCGTCAACTTCTTCCATAACGACCATCGTTCCTATTTCAGCCGCGATCGAGCTTCCCGTTCTTCCCGCAATGATTATCGCCGTGATAAGCGGTCCGAGCTCTTTAGTCATAACCATCGTGCTCATCATCGCGATCATGCTCTGACCGCCCATTTTGGCAAGTTGTATTGCCGCCTGAAGAGCAATCGTAAAACCGATGAGGAATGCGAGCAAAAATACTATCGGAACAGCTAAATAACCGATATAATAAGCATTTTTCGTCGTATCGTTTTTCAGAATGAATTTTCTGTTGAATATCGATTCCAGCGAATAGAAAATCATGTCGACCATAATAACAAAGAAATAAAAAACAACATCCCAGAGTTTCAGAAGTCTTCCGCCGAGCCTGTCAAGACGCGGCTCGGCTGCTTTTTCAGCCTCTTCCTTCCATGCTTCACCATCTTCTTTCGGATAAAAAATGTCGTTTTTAAGCTCTTCCGGAACAATCAGCTGGTCCGGATGTTCCTCAGAAAGCTGCCTGATGAGCGCTTTAGTTATCGAATTGAGCTGAATATCGCGGTCGACTTCGAAAGTAGCACCGTTTGCAAACTGCTTTGAAATCCCGGCGTATGCGCTTTTGCTGTTTTCGATAGTTAAGTTATCGGGAATATTGAGTTTTTCAGCCATTTTACTTTGCCATGTCTCTTACGTAATCTGCAAAACCCAGCAGGATCTTCATCCATTCGCTTTCAGCAAAGGCCGAAGCAAGCGCCGCTTTCGCCTTTTCAGTCCTTTCGGCAACAGCCTTGCGTGCACCGTCAAGCCCCATCAGATTGGGATAGGTCATTTTATTGAGTGCGGCATCGCTTCCGACAGGTTTTCCAAGCTTTTCAGTCGTCGAAGTTATATCCAAAATATCGTCTGAGATCTGGAAAGCGATTCCGACCTCGGCTGCAAACTCTTCAAGCGCCTTAACCTCTTTTTCAGAAGCGTCAAGCCATGCCGCGGCACCTGCTGTAGCGGCAATGAAAAGCTCAGAAGTCTTGTAGTAGTTTATAAAATCGAGTTTTTCGGCAGTCCGCTCGTTTTCGGGGATCGTACAGTCATAGACCTGCCCGAGCGTCATTCCTCTGCCGCCTACAGCCTTTGCAAAGTAGCGCCCCGCCCTTTTGACGTTGCCTTCGCCGAATTCAAAGAGAAGTGAAAACGCATCGGTATTAAGGGCATCACCTGCCAGAATCGCGATATCTTCGCGGAAAGCCTTGTGGCAGCTCGGTTTGCCGCGGCGCAGATCGTCGTTATCCAAAGCGGGCAAATCATCGTGAATAAGCGAAAAAGTGTGGACAAATTCAAGCGCGCAGGCATAAGGCATGATGAGTTCCTTCGGTTTTCCCATCATATTGCAGACCGAAATCGAAAGAAACGGGCGCAGCCTTTTTCCGCCGGCACTAAGGCTATACTCCATAGCTTCGTGCAGAACTCCGGGAATATGAAGAGAATCAAGATAAAATTTCAAATGTTTTTCGATATTTGCCTTTTCGGCATTGATCGCTTCCAAAAAAGTGAGCTCAGACATTTTTCAGCCTCCGCAAAAACCAGAACCGCCGTAAAATAGCAGTTTTGAAAAACTATTCCAGTATATTTTTTATTTCTTCAATTATTTTGACGAAACGCGGCCCCGGAAGACTCCAGAAATCTTCGGTTTTTACAAAAACTTTGCCGTTTTTGACTGCGTTTATGTCGATTTCCGACCAGCTTTTTTTCAAAAATCCGAGTTTTTCGGGAGTAAGATTTGAAGCGGTGATAACGTCAATAACAATGTCGGGATTGAGCGCGATTATTCCTTCAAGCTGGATCTTAGGATAAGGCATATCGCCCTGATATACATTTTCCGCACCACTTAACATAATGATTTCATTAAGAAATCCGTCTTTTCCGACGATATATGCATCTTTTACCAAGCTGCTTTCGTAGTCGCGCCCTACGAGGATCATCACTTTTTTTTCGGAATTTCTGGCTGTGTTTTCTTTGAGGTAAGGAACAAATTTTTCTTTAAATTTTGCCGCATTCTCTTCGATAGCGCACGATTTTCCGAAAACATCTATCGAATCGATGAAACCGCGCACTGTAGACTGCTCGACAACAACGGTTTTCATTCCGAGCGACTGAAGTTTTCCGGCAAGCTCGCCGTAAGCGCTAAGCACGAAAACAGTGTCCGGTTTGAGCGCCGCTACCGCCTCGACATTGATATCGAAAGCCTTCCCTATTTTCGGTTTTGCCTTTGCCGCTTCGGGATAAAGACAGTTTTCGGTGACTCCGACGAGATTTTCACCAAGTCCCAGGTCGAAAAGCGTCTCAGTTATGCTCGGAGCGGTGCTGACTATCCTCTGGCATGGAAGATTCTTGTTTTCGACTTCCGTTTTAGTGTTTTTCGTGCATGACAAAGCCAAAAAAACAATAAACAATAACACAATGATATTACTAAGTTTTTTCATTTTTCCTCAATCAATTTTTTCATAAAATCCTTAACACTTTCACACTTCATGAATCCGCTCATGACGCATGCGCCGCCTGCTCCGTTTTCAAAGACAAGCCCGATGTTTCCGCAATTTATACCGCCTATCGCGTAAACCGGTATTTTCACTGCATTACACACATTTTTCAAAGCTCTCACACCGCGCGCCTCCAGCCCTTTCTTGCAGTCAGTCGCAAAAACATGACCGAAAGTGATATATGCCGCTCCAAGCCTTTCCGCTTCAAGAGCATCATCGACAGAATGGCACGAAACTCCTATTTTCTTAAAAGCACGCTTTTTCTCTTCATCAAGTTTTCTGAAAGCATCAAGCGAAAGATGAATATTGGGAACGCCGAGTCCGATCGCAACACCGGCAAACGAATGAAGCACAGCCTCAACATTGTGTTTACGGCATATCACGACGAATTTTTCAGCCAGACTTCCGTATTCCTCCGCGCTAAGATCCTTTTCGCGCAGAATTATCGCCTTGACTCCGCAAGACGCGACATCATCTATCCTTTTTAAGAATTCGCCTTCGCAAAGCGACCTGTTTGTGATGCAGATGATATTAGAGGTAGATATAGTCATTGAGCACCGGCTGCATTCCTTCTTCCGACATGTCTTCGTACATTTTTTTGAAGCTGCGGCTGTCGTTGATCTCGAACTGCTCGTCTCCTTCTGCTGTTTCGGCGCTTTTTCCGGTGTATTTGCTTTCGTGGTCGCCTATCCCGGTCGAAACTCCGGCAGAAATTTTGGTCGCGGCGATCTTGACGATGCCGTTTCTGAATGTTTTGCTTTCACGCGACGATACCGTGATACCGGCAAACGGCAGGAAAAGCCTGTATGCGCAGAGTATCTGGCAAAGCTGACGCTCGTGAACGTCGAGAGGATTTATCTTTTCGTTGTTGATGATCGGTCTAAGGCGCGGGCACGAAAGCGAAATTTCTGCCTGCGGATACTTTCTCTGGATGAAATATGCGTGAAGTGCCGTCGCCAGCGCGTCACGCCTGAAATCTGAAAGTCCGAGCAGAGCTGCGAACGCGACTCCCCTCATGCCGCCCATGAGCGCCCTTTCCTGCGAATCAAAGCGGTACGGCCAGACTCTCTTGTGACCTCTGAGATGGAGTTTTTCAAAGCGCACTTTGTCGTAAGTCTCCTGAAAAACGGTGACGTAATCGACTCCGCATTCGTGGAGATACTTGTATTCATCGACGTTCAGCGGATAAACTTCGACGCCGACCATCCTGAAATATTTACGCGCCAGTTTGCACGCCTCCCCGATGTATTCGAGGCTGCTCATCGACCTGCTTTCGCCTGTCAGAATGAGCACTTCCTCCATGCCGCTCTCGGCGATTATCTTCATTTCGTGCTCTATCTGATCCATGTCGAGTCTTACGCGGCGGATGTCGTTGTAGCAGTTGAATCCGCAGTAAACGCAGTAATTTTCGCAGTAATTTGCGATATATAGCGGCGTGAAGAGATAGACCGTGTTCCCGAAGTGATTCTGCGTCTCAAGGCGTGAAAGTTCCGCCATTTTTTCCAGAAAAGCGTCTGCCGCCGGAGAAAGAAGCGCCTTCAGATCTTCGACCGTGCGGTTCGTGTGGTCAAGCGCCCGCTGCACATCAGCCGCCTTGTATGAATCGGGATCGTAGGAATCAACTTCGGCAAGAACTTTTGAAGCAATGTCGGAATTTATCTGTTCCATCCCCGGCAGATACGCCATGATGTCGGCTCGCGACGCCGGATTTGTCTCAAGTTCGTGCTTTTTGGCAAGAGCCTCTTTTGAAAGTTTCGCCGAATCTACAAAATAGTTGTTGTCCATTTCTTTATTTAAATCCTCCTTTTTCAGCAAATCACGGCAAAAACAGCCGTAAAAAGCAAAAACCGGTGTGTTATACTCGATTTTTGGAAAAATGCGAGAGGGAATTTTTTACTTTTTGTTTAATCCACCTTTTGTCGGAGCGCGGGAGACCAACTCGTCCCACGTCATCTTGAACGAATGTGAAAGATCTCAAAATGAATCAGCTTTCGCATACAGAGTTTTTCTGCCTGACCCTATCCGCAACAGAATTCCTTCGTCAACAAGTTTCTTCAAGGCCGATTCAACTGATGAACTGCCAAGACGCGGGCATCCTGCCAAAACTTCCTGCTTTGAAAACTTTCCGATTTTCTCCAATGCATAAGCCTTAACGATATCATAAGAGGTGCTTCTTGTTCCTGAATCATTGACGATTTTGACACGGTTTTCAAATTCCCTGTAGCATGCGAGGATCACTCCGAGCATATATTTTATAAACGGTTTCGGGTCGTTATGCCCTTCATGCCATCCCTGATCAGCTTTCTGAAGAGCGTCATAGTACGATTCTTTCGTTTCGGCTATCACTTTTTCTATACTGATATACTGTCCTACAAGATAACCGCTCCGATATAGCAGGAGCAGAGTTAAAAGCCTGCTCATTCTGCCGTTGCCGTCGTTGAAAGGATGAATACACAGAAAATCCAGTATAAAACACGGAATAAGAATAAGTTCATCAACCGATTCCTTGTTGAGAGCCGCCTGATAACTCCCGCATATCATATTTATCGCATCCGGTGTTTCGTAGGGTTCAAGCGGTTTGAACAAAACCACCTTTTCGCCGTTTGCAAGCACCATGTCTATCTCGTTAGGCGTAGTCTTGAACTGCCCGCCGTAAGAATGATTCGTATATTTTAACAGATCTCTGTGCATTTGAAGGATGTAACTGCTCCGAACCGGGATCATATCATAATTTTCATGCACGAGATTGAGCACGTTGCGATAACCGAGAATCTCCTCCTCGTCTCTGTTTTTCGGCGTTGTCTTGTCTGCCACAAGCTGTTTCAACCGGCTGTTAGTGGTCATAATGCCTTCGATTCTGTTGGAAGACTCAGTGCTTTGAATTTTTGCGATCTCTGTCAAGCGGTTCAATTCAACAGGTTTCTGGCGGAGAAACAGTTCCTGCTTTCCCTTATATTCATGTATTTTGGAAATATAGGAAAGGATCTCATTATCCCAAGTTCTACTTGCCAGATTCGTGTAATCAAAAGATCTCATTCCGATACCCCATGCTCCCAATTTATAAAGTTTTCTCCCAAAAACAACGCTGTTTTGGGATAAAAGCAGCGTTCTTTTATCATATCTCATGGCAAAATCAATTTTTTCTCCCAAATTTAACGATGTTTTGGGAGAAAATCGTGTTTGTTGGGAGAAATCGGATATAGTGTTTTATTTGAAAATATCTTGAAAAATCAAGCCTTTATTTTGTGGAACTCTGGGAGCGCAGACAACCCGATAAACTTCTAATCGTGCAAAAATCCGATAAGAGTGTCAGACGGTGCGCCGCCGCGCGAAAGGACTCGTCCGAGCCCTGAAAGATAAGCCTTTCTGCCGGCTTCTATCGCCTGTCTGAATGCGTCAGCCATTTTCGGAAGGTCTCCGGCTGTAGCTAAAGCGGTGTTCGACATTATCGCCGAGGCACCCATTTCCATCGCTTCGCAAGCCTGCGACGGACGGCCTATTCCGGCATCGACGATTATCGGAAGGTCGATTTCGTCAATCAGGATCTGTATGAAATCGCGCGTTGACAAGCCTTTGTTCGAGCCTATCGGAGAAGCGAGCGGCATGACTGAAGCTGCACCGGCATTGACAAGATCCCTCGCCGTGTTGAGGTCTGGATACATGTAAGGCATTACGACGAAACCCTCTTTTGCAAGGATCTCAGTCGCCTTCACCGTTTCCGCGTTATCCGGAAGGAGATATTTCGTATCGCGCATGATCTCGATCTTTACGAAATCACCGCAGCCGAGCTCCCGTGCAAGTCTCGCGATCCTGACGGCCTCTTCGGCATTCCTCGCTCCCGAGGTGTTGGGAAGCAATGTGACGCCTTTCGGAATATAGTCTAAAATGCTTTCGTGCTCCTTGGAATTGGCGCGGCGCACCGCCAGAGTAATGATCTCGGCACCGGCATACTTCACCGCCGCTTCGATAAGTTTCATCGAATATTTTCCCGAACCGAGAATGAAACGGGACGAAAATTCGTGCCCCGCGATAACGAGCTTGTCACTTTTATCCATAATCGCCTCCAATGATCGAATCTCTGCATTCGCAGCGTGGCTTTATCACTCTTTTTTTCGTATTTATCAATAAATTAGTGCGATAATTTTTTCAGACGGAGCGCGTCTGTATCACCGTCATTCGGAGCGTAGCGAAGAATCTCCGAGATCTTTCACATTCGTTCAAGATGACGAGGGCGTGTGTGGTTTTATATTCCCCAATAAATTCAGGTGGGTTTCATTTCGGTTGATTTAATTCCTGCAATTTACGGCGCAAAACATCCTTGTCTGGCAATTCCAACTAATATTGTGCTATCATCATCGGTGAAAGTGTGCGGCTCATAGCGTATTCAACCACTTCATCATTTTTGGATGCGCAGAGCAACAGTCCGACACTTGGATTCTCATCAGGTTTCTTAACCTGCCTATCCAATCCCTCTAAATAAAAATCCATCTTGGAAACATATTCCGGTTTGAATTTTCCTTCTTTCAGTTCTATTGCCACAAGACAGTGAAGACTGCGATGAAAAAATAGCAGGTCAATATGATAGTCATCACCTCCTACCTGTATCGGATATTCCTCGCCAACAAAGGTAAAATCTTTACCAAGTTCAATAATAAAGTTGCGCATTCCCTTTACCAGCGCCTTTCGAAAGTCGTTTTCCTGAAATGTTTCCGGCAGATTAAGAAATTCTACGACATAGGAATCGAGAAACGGGTTTTGTTGCGAATGCAGCACTTCCGGCAGCAGATTGCCCTTGGAAAGCATGTAACGCTCGTAATAACTACTGTCCATCTGCCGTTCAAGTTGACGAGAACTATAACGTTCTTTAACGGCAAGTTGCATATAAAATTCGCGTTCTTCATCGCTTTTACTTCCTGACATTATAAGCAGATGATTTGTCCAACTCAATTGTGTCAGCAGTGCTGACACTTTTTCATTTCCGGCATAAATTTCATAAAACTGTTTCATACGGTAGAGTCCTCTGCGATTAAAACCTTTTATGCCCGGAAAAGATTGTTGAATATATTTAGAAAGGGAATCAATGTAGGCATCACCATAAGATGTCTCTTTTGATTTCCAAGATCGCAATTTTGCATCTTGTTCCCCTTCCCCGATAAATTCAGGCTGTTTGTCGGAGCGCGGGCGGCTCGCCCGCAGGGTTTTTGAGGTTTAGATTTCGCAGGATTTAAGGTTAGATAAAAGGCGGGAAATGGGCGCAAAGGTTTCGTGCAATTAGAATTGGTTGCGAGTTTCATCCTCTGGCGGCACAGGAATATATACCATTTCTAGTGGAATTATTTTTTTGTATTTATCACTCAATTTATCGTAGTAGCGGAGAATCAACTCAACAAGTTCGGCTCCATTTATGCCCTTGATAATCGGAACACTTTCTAGATACTTCTTTGCGTTCGGTGTGTAATCAGACAATGTAACAAACAATCCATAATCGCCTTCGCGCATTGCGCCTTTTAGAGATTGAATTGTTGATTCTTGAACCTTGCCATCTCCGCTCTTTACTTGCACTAGAATACGAGGCGGGAATTCATCCTTGTAGGCTATAATATCAATACCTCTATCTCCCCCATGTTGAGAAACTTTAGCATTGTATCCCATAGCTTCGAGAAGATCTTTTATAAATGGTTCAAGATCATACCCCTTCAGTTTGCGACTCAATTCTTTTAAAATAAAATCCTTGGTACTTTCTTTAATATCTTCTGCAGTTGTTCCTACGCTTTCATCTTCAGAATCGTCATCAACGCTATGTCTAAAACCATTGTCTAGTGCTGACAAATATTCATCTGCATAATTTTTTACCATAAAAAAAGACATTATCGAACCAATTTCATATAAAGCTCCCTGCGAAAAAGATGTGCGAGGAATATGCTTTAACCATTTCACCTTTCTTCTATGCACATATTTCACATCAGAATTTTCAAAATAGTAGTCACTTTCAATAATGCCAATATTAATCATGCGGTCTGTTTTAGACGGAAAAACTACACAATCTCCGATTTTGACATCATACAGAAATCTAAAAAGCTTTCCGGCAGCCGAAGGCACCGATCCTTTCTTGGTATCAGGATAGGTTTCAATAAAATGAGCCTTAAAAGCCTCTCGAGTACCCTCAATTTTTGTAAGATCTCCAAATTTTTTCGATCCAACAGCTATAATATTTTTTGAAAGAAACAAATTGTCGTCATACGTATGAACTCCCCAAACCCTTCTTTCTTCCATAATAATTTCTCCTTAAAAGCTGTGTTTTAGCATCACTATTATTTCAAAAACCCGTATTCATAGACTTTTTCGGCGATTTTTGCGGCGAGGACTTTCATTTTTGCACGTAAATCCGTTATCAAAGCGGTATATTTTTCATCTTCGGAACTTGCATTCATTTTGCCGTTCTTTTCGCCCTGAAAATATTTTCTGATATCGTAAAAAGCCGCGTCTGGATTGGCGTTTTTCTGCGCATGATAATATTTCCAAAGTTCGCGCCCGGCATCGAAAACCGCTTGTGCTTCCTCGGAAAAGACCATTTTTCCTGAAAATTTATCGGTTTCAATCTCAAAAAGAGAGCCTTGAACATCTTCGCCATTTTCCTTAATTTTCCCTGCAATAAAATCGCTCATAAAGTGGAATTTGAAAGCTTTTTTGCAGCCGATTTTCTGTTCTGTGAACGGAATCCAGTGATTTTCAGCATGCTCTGATGAAATATTATTTTTTCCGTGAAACAACGTAAAAACGAGACAGTCGGACTGAAATTCAAAATCGGTTTTCCAGCCGTCATTCGGATACAAAAACTGATCATTGTGATTAAGCCAAGTGTGTTCTATACAATGGCGAACCGCAAAATAAATACAAATTTCTAAAATATTTTTTGTAGTTACTTGAGTGCCGCGCGGAACAGGCAACTGTGATTTGTCATTGACTATGTAATTAGTACTGTTGTGTTGGAAATCCGCCCCGTTTGCATACATATAACCAATATTTTTTTCATTTGTCCGGTTTCTGGTTTCAATTATCCAGTCATTGATCGAACAAAAATCTTGCATCACAGCAAATTTTCTCTTCTGTAAAAAAGAACCATTTTCATCGAAAATATCTGCTTGTGTTTCGGAAAAAATCTCTTTTTCAGCTGTATCCCAAACAAAAAAACCTATTGGAAACCGCCCTTTTACATTATCGAAAGTCCAAGCCGGAACAGCTAACATTTTTAAAAGTTTAGCCTGAAAAACATTTCTGAATCTTTCAAAATTCGGGGCTTGAAGAATTTTTAATGTTGAAAAATTCGCCAATATGCAGTTGGAAATTTCCGAATAAATTCGGATAAAAAATTGTGCAAACAACTCCCTTCCTGCAATTCCGATTGTTTCGAGATATTGTTTATAGGTTTTTTGTTTTACAGCGACATCTGTTCTGTTTTGCCCAGTCCCGTTTATTGTTCTTGCGTTCGCCGCTTCCGCATACGGCGGATTGATATAGATCACGAGTTTTTTTCTTTTCTCCTCGTCGTTGACGATTTTTCTCAATTCTTCCGGCAACTTATCAAAATCGTCGTTCAAAAAGTCAAACTGAAAAATGTGGTTTTCAAACATATTCCAGCCGTTGTGAACGCGGTCAACCATGACATCAACATCGGCTTTATCAAGTGTCGAAGCCCAGACATTGCGGTAATTCGTTAGACCGTTGAGCAGGTTCCCGGTTCCTGCGCAGCAATCCCAAATATAGTATTCATCCTGCCAGTTTTCGCCCAAAACAGCGGCAAGATATTCCTGCGACTTCTCAACCCAGATTTTCGGCGTAAAAAACGAGCCTTTTCTTTCTCGGATATCCTGCGGAACAAGCAGATCGCGCCTGCCAATGATGTAATCCCAGTATTCTTCTTTCGGCGGACGCTTATAGATCGCCCAAAATTCCCGATGAGCCTTCTGGTCATCCTTGAATCCGACTTCTTTTACAGTAAAAATCCCTGATTCATCAATGGTTTTAGCCAATTCGTATTTTGTGTTTTTCAGCACGACGAAAAGATTGTCTTTAAGAGAGTTGTTGTTTTCCGAAAGCAAGTCAGCCAAAAAGAAATCTGCTGAAATTATTCCGGTTTTATTTACGGTTTCCCAATCTATCGCGATAGAATCTTTGACCTTTGCAAGCCACTTCTGAAAAACTGCCGGAAAATTGTTTTTCGTAACATTTACTTTGCCGCCGCCGCCTTTTTCCAGCTTTTTTATGAATTTTTTAAGTTCCTTGGAATCGGTGTCGTAGTAGTAAAGAGTTTTGTTTTCTTCAAGCGTTTTTTTGCAGAGTTCATAAAGCCGCTTAAATTCAGGTGTTTCATGATTTGACGGCGCGACATTCCAGTTAAAATCGTTTCTGTTGAACACTTCCTGAATGTTGTAATATTCAATGAAAGCAAATTTTTCACCGTCAAACGCTCCGATATAAGGCGGCGGCATATAGCCTTTGTCTTTTTGATTTCCTATTGTCAGAATCAGTTGGACAAAACTTTTTAAGATATCGCTCTTTCCTTTTTTTGCTTCAGCCCAAAGCACGGAAGAATACTCTGGAACGCCTTGAGGCAACACCACAACAAAATCGATATTTCCCAATACCGTGCAAGAATAATCGCCGAAAAAATCTTCGCGAACCGCGTTTTTAAGAGCTTCTTCTCGTAAATTCAGGTAATTCATTGAATCTCCTCTTTTTTGCCGCCAACCAAACTGTTCCGCACTATACCCAAACCACCGCTCTTTTCAAGTAATAACTACTTAATTTTATTGAATAATTTTCTAATTTTAATCTATGCAGAGTTAAATAAAAACGCTTGACTTTGAGGCGTGTTTTTAAATACTACTTTATAATTTAAAGATTGACATTAGATTTTTACATTGACATTGTTGCGTGAATATTTATTATCTGTTTGCAAACAGTTTATTTGGTAAAACGATATGGAAAATGATATTGTGATTCACAACGAAACAGACTTGCAGTCAAAGATTTACACCATTCGAGGCATGAAGGTGATGCTCGACTCTGATCTGGCTGAAATTTATGGTTATTCAGTCAAGGCTTTCAATCAGCAAGTCAAGAATAACATTGAGAAATTTGACGAAGATTTTCGCTTTCAGCTGACAAAAGATGAGTATCATTCAATCCTAAGGTGCAAAAATTGCACCTTAGAAAATCAGGATGAGATTCTAAGGTCAAAAATTTTGACCTTAGAAAACAAAGAATCTGAAGTTATTGAAGAAGGTCAAAACTTGAAGTCAAAATTTTTGACTTCAAGTTGGGGAGGTGTGAGAAAACTTCCATACGCTTTCACAGAACAAGGAATTTACATGCTGATGACCGTTCTCAAAGGTGATTTGGCTACCCGACAAAGCAAAATATTGATCCGACTTTTCAAAGGAATGAAGGATTTTATCGTCGATAGCGGAAATCTTATCGGACAGAGTGAAGGTGCAAAACTCGCAATTCAGACTTCGCAAAACACGAAAGATATTGCTATAATAAAGGAAACTATGGTTACAAAAGCCGAATTAACCGATTTTATGAAACTTTTCGACACGGGAATCAGAAACGAAGAAATACTGATTCTTGACGGTGAGCCGTTCAAAGCTGATTTTGCGTATCAGAAAATCTATGAAACTGCAGAGCATAGCATCATTGTAATCGACGATTATTTGGGATTGAAAACTCTGCGCCATCTCGCAAGTGCGAAAAGCGGGGTTCAAATCACGATAATCAGTGACAACAAAGGAAAGAATCCATTGAAACTCACCGAATACAACGATTTTTTGAAGGAATATCCTGAAGTAAAAATCAAATTTATCGCTTCTCTTGGCAGAATCCACGACAGATATATCGCAATTGATTTCGGAACAAAAAACGAAAAACTCTATCACTGCGGCGCATCCAGCAAAGACGCAGGGCGCAGAATCACAACAATCTTAGAAATCAAAGGAATCGCCGATTACAGGACAACACTTGAATCACTGCTTTCAAACAGAGAACTGAAACTGAATTTGTGATTTTCCTGAAAAATGCAAGTTAAAAAATGCGGCATTATCACCGTAAATCCTTGTTTTTTCCGACATTTCCTCCACCATACCCCAAACCCCCGCTCTTTTCAAGTAATAACTGTTTAATTTTATTGAATAATTTTCTAATTTTTATCCAAGAAGAATCAAAGAAAACGATGCGTTTTTGCGATTGGTTTTAGCGCGGAATTTAATTCGGAATATCTTAAAGTATAGAGAGCTGTTCCAAAGCTTTATCGATACTAATTGCCGGAACTTTTGATTTAGTGAAATCTCTAATGTTTTCTGTGACGATATAATCCAATGCAGCATTTTCGGCGCATTTCATCTGCAAACCGTCTTCGAGGTCGAAGAAAGCCGGATCATTCAGCACTTCCAAGAAATCATCCTGTTCTTCCGCAATCACTTGGAAGTTGGAAACAATCAGAAGTAAGAACTCTCTTCTGTCTTCAACAGAATAAAATTTTCTCGTTATGTAAAAAATATCTGTTAGAGAATGAGCAGAAACAAAACCGTTCAAATTACCAAGCAGGCACTCTTTTACAAGCAGGAATGCTTTCTCGTGGAATGAATTCGAGGGAATCAGATAGTCAAGAAGAATATTCGTGTCAAAGAAAAAATTTTTCATGCTCCATACTTCTCATCAAGATATTCGAGGAATTCTTTTTTTGCATCGAAATCTGCGGGAACTTGCAAACTTCCTTTAAATTTCTCAAACAACGCCATCGCTTCTTCTTTTGACATGTGCTCCATGGCACGAAGTTCTTCAAGAGTTTTCGTGACTGTGCGCCCCTGTTTCGTCTCTTCCACCGAGCGTTCAAGTTTCGCAATATAAGCTGATCTGCTGAGCTCGTTGTATTCAGCTTCAGAAAGCAGAACAACATTCTGATTCTTCGGGCGCGAGATCAAAATGACTTCACCGCCGAAAGCCTTGGCACAGACATCTTTAAAATTCGTTTTCACATCGACTGCCCTTAACGCGATCATTTTAGCCTCCAAAAAGATACGTTTTTCAGCATCTATTTTAGCATCTAAAAAAGTATTTGTCAATGCAGCCTCCGTCAAACAATCGATCAAGCAACAAAAATATTCTAAAAATTAATTTTCAAAAGTCAAATTATTTTCAAATTTCTGATTCAAATACAACATTTTAATTTGATATTTATTTGAAAATATTTATTATTGGATTACAACAAGTTTATTTAGAGAAACGAGATGGAAAATGAAATTGGAAATTACAATTTGTGACATCCAATCCTGATAAAATGGGATTTCAATAAAAAACCTCATTTTCTTGCCGGTATCGGCAAAAAAGTTGCTTTTTGAGCTTTTTTGATAAAAATCTTGCCGATAGAGGCTCATTTTTCAAAGAGGTGCCTATGGAATATATTTCAGTTGCGGAATTTGCCGAAAAATTCGGAATCAGTGAGCGGACAGCGCGAAACTACTGTGCGACAGGAAAAATAGAAGGAGCTTTTCTTACCGGAAAAACGTGGAATATCCCTGCCGATGCAGCTTTACCTAAACGCGCAAAAACAATAAAGGTTTCTCCGCTTCTTGCCGTGCTCAGAGATCAGAAAGAGTCGAAACTCAAAGGTGGCATTTATCACCGCACGCAGATAGATTTCACCTATAATTCGAATCACATCGAGGGAAGCCGTCTCACGAAGGAACAGACGCGCTTTATTTATGAGACCGACACTCTCGGTTTTGCCTCAGCTAACACGCGAATTGACGATATTATGGAAACCGTCAATCATTTCAGGTGCATAGATTATGTTATCGACCACGCCACAGACAAAATCACCGAGTCGCACATAAAACAGCTTCATCTCATTCTTAAAAACAATACTTCAGACAGTCAGAAGTCGTGGTTTGCAGTCGGCGACTACAAGCGGATCGCGAACGAGGTAGGTTTGGAAGAGACGGTCGCGCCGGATGATGTGGCACGCCACATCAAAGCACTGCTTGCCGGTTACTATGCGAAAAAGAGCCCCGATTTTAACGATATTCTCGATTTTCATGTCCGTTTTGAAAGGATCCACCCTTTTCAGGACGGAAACGGGCGTGTCGGCAGACTGCTCATTTTCTGGCAGTGCCTTCAGGCTGGGATCGTGCCGTTTGTCATCACGGAAGAACTGCGTCTTTACTATTACCGCGGTCTTCAGAACTGGGGAAAAACTAATGCGTATTTGCGCGACACCTGCCTTTCAGCACAGGATAACTATAAGATTTTGTTAGATTATTTTAAGATCAAGTACTGATTTGGAATCACCGGTTTAAGCCTTGATCCCCATAAATTTCGCGGCGTTGTTGTAGAAAACGTCTTCAAGCTGGGAGTCGTTGAGACCGCACGAAAGGACGCGCTGGATCTCGACTGTCGGATGGTGGAACGGTGAGTCGATTCCGAACATCACGCGTTCGCTGCCGACTGTTTCGTAGGCGTTTTTGATCTGGCAGCCCATCGGCATTCCTGAACATTCAAGCATGAGGTTGTCAAACTTTTTCGCCATCGTGATGCTGCCGTCGATATAGACTCCGTGACCGTGCCCCATGTGGATCATTACGACCTGAACCTGCGGATGGCGCTCAGCCAGAAGACCGATCTGCCACGGAAGCGAGAACGGCGGATGACCGCAGTGGATAAATACCGGTTTATCGTATTTTTTCGCGATTTCCATTATAGGATCGACCATAGGCGAATCGGCAGTAAAAGCGTCGAAAAGAGGCTGCATCTTGACTCCTGCGAACTTTTCGTCGCGCAGATAGTGCTCAAGCATGTCGTAAGCCTCTTGACCGAAATTCGCGTTTACCCAGCAGAGCGGGATTATCTTGTCGGGCATCTTTTTAAAAGCATCATTGAGCTCTTCATTCAGCGTGCATGCCGCCGGGCAAAGAATAGTTTTTTCGATGTTGTAGTCCGACATCTGCTTTTCCAGCATGTCGGCATCGAAATTGACATTGAACGGGCTTCCGAAAAAGCCGATGTGAGAGTGCGCGTCGATTTTTTTGAATTTTGCGAAATCGTTCATTTTTCCTCCTTACCACTACCCTTTCTTAATCAGGTGATAGTTCTTCTTTCCGCAGCGGATGACAAGCAGTGATCCGTGAAGAAGGTCTGTAGTTTTGAGCAACATGTCAGCGTTGTCAGCCTTTTCGTTGTTTACGTAGCAGCCGCCCTGCGCGATCATTGCCCTCGCCTTGCCTTTTGATGGCTGCATTTTGGTGAGAACGAGAAGATCGGTGAGGTTTACACCAGCTACGAGCTCGCTTTCCGGAACGACTGTTGACGGAACGTCCTTGAAAATGCTGAGAAGGTCTTTTTCGCTGAGTCCGTGGAGATCTCCGCCGAAAAGTGCCGCGCTTGCCGCCTGTGCACTTCTGAGCCCTTCTTCGCCGTGCATGATTCTTGTCGCTTCGGTCGCCAGAAGGATCTGAGCTTTTCTCAAATGCGGCTCTTTTTTGTGCTCTTCGACAACTTTTTCGATCTCGTCAACATCAAGAAATGTGAATATTTTCAGCATCTTTTCGACATCTTCGTCGGTTACGTTGATCCAGTACTGGTAGTATTGGTAAGGCGAAGTCTTTTCAGCGTCGAGCCATACCGCATTTCCTGCACTCTTGCCGAATTTTTCGCCGGTGGATGTCGTCATGAGCGGGAAAGTCATGCCGAAAGCCTTGCCTGCGTCGTCGGGATTCATCCTTCTGATGAGCTCAAGCCCAGCCGTGATGTTGCCCCACTGGTCGTTGCCGCCGAACTCGACCGTGCAGTTTTTCTCCTTGAAAAGATGAAGGAAATCGTGAGCCTGCAGGGTCATGTAGCTGAACTCGGTGAAGGAAATTCCGTTTTCCGAAGCGATCCTCGTTTTGACAGAATCTTTTGTCAGCATGTAGTTGATCGTGAAGAATTTACCGACTTCGCGCAGCCAGTCGAGGATAGACATGTTTGCCGTCCAGTCGTAGTTGTTTACGATTTCCGCCGGATTTTCGCTGTCAAATTTAAGGACTTTCCCCATCTGCTTTTTTATCGCTTCGACGTTTTCCCTAACCTTTTCAATGGTTTGCAGGTTTCTTTCGGTCGATCTTCCGCTCGGATCTCCGATCATTCCGGTTGCACCGCCGACAAGAGCCAGAACATTGTTTCCGTATCTCTGGAAATGCGCCAGCCCCATGATCGGAACGAGGTTTCCGATGTGAAGGCTGTTTGCCGTCGGATCGAAACCGCAATAGACCGTGACCTTGTTATTTTTCAAGTGTTCAATGATACCTTCGTCAGTTACCTGCGCGATAAAACCGCGTCTTTTAAGTTCGTCGAAAACAGACATTTTTTCCTCCAAAAATCAAAAAAACGGGGAATATTACTTATGAATATCAAAAAAGCAAAAACGATAGGCTTAAAATCGGGAAAAATTTACTTTTTTTCCAGGAATTTCGGTCTGAAAATGATGCAGATCGAAGGAAGAAGAACAATGGAACCGACAAGGCAGACCGCGATACTGAGAACGATGAGAGTGCCGAAATAACGTATCGGAAGGAACGAGCTGAAAAGAAGGATGACAAATCCGACCATAACGCTCACCGCGTTGAAAATGATTCCGCGCCCTGTTGTCTGCAGCGTGTGGCGGACTGCCTCAGTCGTGTCGCCGTGCTTCTGCATTTCGATTTTGTAGCGCCACAGAAAGTGGATCGTGTAGTCAACGCCGACTCCGATTACAATCGACGAAATAAGCGCCGTCGCGATATCGAGCGTGACTCCTGTAAATCCCATGACTCCGAACATTAAGACAAGCGAAACTCCGAGCGGAATGCCCGCGATAAGCCCTGCAACTATCGATTTAAAGAGGATCATTACAAGGATCGAAACCGAAATGAAGGAAAGGAGAAGCGAAATGATCTGACCGTCGATAACGCTGTCGATGAGGTCTTTGAACATGACGCCCGAGCCCGTGATTTCCGAAAAAATCGGCTCGTTTTCAATCAGTTTCTGCGTATCGATGACGACTTTTTTTATCGTTTCGCTGCTTTCACTGTTGAGCTGCACGATTATCTGCGCCTGCGTAAAATCGGCGTTCACAAGTTTCGTAAGTTCGTCGGGATCTCCCATTTCATTGTATTTCGTGAGGAAAAAATCGACCGCGTTTTTAGTTTCCGGAATTTCGCCGAAACCCTTTTCGCCTGGCTGGTAAGCCCCTTTCGTAACGAGTTTTATAAGTTTTGCTATCGAAAGAGTGTTTCCGACATTGGGATTCTGCCCTATCGTCCGCTCCGTTTCGTCGATTTTTCTAAGCACTGCCGGATCTTTTATGTCGGCTTTGACATTGACGCTGATTATCTGCGAACCGCCGAAATTGTCGTTGATAAGCTGCGAAGCCACCTGCGCCGGATGCCCTTTCGGATAGTAGCTTGCGAGGTTCGAATCAACTATGATTTTAGGGATTCCGAACGCCATGACAGCAGTCATAACAATGCTTGCAACAAGAAGGGCTTTCGGATGTTTCGAGACGAAATCCGCAATATTTATAAGGAGTTTTTCTGTTGCAGGACGCTTTTCCTTATTTATCACGGGAGCCGGGACCTTCATCATCGAAAGAACCGCCGGAATAAAGAAAATGCTTGCCGCAAGGGCGAACGTGATTCCCGTCGAAGAAAGGATTCCGAGCTGCGCCGCCGGAACTACCGTGTGAGTCATAAGGCAGAGCATTCCGGCAATCGTCGTAACGCCGGTGAGAAGAACCGGAACCGACATATCGGCATAAACCTCTTTTGCAAGTTCTTCCGCACTTTTTTTGCCCTGCGATTCCATGTTGTGAAGCTGATAACGGCTGATTATGTGGATTCCGTAACCGTTTGCGATCGCAATGAGAATAACCGGAAGAATTATCGTGACTGTGGTCATTTTCCAGCCCAGAAGCGGAACCAGGCCCATCGAAACGACTATCGACATTATTACGACTGAAAACGGCAGGATCACACCGCGAAGCTGCTTGAAACTTATGAAAAGAATGCCGAGCATAATGAGAAGTCCGAGCGGCATGAAAACCATCATGTCTTTCGGAACGTCTTCGGAAATGTGCTCTTTTATTACCGGAAGACCGCCCAGAGTGACTTTTCCGGGTCCTTCGATCTTTGCAACAGTTTCTCTAATATTTTTAGTGATTTCAAGACCTTTACCGTTGTTTTTCATTCTGACGAGAACCGTCGCCGCGGTAAAATCATCGTTTATCAGAGTGCGCATGACCATGTCGTTTCCTTTGAGCATAGTGCGGAGTTCTTCACGCTGCGCCAGCTCTTCGGGAGTTCCCTCTTTCGGTTTTTCGTCGGCAAAAGGATCATCGTCGACCATCGGGATCGAGTTCACTTTTTCAATGTCGGCAACTTCTTTGAGCGCCGCAGCAATCGCGTTTATCTGCGCCAGAACAGCAGGACGCAGGACATCCTTATCCTCGACGACGACGAAAACTATCTCCATCCCGCCGAACTTCTCTTCAAGCTCCTTGAGATGGATTTTCAAATGGTCGGGAAGCATGTTTTCGACATCGGGATCGACTTCGCTGTCCTTGAGCGGAACAGCCATGATCAAAGTTACGACAATAAAAATTGCGATTATTAGACCGCGGAATTTTATAAGCCCGTCAGCAAAATTTTTCATAAAAACCTCTGTTCAAAGTAACAAACAACATTTTCGGACTGCTTTTACCGAAGCTCGGTTACAAATTCAAGTAAATCTTGCATAAGTAAAGAAGTTTAATATTATTCCGCGGCGAAGATAAAAATTTATGCGGAGGGTTTCATGGAAAAAATCGTAATTGCAAACGATTCGACTCTTGAAAACGTGAGGTTGAATTTCAGGCACATCCTGCCGAAAAGCGAAGAAATCGAGGAAAAACGCGGAAGTTTCAAGCCTCTCGAAACTTTATCGGGGAAAGTGCCGGAAAATTTCTTTCCAGCGGCTCTAACTTCGATGTCTGCGGCAGAAGCTCTGAAGACACTCACCGGAAACGACGAACTCGAACTTTTTTTCACGCTGCTCCTTTCAAATCCTTCCGAATACGGGCTTTTTGAAAAACTCAAAAGCGCATCTTCTTCGATAAGCAAAGAAAACTATTTGAATTTACTGATATTTTTACTGATAAAAACAGGTTTTGCGAATGATGAGCTTATTGATGAAATAAAGAAACATCTCACAGAATCTGATCCGGTAACCGACCTAATCCTCTCTTTTTACGACAAAGCTCCGCACGAAATAACCGATACAAGCTCGATGGAATCGCTCTGCGCCTCGTTTTTTGAAGCGGTCAAAGCCGAAAAAGCCGGAGATTACGGCAAAGCGTTCACTCTCATGCTCAAAGTTTTCGAAGAATCCGACCTTCACCCCTTCATTTTCGAGATCCTGAAGTTCTACATCATGCAGTACAGCGGAATTTCGCCCGAAGATATCGCCGCATTCACCAAAAAAGTGACCGAAAGTTCACTTGCAGTTTCGTTCACGACGGTAAAATTCGTCGAATTCTGCTATTACTATAAAAATAATATAGAAGACAAACTCGAAGAAACAGTCTCGGTACTTGCCGAAAACACCGATTCAGTCTTCATTTTAAACATCATCGCTCCGATTCTCTACAAATACAGAAAATGGCATCTCGTCGGAAAATTCTACAAACTCTCTTCCAAAAAAGCGCTCGGTGCAGAAAAAACGATGTATCTCGAACTGCTCGCCGACATCTATGAAAACAAACTGGAACTCCCCGATTTTGCTGCCGAAATATACAGAAACATCGCCGAAGAAGATCCTGTGAACTGTACGTTCTCACTTTCGAAAGCAGCCGCAATATACGAAGAAAACGGTTCCTGGGAAAAACTGGCTTCGCTCTATTCGATGGTTGCCGAGAGGGAAAACAACACCGCAAATCAGGCTTTATTCTTTTATAAAACGGGCGAAATATTCAAAACCAGACTGAACGATCACGACAAAGCCGTCGAATACTTTGAAAAAAGCATCGCCGCACGCTATTCGTCCGAAGCTGCAAGAGCACTGGCCGAACTCTCATTTGCGGCAAAAAACTATGACCGCTATATCGAACTTCTCGAGTACGAACTTAAAAGCGCTTTTGAAGACTCAGAGCAGATAAAAATACTCGAAAAGCTCTCCGACTGCTGCATAAACAACACCGGCGACCTTGTAAAAGCTGAAGGTTATTTAACACAAATACTTGATATTGCTCCTAAAAATCTTACTGCAGTCAAAAAACTCGGAAAGATATACTACAGAACGAAAAACTGGGAAAAACTCACCGAAATCAACTTCAAAGAGATTGATATTTCAAAGGATCTTGCCGAAATTGCAAACCTTTACTACAAAAACGGCGTTATTTTTTACGAAAACATCAAAGATCTGACACGCGCTACCGAGTGTTTCAGAGAGCTTCTTGAAATCGAACCGGAACATCTGCCAGCTCTTTTCTACCTTGAAAAGATATTTGCAAAGACAAAAGATGCCGCGGGATCAAATCTTGTGGTTTCTCAGATTGCAGATATGACAAGATCGGAAAAATCAAAAATATCACTTTCGTACCTTACCAAGCTTGCAATGATTCTCAGAGAAACAGGAAAAACAAAAAAAGCAAACGAAATATTTTCAGAAATACTTAAACTCTATCCCGAAAACATAACCGCAAAGGAAAATTTAAGGATGTCCGAGGGAAAGGCCGACTTTGCCAACATTGAAACAAAACTGGTAGATTATAATGATTACGATTTCGGATTGTTCATAGAATATATAAAACAAAGCAATTCCTCTTTTATGACAGAGGAGATCCTTAAGCGTGAAAATTCGTCATTCTGGAAAGAACTTTACTTTTTATACAAAAAAGGAACTTTCGAAAAATCAGAAACGCCTTACAGCGACAAAGAGAAATTTGTTCTTTCACTCCTTGAAAAAGATTTTTCAATCGACATTTTAACTAAAAATTCAGCTAAGAAAACAGCTTTGATGTTCTTAGTCGGCGAATATATAAAAGCAGGATTTTTTGAAGGAATTTCGATTATATTGGACTACTACCTGAAATTCGAACCGAAAAACAAACGGAAAATCTGGTCATTATTCTTTAAAGGTTGCGAAAATCCGACACTTCAGGATGACCTTGAAGAGCTGCTGACGACAGCCGAAGACAACCGGACTTACGACATTGTGAAAGAGATTCTGGAGCATATTTACATCAAAAACAAAGATTTCGACACGCTCCTTTTCCTCAGAAACGTCACATTCCAGAGAATTGAAGACAACAGAGAAAAATGCCGTTTTATCGATGAAACGATCTCTCTTGCCGGAGAAAGCATCGCTCCGTACAAACTTATGGATTTATACAGAAACCGTATCAATTTTACAGATTATGAAAATCTGGATGATTTCTTGAAAATTTATGAACCTGCCCTTTCGGAAATCGGAGCAAATTCGATTCTGATTCCAATATATGAAAAAAAATGGGATAAAGAAAAAGAAACTGTTTCGGGCGAAAAACTCCTTAATATTTATATAACTAAAAAGGATTGGAAAAACGCCGGAAAAATCGCCGAAGAGCTTTTCAAAAATGATAAAACGACCGCTTCTCTCGAACGCTATATCTCGATTTTAAAAGAATCGGGCGATAACGAAGCGGCTCTTCAAATCATAAAAACGGAACTTTCGTCATCTACTGATGAAGCGCAGAAAACCAAACTTAAGGGAATGCTTTTCGAAATACTCACCGAAACCGGTAATATGGAAGAAGCTGCTGAATTTTTTGCAGATTCTCCGCAGGAAAGAGCTAAAACCGAAGAAAAGATCCGCGAATACATAGCTGAAGAAAATTTCGAGGCTGCGGAAAAGGCAACAAATGTTTTCATCACTGAAAACTTGAAAAAACAGGTGCTCTTATCTCTTTCGGCAAAAGGTAAAAACGACACGGAAAAAGAAAACGAGCTTCTGAAATCTACAGTTTTTGAAGCTGTAAAAAACAAAGATCCCTACCCTATGCACCGCCTTACCGAACTCAATCAGGATAAAAAACACTTTACTCTTTTCCTTAAAAAAGCACTCGATTTTATCGGCGAAGGCGAGGGAATTTCAACAGAGCCGTTCCCAAATTTCTTCGCCCTTGAAAAAGAAAAACTTTTTGAATTTGTCGGCTTCAACGAAAAGGACGACTTTTTAAGAGAGTTTGTCCAGATAATTTCAACGATACCGAACAAAACAAAAATAACGGCAAAACCGCTTCACACCAACAAGCACCGCATTTTGACACAACTTATTGAATATATTAAACTTTTATGCAACTTTGACGAGCTTGAAGGCTTGTGGGATGAGGAGACTCAGACTCCGGTAAAAGCTGTTCTTTCGCAGGTTCCATACATTATTTTCGGTCCGGATTCGCTAAAAACCGACTTTGAAAAACTCAAATTCCTGACGCTCCGAGAATCTTTCCTTCTCTCCTGCGGGCTTGACAACACTTCACCCGAAACAGCGGAAAAAATCTTAACGACGCTTCAGGGAGCCGTAAAAGAGAAAATAAAATTTGCAAGAAGTATCCGTCCGAAATTACAGAACAGAGCGCTTGAACTCGTGAGATTCCTCGAAAACACTGATGAATCCGAAATAAAATCGTATCTTGAAAAATTAGGCGAAGCCTCGCTCTGGCACGCATTCTACCTCGATCCGGAGATTGAAGAAACAAAGGACAACCCGAAAACAGAAGAATTCATAAACCGCTATTTCCTGTGATATTATTTATTACTTCTATTTTTTTGACTATCATGATTCTACCGATAGAATCGCCCGGAAAATGTTTTTTTAGGAAGGTTTTTTATGGCAAAATCGTCTATTGAATATGTCTACGGCATAAATTCGTGCTTTGAAGTTATCCGCGGCGGCAAAAGAAAAATTTACCAGGCTTATCTGAATGAAAAGTCTTCAAACAATCCGCGCATCAAAAAACTTGCTGAATTTATTGAGAAAAAAGAAATAAAACTTGAATGGGTTTCCCGTGAGCGGCTCAATCAGCTTTCGGGCTCGACCGACAATCAGGGTGCAGTCATCCGCGCTTCGGTTTACAAATACGCAGAACTTGAAGAAATCATCGGCAAAAAGAAAATCCTTCTTTTCGACAACGTCGAAGATCCGCATAATGTCGGCGCAATTTTAAGAAGTGCAGAAATTTTCGGTTTTGATTCGATCCTCATGCCGGTTCGCGGCGTTCCCGAAATTTATCCTTCAGTCATCAAAGTGAGTGCCGGCGCAAGCGAACATCTCAACATCGTAAGAGAATCAAGTTCAAACGTATATGTCAAAAATCTTCAGGAAAAACACGGATATACTGTAATTGCTCTTGACGGCGCGGGCAAAAGTTCGTTTGAAGACGTCAAGGCTGTAAACCCTGAAAAAATACTTCTCGTTATCGGCGGCGAAGACAAATCTGTCGGTCAGTACATTTTGAACTGCGCCGATTTCGTCGTTTCGATAAGGCAGTTCGGCAAAATAAATTCACTCAACGCTTCCGTTGCCGCAAGTATCGCGATGTACGCTTTAGGAGGAGACAATGTCACTGCTCGATAAAACCAAAGTCGAAGAGCTTGAAAAGAAGCTCAACTATAAATTTGCAGACCTCGATCTGCTTGAGACTGCTTTCACACACCCGAGTGCCGAAACCGCAGAAAAAGGAAAAAACTACCAGAGACTTGAATTTTTAGGTGACGAAGTCGTAGGTCTTGCCGTTTCGCGCCTGCTCTACCTCACTTTTCCCGATGCAGAGGAAGGAAAACTCTCGAAAGCGCGCAGCAACCTGATTGACGAGCAGGGGCTGGCCTACAACGCAAAAGGGCTTGAGCTCGGAGAACTTATGATTCTCGGCAAAGGCGAAGAAAAAATGTACGGCAGAGAAAAGGATTCGATCCTTTCCGATGTCTTTGAATCGCTTATGGCGGTAATTTTTCTTGAAGCGGGCTGGATGACGGTGCTGCGCATAATAACAGGAATTTTCACGCCGCTGATCGACGCTTCTCCCGATATAATCGACCTTTTGGACCACATCAACCGCGACTACAAATCGCGCCTTCAGGAAATCGCGCAGGAACTTTCTCTTCCCGTTCCGACCTACACGGTAATCGACAGAATGGGGCCAGAACATGATCTCGTTTTCGTTATCGAATGTTCTTCAATGGGTTTTACATCAAGAGGTTTCGGAAGAAACAAAAAGGCTGCAGAACAGGATGCCGCGATGAAAATCCTTAAAGAAATGCGTGTCTTATAATCTTAAAAATCAGCCCAGCATCGAGTTGAATTCTTCTTCATCTATCGTTCTGACACCGAGTTCCTTAGCCTTTGCAAGTTTGCTTCCGGCATCAGCTCCGACAAGGACGAAATCGGTTTTTTTGCTGACGGATCCGCTTACTTTTCCGCCCAAAGATTTGATTTTTTCTGCAAAAACCTCGCGCGGCTGTGACAAAGTTCCAGTTATGACGAAGGTTTTCCCTTCAAAACCGGCGTTTCCGGAAGACGCATTCTTTTCTGGATAGAATATCTCGACTTCTTCAAGAAGTTTTCCGACAGTCTCTTTGTTGTGCGGATCGGCAAAAAATGAAGCTATCGAATCTGCAACGATGAGCCCGATTCCGTCAATCTGCATGAGAACTGCGGGAGTAGCCGAGATAAGCTCTTCGACATTGAATTTTTTTTCGAGTTCGCCCGCGATAAATTCACCGACTCCGTCGATTCCGAGCGAATTTATAAAGTTTCTGAATCTGATTTTCCGTGCTTTGTCTATTGCATCGAGCAGGTTCCGGACACTTTTTTCGCCCCACCCTTTTTCGCCGAAAAGAAACAGCGCATAGTCTGAAAGATGAAAAATATCGGTAACCGACTTGAGCCAGCCTCTTTCATGCAGGAATTCGACCTGCTTTTCGCCCAATCCGTCGATGTTGAAACACCCTTTCGAAACGAAATAGCTGATGTAGGCGACGATTTTCGCCTGACAGTCGATATTCTGGCATTTGTAGCCGACTTTGTTTTCGTCTTTTGCAAGTTTTGAGCCGCAGACAGGGCAGTTTTCGGGATGAACGACCTCTTTTTCGCTGCCGTCACGAAGCTGTTCTGCCGGAGCCGTGACTTCGGGAATGACGTCTCCAGCGCGGCGGACAAAAACGGTGTCGCCTATTTTCAAACCTTTTCTTTCGACTTCTTCGATGTTGTGCAGAGTTGCGCGTTTGACTACGACTCCAGCAATTTCGACAGGTTCAAGCTCTGCAACGGGCGTGATTATTCCGGTACGCCCGACCTGCCAGGTTATATCAAGAAGTTTCGTCGTTTTTTCTATCGCCGGAAGTTTGTAGGCAATCGCCCATTTCGGCGTTTTTGTGAGGAATCCCGCGGCGCGCTGCTCGTCGAATCTGTTGAGTTTTACGACCAGACCGTCGATATCGAATGGGAGATCCCCTCTTTCTGCTATCGTTTTTTCGATAAGCGCTTCGATTTCTTCGATTTTGCCGATTTTTTCGAAGTGCGGAGTCTTGAAACCCGAATTTCTCAAAAAATCGTGAAGGTCTTCCTGCGATTTTATGTCGACATCGCTGATTCCCGTTATCGCGTAGGCAAAAAACTTGAGTTTCCTCTCTGCCGTTATCTTCGGATCGAGCTGGCGCAGAGAGCCTGCCGCCGCGTTTCTCGGATTGGCGAAAGGCTTTTCTCCGTAACTTGACTTCGCCGCGTTGAGTTCTTCAAAACTCGATTTAGGCATATAGACTTCGCCGCGCACTTCGATAAGACTTATTCCCGCGAACTCGGGAACATAAAGCGGAATCTCTTTTACAGTTGCGACATTTTCGGTGACATCTTCGCCTACAGAACCGTCTCCGCGCGTTGCGGCACGGACGAATTTTCCCGATTCATAAATAATGTTGAGCGCAAGCCCGTCGATTTTCTGCTCAACGACATAACCGCCTGCCGGCACGAAATCGAGACGGTTGAAAAACTCTTCGACTTCGTTCACTGCGAATGCATCGTCGAGCGACATCATTTTTTCGCTGTGGACGACTTTCGTAAAACCTTCACGAACCTTAGAACCGACGCGCATGGTCGGCGAAAAACTCTGTTTTTTGTCGGGATTTTTCCACTCGAAATCTACGACTTCCCGGTAAAGCCTGTCGTATTCCTCATCGCTCATAAAAGGCGCATCGTCGCGGTAGTAAGCCGCAGCCGCCTTGTTCAAAAGATTTATGGTTTCAAGATACTTTTCAAAATCCATTTTGCCCCGCTGATCTAAAATTCCGCTCCGGCGTCGCGAAGAAGGACAGTCACAGCCTCACGCTCCTTTTCACCTATAAATTTAGAAGTTTTAGTTCCGTTTTTTGTCTCGGCATTGACATTCGCACCTTTCTTTATCAACTCTCTGACAATGTCGACATTTCCTTTGCCTACTGCACGCATAAGAGGCGTTACCCCGTAAATATCGGCTGCGTTGACGTTCGCTCCCGACTGGATGAAAAGCCATGCCGCGCCGTTGTTGTCGCTTTCGATCGCCGTCATAAGCGGAGTCATTTTGTTGTAACCTTCGGTATTTATGTCAGCGCCCGATTTTATTATGAGTGAAATTATCTCGGGAGTTCCCTTTTCAGCCGCTTTTGCAAGCACGGAAACACCGTTGACCGAAGCATGAAGATTGACCTTGGAGTGAAGCAGAACCTGAAAAGTCATTTCGTCGCCGCTGTTTATTGCGTAAAAAATAACGGGAACCTGATACTTTCCGACATCGTAAGTCATATTCGGACTCATCCCCGAATCTATAAAAAGTTTAACAATATCTGACCTTTTTTCTTTTATCGCCTTTACAAAACTCTCTTCGTTGAATTCATAGCCTAAAAGTTCCAGTTTTTCTCTCGATTTATAGACTGACGGAGCAGTACGCTCGCGGTTACCGCACGACAGACAGAAAACAAAGAGAAAAAACAAAAGAAAAAGACGCTTCATAAGAATTCCTCCTCAAAAAACAGCGGCGCATTATATTTAAAAGAGAGTTTAGGGCAAAAAAAACGGGGAGCCGAAGCTCCCCGCAAAAAACCGAAAAACAGGTTCGATTAGAAGAGTCCCTGTTCCATCATAGCGGTTGCAACTTTCTCGAATCCGGCAATGTTTGCACCTGCAACGAGGTCGTAGCCAAGGCCGTATTTTTCAGCTGCTGCTGCTGAGTTGTCGTGGATGTTCTTCATCATCTGTTTAAGTTTTTCGTCAACTTCTTCAGCGGTCCAAACAAGTCTTTCGCTGTTCTGAGACATTTCGAGTGCGGAAACGCCTACGCCGCCTGCGTTAACTGCTTTCGACGGAGCAACGATGATGTGTTTCTGAGCGCGAAGGAAATTGAGTGCATCGTTCGTGGTCGGCATATTTGCGACTTCGATGTAGTATTTTGCGCCACATGCAGCGATTTTTTCAGCCTGCGGCATTTTGACGTCATTCTGCATAGCTGACGGCATAACGACATCACATTTTACGCCCCAAGGTTTCTCGCCTGCTACGAATTTGCATCCGAATTTGTCAGCGTACGGTTTAACGTGCATCGGGTCTTTAGCTCTCATTTCAAGAAGGAAATCAACCTTCTCAGGAGTTGCTACGCCGTCTTCGTCAAGGATGTATCCGTCAGGACCCGAAAGGGTGATGACTTTTGCACCAAGCTGCATAGCTTTCTTGCAGATACCCCATGTAACGTTGCCGAAACCAGCTGCTGCGATCGTTTTTCCTTTGATCGTGTCGCCTTCGTGTTTGAGAACGTTCTCAAGGTAGTAAACTGCGCCGTAACCGGTAGCTTCAGGACGAATGAGCGATCCGCCGTAGGTAAGGCCTTTACCGGTAAGAACGCCGTTTTCCCAAACGCCTTTAAGTCTTCTGTACTGACCGTAAAGGTAACCGATTTCTCTTCCGCCTACACCCATGTCACCAGCGGGAACGTCGATGTCCGGGCTGATGTAACGGTAAAGAGCAGTCATGAAGCTCTGGCAGAAACGCATAACTTCTGCATCAGATTTGCCTGCAGGATCGAAGTCCGAGCCGCCTTTTGCGCCGCCGATAGGAAGACCGGTAAGCGAGTTTTTGAAGGTCTGCTCGAAGCCGAGGAACTTAATGATTCCTTCGTAAACGTTCTTCTGGAAACGAAGTCCGCCTTTGTACGGTCCGATTGCGCCGTTGAACTGGCATCTCCAACCACGGTTGGTGTGGGTGTTGCCCTGATCGTCAGTCCATACAACTCTGAACGTGAACATTCTTTCCGGCTCAGTCATGCGGTTAAGAAGGTCAGCCTTCTCATACTCAGGATGAGCGTCAACAACAGGTGAAAGAGAAGAAAGGACTTCTTCTACAGTCTGAACGAATTCGGGTTCGTTAGCGTGTTTCGCTTTTACGTTTTCGATAACGCTTTCTACATACTTGTTCATATAAACCTCCATAAAAAAAAGGATTAAAAAAACAAACCCCAATGAACATAAATCGGCGTCTTATAAGTAATAAAAATTACTTAGTCAAATAAAAACCAAAAAATTTTTTTATTCCTTAAAATTTGCACATTCCCCTTTTCCGTGCTAATTTCCGCGGCTTTTTGTTTTTGGTGGTTTTATGAAGAAAAATATCACTGAAGGTTCGATCCCGAAAATCCTGCTTGACATGGCTCTGGGTATGCTCATCGGCCACATCGCGATGACAGCCTTCAACCTGACCGACACATATTTTGTTTCCAAGCTGGGAACGCTTGAACTTGCTGCAATGAGCTATACTTTTCCCGTCGTCATGCTCGTCAACCACTTTCTTTTCGGCATCGGACTCGGCACAAGCGCCGTCATTTCGCGTGCCATCGGGCAGAAAAACTTTCCTGAAGTCAAGCGTATTTCGACCGACAGTCTTTTCCTTATAATCTGTCTCGGAACTTTTTTCGGAATTGCCGGACTTCTCACGATAAGGCCGATTTTCAGCGCGCTCGGAGCAAAAGGCGAAACGCTTGAACTTGTCCTCAGGTATATGAGAATCTGCTGTTACGGAATGCCGGTCGGCGCCGTTCCCGCCGTAATAGACAACGAGATCAGAGCTACGGGCGACACAAAAACACCGGGACTAATCATGGTTACAGTCGTAGTGATAAACGTCATTCTTGACCCGCTTTTCATTTTCGGTGTCGGTTTCTTCCCGAGAATGGGAATCGAAGGCGCAGCTTTAGCCACAATGATTGCAAAAATCGTTAGTGCGATCCTTGTAGTAAGTTTCATGCAGTTCAGGATGAAAATGTTCGATTTTTCGAAACTTAAACTTTCTGTAACTTTAGGCTCTTGGAAAAAAGTCCTCTGGCTCGGAATCCCGACATCGCTTTCGCTCATGCTCATGCCGATTTCAAACGCTATAGTCACAAGAATTACGGCTGGTTACGGCGATGAAGCAGTCGCATCTTTAGGCGCCGGAATAAAAATCGATTCGCTCCTTCTCGTCGGTGTTTTCTCGCTTTCGAGCGTTCTCCTTCCCTTCACCGGTCAGAATTACGGCGCGGCAAGGATCGACAGAATCAGGAAAGCGCTCAAAATTTCCGAACTTTTCTCGCTATGCTGGGGCTCTTTCATGATGCTGATATTCATTCTTTTCCGCAGAAATATCGCCTCGATGTTCACCGAAGACCCGGTCGTTCTCAAATATATAATGGAATATATGCTCATAATCGGACTTTCCTTCCCTGCAATCGGCGCTTCGATCATGTGCGTCAACGTCATAAACGGACTTCACAAACCGATCCGCTCGACAATGCTCAATTTCATGAGAACGATAGTCATGCTCATTCCCGCAGTCTGGCTGGGAGGCAAAATTGCGGATGTCACCGGCATCTTCGCCGCGATCTCGACAACGAGCATAGTTGCGTTTTTCATCTATCACGCAACCGTGAAAATCACAATGGAAAAAATATGACGTAACGACGTCACGACGCAACGCCGTTACGATTTAAATTGCTATTTACCGATTGTTGCACACATAACAGCTTTGATCGTGTGCATTCTGTTTTCTGCTTCGTCGAAAACTTTGGAGTATCTGCTTCTGAAGACTTCGTCAGTGACTTCCATCTCGGAGATGCCGAACTTGTCGAAAATCTCTTTGCCGACTTTCGTGTTGAGGTCGTGGAAGCTCGGAAGGCAGTGAAGGAAAATGACGTCCGGATTGCCGGTAGCCTTTATCATCTTCATGTTTACCTGATAAGCCTTGAGCTGTTTGATTCTCTGCTCGAAAAGTGCTTCTTCGCCCATCGATACCCAAACGTCGGTGTAGATGACGTCTGCGTCTTTTACAGCTTTCATCGGATCTTCGGATAATTCGATTACGGCGCCGGTTTCCTTAGCGACTTCCTTCATCTCTTTTACAAGTTTGCTGTCGGGCCAGAGAGCTTTCGGAGCGCATGAAACAAAGTGCATTCCCATTTTTGCAGCACCGATCATAAGGCTGTTGCCCATGTTGTTTCTTGCGTCGCCGCAGTAAACGAATTTTACTTTGTTGAGCGGTTTCGCAACGTGTTCTTCGATGGTGAGGAAGTCAGCAAGGATCTGCGTCGGGTGGTAAAGGTCGGTAAGACCGTTCCAAACCGGAACGCCTGCATATTTTGCGAGTGTTTCAACAGTTTCCTGTTTGAATCCGCGGAACTCGATGCCGTCGAACATTCTGCCGAGAACTTTCGCGGTGTCTTCGATGGACTCTTTTTTGCCCATCTGACTGTCGTTCGAGCCGAGGAACGTTACGCCTGCGCCTTCATCCATTGCGCCTACTTCGAATGCGCAGCGGGTTCTGGTCGAGGTTTTTTCGAAAAGAAGGACGATGTTCTTTCCTTCAAGCAGGTCGCCTTTGATGCCTGCTCTTTTCTTAGCCTTGAGGTTGTGTGCAAGGTCAAGAAGGTAGCGGATTTCTTCAGGTGTAAAGTCTTTGAGTGTCAAAAAGTTTCTTCCTTTAAGATTAACAGCCATTTTTTCCTCCAAAAAAACATGGTTAAACAAAAAACGCGGAATTATAGAAAGCCGGAATAAAAAAGCAACATAGCGGAGCAAAATAAAATTGATAAGATTCTTTTATTATGGTATATCCGCGCGGATTTTGGAGGACTGATGAAAAAAATATTACTGATTTTTCTCTTTTTTCTTTCTCTTTTCACTCTTTCTGCCGAAACTCTCCACATGAATGCCTTCAGCAACAAAGATTTTGTAACAGACATAAACAACGCACTCATAAGCGAATCTCCCGAAATTCTCGTCAAAGCGGCATCCCCCTATCTTTCCAAAATTCACGAACTTAACATTCCGAACTGCTTCGGCTGCTCTCTCTATCTCATTAAAAAAACCGAGAACGCGGCACCGGAAATGCAGCTTGCGGCAGCAGATCTCGCAGTTAAATTTTCTAACGATCTTCCGGAAGTTCATCACCACTATCTCACACGTCTTTTCCATTTTGCTCCAAGCAGACCCGACAAAATAGTCGCCCATTTTTTCAAGGCTGCTGACAGGTCGATGCGCTTTGCTTTTGCAAACTCGGTAATTTATCTTTTTATCGGCAAACTCTCGACTATATGCCTTATATTCTTCATACTTTTCAGCGCGGTAATGTTCCTGAAATACACCGGACTGGTTATTCACAAATACAAACACCTCGCCGGTTTTTCAAAGTTCTACGGACTTGGAATTCTGATCACTTTTTTTGTTTCGATGTGGCTTGTCGGTGTAAACTTCAACAATACGGTCTTCCTGATTATCCCTTACATGCTGTTTTTCGGAGATTTGGGAACCCGCTCGGAAAAAGTTACTCTCCACATAACAGTTTTCCTTCTCGTCCTGACATCTGCTGTTTCGATGAATGCGGAGAAGCACAAACCGAGCCAGTATGATCAGGATATTGCATACAACCATCTTCTTGCCGTAATCTCACCCGATCTTCTGCCTGAAGAGAATATAGACTTCTCCCAGCCGGGAGCTTATATGGCGAAAGGTTTCCTTTTTCTCTACAACGGAAACTTCAGCCGTGCAGCATTCAACCTGAAAAAAGAACTCTCTTCCGTAAAAATTCCCGAAATAAAAAATATGCTTTCAAACGCTCTTGGGGTCGCTCTCGCTTCAAACGGAAACCATAAAGAGGCTATTCCTTATTTAAGAGATGCTTACGAAAATTCCGGCGACCCGAAAATAGGCTACAATCTTTCAAAGGTTTTAGATGAAGCGGGTTTCAAGGAAGAAAGTACGAGAATTGAAAAAAAACTGATTTATTCGGCTCAGTCCGAATCGTTGTACTACCCCTCACTCTCCTTCTCAGACGCTTCTAAAATATGGCGCTATCTCTGTTACGAAAACGAAGCTATCAGCAAAAGAAACTTAATAAATTCAGCAGTTTATATTCTCGCAGCATTTTTATTTTATCTCTTCATAGTTCTGCTGAAATACTGCTACTTAGGCTCGTTTCAACTTTCAAGATGTCCGGAATGCGGCAACATAATGTGTTCCAAATGCAATGTCGGCGGCAACGACGTCTGCGCAGTCTGCAAACTCATGAAAGCCGATTACACGCTGTTCAAACGCGGCGAACGTGAAATTTACGAAGCAAGAAGAGACAACTTTTTCAGACGGCGTTCGATAATCATGAATATCCTTACATTTTCTCTTCCGGGCGGCGGTCTTCTCTTCATTGACAAAACTCTGGAAGGATCCTTCTATTTAGCCGTTCCGCTCACGATAACTCTAGTATATTTCATGAATACGATGGGACTCGTTGTTGACAAGGCAGACGGTCCTTTGATGAAAATCATAATAATTTCAACTGATTTATTTATTTATTGTGTTTCTGTCATCAGAGCTTTGTTTGCTGTCAGGAGAGATTGATGCCGGTCGCTATAATTCAAAAATCAACTGCAAAAATCGCGTTTGCCGGAGATATCCGTGATAAAAAACTGATCGATGTCTTCACAGAAGCCTCTATTTTAGGGCTTACTGGAATTTTAAAACTGAAAGTACCGCGCAACGAATACTACTTCTATTTTGTAAAAGGCTCGCTCATCTACTCTTCCAACCTTAAAAAGACAATGGATCAGACTGTCCTCGATATCATCAAATATTCTGGATTCATTTCGAGAGAAAAACTGATAAAATGCGAAAAAGAAAAAGGCAAAGAGATGAAGACTATTCTCGAAATGCTGATCGATGAAGGTTTTGTCTCGATGCTGCTCTACTCGAAAGTCATAAGCCTCGCAATGCGGACCAACGTTATAGAAGCAATGCTCGAAACCGAAGGAAACTACAGCTTTGAAATAAAATCCAAGATCGAATCTGTTCACGGGGTCAGACCTATCGCTATTACGCAGCTTAAAACAATAAGTACTTTGATCAAAGAAAACCGCGCCGCCGTGAAAGAAGTCACCGCTTCGCTCTACTCCGAAATAGACAAATGCAACGGAGTGACTTATCTGAAAGCAAACCATTCGTTCCTGCACAATGCGATCACAGCCGATTTGGACTATCTGAAATTCTTTTCGGTCGCAGTTACCGACTTTGTCGATAAAAAATGGTCGTTCCCGAGCTTTTTTCTCAAAGACAAACTTCTGAATTTCATAGCCGTATATACTTTCAGAACTCTGATCGTAATCGGTTTGTGCGTTTTCCTATATCTCGCCATAATGACCACGACTTTCGACATCAAAAATGAAGAAATAAGCGGAAAAGACTTTTACTTCCTGCGAGGAAAGCTCACGGAATCACTGGAGAACTTCCAGATTATCGAGAAAAAGCAGAACACTCCGAAAGCTGCCGAACAAAAAGAAAGCGGCGAAAAAAACACCAAATCAAAAAATACAAAAAAATAACTCTATTATATTTGATATTTTCATAATTTTTATTATGATCCACCGTTTTTTTTGAATTTGTCTGACAATTTAGGGAGATTAAAAGATGAGTACAGTAGATTTCATTGAAGCCGGAACAAGAAAAAACGTTTCAGAAATTCAGGCTTTGGCTCTTACGATCATGAACGCGCCGGCAACTTCGGCAGTTTCCGTAAAAGATCTTTACACAGCGGCGATGCAGCAGACAAGCGCCGTTTTTTCAAACCAGACAATGCCGAAAATCGATGAAAGTTTTCCGGAAAATGCAAACGTCATCTCGAATTTCACGGGTGAAGACACCTGCGAAACCGACTGGTTCGTAAAAATAGTTCCGACAACGGAAGAAGCTGTTGCCAATCCCGATTCGGCTGAGGAAAGAGAAGAACTTCTCGACATAATCAGAAGAGCTTCCTACGACCTTATCCAGCGCGAAATGTTCATGCATTCCGTTTATCTTACCGACAATCCGGATTTCAACTGCAGAATCGACATCACGGCTCCGGTCCAGTTCCCGAAACTGCTCCTTGACGCTGCAATCCACTACTACCCGATCGACGACAAAACCTCGAAAAATTATGCGAAAAGCCGCAAACTCGATATGCCGTCAATAAGAATCGTATGCTATCCGGAATGGGAAAACGAAGAGTGGCTCTACTGGAAATCGAAAGCTCACAACGAGACCGAAGACGAGCCCGAAAGACTTATGATGATATACGACACCGAAACCAATACAGCTTTCCTGCTCGGCGCAAAGAATTTCTCCGAAATCAGAAAAGCCGTAAAAGTTTTAGCTTGGAACACTTCAGTTGAAGCTACCAACGGTGAATTCCTTCCGGTAAACGGAACGGCTAAAACGATATCCATCAAAAAGACCGTCAACAAGAAGAGCGACACCTCTTCCGCTACGTTCCTGACAGTTTCCTGCTGCGAAGACGAAAGAAGCTTCTTCGGTCTTAACGTTCACGCTTCGGAAACTCCGGCAAAAGGCGAAGAGATTTCGGTTACGACAAGCGGAGATTCGGGACTTCTTCTGATAGCTTCGGCTCAGAACAAAAAGAAATTCCTCGTCAACTTCGGAAGAAACGGCTTCGGTTCAATCGACAGCGTAATCGCAGGATCGAAAGAGACTCCGCAGATCATTTCCGCTGAGAATCTCGCTCTCGTAAAGACCGCTGAAGACAAGAAAGAGTTTCTTCTCAATCCGATGCTTTCCCCGAACGCGAAAATCCACACTCAGCTTTCGCAGGAAGACAAAGATTTCCCGATGCCTGAATACGTTGTTCTCATGGTAAACGACGGAAGTCTTCCGCCTGTAACGATGATAAAAGACGCAGACCTCATGACTTCGATGTGGTTCTCCTACACCACCGAATGTGACTGCTGCTCAGATTCCGAAGTAATTCCGAGCGGAAATTCAGACGCAACATGGGAAGTCAACAAGGAAATCGAGATTTTCAACAAAATCGCAAAAAGAGGCAAATTCAAACTTATCGTTGTAAATACAGCACCTTACAGTGAAAGCACACGCGACGCTCTTGCAGACGAGATAATCCTTTCGGTCTACACGAAAATCGCAAGAAACGAGATCAGCTGGAAAGAATGGAAAGCTCTTCCGGGCTTCAACCTTCCCGACAAAGGAACTTTCAAGAATGTAAAGAAGGATTTCGATGCCGTTTACGACACAATGAAATTCTCGGCTGACCCGATGTACAAAGATCTGCTCCGCGATTCGCTCGAAATGAAGATCGAATACTTGAGAACGATCGACGCTCCGCAGACTCTCATCGCTCCTTTCTACAAAATACTTGCAAAACTTGTCTAAATCTCAAACCATCTGTTTTATTCAATAAATTGAGGAATTTTTCATGAAAGACATTTCACTTTTAGAGAAAATTTTAAGCAAATTTCTCTCGCACGAACAAATTGCAGCCCTGACAGAAGAAATCTCGAAAGGAGTATCTTTAGTCAACGGCATCATTGATAAAAACGAAAAAGTAAAGGCAACGAAAGAGCTTGTCGTCAGGACATTCAAGTCGACCGACAGAATGATTGCCCAGTCAGACAAAATTCCCGCGACATTCAAACTTTTTTACGACACCGCGAAAGTCAAACTCCACGATCTTCTTGAACCGATAATCACCGGAATGGTTATGGAAAACGACTTTTCCGAACTTGACGACATTCCTGATGTCAAAAAATCCGACAATGCTCCGAAACAGGAAAATACCGAAAGGTTTCAGGGAAACCCCAACAACAATCAGCAGCAGAACGGTGGTGAGCAGGGCGGCAGACGCAGAAGGAACCGCAGACACGGACGCAACAGAAACAATAACCAATACCAGAATCAGAACCTGAACCAGAATCAGAACCTGAACCAAAATCAGAATCAGGAACAAAAACCCGAACCCGTACAAACGTTTCATGAAACGTCTCCCGAACCTGAAACAAAACCGGCTCCGAAACCTGAACCCAAACCGGAACCCAAGGTCGTAAAAGAAGAAAAAACAGAAAAACCAGCCGAAAAACCGGCAAAAAAAGGAAGAACTGCAAAAAAACCGTCGGAAACACCGGAAATAAAACCGGAAACGTCTTCTGCAAACGAAACACCTGCAGCAAAAAAACCGGCGAGAAGAGGCAGAACACCCAGAAAACCGAAAGAGACAAATGAATAAGATGAAAAATCTTTTTTTTGTTTTTTTACTTCTTTTTTGTTCTCTCGTATACGCCGAAGTTCCGGCTTTTGATTTTTCACCCGTTTCGGAAGAGAATATTTCGCTTGTTCTTTACGACACCGAAACGCAGAAAAACGTTCTCAGCATAAACGCCGACAAGCCTTTTCTGTACGCTTCAAACCTCAAACTTCTCACTTCGGCAGTCGCTTTGAAACAGCTGGGCGGCGGATTCAAATTTCTCACCCTCTTTTCGTTCGATAAAGAAAGCGGAACTCTTTACATCAAAGCTGGCGGCGATCCCGAAATGGTCATCGAAAAACTCTGGGTTGTCGCATCCGACCTCAAAAGGCTCGGCGTAAAAGGAATAAAAAAAGTAGCTGTCGATGATTTTTTGTACGGAAAAAAGAGCGCTCTCACGGCAGAAAGCGGAGACAAGGGCGATAACGGTTATCTAGCTTTCATCTCACCCTTGAGTCTGAACTACAACGCAATAGCGATATTCGTCAAAGCGCGCGAAGCAACCCAGCCTGTTGAAATCACACTGTCAGCTCCGAGTTCGTACTTTTCGATAAAGAACACCGCGACAGGAACGCCTGACGGCAACAACCAGCTTGTAGTCGGAGCGCAGAAAGCGGGCAATCAGACAGAAATCGTCGTAAAAGGCTCGCTCGGTGCGGCAAGAACGAAACACGAGGCGGTATTCAAAAGAGTCGCAGATCCGACGCGCTACTACATTGTGACTCTGCTCAATCTCATGGGGGAAAACGAAGAAACTCCGATCGAACGCACGCAGCTTGAAGATTCGTTTTTTACTGCAAAAGAGAGGATAAATTTCACCTACAAAAGCAATCCTCTGCGCGACATAATCCGCACGATGAACCTCTATTCTTCTAATTTCATCGCCGACAGCCTGCAATTCTACCTCGGCGCAAATCTTCGCGGAGACGTCAAACAAGGTGTCGAAATTCTTAAAGAATTTGCACAAAAGAAGCTTAACGAGACAATCGACATCGTAAACGGCAGCGGGCTTGGCAACGACAAGAACTATCTTACCGGAAATTTTTACATCAAGCTCTTGAAACTGGTTTTTTCCGATTACTACGGCAGCATCGACTTTTTCTCTTCTCTTCCTGTCATGGGTGAAGACGGAACGCTCAAACGCGCCAACACCAGCAGCGAAAATTCGGGATTTGTCCGCGGCAAAACCGGTTCTCTCACGGGCGTTGCGGCACTTTCGGGCGTTATGAAGGCAAAAAGCGGCAAACTTTACCTTTTCGCATTTGCGATAAACGGATTTCCTTCAAAAAGTTTCAAGCCGATGTGGGCTCTCCGCGACAGAGTCATGAACGAAATCTGGGAGAAATATTAAAATATGCTGATACATTCAGCGCGGCACATCACCTATCTGGGAAGACACCTTAAAATCAACTCCCCTTCCGAATTTTCAAGCGATTCGACGATACTCGTACTGACAAAAAGCATAGATATTCCGTTCAACATCAAAGAAAAGACTAGAATAACTTCTGAAGAGATCGCAAAATCGACGGGACTCAGAAAATTTCTCAAACTTTCGGAAGGAACCACAGTAAAAGTCGGCAGTTTCGAAATCAGAATGGCGGAAATCACCGGCGACAAAAGCAAATTCAATTTCTTTATCAATAACGAACTTTACTTCATGACGTTTGTTCCCGAAATATACTTCCCTTTTCAGGAAAATTTAACTCTGCTCGTTCAGACAGACTCAGATTATTTCTCAGAAAGCGATTTTGACAAAATTCAGGCTTTTATTTCCAAAAGCCAGCCTGCAAAGACCGTGATTTCGGGAAATTATTCCGAAAAATGGTTTGCCGCACTGAAAAGCAGGAAAAACATAGAAGTCCGTAACGAAATACTGCAGCAGAGCATATTCTGATTTTCTTTATTGATTTTAATTCGTTAATCTATATAATTATCAGGTTTTATTTTGGTTTTTAAGGAGGTTTACATGAAAAAGTCATCAATTTTTCTCATCTGCTTCTTCTTATTCTTCGGACTGACTTCCTGCTCCTCGGACGATGATGGAACTGACACAGCAGTTTCAGGCGACACTGACAAAACAGATACCGCCGACACGGGTTCAGGTTCAGGCGACACCGACATTTCCGACAGCGGAAGCGGTGACAAAACGGACACAGTTGACACGGTCAACGATCCTGATGATCCTGAAGATCCTTATGACAGCGGATGCATCTGCGGTGCCGGAGATCTTGATGCCGACGGTGACGGAATCCCCAACAGCGTGGAAGGCTGTGACGATCTGGACGGTGACTCTCTGCCGAACTGCATGGATACCGACAGCGACGGCGACGGAATCCCTGACAATGTTGAATGTCCGGCTCAGCCGTGCAGAGACACTGACGGCGACGGAGTTCCCGATTTTCTGGATAAAGACAGCGACAACGACGGTCTTTCCGACAAGAAAGAAAAGGAATACGGCACAGATCCATGCAACAAAGATACCGACGGCGACGGTGACGACGATATGGCCGAGATAGCTTTCAACACCGATCCGCTCGATGACAACAGCCACGTTCCGGCAGGAAGCATATATGTCGTTCTTCCCTACAATGCAAACTGGAATGCAAGCAGAAAATGGGAGTTTGACACCGACATTTCAAAAATCGATGTTGCTTTCATGCTTGACCTTTCCGGATCAATGGAAGAGGAACAGCAGAACCTTAAGGACAAAATTAAAACTGACGTCGTCGAGAAAATCGCAACTTTGAATGAAGGAACGCTTGACGCAGCATACGCTTTTGTCCATTTTATGGATTTTGACAATGATATGAGCAAAGTTTACAAAGTTGACACTCTCGTTACGAAAGATATTGATGAACTCAAAGCTGCAATTGATTCTACACCGACACCGTACGGCGGAACAGAATGCGACTGGCTTGTTCTTTATGCTGCCACAATAAGTGAAGATATCTACGGGCCGTGTTCGACAGACTCTGAATCTCCTATTTTCCCGGGTCTTACATCAGAAAAAGCGACCTGCAACATTCCGCTTCCAGACTGCACAGGCAGAGAGGGCGACCGTGCAGGACTCTGCTTCCGTGACAAGGCAATGCCTATTCTCATTATAATAACCGACGAAGCTCCGACAGACACTAATATGCCGCCGATCAACGAGAAAGCTTCAAAGCTGGCTCTGCAGACTATGAGTGCTCAGAATGCCAAATTTATCGGAATAGACTCATCCAGCACAAGTGGCAACAACAATATTTCCAAGTTTTTCGAAACGGTTTCCAAGGCAACAGGAACACTTGATGCAAACGGTAAATCTTTCAACTTCACAGTCGGCAACGATGCGGTTGCGGCTGACGGAAAGGCTATGAGCGAAAAAATCGGCGAAGCGATCGAATCACTCACCTCTTTCGTTCAGATGGATGTCTGGGTTGCAGGAAACTCGAACGAGCTCTGCAATGGAACTGATATTAGCGTTGCAAACTTCATCCTCGGTGGAATTCCCATTAAGGCAGAACCGCCGGAAGGAGCCCAAATCGACACGGCAAATATGAAGTTCCGCGCTGTAAATCCCGGAACCATTGTAACTTTCGACGTTCAGTTCCACAATGACTTCTGCCCGAATCTGACAAGCGCACCCGTTCTTTACAAAGCCGAAGCAATGGTTTTAGGTGAAGGCGCATACCTTTCCAAAAAAGAAGTTCAAATCATCGTTCCTGAAACCGAAAGCAAATAAGTCATAATTTACTTGCAAAACACATTTTTTTTCTTATAGTCCGCGCCGCGTGGGGCAATAGCTCAGCTGGGAGAGCGCGTGCTTCGCATGTACGAGGTCGCCGGTCCGAATCCGGTTTGCTCCACCATTCTTCTGTTTTCCCGCAATTTTGGAGATTTTATGACGAAAACACCGGTCGATCTGCTTAAAGACAAGCCGTCAAAGGCGATACTTTCGCTCTCGATCCCGATAATCCTGCTCAACATTTTAAAAGGCGGCTTCAACATCGTCGACATGTTCTGGCTCGGGCGTCTCGGCAAGGAATTCCTGGCCGGAGTAAGTGCATCGGTATTCATGGTCTGGGCTGTAAACGGCCTCACCTCGCTCGTCACTGTCGGAATCGTCGCCGGAGTTTCGCGAAATATCGGCGAAGGAAGAATCGAAACGGCAAAAAGCAACTGCATGAGGTCTCTTGAACTCACGTTTCTTCTCGGTGCGGCGTGCTCAATCCTGCTTTTTCCCCTCATAAATCCGTTAGTCGACATGATAAAACTTGAAAATACCGCAAGAACTGCCGGGGTAGAATATCTTCAGGTAATGATGGGAACTTCGGTCATCGCTTTTCTCATGTTTTCACTCCACTCTATCCTTATCGCGTGGGGTGACACAAAAACGCCGGTAATAGTTGAAATCATTACGTTTATTTTCAACATCGTGCTGAGTCCGCTCCTTATGTTCGGCTACGGCCCGGTACCGAGACTTGAAACTGTCGGCGCCGCAGTCGCAACGGTAATCTGCTACGCTATAGCATCGCTGCTCTACCTTTACATCATCGTAAAAAACAGATGGATCCGCCTGAAAAATACGGGAGACGAGATCCGTTTTTTCCGCTACATAACTTTGGGTTGCCCCGTTGCGCTTTCAAGCATGTTCTTTTCATTCATCTACTTTTTCATAGCTAAAGTTACTGCGAATTTCGGCTCTGGAGCAATAGGCGCAATGGGTATCGGGCACAAAATCGAAAGCGTTTCATACTTCGTCGCCCACGGTTTCGCGTCGGGTCTTTCGACATTCGTCGGCAGGAATATCGGTGCCAAGCAGGAAGAACGCACTTTCGAAGCCTCTATCTTCTCATTCAAGGCGGTGTGCCTCCTGACTGCACTTTATTCGCTTGTCACAATCGTTTTCGCGCGTGAGTTTGTCTCGTTTTTCAATTCAGACCCCGACCTTCTCCGCCACGGGATGCGCTACCTCTGGTTCGTAATGCCCGCTGAAATAATACAGTGCGGCGGCATCGTCTTTGAAAACGGCACATTCGCCGGTTCAGGCTACACAAAACCCTCGTTTTACGTCGCCATGCCGATAATTTTCGCCCGTATTCCCCTTTCGTGGTTTCTGGCAGTAAAACTCGGACTCGGAGCAAACGGAGTATGGCTCACCATCGCCCTCACGATGCTTCTTACAAACGGGATCTTCTGCATTTTATACAGACAGAAAAAGTGGCTGAAAATTAAGATCTGAAGAATAATCAGAACTTGCGTTTTTCTTGTTTTCCCCTAAAATTACTTGTTCTTTGATGCTGCATTTGTGAGAAAAACATGAAAAAACTCTTTTTATTTTTAATTTTTTTCTCGATTTTCGTCTTTGTCGGCTGCGGAAACAGTTCCAAAAACAACGAACCCGACAATTCAAGAGATCTTCAAATTGACGAAGATATAATTAGTTCTGAGGCGGAGAATAATGATTCAGACAATAATGATAATGTTGATTCAGAACTGACTGATGATGATTGGGAAAACAATAATGATGAAAGAGATTCAGAATCGGAGGATGACGGTGGCAAAATTACGGAAAATCCAGATAGTGAATATGTTGCGGAAAACTGTGAAATCGACGATTCCTATACAGAATCAAACTTCGGCGAATATTTTACGCTCAAAAGTATTTTTGTAGTAAACGAGTTCAGCGCTAGAGACACAACTGCAAAGCTCTACCTCGAAAATTCGGATTGCAGTTTTGAATCTTACAATACCTATGATATGTCTGAAGCAAGCAAATCAGAAACAACCATTCTTTTTCGCACCGCTGTTTATGATAATTCCGTAGGAGGAGGCGGAGCGCTGGTTCCTTCTTTACGTGTGTTGGCTAAAATTACGGATACTCAGATTTCATCAGGCACAAAAGAGGAAAACGGAAGAATAAATCTGGAATCAGCTCCTGAGATTTTTGTTCACACTGATGAATACTATGAAGAATATTATTCGGAAAAAGTGTGGGTAAAACGTTGCCTTGTCGCAACGAACAAAAACACGCTGACAGGATTCAACGGCAGAGTGCAGCTTTGTCCAGGAAACAACGGAACATTCAATAATCATGAAAGGATAAAAGCAGGTATCGATGTCGAACTTACTTCCAAAGAAGAAGATCTGATTGAATTTGTCAATCGCGGTATTTCTATCGATGATTTGAATTATGCCCGCTCAGGAGAGGATTTGTGCACAAGATCCTGCGTCTGGCCAGGTGCCATAATGAACACAGAAAAGGGTTTCTGTGAATGTCCGGCAGGAACTTATTTTACAACTGATTACGATAATCCTCCTTATTCTTGCAAAGAAAGATTAACCCTCTAAGATCTCTTTCTCTTTAGCTTTCGTGATGTCTTCGAGTTTTTTGATGTAGTCGTTAAGATCTTTCTGGATTTTATCTGTGAATTTCTTTTCGTCGTCTTCGGTGATCTCTTTGTCTTTCTGAGCGCGTTTGATCTCGTCAAGTGCGTCTCTGCGGATGTTTCTCAGGCTGACTTTGAATTTCTCGGAAAGCTGGCTCAGCTGTTTTACGAGTTCTTTTCTTCTTTCCTGAGTAAGAGCGGGAACCGGAACTTTTACGACGATGCCGTCATTGCTCGGGTTGAAGCCGATGTTAGCGTTTCTGATCGCCGTTTCGATCTTGCCGAGAGCCGAGCGGTCGTAGGGCTGGACGACGATGAGCCTTGCGTCGGGAGTCGTGACCGAAGCCATCTGGTTGAGCGGGGTTTTCGTTCCGTAGTAATCAACTGAAATACTGTCAAGCAGTTTCGGGGAAGCTTTTCCCGTTCTGTACTGTCCGATCTCGTTTTTGTAGGAATCGATCGATTTGTCGTAATTTGACTTCAGATTGTCAAAAAAAGTTTTCTGTTCAAACATCTTTTTCTCCACTAATATGTAACTAAACTACCGACTTCGTCACTTGTCAAAGCCTTGAAAATATTGCCTTTTTCAAAGATATTTATGATTTTTACAGGCAATTTGTTCTCTTCGCATAAAGTTATCGCTGTCATATCCATGACTTTGAGTTTTCTCGCCAGAGCGTCCTGATAAGTCGTCTGTTTGATAAATACTGCATCAGCAAATTTTTTCGGATCTTTGTCGTAAAGACCGTCAACTTTTGTCGCTTTTACCAAAAGGTCGGCTCCGATTTCTATTGCTCTCAAAGCTGAAGCCGTGTCGGTCGTGAAAAACGGATTGCCCGTTCCCGCGCCGAAAACGACGATTCTGCCATTTTCAAGGTGTTTCACAGCGTTTTCGCGGACAAAATATTCGGCAACTTTGTTGATTTCTATCGCTGACATAACGGTCGTAGGCATTCCGTGAGCTTCGAAAGCAGCCTTGAGCGCAAGTGAATTTATCATCGTCGCGAGCATTCCCATGTTGTCGCCCGTGACGCGGTCAAGCCCCGTTTCGGTATTTGCCGAAAGTCCTCTGAAAATGTTGCCGCCGCCGACAACGATCGCGACCTGAATGCCTGCATCGATCAAAGGTTTTATCTCGTTTGAAAGATATGAAAGGAACTCCGAATCAATCGGTTTTCCGTCACGAGCAAGCATTGCTTCGCCGCTCACTTTAAGCAATATTCTTTTGTATGACATAGGCTCCTCCGTAAAAAAGTCACAAAAGATTATTCAGCGTCATATTTTTTTCAAGTTTTGCCGCAAAACTTCCGCCTCTTTTTTTGACAAACAACTCTTCGCCATGTACTATCCGCCGTTTTGTTTATTTAACAGGAGACGATTATGAAAAAATTGGTTTTGATTCCATTGTTTTTAATGTCCTTTGTTTCATTTTTAGCAGCAGATTCCTGGGATTGTTCCGCTGACACGGATTGTCCCGAAGGAACGACCTGCAATTCCACAACAAACACCTGCGTTATGACAAAAGGAAAGATTGCCGATTACGCCACGATAACGCTTTCCATCGGTGAGAACTCGCCGTCAGCGCTCGGTACAGACAGAATTTACATTGCGCAGCCGGCTGCAGACCTTGTTCTCGGTCAGCTTGCAGTCAGCTCATACACAGGCGGCGGCGAAGGTCAGCTTTACTTCATAAAAGAACTTTCCGTCGATCTGTCAGTTTATCCGAGTTCGATAATTTTTGAGAATTTCAAACTGATCCACGATGCAAACGGAAACGGCGTTGCAGACTCTTCCGAAATAGTCGTTGCAGAAGGCGTTCCCGAAGGTTTCGGCATGAAATTCGAAATTGAGCAGAAATATCAGGCCTTCAAAATGAACCAGACAGAAAATTTTCTCATCGTCGGTTCGTTTTCAAGTGAAAAAGAAATCACCGATTCGAAGTTCAACGCGACCGTAAAAAGCAACTATATCAAAACAAAAACCTACACCGGCGAAGGTGCCGTAGCCGCAACTGCCGACATAGTTTTCCCCTCTTTTTCATTCGAACCTGAAAAAGGATACTTCCTTCTTTCGGCAGGCAAAAACTTTCCGAAAGCACCCGCATGGAAAGAGATGAATAAAGAACAGGAAATCATGCACCTCAAATTAAAAGCACTCGATGGCGCAAACGACCTTTTAACTCTGAAAATCGAACTTTACGGTACGGCTGTTTCTTTCGGCAACGGAGTTGAAAAAATCGCTCTCTGCACAGATCCGAACGGCAGCGGCAAATGCGGCGAAGTCATTGCCGAGCTTTCCGATTTCGTCGAACCTCAGCAGTCCGTTTCTTTCCAGATTCCTTCAGGAAAGGTTTCTCTTAACGCCGGCGAGGAAAAATATCTGGTCGTAAAAGCCGGCCTCAATTTCTACCAAAACCAGAACACCTATTTTTACATTACGGAATCAGACGTTACCTTAAAAACCAGACAGAAAATCGCAGGAACGCCAATAAAAACCGAAAGTTTCAAATATTCATGCAAAGAAGATGATCCTGATTGCCGCCTCAAACCTGAAGAACCGACGGAAGAAAGCGGCGATTCCGGATGTTCACTTCTTTTCGTTGATTAATTCTAAAACACCTCACGTCATGTTGAGGCTTGCCGAAACATCTCTTGTTGTCATGACTCAGATTCTTCGCTTACGCTCAGAATGACGTCATAAAATTTACGATTTTTCCGGTTCTTCGGATTCTTTTTCTGAGTCAAGGATTCTTATTTCGACTTTTAAGATATTTTTTTCGTTGCTTTCAACGACTTTGAATTCGTAATTTTCATAGTTGAGAACGAATCCCGTCGGCGGTACTTCGCCGTTTTCGCTGACGATAAAACCGCCGAGGCTGTTGTATTCGCCGTCATCCGGCAGCTTGATGTCAAGCTCTTCTTCGAGGTCGCTTATCGAAATGTGGGCATCAACTAAAATAACGTTTTCTTCAATTTTTTCAAACTGTTTCTCGTCTTTGTCGTTTTCGTCGCGGATTTCACCTACAAGTTCTTCCAGAACGTCTTCAAGCGTGATGATGCCAGAAGTTCCGCCGAATTCGTCAACAACGATGCCGAGGTGATTTCCTTCAGCCCTCATCTTCTTCAGAGTCTCGTTAATCTTCTGAGTTTCGGGAACATAGAAAACACCTGGTCTCGCAACTGAAAGAATGTTGTCGTTAAGCACGGATTTGTCTTTCGTGATGAGCATAGCAAGGTCTTTGACGTAAAGGATTCCCTTGATGTTGTCGACTGAATCTTCATAAACCGGGATCCTGCTGTGCCCCCACTCTTCTATTTTTTCCATCGCTTCGGCGATCGTCGTATCGACTTCGAGGAAATTGGAGTCTGTTCTCGGAGTCATGATCTCCTTGACGAGAGTATCCTTGAATTCGATTACGCTCGTAAGAAGCTCGCCCTGCTCTTCCTGCTCGAAAACGCCTTCGTCGCTTCCTTTCTGTATCATGTATTCGATCTCATTCTGCGTCATCTCTGAGTATTCGCTCTCGCCGCCCATGAATCTGACGACCCATCCGGCAAATTTCGAGAGAACGAACGCGAACGGAAGAAGGATCCAACTGAAGATCCTAAAAATCAGCAGCGCCGGAAAAAGCCAGCGCTCCGGCATAAGTTTTGCAAAAGTCTTCGGAGTGACTTCACCGAAAATGAGAACGAAAAGAGTCATTCCTGCAACCGCAGCTGCATCCGCTACCGCCTGACCGTGACTTGCAAGGGCAAACGATGCGATCTTTCCGGCAAGAAGTGCGCCGAAAATGTTCACGATGTTGTTGCCGACAAGCAGCGATGAAAGGATAAGGCTCGGATTTTCTTTCCATTTTTTAAGAACAGGTACAACAAAAGGATACTTATCTTTCATTATCTCCGATTTGACTTCCGAAAGCGCTGTAAGTGCTGTCTCCGTGCCGCTGAAATAGGCACTCATGATAATGCAGATAATAACTCCCACTACTTCAAATGTAGGGAACGCGTCCAACTCGACCTCCGTGCGAAGTTTCTAATAACCCGCTATCTGAAAAATAGCTCTATATTCTTACAATTAATTAGTTTGTTGTCAAATTTGCATATATTTTTTATTACACTTTCACCAGATCTTCGGGCAGCTTCGCGTTTGTGATGTAGATCGCTTTGGCGTTTTTGAAGTTGACGAGTCCGACCGCCATTCCTTTGCGTTTTGTGACGTTTTTACGGGCGGTGAACCACACTTCCCCGCTTCTTCCTTTTTTTGCCTTGCTGTAAAGAATGGCCAGGGCGCATGCGGTGAGGATATCTTTCTGCTTGGGTTCTTCCCCTTTTTTCATCCGCATGATGACGTGGCTTCCGTGGTAGTCTTTCGCGTGGAACCAGATATCATGCGGCAGCGCGACTTTGAATGTTAGCTCGTCGTTATCTTTATCTTCTTTTCCGACTAAAAAAACGCGCCCGTCTGTAGCGTGGAACTCGTGATAAGGGATATGTTCATTCTGCTTTTTCTTCTGCTTGAAAACGCTTTTCGGTTCTTCTGGAAGTTCATCAATGGAACTGATTTTTTCGAATTCTTCCGACAAGGCGTTAAGTCTTTTTCCTGAGTTTTCGATGCCGTTTTTCGCCTTCTTTATGTTTGCAAAAAAGCGCTCCATATTTTGGAGAAGAGTTTTTCCTGGATCGAGTTTTATCTCTTTTTCTTTGTTTTCGTAATCGGTTAAAATTACTGAAGTTTTATGTTCAGACGAATCGAATTGCCACAAATTTGCCTTTAAAAGCGCCGCAAATTCCGAAAATTTTGCGAGGTTTTCTTCGTGCTTTTTTATATCTTCCTTGACGATGTTTATCGAAGTCAGGATCTTGTTCCTTTTTTCCTCAAGTTTTTTCCTCTTTTCTTCACCCTGCTCTTTGTCCGATTTTTCGACGAACCAAGATTCCCAGAAAAGCGGGTTTTCAAAAGTTAGCGGAAAATCATTCATCGGTTTTTCCAGCAAATTCAAACCGTTGTCTTTTTTATCGCGCCAGATTTCCTTGCCCGATTTATCCAGAATGACGACCGATTTTCCAGCAAAAAGAGGAATGATCAAATCAAGGTTTCCGGTTTCGATTTTTACTACTTTGCCGAATTCCTTCATCACCGAAAAAGCTGTTATTTTGCCGAAAAAGTTGCTTCTTAAGCCCTCTTCAAGCCTTGTAACTGCCTCTTTCGGGAAAGCGCCGGGATTTTTCACAGGAATTATGATTTTATCCTTCAAGTGAAAGAAAAAACCTGAAATTTCAGAAGATCCGTAAAGTTTTACCAAAGTTCCGCCGCGCGATCTGGACACAGCAGTCACCAGAGAATTTGAGGCATATTTATCAAGAAAATCAACAACTTGAATCGTGTCAGAAAGATACATGGGTTTTGTTTCAGCGGTTCAGAAGAACTTTTTCAACTTCTTTAAGCTGCTCCTGATCGTTTATGCCAGAAATGGAAAAGGAATCATGCTCAACGTAAGCAGTGACTTTTTTGTGCATATCCACCGCAAATTTTACAATGTCCGTGAGGTAATATTCCTGTTTTGCATTATTGTTTTTAAGTTGAGATACAGCTTCCTTGAGGAAATGCTTTTCAACAAGGTATATTCCGCTGTTTATCTCCTTGATTTCACGCTGCGATTCATTTGCATCGAGAAATTCGACAATACCTGCGACATCGCCGTTTTCAGTGCGCTCGATTCTGCCGTAACTTCCGGCATCGTCAAGAATCGTGCTGACGATTACAAGGTCGGAGCCACTTTCAACGAAGAATTTTTTCGCCTCTTCAAAAGTCTCTGTTTTAATAAGCGGAGTGTCACCCGCGCAGATGAGAACCGTATCGACATCACCGGAAACATTGGGAATCGCCGCTCTGACCGCGCCGCCGGTACCGTTCTGAACTTCCTGGAACGAGAATTTAACATCGGGAAAATTCATGCTGATGAACTCTTCGACAATCTCTCTTCCGTGGCCTGTAACGACATTCAGCACGTCGCAAACAGGCGTAAGCGCCTCGATGATCCAGGCGATCATCGGTTTTCCCGCAACATTGTGCATAACTTTCGGAAGGTCTGATTTCATTCTTGTTCCCTTACCTGCCGCAAGTATTATGGCTTCAATTTTCATTTTTCCTCTCTATGCGTTATAAGTCATTGGAATCGTTATAATAAAATCGACTGTCGGATGTTTTGCGCTCTTATTTTCGACATAAATCGTGCCGCCCATAAATTTCAGGATCTGTCTCGATATCGCAAGCCCCAGTCCGGTTCCCTTTTCAGCTTTTTTCGTGGTGAAAAACGGCTCGAACATCCTGTCAAACACATCCTTCGGAATCGCAGGACCGTTGTTCGAAACGACGATATTGGTCAGAAAATTGTCGCCGGAAACACTTATTTTCAGTTCCTTCTGCTTTATCTCCGTCTCCTCAAAAGCGTCCACGGCATTGTTCACAATATTCGTTACGACCTGAATAAGTTCCTGTTTTTTACAGATTATCTTTTTAGGCGCACTTTTCGAAATTTCAACGGAAAAATTGATGTTGTTGTGCTTGATATTGTAGAAAGTGAGGTTTTTAACTTCAGCGAAAAGTTCCGAAAAATCGACTTCGCTTGCAGTATCGTCGCGTCTGTAAAAGCGCCTGAACGACTGAAGAAGCTCTTCAATGCGCTCGATTCCCTTCATCGACTCTTCGACGCTCGGCAGAATAAGGTTGTCAAATACCGAAAGCACATCTTTGTTGTCAGTCACTTTTTTTACTTTGTCATAAGCATATCGGCACATTTCCTGATTTGCTTTTATGAATGTAAGCGGAGAACTGATCTCGTGGACGATCGAACTTACCATAGTTCCGACCGTAGCAAGCCTGTCAGAGTGGATAAGCTGCTGCGTTCGTTCTGTAATGATGTCTTCAAGGTTGCACTGATAAAGGAGAAGCTGCATGTTGTTCTTAACTTTTATCGCAAGTTCGTGCCATTTTACCGGCTTTTCCATGAGGTCGATAGAACCTTCCAGCAAAATCTGGTTTCTGATGTTCTCGTCGTTGACGAAATTTTCGTCTCCCGTGATGAAAATGACTCTTTCCTTCTTGGAAACTGCTGAAATTCTCTGATAAATTTCCATGCCGGTCTTTCCGCCGAGCACGATATCGATTATGAAAATTATCGGTTCATCCTTCCTTGCAAGGTTTACTGCCTCTTCGGGATCAGTCGTAAAAACGCCCTTCATATCGGGGAGATATTTTTTCAGCGCGCCTGCCGCGACAGCAAGAAAATCCTGTTCGTCGTCAAGAACGCAGTATGTTCCTTTCATCATTATTCTCCGAACAGTGCGGAAAGTCTCGTTCCCCAGAGATTTCCGTATTTTTCCAAAACTGTTTCCTTTAATTTTTCGTCAATAAGCCTTCTGCTTTCTTCATCAAAAGAAAACTCAAGTCCGATCCCCTTTTCCAACATGCCGTTTTCACCGACGAAAATCACGTTTCCCTCGGCTGAAAGCGGCTTTCCGAGCGCCGAAACCTTGATGGAAAATGAAAATTTTTCTCCAATAGAGTGTTCTTCATCGGAAATCAGAAACAAATATCCGCGGCTCAGACTTTTGATGTAGTCTTTAAGAAAGCTCGAAAATTTCTTGTACTCTATTTTTATAGTATCGTTTTCCATTTTACCTCTCTTAAGCCGTTATCACATCGCGCATCGAGTATCTGCCTGCCTTTTTTCCGGCAAGAAAACGTGCGGCGCTCAAAGCACCCTCAGCTAAAACAGAGCGGCTTCCCGATTTGTGCGAAATCTCGATTCTTTCGCCTGAAAAACCGAAAATCGTGGTGTGTTCTCCGACAACATCCCCGCAGCGGATCGCATGGTAGCCGATTTCGTTTGCCTCTCTGGCTCCTACCATGCCGCTTCTACCGTCACGCCTGGTGAGACCGCGTTCCGACTGTATTTCAGAGATTATTTTTCCCATTTCAAGAGCCGTTCCGCTCGGAGCATCCTTCTTTTTGTTGTGGTGCATCTCCATTATTTCGATGTCGGCATCGTGCGTGAATTTCGCGGCAGCTCTCAAGATTTCGAACATAATATTGACACCTCTGCTCAGATTCGATGCCTGAAGAACTGCAATTTCTTTCGCCGCAGAATCTATCGCAGCGTGGTCTTCTTCTGTAAGTCCCGTGGTTCCGACAACAAGCGGTTTTTTGTGTAAAACGGCCCACGAAAGAGCTTTTTTAAAGCCCTCTCTCGAACTTAAATCGACTGCGATATCAACATCGTCGCCAGCTATTTTATCAATATTTTCAAAACCTTGAATAACATCGACTTTGTGGGTGATTTTTATATCGTCATAGTTTCCGGCAGCTTCCGCAATCGCACGCCCCATCCTTCCGGCTGCACCGCTCAAAAGTATTCTAATCATTTTCGCCCCCGTAGGAAAGAAGTTCGTCCTTGAGGCTTCTCGACATCAGTTTTTTTATGCTCTCTTTAATGTCCGCGCCGTTGTAAAGCACATCGTAAAGCGTCTCGGTTATCGGCATTTCGACATTCATTTTCGCCGCAAGATCGTGCACCGAAGCGGTCGTCGGAACACCTTCCGCAACCATTATCATCGAATCGAGAATGTCTTTTATCTTTTCGCCCTGACCGAGCCTGATTCCGACCTGTCTGTTTCGGCTGAGATCTCCGGTGCAGGTAAGCACAAGGTCGCCGACTCCGCTTAAGCCCGCGATAGTTCTGGGATTGCCGCCCATCGCGATTACAAGACGGGTCATTTCGGCAATCGAGCGCGTGATGACCGCAGCCTGAGTGTTTTTCCCCATTTTGAGTCCTTCCAGAACACCGATCGCAACTGCGAAAACGTTTTTCAGAGAACCGCCAAGCTCGACTCCGACGACATCTCTCGAAGTGTAGATCCTCATGTAGGGTGAATTGAAAAAATTCTGTATCTTGCCGATGTCTTCAGAGTTCTTTCCTGCCACAACGGCGCATGTCGGCATCTTCATGGCAAGTTCGCGGGCAAAAGTAGGCCCTGAAATAGCGAAAATATTTTTGTAAAGTGCCGGCGGAAGGATCTCCTCGGCAATCTGATACATCATTTTAAGAGTCGAGTTTTCGATCCCTTTCGAAGCAAGAACTATAAAAGTTTTCTCTGAAATTATCCCTGAGATCTGCTCGATCGACTTTCTGATGTGCTGCGCCGGAGTCGCCACAACGACAAGATCACGGCCTATAACCGCGTCCTTGATGTCTGCAACAGCTTTCAAAGATTCCGGCAGCTTTATTCCCGGCATGAAAAGTTTGTTCTCGTGTTCCGCGTTTATCGATTCCACGATCTCGGGCTCACGCGCCCAGATCACTGTCTCATACTGTTTTTCCGCAAGCATTCCGGCCAGAGCCGTGCCCCAGCTTCCCGCCGATACGACACCTATTTTTACCATGATTAATTACCTCCTAACAAAAAACCTTAAATTTTAGCGATACGCAGAATTTAGTCAAATCAAAATAATGCCGTTCGACATCATAAAAATGTGCAGAAAAACATTTTTCTAAAGGATATTTTTTTATTTTTGGATATAATAGGACGGATTTTGCTGATTTAATTTAGAGGAGATAACAATGACCAAAAAAGTCCTTTTCATCATCGGTTCTTTGAGAAAAAAATCCTTCAACAGACAGCTTGCGGCAAAGTGCAGGGAAATTCTGGAAAAATCGGGAAATATCGAAATTACGGAGCTCGGTTTC
>JAFQZM010000036.1 GCA_017405875.1 bacterium
AACTGACGCAAATCCTCTTTATTTCGGCTACCCTCAACTACCAGTACAAAGTTGAAGTTTACAACGGAAAACTTTACGTCGGTGACGACAACGGCATAAAAATCAGAGACCTTGAGACACTTTCTGTTCTCACCTCGGTAAACAACGGATCAGTGCTCGATTTTGCGATAGAAAACGGCGAAATCGGACTTTACAAAGATGCTTTGTTCTCTCCGGTAGAGATCCGTGACGCTGATACGCTTGCCTTGAAAGCGAACGAGTTCTTCGGATGTTTCGAAATAGAAGTCGGAAGCTCTGGCGGCAGATTCTACCTTTCATGCGATGATGAAACCTACAGATTTGAAAACGACGGAGACGGAGGCATTTCTTTCACCGAGCTTTCAGGTGATATCAGAGAACTTCAGGATGTCTACACATTCGACGGATATACATACTTTTACGATGAAAACACTATCTGGATTTCGACGAACAATGATGTTCCTGCACTTTGCGGAAACGGCATAGTCGAAGGTGACGAAGTATGCGACGGAACTCCGATAAACTGCGAAGACCTTGATTCAAATTATGTCAGCGGAACGGCGACCTGCAATTCAACCTGTGACGGCTACAATACGAACAATTGTTCAGATGACGGGTGGTAAATGCTCACACTCCACCGCCGCAAGCGGCACCTCCCCTAACTTAGGTGAGGAGTTTATCGATTCCCCCTCCAAAATGGAGATTTGCCCTCTGCCGACATCATGGCAAAAATCGAAGAGGAAAAAATACTGACAAAATTCGACGGAAATGAGGCCGTTCGATAAAAAAAGAGAAATTTTTATTGACTTTTCCCAAATTTTGACAATCATTGCCCCGCTTTGTTCTTTGAACATCGAGATTATCGTGGAAGAGTGGCCGAGTGGTCGAAGGCGGCGGTCTTGAAAACCGTTGACGTTTACGCGTCCGTGGGTTCGAATCCTACCTCTTCCGCCAGATGTGCTGCGGAGAGGTGTCCGAGAGGCCGAAGGAGCTCGCCTGCTAAGTGGGTATGGGACTAATAATTCCATCGAGGGTCCGAATCCCTCCCTCTCCGCCACTTTTTTGTTTGGGCGCCCATAGCCCAATTGGATAGAGCGTTTGGCTACGGACCAAAAGGCTGGAGGTTCGAGTCCTCCTGGGCGCGCCATACCGGTGATGACAAGAGAAACGGAATATATGAAAATTGCGCTGGAACTTGCTGAAAAGGCAAGAGCGATGGGCGAAGTTCCCGTCGGCGCAGTCGTGGTCTTTGAAAACAGAGTGATCGGAAAAGGATTCAACAAACGCGAATCCGCCCAGTCGCCCCTTTCCCACGCGGAAATCGAAGCGATAACGGAAGCTGCGGCTTATCTTAAAAGCTGGCGGCTTGAGGATTGTGAGCTTTATGCGACACTCGAACCCTGCATCATGTGCAGCGGCGCGATAGTTCAGGCCAGAATCCCGAAAGTTTATTTCGGCGCAAGAGATCCGAAAGCGGGAGGAGTGAGATCGCTTTACACGCTTTTGGAAGATGAGCGCTTAAATCACAGGGTGGAAGTCGTTGAAGGGATTCTGGCTGAAGAATCGTCTGAACTGCTCTCCGGTTTTTTCCGGGAGATCAGAGAAAAACAGAAAAATTCCAAGAAACAGCAAAATCCTGAAAATATTGAATAAAATGCGGAGAGATGTCCGAGTGGTCGAAGGAGCCTGACTCGAAATCAGGTGCGCTCTTTACAGGGTGCCTGGGGTTCGAATCCCTATCTCTCCGCCATCTTTTTTTCCGATTCTTGGAGAGGTGTCCGAGAGGCCGAAGGAGCACGATTGGAAATTGTGTGTAGGCTTATCCCCTACCGTGGGTTCGAATCCCACCCTCTCCGCCATTATGGCCGGGGGCCGTACAACAAGCCCCGCAAACCCCGTCAGGTCCGAGAGGAAGCAGCGGTAGCGGAAAGTTTGTGTGTTGCGGTTTTTCCGGCCTTCCTTTTATTCAGATCCGTCAGGCAAAAAAACAAAATCCAAAATATTGACTAACTCTCTTTTTTTCCCTAAATTCAAAAGGTTTTTTTAATTTTGGAGGAATAAATGTCAGAAAATCAGGAACAGATCAAAGGAATTCCGGAGAATGCGTTCAGAGAACTCAAGGAAGGCGAGGTTTTCGAACCGCTGATGTCTCCGCAGAAAGTTTACCCGGAAATTACTCCGTGGTCGGTAACTTGGGGACTTGTAATGGCTGTCGTTTTCTCGGCTGCTGCTGCTTACCTCGGACTTAAAATCGGTCAGGTTTTCGAAGCCGCGATCCCGATCGCAATCATCGCTGTCGGTGCATCGACACTTTTCAAGAGGAAAAACGCTCTCGGTGAAAACGTAATAATCCAGTCAATCGGCGCATGTTCCGGTGTTATCGTTGCAGGTGCAATCTTCACACTTCCGGCGCTTTACATCCTTCAGGCGAAATATCCCGATATCGAAGTCGATTTCATGCAGATTTTCCTTTCATCACTTCTGGGCGGCTTCCTCGGAATACTTTTCCTCATTCCGTTCCGCAAATACTTCGTTGCAGAAATGCACGGAAAATACCCCTTCCCTGAAGCAACCGCAACGACCCAGGTTTTAGTCAGCGGTGCAAAAGGCGGAAATCAGGCGAAAGTTCTTCTTATCGCAGGTCTTGTCGGCGGTATATACGATTTCATAATCGCTACTTTCGGCGCGTGGGCTGAAACCGTTTCCACCAGAATTTTCGGTTTCGGAGAAACTCTGGCTGACAAATACAAACTCATCTTCAAGTTCAATACCGGCGCGGCTGTCATGGGCTTGGGCTACATAGTCGGACTCAAATACGCAGCAATAATCTGCGCAGGCTCCTTTGTCGGATGGTTTTTCATCATTCCGATAATCGCCTACTTCGCTCCCGGCATGACTCAGCCCGTAGGTGCAAACATCACGGCACTCATAGGCAATATGTCGCCTGAGCAGATTTTCGCGAACTATGTCCGTCCGGTCGGTATCGGCGGCATCGCAATGGCCGGCATGATCGGAATCTGGCGCTCCAAAGGAATAATCCTTCAGGCTTTCGGCCTTGCAGTTAAAGAACTCGGCGGCAAAGGCGGCGACAAAAAAGCTGAAGTTCTGAGAACCCAGAAAGATATTTCGATGAAAATCATCGCTTTCGGCGTTCTGGCTCTCACGGTCCTCGTTTTCGTATTCTTCCAGTTCGGCGTCGTTCACAACCTCGTTCACGCGATAGTAGGTCTTGCAATCGTTATGATAATCGCTTTCCTCTTCACCACAGTTGCAGCAAACGCAATCGCGATCGTAGGCTCCAACCCGGTTTCGGGCATGACGCTCATGACGCTCATCATAGCTTCGCTCATCATGGTTTCGGTCGGCCTTAAAGGAACGGCCGGAATGGTTGCGGCGCTCGTTATCGGCGGCGTTGTCTGCACGGCTCTTTCGACTGCCGGCGGCTTCATCACAGACCTTAAAATCGGCTACTGGCTCGGAAACTCGCCCTACAAACAGGAAACATGGAAGTTCCTCGGTGTTCTCGTTTCTGCTGCGACAGTCGGCGGAGTAATCATGGTCCTTAACAAAACTTACGGATTTACCGGGGATAACGCTCTCGTTGCTCCTCAGGCAAACGCAATGGCAGCTGTAATCGAGCCGATGATGTCGGGTCAGGCTGCTCCGTGGATGCTTTACGGCGCAGGTGCTGCTTTAGCACTCATCCTCACGATGATAGGCGTTCCGGCACTCGCATTCGCACTCGGTATGTTCATTCCGCTCGACCTCAACGTTCCGATACTTTTCGGCGGTCTCATCGCTCACTTCGTAACGACCCGCTCGAAAGACGAAAAACTCAACAACGCGCGTCAGGAACAGGGAACCCTCATCGCTTCCGGCTTCATCGCTGGCGGTGCTCTGATGGGCGTTGCAGCTGCAATACTCAAATTCGTCGGAATCGACCTTTTCATGGGCAGCTGGGCTGAATCGAACGGCGCGCAGTGGCTTGCAATAGTCATGTTCTTAGTTCTCTGCGCTTACATGATCTGGCACACTCTCAAAGCAAAAGTAGAAGAATAGCGAAGTTTCAAACAATGTTTTAATTCAGCAGGACAAAGACTCAATGTTCCAGAAAAATAAAAAAATCCTCGTTCCCTTTATTATCGCTGCAGCCCTTATCTTAGCGGCTCTGCTTTGGAATGTAGAAAAAACGAAAAAAATTCCCGAAAAGGATGTCGTCATAATTTACACTAACGACATTCACACCTACATCAAAAACCGCAATCCCGAAGACGCGAAAAAGGCTCTGAATCTTTCATATTCGGCAGTTTCGGCGCTTAAAGAAGACATCGAAGCTCAGGGAAAGGAAGTCATTCTTGCAGATGCGGGAGACCACATTCAGGGCACGGCTTACGGTGACATGGACAAAGGTGCGACAATAATCCAGATAATGAACGAAACAGGATACGACGTCGCAACTCTCGGCAACCACGAGTTCGATTACGGAATAGCAAGAATCCTCGAGCTGATAAACAAGGCGGAGTTTTCCTACATTTCGTGCAACTTCTACAAAACCGATGACGGCGAGCTCGTTCTTCCGGCTTACAAAATCATCGAAAAAGGCGGCGTCAGAATTGCTTTTATCGGCATCAGCACACCCGAAAGCATCACAAAATCTACTCCCACTTTCTTCATGGATAAGAGCGGAAATCTGCTCTACAACTTCTATTCAGGCGAAGACGGAAGCGAGCTTTACGATTCAGTTCAGAAAACCATCGACGAAGTTAAACCGCAGGCTGATTATGTAATCGCGCTCGGTCACCTCGGAGTCGATATTTCATCAGTTCCCTACACGAGCAGAGAGCTAATCCAGCATACTCACGGACTTGACGCCTTCATCGACGGTCACTCCCACACCCTCATCGAACACGAGTATGTTCAGGATTCTAAAGGGAAAGATGTGCTTCTCACGCAGACCGGCGCATACTTCAAGGGTACTGGTGTGATGACTATCGCAAAAGACGGCACGATATCGACAGAAGTCCTGCACGAATACGGCAGACAGAACGAGTTCGTCACCGAAACCGAACAGGGCTGGATAAAGACGATCGACGAAAAATTAGGCGAAAAAATCGCCGTTCTCGACTCAAAAATGTTCGTCATGGACCCGAAAAATCCGGCCCAGCGCATAGTCAGATGCCAGGAAACCAATCTGGGAGACCTCACTGCGGATTCATACTACTACTTTTTCAATGAAAAGCTGAAAATGGACTGCGATATCGCCCTTTCAAACGGCGGAGGCATCAGAAACGGAATAAACGAGGGAGATGTTTCGTATTTCTCGGCAAAGACCGTCTTTCCGTTCGGTAACCAGATCTGCATTGTCGAAGCGACCGGTCAGCAGATACTCGACGCTCTCGAAAAAGGAGCGATGTTTGCCGGAATCTACGATGAATCCAAGCACATCCCGGCTGAATCGGGCGGTTTTCTCCACGTTGCCGGCATAAAATACGAAATCGATTCCACCATCGATTCAACAGTTCAGACTGATGAAAGCGGAATCTGGCTCGGTGCTCCGACGGGAAAATACAAAGTCGTAAACCTCATGGTCTACAACCGCAAAACTCACGAATACGAGCCGATCGACCTCGAAAAAACATACCGTACCGCAAGCACGAACTACACTCTCAAGAATCTGGGCGACGGAATGGCGATGTTCAAAGGAATAGTCCCTATTCTCGATTTTGTCGGAGAGGACTACATCATCCTTTCGGACTACTTTAAATCGTTCAAAAAGGGCAAAGACGGCTATCCGCACATTTCGACCGGAAACAGCCCGCTGAAATCCTACAAAAATTACCTTCTCGACTACGAAAACCCGTTCGGTTCGGGAAGAATCGAAATCAACAAATAACACTGAAAGATGAAAACGCCCTCAATTTTCCGATTTTTATCTTTGACATTTCTTGTTTCCGCAATTCTGACAAACCCCGTTTCTGCCGAGGAATCCGAAAACACCGAGACGCACCACGGCACAGACACTGAGACGCACCACGGCACGTCTCTACAGGAAAACGAAACGACGAAAAAGGCGGCAAAATCGGATGACAACAAAATCGTTGTCAAAGGAACGCGCAGGAAAAAGGGTTCAAGCGACGGCACGGCGGCGCAGAATTCGGTAAATGCCAAGGAAATCGAGGAAAAGCAGTCGATAACGACCGGAGACGCGGTCAAGGAAATGCCAGGCGTTTACGTCAACGGCGATGGCAGAACGGGTCAGTCGCAGTTTCTGTTTGTCAGAGGCTTCAGAAGCGCCGACGTTTTAGTGCTGATCGACGGAGTGGAAATGCGCAATCCGTTAAGCCCGAACGGCGCGGCAGACCTTTCAATGAGTCCTGAAAACATCGCGAAAATCGACCTTTTGAAAGGACCTCAGCCGGTTCTTTACGGAAGCGGCGCACTTGCCGGAGTTCTTGATATAAGGACAAAAAAAGGAAAGGGAAAACCTAAATTCACGGCATCGGCATCAACCGCCGTTCTCGACATGAGCAGCGTCCGCTACATTCCCGACACGGCCAATGCGAGCGCCAATTTGAGCGGCTCGGAAAAGCGCTTTTACTATTCCGGCGGCGGCTCGTTTTTCTACACGAAAGGAATCTCAATGGCGGATTCCTACAAAGACGTGAAGGAAAATCTCTACACGAAAACTCCCGAAGATGATTCCGTAATCAAAGGCTCCGTCTATTTCCGCGGCGGTGTTGACATCAACGAAAACAACACTTGGGAAATGATTGTCCGCGGAAACATCAGCAAAGCGCAGATCGATGACGGTCCGGGACTCGGAATGGACGATCCCAACAGGTTTTTAAGGAATGAATCTCTCCTTTTCAAAACTGGAACAGATTCAAATTTATTCAATAAAATCTGGAATTTAAAGTTCGACATTTCGCTTCTTTTAAGTTCTCTGCGAGACAACGATCCGGCAGACAAGGGAAAGATGGCGGGAGATCTGAAAAGCCGCTACAGCTCGCTTACTTTCGCTCTAAACTGGAAAAACAACATCGTTCCGGTCGACTGGTACGAACTCATGACAGGGCTTGACTTCGGCACCGAATGGGGAACAGCCGATTACGAAGACTACTCTGCCGGAAGATACTTCAACATGGATTTCGTTCCCAATCCAGACATAAATTTCGACGCTTACCTTTTCAACATTTTCAAGCCCGTCGATAAACTCGAACTCAATATCGGCGGAAGACTGCAGAACAACTTCTATCAGCTTTCGCTTCTTGACAAAGATACCGATGCACAGCTTCCAGACGAGACAAAAAAGAATTTTGAACCCACTTTTTCGGTAGGAGCCTCTTACGAAACGCCGATCGAAATGGGTTTCAAGGCAAGATTCGCCCGCGGCGCAAAAACCCCTACCCTTTTTCAGAGATTCAGCCGCTATGCCAACCTTTATCAGGAACTTAAACCCGAAACGGCTTACGGCTTCGACGGAGCGATACAGCAGTATTTCGTGGAAAGAAAGATCCTTCTCGAAGCGGGATATTTCTACGAGCAGAAGCACAACCACATCGATCTCGACAAAAGAGGAATATATTCGAACAGATACAGGATCGAAAACCACGGGCTTGAAGTCTCACTCCACACAAAGCCTTTCTGGGGCTTAAGCCTCCGCAGTTCCTACACATGGATTTTCAAAATGCAGGAATACAAAGTGGTCGAGTATCAGGGGAAAAAATACAAGGCAAAAACTCCGACTTTAAGACGTCCGCAGCACTCGTTCAACGCGGTTTTGAACTATAACTACGAGAAAAAACTGAATATTTCTCTTGAACTCGACTATGTCGGCAAGCGCAAGGACGAAGTTTACAACTATCCGAAAACGCCCTATATCGTAACCGTCGACGACTTTTTAATCCTCAATTTCGCTATCTCCTACAAAGTACATAACTATGTGACAATATTCGCAAAAATCGAAAACATGCTCGACAACGACGACTACGCCTACTCCGTCGAATACGGAACAGCCGGAATCACGCCGTGGATAGGATTAAAACTGAATATATAAAAACATCACCGACTTGACAGAAAAAACGCCTTTATTAAAATCATCCGGCTTGAATTTCATGGAGGGATCAATGCTTCAGAAAAAAATAATGGGAAAAGGTTTGGATGCTTTGCTGAAGACGGATTCGGATCAGATGATGCTTCCGATTTCGTCGATAAAACCGAATGAGGAGCAGCCGAGAAAAAGATTCGACGAAAAAAGACTCGCAGAACTTGCCGAATCGATAAAACAATACGGCATAATCCAACCGATACTTGTCAAAAAAGAAGGTGCTCTCTACCGCATCGTTGCAGGTGAACGCCGTTTCCGCGCAGCACAGCTGGCAGGACTCACGAAAGTTCCGGTAACGATTTTCAAAGGCGAAGAGGAGTATCAGGTTTCGCTTATCGAAAATCTTCAGCGCGAAGACCTCAACCCGATAGAAATCGCCGAAGCATACAACGAACTGATGGAACGATTCAAATACACGCAGGATGAGCTCAGCAAAAAAGTGGGCAAAAGCCGCAGTGAAGTGAGCAACAGCATGAGGCTTCTCAACCTCTGCGAAAAAGTTAAGGATTTAGTTCGCCGCGGAGAACTTTCGACCGGTCAGGTACGTCCGCTCGCAGTCCTCAGCCACGACGAGCAGGAACTTATTCTTGAGAGAATCCTGAACGAAAAACTCACCGCGCGTCAGGTCGAAAAAATCGCTTCCGCAAAACCGGCAAAGAAAAAGGCGAAAAAAGCCGACACTTCGGAAATCTGGCAGAAAAAAGCTGCCGAAATCGCTTCAGGAACCAAGGCGAAAGTCATCCTCAAGCCGAAAAAACGCGGCGTTTCCGTCACTTTGAACTTTGCTTCAGTCGAAGATTTCGAAACTTTCTCAGCTTCTCTCAAGCGCAAAAAATAATGTCTTTTTCTACTGCAAAAAAAATCCTTTTTATTCTCCTTTTTCTCTCGTTTTTTCCCCTTTCTGCTGAAAAAAAATTCAAAGTAGTGATCGATCCGGGACACGGCGGAACCAATACCGGCGCGGTTTCGGGCAATATTTCAGAAAAAGAACTCACTTTGGCGCTCGCATCAAAAATAAGGGTTTTCTTCAAAAAACATCCTGCGCCTAGTGTTGAAATCATTTTCACAAGAACTGACGATTCTTCGATGACGATTAAAGAGAGAGTTGAATTTATCGAGCGCCTGCAGCCGGACCTTTTCATTTCGCTGCATTTCAACAGTCAGAAAGTCCTCACGACAAACCGCGGTTTTGAAATATACTACCCCGCCGATTTCGTGAGCAGCGACACCGCTTCGACCGCCCTTTTCTACGACAAAGTGAACCGCTCATTCAACTACGGCTCAATCTTCAGAGACCTATATTTCAAGGCAAACCTTCACACGACATGGAAACTGCCGCTGAACATGTTTTCGCAGAAATACAACTTCGGTCTGTTCGAAGATACAACGGTGCCCGGGCTTCTGCTTGAAATCGCATACATCACTTCTCCGGAAGACAGAGCCTGCATCGAAAACCCGCTTTTCACAGCCGATGTCGCCTGGTTCATTTACGATGCAATTATAAAGATTGCCAACAAAAACCAATAGTTAAAAAATGAGCATGTCAGAATCGAAAGTCGCTTTTCTCATTGACGAAGCAGAAAAAAAACTGAAAGAAATCTCTGAAACTCCGAGGCTCGATGCGGAAATTTTACTTGCAAAAGCGCTCGGCACGAACCGTTTCGGACTTTTCACAAAATACAATGAAGAAGCAGGAGAGAAAGCGGCAGAACTTTTCGCATCATTTTTGGAAAGAAGGATGAATTTCGAGCCTGTCGCCTACATCACGAATGAAAAAGAGTTTTTTGAAGACACTTTTTTTGTAGATCAACGCGTTCTGATTCCGCGCCCCGAAAGCGAATTCATAGTCGAAAAAGCAGCTGAATTGCTGAAAAATTCTGAAAAAGCGGAAGTTCTGGATATCTGCTGCGGAAGCGGCTGCATAGGCTTAAGCATAAAGCGCGCAAGCGGCTGCAGACTCACTCTTGCAGACATTTCGAAAGACGCTCTCGAAGTCGCAGAAATCAACGCAACGCACCTTTTTCCAAGTTCAAACGACTTTTCTTTTATTCAGAGCGATCTTTTCGGCGCCGTTTCTGGAAAATTCGACCTCATCACGGCAAATCCTCCCTATCTTTCGGAGCGCGATATGGAAAATTTTGTCGTAAAAGAGCTTGAATTCGAGCCTGAAAACGCATTTTTCGGCGGGAAAACAGGTTTTGAAATAACTGAAAAAATTTTGAAAAGTGTTCACGAATTCCTGAAAACAGGAGGACACTTCATCACGGAACTCGGCTTTGAAGGTAAAAATTTCATCAACAAAAATTACGACGGAATCGAATTGGATGAAATCATAAAAGACTATTCCGGCATCGACAGAGCGGCACTTTTCAAAAAAGTTTAAAAGGAAAAAATGAGCGGAAAACCAAGAATTTACATGAGCAGATGCTTCGGTTTCGACAAATGCAGATACGACGGAAAGGATTTTTTCTGCGAGTTTGCAGAAAAGCTCAAACAACAGGCTGAAATCGTTCACTGGTGCCCCGAAATCGCAATCGGTCTGGGTTGTCCGCGCGAAAAAATAAGAGTCGTAAAAATTGACGGAAAAAATGAGCTGTTCCAGCCTGAAACGGGAAGATTTTTCACTGAAAAGATGATCGAAACTTCTATTAACCACTTGAAAACATTAGATAATATCGACGGATTCTTTCTTAAGGCAAAAAGCCCGAGCTGCGGAGTTAAAAACACGAAACTCTACCGCGGAAAAAGCGACGAACTCATCTCAACTGAGGCTAGCGGCTTTTTTGCAGTCCAAGTCATGAAACTCTTTCCGAACGTTCCTGTTCTGACTGAAGAAGACCTCAAAGACGCGGCAAAAACAAAAGATTTCCTTGAAAAAGTGTTCTCTCACAAAGACGTCTGATCTAATTTTATTCCGTCAAGGCAGTTTTTAAGGATTTCGGCGCAGTCTGTTACGAACTGAACGTCCAAACCTTCTCTGATTTCTTCAGGGATTTCGCTGAAATCGCCGCGGTTATCTTCAGGAATGAAAAGTTTAGTGATTCCCGCCTGTTTTGCCGCAAGGACTTTTGCTTTGAGTCCGCCGATTTTAAGGATTTTTCCTTTGAGTGAAACTTCGCCCGTCATTGCGACTTTTGGGCTTACCGCGATGCCGGACATAAGTGACGCTATCGCAAGCGATATCGCGCCGCCTGCCGAAGGGCCGTCTTTGGGAGTTGCACCGTCTGGAAAGTGGATATGAAGAATCGATTTATCCCAGATTTCATCATCGACGATTTTATTTTTTGAGAAGAGTGCGCGGATGTAACTTGCCGCAATCTTTACAGATTCTTTCATTACATCACCCAGACTGCCCGTAACTTCGATACTTCCTTTTCCGGCGTACTTTATCGCTTCGATTTTAAGCACCGTTCCGCCGTAGGGAGTCCAGGCAAGACCGTTGACAACACCGATTTCAGGCTCTTTTCCGATTGCGTCTTCGGAATATTTTTCGACTCCCAGGTATTTCTGAATGTTGTCAAGCGTGATCGTTTCATCGACCGGTTTTCCTTCTGCTTTTGCTAATGCGATTTTTCTGCAGATCGAAGCTATCTTTCTTTGAAGCTCTCTGACGCCTGATTCGCAAGTATATGATTTTATTATCAAATCAAGTGCACTTTCCGTAAATTCGAGATTAACATCTTCAATTCCGTTGAGCTTTTTTTCTTTCGGAATGAGGTGCTTTTTCGCGATATTTTTCTTTTCGAAAGCGGTGTAGCCGTCGATATCTATGACTTCCATCCTGTCTTTCAGAGCGACCGGAATTTTATTTTTGTCATTTGCCGTTGCGACAAAAAGGACGTTGCTTAAGTCGAACTCAAGATCGAGAAAGTGGTCTGTGAAAGTTTTATTCTGCTCAGGGTCTAAAACTTCAAGAAGCGCGGAAGAGGGATCACCTTTGTAGTCGCTTGCCAGTTTATCGATTTCATCCAGTAAAAACAGCGGGTTATTGACTTTCACCTTTTGCAGCGAAAGAATGATTTTGCCGGGCATTGCAGCCAGATACGTGCGTCTGTGGCCGCGGATCTCGGCTTCGTCGCGAAGACCGCCCAGAGACTGACGGACGAATTTTCTTCCCGTTGCAGCAGCCAAAGACGATGCGATACTCGTTTTGCCCACTCCGGGAGGGCCTGCGAGACAGATTATCGGAGCTTTGAGAGAGCCCGAAAGTTTGAGCACAGCCAGATATTCCAGAATCCTTTCCTTGACTTCGGAAAGACCGTAGTGGTCTTCTTCAAGCTGCTTTCTTGCTCGTTCGATATCGATTTCGCTTTTCGTCGATTCATCCCACGGAAGCGACTGAATTGTTTCGATGTAATTCCTGATGACTTCCTGTTCGGGAGTAAACGGCGGAATGCGCGCAGCCTTCGTCATTTCGGTTTTCAGGCGCTCTTTCACGTATGCCGGAGCTTTAAACGAATTCACATCGAAATTTATGCTTTTATTCGGATCGACATCGGCTTCACTCTGAAAATCGCCGCCGTTAAGCTCTTCATTGAGAATACGGATCTTTTCTCTCAAAAACTGCTCTTTCTGGCTTTTTTCAAAGCGCTCCTGAACTTCGTCGTCGATCTCGTTTTCGATTGTTACGACATTCGTCTCGGTCGAGATTATGTTCACCAGACGGAGAATCCTTTTTTCAAGATTCGCCTCTTCCAGTACTTCGCGGAAACCTTCACGATCGACCGACTGGTCAAGAGAAGCGGCACAGCAGTCCGCAAAATCCTCAAGATTCTCCTCTTCAATCATCTGTTTCGCCTTTTCCGGCGGGAATCCTGCAAGATCAAAATATCGCTGAATCGAGTCTTCGAGAACTCTTCTTACAATTACCGTACGCTCCTTTTCTTTTGGGAATACCGTTTTGAAATCTTTGACTTTTACCGTAAAAAGTGAGGTTTTCGGATTGCGTTCGTACGACTGGAAGATGACACGGCGCGCTCCGGCGAGGACAACTTTGAATTTGTTCTTTTCAGCCTCTTCGATATGAAGAACGTCACACAGCGTCGCAACCGGAAGAAAAATACTTTTTTCCGGCTCGTCCGGAAGTTTCCGGAATGCCGCAACGACTACCGGTTCATCTTTAGTGAAGGCTCTGTTGAAAACTTCGTATTCATGCGGATCGTCGACCGATATCGTGAACGAATAAAACGGAAACACAACAATATCATTGTACAGAAAAAGGGGAAAAGTATTTGTGGAAGTCATTTAAACTAAGCTCCTTTTGCGGAATTTCGGTTTTTGGATTGTTCGATTTTATATATTTTCTGAGGTTTTGCGCCTGACGAGATGACCTCAGGCGTAATGACTATTTCTTTAAGTTTTTCCTTCTCTTCCGGCGCGGAATACATTATGTCGAGCATCGCCGTTTCAAGGATTCTCCTAAGGCCTCTCGCTCCCGTCTTGAGCTTTTCAGTCTTCTTCACGATCTCGTCCAGAGCCCCGTCGGTAAAGGTGAGTTCGATCCCGTCAAGTGCGAAAAGCTCTTTATACTGCGATACGAGCGCGTCTTTCGGCTCGGTAAGGACTCTGCGGAGATCTTCGGGCGTGAGTTCTTCAAGGTAAGCCGTCATCGGAAGCCTGCCGATAAGCTCGGGAATGAGTCCGAAACGGAGAAGGTCTTCGGGCTGGATTTCGGAAAGGATGTGCTTTTCTTCGGTGTTTTTGCCGAGCTCGGAGCCGAATCCAACTTTCTTTTTTCCGATTCTGCGTGCGATGATTTTGTCGATTCCTTCAAACGCGCCGCCGACAATGAAAAGAATATTGGAAGTGTCGATTTTGATGTATTCCTGCTGCGGATGCTTTCTGCCGCCCGTCGGAGGAACATTCGCAATAGTTCCTTCGATGATTTTGAGAAGCGCCTGCTGCACGCCTTCGCCGCTGACGTCGCGGGTGATCGAAGTATTTTCCGATTTGCGCGCGATTTTGTCTATTTCGTCGATATAGATTATGCCGCGTTCAGCCTTTTCAATGTCGTAATTTGCCGCCTGAATAAGCGAAAGAAGGACATTTTCGACATCTTCGCCGACGTATCCCGCTTCAGTGAGAGTCGTTGCATCGGCAATGCTGAATGGAACATTGAGGAATGTCGCCAGAGTACGGGCCAGAAGCGTTTTTCCCGAACCTGTCGGCCCGAGAAGAAGAATGTTGCTTTTCTGAATGCTCGTTTTTTTCGATGAACGGACCCTTTTGTAGTGGTTGTAAACCGCGACGGAAAGAACTTTTTTCGCGTAATCCTGCCCTATCACGAACTTGTCGAGATAGGATTTTATCTCCATCGGAGTAGTGTGAGTCTCCTCGTTTTTACTATAGCTTTTAGGCTCTCCGCTTCTTCCGGCAGCATGAGCGTTCTCAGTCAGAAGTTCGGAGCACATTTCAACACATTCGTTGCAGATGTATGCGTTTCTGCCGTAAATTATCCTTTCGACTTCCGTCTGAGACCTTCCGCAGAAAGAGCAGCGGATATCCTGTTTGTTTCGCTGTACCATTTTGACCTATCTTTTTGCAACAACCTTGTCAATCAGACCGTATTTTACGGCTTCATCGCCTGACATGAAGAAATCGCGTTCCATATCGGCACGCAGAGTTTCAATGTCCTTGCCGGTGTGGGAATGAAGGATCTGAAGCAGGCGGTCTTTGATGAAAAGTATCTCTTTCGCCTGAATTTCGATGTCTGTCGCCTGACCGCGGAAACCGCCAATCGGCTGGTGGATCATTATGCGCGAATTGGGAAGAGCGAATCTTTTTCCTTTCGCGCCGCAAGACATAAGGACTGCCGCCATGCTTGCAGCCTGACCGACGCATATCATCGAAACATCGGGCTTTATGTACTGAATCGTGTCGTATATTGCGAGTCCGGCAGTAACCGATCCGCCGGGACTGTTGACGTAAATCGAGATATCCTGTTCGCTGTCCTGCCCTTCGAGAAGAAGAAGTTCCGCTACAACCGCGTTTGCAAGGTCGTCGGTGATTTCTTCGCCTATGAAGATTATGCGGTCTTTGAGGAGACGCGAATAGATGTCGTAAGCTCTTTCGCCGCCGCCTTCCTTTTCAACGACTATCGGAACAAGCCCTGAATAAGGTTTGATGTTTTTCTGCATTTTGTTCTCCATGAAACAATTAAAACCGCCCTATTTATCATTTTTTATTTTTTTTGCAACACTAAAGGGGAAACTTTTTCATTGCTTTCACGCAAAATAAGACTATCATTTGCCGTTTATTTTGGCACTTTTTAGTTTTGGAGGCAAAAAAATGAAAAAATTCATGGCGTTAGCTCTCGCAGTGCTGTTCATGATGTTTGTAGCATCCTGCGACGACGACAAAACAACAGATGAAAATCTTCCTGATGAGGAAGTAACAGACGAGGATGTTATTGAGCCGACCGACGAGCCGACGACTGAACCTACAACTGAGCCGACTGACGAGCCGACAAACCCGACCGATGAACCTACAAACCCGACTGACGAGCCGACCAATCCGACCACAGAACCGACGGATGAACCGACCAATCCGACCACAGAACCGACAGATGAACCGACCGACGAGCCGACCAACCCGACCACAGAGCCGACGGATGATGACGACGTCCTTCCGGATGCGGACGCAGACGAAACTCCCGATGAAGAAGTCGAAACCGGTTCCTGTACCTACATTCCGAACAGCAAAGTTTCGAACTGGACTGACAATTTCCCGACCGATTGGGTAAAAAAAGGCACCGTTTCCTACGAAAAGATTGACCGCGGCGAAGGAAACTACGCTTTAAAAGCAGCATACGATAATACAGCTAATACCAAGGCCGGTTACGCATTCGAACTTCCACCGTTTGTTCCGGCAGACGATGCCGCTCTTCCGACGAAGCTTACCTTTGATCTCAAAACCAACAATACAACTTCTAAGTTTTCGATAAATCTGAGATGCGGAGAACCTGATTCTGCAAATCCGAACCATGACGACTATTTTGCTTACAACTGGGACGGCACAGACTCTTTCAAAAAGAATGAATCCGACAACTATAACGCTTACCCTGTAATTAGTTTCGAAGGTAATGATTACCATGAAGTTTCCATCGTTTTCGGTGAAGAACTTACGCAAGATTTCTGGCGTAGCAAAAAATGTCGTATTGAGTTCAAATACGCAAAACAGTCAGATTTTGACATAACTGTTGACAACTTCGTTTTCCACACCGCAGCAGGCGCATGCGAGTTGGAAGATGATACTGACACAGACACAGACACTGACACCGACACCGACACTGATACCGATACGGATACAGATACGGATACAGATACGGATACAGATACCGACACCGACACCGACACTGACACCGATACAGATACAGACACTGACACCGACACAGATACAGACACTGACACCGACACAGATACAGACACTGACACCGACACCGGCGATACTGAACCGGCTCCCAAATGCGCAGAAATTCCGAATGGTGATTTCAGCGGTACTTGGACTGAAGCCGGTGTTCCGGAAAATTGGAAGAAAGAAGGTGTGGACGTAACTTTCAGCAATGTTGAAGGAGCTCTTAAAATTCAGTCAAATTATACGGGCAACCAGAAGATTTTGAAATCAGCTTACATGGCGACTTCGGCAGATGCGGAAGTTCCGGTAGGAATCAAGTTCAAAATCGCAGCCCCGAAAGCTTCATCGATTTCGATAAATTTATTCTGGCGTGATTTTGCAAGCAATTACTACACCTACAATTGGAATCCTACAAGCAAGGTTTTCGAATATGCAGGCGACGCTGACCCCACACACCATGACTATAAAAAACTGATCAACTTCGGTGATTCGAATTTCCACGAAACATACATTGTTTTCGGTTCTGAAATCACCGAGGAGATCTGGGGAAGCAAAGAGGAATTGCATATTGTATTCAGAGCAGGCCAAAATGTTGATTCCGAAATAATCGTGGACGATTTCGAACTTGTTTACTACGGCGGCGAGTGCAACAATGTTCCGGAAGGTCCTTACACGATAGGTTATAAACATACTCAGTGGCCTCTTACTGTCAATGCAGATACCGGCACAAAAACAACTTTCTACGGTAGAGTATATATCGAAGGACTTACCGATCAAACCTACAACAAATCAGAATTTTTGATGGGTGTCAAGGCTCAGTTCGGAATCAGACCGAAAGATGCTGACATGGATTACGAATGGCATGATGCTATTGTAAATACTGCAAACGGAGATTCCGGCAATGATGACGAATATATGTATGAATATGCATTTCTCTTAGCCGGAACATTCGAATATACATTCAGATTCAGTGCCGACAACGGAGCAACCTGGCAGATGGCTGACAATACAGGAACAGCAACAATCACCTCAAATCCGATTGTCCAGATTGCAAATGCCGATTTCTCATCGTGGACAGACGGCTCAGAACCCGCTCCTGAAGGCTGGGTCGCAAAAAACGGAACTACTCTTGCAAAAACTGATTTGGGTGAAGGCAACTATGCTTTGAAGGCAACTCATGCAAGCACCGGTTCCAACGATTTTGCTTTTGAATCTCCTGAATTTACGACTGCTGCCGATGCCAAGGTTCCGACGACACTTAAATTCAAACTTGCAACGGATCAGACTTCCAAAATTTCGATAAATCTTAATTGCGGAACAAGACTGAATTACAACTGGAACACAACAAACAAGATTTTTGCTAAAGAGGGAAACAACCAGTATCGTGTTGTTGATTTGGGGGATACGGATATGCACCAAATGAGCATAGACTTAACAACAAGTGTTGATGACGATTTCTGGCAGGGAAAAACCTGTAAAATTGAGTTTAAATACGGCAAAAATGCGGCATACGACATCACTGTTGACGATTTTCAGTTCGTTTACCCCGAAGACTAGTTCCCGTTTTCACACAACTTTCCCCTTAAAATAGCTTTTCAACTCAAATTCGTGTATTAACCCTCTGATTTGTTTTTTGCAGGTTTTGTATGCGCATAATTTTTGATTTGTTTCTCACATTCATGAAAGTCGGGTTTTTCACTTTCGGCGGCGGTTACGCCATGCTCAGCGTCATAGAGGATAACTGCGTCGAAAAGAAAAAGTGGATAACCCACGACGACATGATGAACGTCACTGTCATCGCCGAATCGACTCCCGGCCCTATCGCCATAAACTGCGCGACCTTTGTCGGCTACAGACAGGCCGGGATTTTGGGTTCGATAGCGGCGACAGTCGGAATTGTGCTGCCGTCATTTGCCGTGATCCTCATAATTTCAGGCTTTCTCGACAATTTTCTTGAAATAGAAATCGTGAAAAACGCCTTCCGCGGAATCAAGTGCGCCGTCGGAATCCTGATTATAAGCGCAGCAGTCACAATGATAAAAAAGATGAAGAAAAAGCCCTTCCCTGTCGCAGTCATGGTCTCGTCAGCACTTGCGATGCTTGTGATAGACATCTTTTCGCTAAGATTTTCGGCAATCACGATCATTGTTTTCGCGGCTCTGACCGGTCTCGCAGTTTTCGCGGTCAAAAACGCAGGGAAAAAGCCTGCCGGACCTCAGAAGTGACTACAATTCAAAATTTCCGGTAAATTCGAAAGAATCGCGCCAGATTCCGTCCTTACCCAGTTTGAACCAGCGTTTTCGTTTCAAAGATTCGTTGAAATAATTAAGAATTTCAGGATAGTTTTCGTCACTTTTATGGTCAAGCGAATAGTTGAGGAACCTTGAAATCTTCAGCAGTGACGCAACATTCGCCCGTTTTTCCTCATCAAAAGGATAAAGCGCGCTGCCTCTGCATAAACGGACATTTTCGGGGATTCCCATCTCTTCAAACATAGGCACTCCGGGAACGAGGTAAAGCGGGCTCAAACCGCCTTTTACACCGAGTCTGTTAAGGTGCAGCAATGTCTCGCAGGTGTCTCTCAGTTCAGTCCCGGGAAGACCGGGAATGAGAAAAACTTCGATCTCGGTTTTTCCCTCAGTACGCCTGATTATTTCTTCGATTTCTGCAATTCCGTGAGGCCTGTGAAGCCCTTTTGCAACGCTTTTTTCAGCTGAAACGAGTGAAAGATCGAGCTTGATGAAACCCGCAGCGACGAGCCTTTCAGAAAACGGAAGGATGTTTCTTGCAGTAAGACCGTTCATCGCTGTGAAGCACAAGCCTTTTGCGTGCATTTCTTCAAGAATATCAAGAAGCTGTGTTGTGTATCCGCCGTTTGAAAAGATGTCGTCATCTTCAATGTCAACAATTTCTGCACCGATACTCAGAAGGTATTCGAGTTCCTTTTTTATGTGCGGAATCTCCCTGAAAGCGAGCCTATTGTCGCGGTGTATCGAGCAGAATGCGCAGCGGTTGCGGCATCCGGCTGAAAAAATTATTTTGGCAATCTTCTTTTTTCTGAAATAGCGCAGTCCGACTCTGTGCGGGATCAGATCTTCACACCACGCAGGTTCGAACGAGGGTTCGTTGAAGTTCAAAACGCCGTCTTTTCTGTAAATCAGTCCGGAAACTTCTTCAAAAGAGATTTTTCCGGCAATAGCGTCGGCTAAAAGCGGCAGAGTCACAGCTCCGTTTCCGCAGTTTAAATAGTCGGCATTTGTTGTTTCTGCGATCTTCCTTTTCTGCGCGTTTACAGCCGTTCCGCCGATAACGACGGGAATATTTACACTCTTTTTTATTTCGGCTGCAAGAAGTTCGACATCAGGGTGATAAGGAGAGAAAAGAGAACTCAAAGCAACAAAATCAAAATCATTTTTCTTAATAAAATCAACTATTTTCAAAAAGCTGTCCCCGAGCCTTTTATAGCCTGAGTGCAGTGAAAACGGAGAAGCGTCTTCTTCATAGAATTTGTCTAAATAAGCAAATTCCGGCGGAGTTGCGACGCGCTTAACCTTGCCCGAAAGAGCGGCATCGTACAAAGCGACATCGTGCCCCGCTTTTTCCAAAGCCTCTTTGATATAAAGGAGTCCGAGAGGCTCCATTCTGTGAGTCGTGAAATAAAAATCGAAAACGGGCGGCGCGATAAGAGCGATCTTCAAAACTGCTCCGTCAGTTTTTCCTGTTGAATGCGTTCATTGCTGCTTCTACGCTTTCTGAAACAAGCGTTTTTGCAATCTCAGCCCATTTTTCTTTGTTTTCGGAGATGATTTCGAGCTCTTCTTCCGAAAATTCAGACAAAACATAGTCGGCAATATCGGTTCCGGGCATAGGTTTGCCGATTCCGAGGCGTATTCTCGTAAAATCGGGCGTTTCAAGCTCTGAGATTATTGACTTTATGCCGTTGTGACCGGCGGAACTGCCGTTTTTTCTGATTCTCTGCGAGCCGAAAGCAATATCCATTTCATCGTGTGCGACGATTATGTTTTCAGGTTTTATCCCGAAAAGTCTTTTTGCCGCTTTGACTGCGATTCCTGAATTGTTCATGTAGGTCGAAGGCTTGAGCAGTATGACGTTTTTTTCTACGATTTTCCCTTTTGCGACAAATCCGTTAATCTTTTTCGAAAACTCGAAAGGAGCGAAACCGAAAGACGAGGCAAGACTTTCGACAAACATGAAACCGATGTTGTGACGCGTAGTAAAATAGCGCTTTTCAGGATTACCGAGACCGATGATTAAAAAATCTTCAGTTGGAACTGGATCTTTGAAGAAAAAACGGAACCACAAAGTGACGACCGGAAACGATTATTATTCGCCGCCTCTTCCTTTGTTGATTACGATAACGGGAGCATCCTGCGTGAAAACAGGTCTTACGCCCTGCGGATAAGGCAGAGTCGAAAGTTTAATGCGGTCGCCGATTTCGTTGTTCGTTACGTCAACAACTATTTCAGCCGGAACGTCAGCCGGTTTGCAGGCAACTTTAACTTCCTTTACAACCTGGAAAATTTTTCCACCGGCGATTTCGCCTTTCGATCTTCCCTGTTTCGTAACAGGAACAACGATCGTGATCTCTCTGTCTTCAGAAACGGTCATGAAATCAACGTGAATGATGTTGTCCTTTACCGGATGGATCTGAAGTTCGTGAGCGATTGCGAGGTAGGATTTTCCTTCATAATTAAGGTCGAAGATAACATTTTTTCCCTGCGGAGTGTGAAGTCCTTTGATAAGCTCTTTTCTCTCAACAGAACCGCTGATATTGCTTTCGAGACCTTTACCATAGATTTCGACCGGAACAAATCCGTTGTTTCTTACCGCTTTTACACTTTTTTTGCCCTGTTCTCTCTTTTCGACTGCGAGCTTAAAAGTTTCCATAATTTCCTCCACATACAATTATAAATGGCTGGGGCAGAAGGATTCGAACCTCCGGATGCCAGAACCAAAATCTGGTGTCTTACCGCTTGACGATGCCCCAACGCCTGTTACTAAAATTCTTTTTATAAAGAACACCCCGAAAAAATCGGTCGCAGTTTATAGTGAAAAACTCTTTATTTGTCAAGATTTTTTTTGGAAGCGGCGGCGAAATTGACAGAAATATTTCCCTCGGTAAAATATTAAACCATTTGTGGACGGAGAGAGCCATGACGAAACGGTTTTCAGTCATTTTTCTGATGTTTCTATCATTTTTGACACTTCAAGTTTACGGCGAATCGATGCTGTCGATAAACCGCACCACGACCAAGTATATGACCAATTTCACACCTGAAGACTATCAGCAGACGATGCAGACAGCCGGGATTTCCGATTATCCGATAAACGGCATTTTATACCCTGTCATCGGTTTTCCGTCGATGGTAGCAGACAACACTTCGCTTTCCGTTATTTTCAGGCTTGAACACGACGTCCATTTTTCAGTTTATGAAGTCGAATATGTAAAAATCTTCCGGAATGACGAAAACGGAAGGAGCGAATTTCTGACGCTCCATCCTGCCTATACCCACTATGAGAACTTTTATCAGTATGTTGACAGGATCGGACCGGACACATGGATTCTGGGAATATCCGTGCCACTCAAACTGCCAGAAGCAGGATACGATATCGCTTTGAAAATTCGAGGCGAAAAGGAGATGATCTCGCGCAACGCCGTTTTCTTTCCGCAATACAAATACAGAGATCCGGCAAAATTCATCGTTTTTTCAAGCCCTCAGACAGACGGAAACGATCAAAGTGAAGATTTAAACTTCAATTCAGGCGAATATCCGCGTCAAAACGGAGATCCTCAAAAAGGGATAGTCGATGCGGCTTTTTCACAGTTCAATGCCGGCAGCAGCCATTTTGCAGTAATGCTCGGCGACGCTGTCGATGGGATTGATTTTCAGAATGAATACAGCGACTTTTATGACCTTGCACTTAATCTGGAGATCCCGATGTTTGCAGTTCCGGGCGACCGTGATGTTCTCACCCGTTTCTCCGGCGGCAATAACGGAGCAGGCTCTCTTCCTGAGCTTGACGGTTTTGAGTATTGGACAAAGTTCATCGGTCCGACAAACAACGCATTCCGGCTCGGAAATATATATCTTCTGCTCGATACTAACGAAGGAACAGCGCAGAAACGCGCTTCTGAAGAGACTTCCGGATTCGAACTTAAGCCGGAGAGTCTGGAATGGCTCGAAAACGATTCGAACTATGAATACGCAGCAGTTTTCGGTCATTTTACACCGACAGGTGAAACACACTCTTCAGAAACAGGAACAGAACTACTGAAAATCCTGACAGAAAAAAACTATCCGCCGGTCTATTTTTCGGCTCACGACCGGCAGGACTCTGTTTCAGTGTTCGATCCGGGAAGCGAACTAGTTGAAAACAGCGGGATCTTTGCAAATCAGAAGATGGAATTCGTCTCCACGGCGCCTCTCTCTGGAAGTGGAAAAGGCTATCTGGGTTTCAGAAAAGTCGAAGTTTTAAGCGTTGAAAATTCAAATGCCGAATTTTTATACAACGATGTTTCATACAACTATACCTGCGGAAGATACAAAAACTGTCAGCCTGACGATCCTGAAAAACGAGGTATGCAGTCTGTTCCGGCGGGAAATATGTGGGTAAAATATTCGTGGGAAAGCGAATCTGGCGAAAAAGAATCGCTCTTCAGCGGAGGAGACGGATCATCCGAAAGCGTAACCGCCGAAATCGTAAACTGGCTGCCGACCGACGAGGAAGTGACGCTGCGCTTCATTATGCCCGCTGCAAAATACGGATATAAACTCGACAACGCGAATTTCACATTTGCCGATGCAGTCGCTTCAAGCGACCTTTCTACCGTATTTTTAACCGTTAAGGGAAAAATCCCGGCCGGAAGCGCTCTTGATGATTTCTACAATAAAAATTTCACGAAATTCACCGATTATGTGACGATTTCACCGTCGAATGCAAGAGAAATTCCGACTCCTCTTGTTGATTTTCCTGAAAAAATAGATGTCGCAGAAATGATGGTGCACAACGTATGGGTCAGAAATGCTTTTAAATTTTCATCACTGATCTGGCAGGTGCAGATCCAATATATGAACTCAGATCCGCAAATCTTTGATTTTGCCGGCGGAGAAGAGATCGAACTGGATGATATCGTACAGAAAACATTCTCACACAATTACTATCTCAGATACACGACCCCCGACGGGATCTCTGGAAAACTCGGATTCACTATAGAGATCGAAGCAAATTACGACAACGGCTGCTGTGACTGGGACGATGACGAATACGATCAGGGTACGGATACAGGTCATTACTCAGACGAAGACAGCACTTCCGACACAGATTCAGTTGACAACGGTTCAGATTCCGAAGAAGAAAGTGGATCTTCGCATAAGAAAAGCAGTTCAGGCTGCTCTTTGCAGTTTTTGTAGTCAGAAACACCATTTCAGCCGGTACAACCTTTCCTTCATTGACTATATTTATTTTTTTATTAGAATATTCGGTCGTTTGTGGAGGAGAGAGTATGCAGAAATTAAAAATATCAGCTTTTTTTCTTATGTTTCTGATTGTTTCCGTGCTCAGTGCCGGAAATCCGAAAGAATCAATGGTTTCGATAAACCGGTTCCCGCAGAATTCGAATGTCTTTGAAGATTATCAGATCCAGACTCAGACAAAAGCTATTCTAAACCCTGCAATAAACGGAATCCTTTATCCGGTCATCGGCTTTCCGGCAATGGTAACGCCCGATGAACCGTGCTTTTCGGTCATTTTCAGGCACGATCAGTTTTCTCCGAATCAGGCCCTCTTTACGAAAGTAAAACTTGTACGTCTCGATGAAACCGGAAAAAGCGAATTTCTCACATGCATACCCATGCCGGAACTCTATTCAGATTACTCTTACACCGAAACCATCGCCGACGGTATTTACAAGCTGACATTTTGTCCGAACATAATTCTGCCGGAAGCGAAATACGATGTTGTCCTGAAAATTCTCGGCGATGAAAACGAGATGGTTTCGCGCAACGCTGTTTTCTTTCCTCACTACGAAGAGAACGACCCTGCGAAATTCCTCATCGTGGCAGACCCGCAGATCGAGGATCTGCTGAGCAAAAAAACCACTGACATGAACTTCAATCCGGAAAATTATCCGTTCCATGCCGAAAACTCGCTGCTCAACTACGATCAGCAGTTTGGGATCATAAAAGCGACATTTTCTCAGTTAAATTCGGCAGACACGAATTTTTCCGTCATGCTGGGCGACATCGCATACGGAAGAAACTACCAGCAGGAATACTCCGATTTTTACGATATGATGACAAAACTTGAGATCCCGATGTTCTCGATTCCGGGCAACCACGACGGCTATGCACAGTTTACGGTGGTCGATGATCTGACTTCACCTCTTGACTCTGACGGTCTTGAATACTGGGCAAGATTCTTAGGCCCGATGAACAACGCTTTCAACTTCAGAAACAAAACATACCTGCTTCTCAATGCCTACGACGGAACTCCGCAGAGACGCGCAAGCAACCAGATCGGAATCGGCGACACAGGCGCTTCTCCGGTAGCTAACTGGGGCGGATACCTTGCCCAAAAAACGCTGAAATGGGCTGAGATAGTGCTTGAAGACAACGATGTCTCTGCTGTTTTCGGACACATGACGCCGCTCGGTCAGGACGGAACCGGAGTCTACCACCCGAACAGAGCTTTTTCGAAAATTTACGGCATAGTCAGCGTCATTGACGAACAGGAGTGGAACATCGATTCATCAACATGGGACAGTGATCTGACCGACGGAGTCTTCAACGAGACACAGACTTTCAACAACGGCGTTTCGCTCACTTCATTCCTTGCGAAAAAGGCTGATCCGCCGATATATTTCTCGGGTCACACGCACCACGACAAAGTTTTCACGTTTGAAAAAGGAGCCGAACTCATTCCTGATACCGGAGTCATTGCGCCGGAAAAAATGGAATTCATAATGACGACAACCATGGCAACAAGCGGAAGCGGCGACTACTGGGGTTTCAGAAGAGTCGCAATGTCGGACGAAGATGTTTCTTACAACTATACCTGCGAAAGATACAAAAACTGCAGTGTCAAAAACGGCAGCGGAATGCAGTCTGTTCCTGCAGGCAACTTGTGGGTCAGATACTCGTGGCAGCAAGGCTCAGAAGAGAAGGATTCGATTTTTGCGGGCGGCAATGGCTCGGCTGTAAAAGTGACTGCCGAAATCGTGAACTACCTTCCAACCGAAGAGGACATTACGCTGAGATTTATCATGCCGGCTTCACAATACGGCTACAAGCTCGATAACGAAAACTTCAAAATCGCCGATGCAGTTGCTTCCGCCGACCAATCGAAAACAATCATCATCGTAAAAGGAAAAATAGCGGCGGGAAGCGAACTTGATGCTTTCTACAACAGAAATTTCACGAAATTCACAGACTACGTGACGATTTCCACTGAAGAAGAATGCGAAGTTCCCGTTCCGGAAATCGAATACACGCAGAACGCTTCTGCAACCGTACCTGCAAGCGCGAAAGTCCTTAATGCTGACAAATTCATTTCTCTCATCTGGCAGATGGAAATACCCGAAGAACCGACTGCCGTAGACTTCGCTTCGGGAGATTCATTCACATATATGCCGAACACAGTCATATACGGAACATGGGACGTGGATTTTTATCTCAGATATACCACTTTAACGGGAGCGTCAGGCATCACCAGCTTTACGGTAAGATTTGATTTCCCCGAATGCTGCGGCGAAACAGACGGTGACGATGAATCCGAGGAAAACGACAAACAGGAAGAAGAAATTCCGGAAATCGAGCCCGATGATGAAAGCGAAGAACCTGATGAAGATACAGAATATACTGAAGAAACAACAAAGAAAAAGAGCAGTTCGGGCTGCTCGGCAATCATTTTATAGGAGGATCTCATGAAGATTTCCAAACTCATTCTCATTTTCACAGCTGTTTTGATTTTCGCAGCATGCGGCGGAGGGGAAAGCTCTATTTACGAATATCCCGATGATGAAGGCGATTCAGGCAAAACTGACAAAGACACGAATCCGGACAAAGATTCCGGCGAAACAGATGATGCCGATGCACAGGAAAGCGATACCGACAGCGATACTGACCATGAGGGCAGCGACACTCAAGCGGATGATTCAGATAATGACACAGACTCAACGGATACCGGCACGACAGAAACGGATAACGATACGACAGACAGTGATCCGACAGAAACAGACAACGATATCACAGATACGCAGGATAACGACGAACCCGATTCAGACAACGACAATGATACGGACATTGATACAGATACAGATACAGACACCGATACTGATACTGACACCGAAACAGACACCGGTTCTGACACCGGTTCTGACACCGATACTGACACTGACACGACAGATTCAGGTCTTCCCGAGGATGAAGTCAACTTCGAAAAGGCGATTTTCGTCTCTGCGAACAAAGGCAGTGATACTAACAACGGAACAAAAACCAGCCCTTTTAAGACCTTGGCAAAAGCTGTTCAAACTTCAAATAAAGACGGTAAAAATCAGATAATTCTTGCAAACGGTTATTATGAGTCGGCGGCTATGAAAACCGGAATTTCAATTTTCGGAGGTTACTATTTCAAAAACAACAACTGGGTACCGATTGACGAAGAAGAAGACGACAAATCTATTATTGCAGCTCAGGCAAACGGTTGGATTTTCAACGGGCTCAAAAAGATAACACTTTCAAACATAGCAATCACATCTTATGCCGACTCATCACATAAAAGTGCAATCGGACTCATTTTAAACAACTGTCGCAATATAATACTCCAGAAAGTGTCAATAACCACCGGCAATGCCATTGACGGAACAGACGGAGAGAGCGGTCTTGCCGGCGCAAACGGCGGAAACGGCGGTAACGGCAGAGAAGGCTGCCAATATTCTGATTTCTTCATATGCACCTTAACCCAAACATGTACCACAGCTCCGGCAGGCGGTGCAGGCGGGACCTCAACATGCGGAGCAAACGGCGGAGAAGGAGGAGTCCCAGGAGAAGCAAAAAGCAACGGTAGTAACGGCGGAAACGGTACAAACGGACAAGGCGACTCAACAGCAAACGGCGGTCTCGGCGGAACAGAAAAGTTCTGGTCAAGCACTTCATTAGAATGTGATCAAAGGTCGACTCAAGCCGCAAACGGCGGAACAGGCGAAACAGGTGTAACCGGCGAAAGCGGCCAAGGCGGTAAAAATTACGGTACATTTTCCGTTTCAGGCTACACTCCTTCCGACGGTGAAAACGGCGAAAACGGCACTAACGGACAAGGCGGCGGCGGCGGCGGCGGCGGTCGTGCCTGAAAATCAGGCTGTGACAGTTACGGCAGCAGCGGCGGAGGCGGCGGTGCAGGCGGCTGCGGCGGTCAGGGAGGCAAAGGTGGAAAAGGCGGAGGCGCAAGTGTTCCGCTTATAGTAATTTCCTCCGAAGATATTTATATTGAGGATTCCAGATTCGAAGCCGGAAACGGAGGAAAAGGAGGGAACGGCGGAAACGGCGGTAATAAAGGAAAAGGCGGAAGCGGCGGAAGCGGCGGT